>CAZZBF010000018.1:19962-33940 GCA_964652795.1 uncultured Syntrophales bacterium | reverse complement strand
CATCGGCGGCATCCAGCCTAAAACCAGACGGATCAGCAATAATCCAAGACCATGCCCTTCCTGCGGTTACCATTCGGTATACCTGAAAAGGGTTGACAATTATCTAAGTCTGTTTTTTATCCCCATATTCCAGGTCAAGCGGGGTGACACGTTTCTAATGTGTGAAAAATGCGGTGTGGTTCTTGACAAGGAAGGTAGAACAGTAAAGGAAGGCAATGTCCGATGCCGCCACTGCGGACAAAGTTTGAGCGGAGATTTCACTTTCTGCCCCTACTGCGGGAATAAGACGGGGTTATGATCCTGTTTGCTTTTTCATGATAATTTTTACTGGAGACGCAACATATAAACTTCCGCGTCATCACCTTCGGCCGACGGGCCGAAGAGGATGGCTTTGGGTTCTCCCTTAATCCTGACATAATAAGATGAACCTGAATCCAGTTGATTTTGAACGGCCCAGGCCACGTATTCTTCTTCCCCCACGGTTAGTTTCAATCCTTTCATCGGATATTCCAGTACAGCCTTGTCCGGAAGCTTGCCAGCAGGACCTGCTCCGTGGGCGTCTATCTCGCCCCCGCAAACTCCTAACATAGCCCCTTTCCATGAAGCATCAAAGGGACCTATCTCAATCCACTGACCGAGCTGTGCCATCGCATAAATATCGAGACGATACTCTGTTGGAACCTCCTTCAGAGGCATATTTGCTCCGGCTACCAGTTTGGCTCCAATAGCGGGGTTGTCAGCGGCCATAATTTCGGCACCCTGAAGCGGTGTGGGCAGAGTATCAACCGACGGGATATTACCGTCATGCAGAAAAAAAATGGGGAAACCGTGACCTCTGACGGCTTGTACGGACAGTGTCAGCATGGAGAGGCCGTATCGTACCGAATCAGAAGCAAGTTCTTTATCTGACGAGAGAATGATCCATAAAGCTGTATCATCCTTAATCAGTTCTGCCCTCGGGCCGAGCCAGACCATCTTTTTAAGATCATCCATCCAGAAATGTCCGTTGGCCTCCATGGCATAGGTCTTTAGCATGGACATTACTTTTTGAACCCGCGCTTCTTCATGTCCCAGTGAGGTTATCCATACTTTTTTCATCATTTCCTCCTTTGTACGAAGCTCGAATAATCGTAAGGCAGGACGCCCGGCCTAACCGAGCGTAAGCACCGTTACCTGACTGGGAACAATACACATGCCGGGGGCATTCGGCAGCACACCCGCGGCATTCTGACCGGTTACACTGGTCAGGCGCTGCGCCGGTACGCCATCTACGAGGATGGTGAAACAACCGACCAAGTACGTGGCCTGCCCCGACATCAGGTGAGACACAACACCTCCCGCAACACCGGCATTATCCCCCACACTCACCATGCCTTTGGTCAGCATGTTTAAAGAAGGCATACAGTCGACCAAAACGTTAAAGGCGGCGGGTACAGACGTGGCCGTCATCGCAGTATTGGGATATGGTATGGGTGTCGGCACCGGCCCCACCGGCGTTATACATACGTCAGGAAACCCCATATCCATTCCCGCTCCCATAGTCAGCATAAACATAATTTCCCCCTCCTTAAACTCAAAATTTAACCCAGATGAACCTGTTCCGCGTTGATTGATACGATTTCTTCAGACATATGCACGGCGTTTTTAGAGTGCATCGTAAGTGTATCCTCCACCAGGTAGCGTGTAGAACCGGTCTGTATTTCTTCTTCTTCCTTTACGAAGCGAAAGGCATTGATAAGTCTCTCGGTAAGTCGACTGTATACGGTATCGACGGTATCCGCTACATTCTTCACCCATTCTACCTGGCTTTCGAAAATTTTACCAAAGAAAGAGAGTTTTGTAATTTTTGCTTCTCCTTCATCGGCATGGACCGAAATTTTCTGACCTATACAGTCCAATTCATCGGCGGCGGCAAATGTCATGTTTCTATCCGAGGTCAAAGAAAGATCACCATCTTTGACATGCAGGTTAACCTGCCCTTCAAGCACAAGATCCGTTTCCTTTTCTGTATCCGTCCTCTTGAGTATGGATAAAATGAAGCAGGTACCCGACGGGTCCACGGATAAGAGCACGATGTCGCCTATTTCCGGTTTGACAAGACAACTTACGGCCTGTTCCGCCGCAACCATACCGAATGAAGCCTTTACCTTGAAAAATCGCCCTTCCCCGAACAGAACACTTCCGTATTCCAGTAACGGCTGCAACGGTTCCAGCTTTTCCTGCAAGTTATTCATTATTCCTCCTCTTTATCAAAAAATGATTGTCAGTTTACAAAGATCAGGGATCAGCTATGCTTCCCCCATAAATTTCCGTAAACCGTTAAGCTAAATTAAATTTTTGTTCCACAACGATCATCCACCATTGACCACTGAATTGCTGTCCCACTCCTCAGCCTCGGTCATATCCGCATCGCTGCCGCGTATCATTAACTTCCTTGCTCCATTCCAGATAGTATGATCTTCCGTTATCCTGTGGAGTTTTGCTAAATACATGTCCGCATCGGAAAAATCGGCCGCTGTCAGATCGGCGTGGGAAAAATCGGCATAGGTACATTGTGCGTTCTTAAAAACAGTTGCTCGACATGAAGCCTTTTCAAAAAGACTGTTCATTAAATTTGTCCGGGAAAAATCCGCCTGCGCAAGATCGGCTTCCCCGAAATATGACTTTGAAACATCCGCTCCGACAAACCTGGCTTTCTTGAGAATTGCCCCCATAAACATGGCATTCTGCCCTGAAACGCGTTCAAGGTTTGCACCGGTCATGTCGGCATCCATAAAATTAGAATAGGTAATATCCGCGCCTGTAAAATCGGTCCCTTTCAGGTTCGAACCACGGGCATTAACGGTGGAAAAATGCGCGCCCCGGAAATCCTGGCCGGACAGATCGCATTTGCTGAACATAATCTTGAAGAAATGGGCACCCGAAAATACTGTGTCCTTAAGATTGGCATCGTTAAACACAACCTTTGTCAGATCCGCCCCGGAGAGGTCCGCACCGGCAAGTGACGTATGCGAACAGATAACCTTTTCAAACTTTGTGTTTGATAAATTCGCATTGTCGAGCGTGGCATGCTGCAACAGGGTCCAGCTAAACAGAGTACCGGAGCAGTCCGCTTCCGTTAGATTAGCCCGCTGAAGGAGGGTCATGTGGAGTTTTGCTCCCTTTATACTGGCGCCGGTCAGATTCATCTTTCGCAGGTCAACCTTTGTCAAATCTGTCCTATCAAAAATGACCTGAGAAAAATCACATTTCTTGAATCCCGTTTTCAGAATATTAGCCCCGCTCAGGTTCGCATTTTTAAATGTAACATTTTCAAATCGACCACCCGTGAGATCCGCGCGGGAAAGATCAATGCCTGCAAGATCAACATTTTCTATTGTTTGATTGCGCTTGATTGCTTCTAATATTTCCCCTCTGGTCATAATCGCCTCTCACGTTAATCAAGAAGATCCGTCCGGTTGTGGAGCTGTGACATCTTGAGATTCGCTTCATCAAAATTAGTTTTACCAACCGTTGCCCTATAAAAATCCACGGCAAAAAGGTTTGAATTACTGAGATCGGTATTTACGAGCCGCGCTTTCCTGAGTGATCCCATAAACAAATTCACACCCGCCAGGTTTGCATTTTCCAGATCCGATTTGTTAAATCGGCATCCTTTCGCCGGAACCCGATAAAAGTTTGCTTTCACGAGGTTACAGTTTTCCAGTATTGATTCATCAAGGGCACTCCCCTCAAAATCCGCCCCCGACAGATCCGCATCCCTGAAACACCCGTGTTTCATTGCGATATTTTTGAAGTTGGCACCCGGAAGCGAAGCGTTGCCGCCCATGCGCCCTTTGTCCATATTCGCTCCTTCGAATGTCACCCCTTCGCCCTTTACCCCCATAAACAGTGTTGAGTTAATAGTGGCACGGGAAAAATCTGCCCTGTCAAGAACCGTATCCTTAAATAAACATTTGATAAGACTGGATTTACTGAATGTGGCATCTGTCGCGTCGGCACCGGAAAATACGCCCATTGTCGCCTTTATATTCTTCAGACACGCCTTGCCGATCTTAGCCTTCTGGAGGATCACCCAGTCGAGGTTTGCCCCGGTGAAATTAGCTTCAGTACAATCCGCTTTTTTCAGTATCGTCTGGTGAAGGTTGGCGCCGCTCAAATCGGCACTCTTGAATACAGCCTTTGCAAATAGGCCTTTTTCCAGAACCGCATTTTTCAACGAGGCTCCGGAAAAATCCGCTTCCATCCCCACCGTCTGCGAAAAATCGGCGCCGTCCAGATTGGTTTCACAAAACTTTGTTTTTTTGCATAACGACCGGCTCAGATCGATTCCGTGCAGATCCAGCTTGGAAAGATCAACGCCGGACAGGATGGCGCCGGCTATATTTTCACTTTTTTCATATCGCTCTATTACTTCTTCTCTCGTAAGTTTTCTCACTTTATCGGGATCGATACCCGCAGCCAGGAGTTTTTCTTTAGCCTTCTCGGGAGGCTCGCCGGCTTTGGCTTTTGCCTTCTTTACGGCAATCTCTTTTTTTCCGGCTTCTATCTTTGCCATACCTTCCTGGTAACGCTGCTCATATTCCTGCCCCATCTGTTTGACCTGTGCAGCCGCATCATTCATCTTTTTTTCGATCTCAGGGGTAAGGACTTCTTTAGCCTTGAGTTTATCCCGGCTTTCCGTAATTTTTCCGGAAAGCTCCTCGCCCAGATCAGCGAATGACTGCCTCGGCTGGCTCTTCGCCGCGGACAGAACGGCTTCCGGATCCTTGCCGGCCTGCGTAAGGGCTTTTTTTGCCGTACCTTCCATTTCCTTTTGTAAAGACATTAATTCATCGATTTTTGGCTGATGAAACGCCTTGATCTCATCGGTCATCGACTTTATCATGGCCTTGATGTCGAAGGCGGGAAGTACCATACCCGCCATGGGTGACGCCTTCGGCGCCTCCCCTTCACCGGGAATCGCCGGCTCAATCTGATGCTTCCGGGCATACTCCGGTGGCAGCGCCTCCATAATCCATGATCGCAGGTCCGTACCGCGGTTTCGTTCATCAAAGATATCGTTTCCTTTTGGAAGGACGAGTTGCTTCGCTGCGGGGAATGCCTTCTCCCACGGAGCCCATTTTTCCTTGGATTCGGATTCCTTCACCGTCATAACGACCAGAACAACGGGTGCTCCGTCGATATACTGCTGAACTCCCTTATCAGGCTTCTGCGACGGATCTTTCATGGCAATAACGGAGCAGGCATCTCCGATCTCCTGTTCAACGAGCCGGGCTTCGAGTTCATCCGAAACCCGTATTACCGGCGCGCCTTCAGGATCAACAGAAGGCAGGAAAAGGGGTGTCTCGTCTGAGCCTTCAATCAGGACATCCCTGCCAGAATCAGCATAATCGCCAGGGCGGATCAGTACCCTGTTAAGTGTGGCTTCATCAAAACGTGGCATGACAAGACCTGGCGGGATAATCAGCGGTTTAGCCACGCCCTCTTCATCCGCTTCGGGCTTCAAGCCCCACGCATCGGCATCGTCGCTCAGTTCTTCGGGATTGACACCGAACCAACCCCTCTTGATCGTTCTTTTATTAAATCCAAGTTTATAGAGCACGTTCTGCACATGGGTGTCCTGTTCCAGGTTTTTGCGCCACTGAATGACAAGCGGGAAACCCCGGTCATGCCAGGGGTTGACGGATTTTTCGGGTATCAGGTTATCAGGATCGATCCCCGCCTTCTTCAGGTCTTCCGGAGAGACATTCTGTTTCAGGGCATCGGACATCTCCTTTTTCATCTCATCGCCTTCCTTCTGCGCCTGGCCAATCTTGTCCATGGCCTTGTCGATCTTGCCGGATGTCTTCGTGATTTTCTGCCGGATTTTATCGAATTTGCCAAGATCGATCTTTACGAGATGTCCGTACTTGGCATGCATTCCCACTGCCATATTTTCCAAACGATCAACAAGCGCCATGCCATCGGCAATCAGTGCCTTAGATCTGCCGGCGATTTCCTCCGGTGTGCGTTTCATTTTCGGCGCCTTGCCCATTGCCTGGAGTTTCTTAGTTTCCAGTTCCTTCGGCAGATCCTTGAATCGCTTTATCGCGGCGGCGATCTTCTTCTGCGCCTTTTCCAGAGGAGCCATATCGATAGGCACTTTCCGGTCCATGGCCTTCTTCTGTTCTTCGTAATAGTACTCGACCGGTTTTGGTTCATCGGCCATCCCTTCAGACCTGAGAAATATCCGGGTAATATCGGCGAATTCATCATCCTGCACTTCCGTGGAACCCCGATATACGACGACTCCCCTCAGAACCGTGGGAAAGAGCCAGACCGTATCAATCCTCGTCGATACCTCCTGAAAGATTTCGTTGTCAGTGTTTTCAGATTTGAGGTCTTTTTTCTTGGTTACGAAACAGCGTACACGCAGGCGGGGAAGATGCGAGTTGATCACCTGCATATCGGGATGCATATTGACGATTTCGATGGTCTCGTCTCCCCTGAAAAATCCCGTGACAAACTGATCCTCCGGCGCCACGTTAAAGAACTCGTAATTCATGTCATCGGGAAAATACGGCCACCGCTCACGCTGCCATTTCTCATTGTATGTTCCCTGTTTTTTCATGCGCTGTGGCCACATGAGGTCAAGCGGCCCGAATCCTGCCGGTTCCGGCCTGTCCGACGGCGCGCCGATGAGACGCCGGGGATCCTCAATATTGGGGAGGGGAATTCGTTTCCGGCCATCCGGCTCCGGCATTATGACGGAATTTACGCCTTTACCGAGGGGATTTTTCTCAAATCCCTTGTCTCCGAATGCGTTGTCCCATGTAACAGGTATTTTCGAAAAGGGCTCGGGATCACTCATTAGTTTCATGATCCCCTCTTCCTCATCCCAGAAACGGTCACCGAATACGTTCAGTACTTTCCGCTGTTCACCGACACGAAGAGATATCTCCGACGCGACCCGCTCGGTACCCCGCGGAGCAAAACAGTTTCCCGTTACGACAACCTCACCCCTGGGTTTGGGCATGCCAATATCCAGGACACCTTCCTGACCCAGTTCGTCGGGAATTGTCTTCCAAAGATCCTGTTCCGTCAGCGGATCGTCAGGATTCGCCAGGTCGAAGAAAACAAGAACCGTCGTCGCTAAATAAAGGGTATTCTTTATCCCGAATGTCTTTATCAACAGTGAATGTTCTTTCTTCTTGAAAATCTTCATGGCTTTCCTATATTATTGTTTTCAAACCTGTAAGCTCCATGCTTTCACTCGACAACTTGGTCTCTTCCGCGTTCAGTTCGGTCTTTCCCGCATTCAACTTGGTCTCTTCCGCGTTCAGTTCGGTCTTTTCCGCGTTCAGTTTGGTCTCTTCCGCGTTCAGTTCGGTCTTTCCCGCATTCAACTTGGTCTCTTCCGCGTTCAGTTCGGTCTTTTCCGCGTTCAGTTTGGTCTCTTCCGTGTTCAGTTCAGTCTTTCCCGCATTCAGTTCGGTCTTTTCAGTGTTCAGTTCGGTCTTTTCCAATCTCAAATTGGTCACTTCACCTTCAAGCTTCGTCACTGCATCCTTGAGCTCGGTGATTTCGCCCTGCAACTTTGTTTCGGTAGCCGACAGCTTCGTTTTCTCACCGTAAATCTTTTTCTTCACCGCCGCGATGGCGGAATGGATCGGCTTGAATTCTTTTTTATATGCACAGTTCAAATCTATCTCTCCCCCGACCAGAACATCTGTTTTCAGGCCCAGGTACTGGCTATTGGAAATACCCATTGTCGCCTCTTCGGAGAAACCCATCTTGAATGTAGTTGAATTTTCGCATTTCGTGTTAAAGTCTCCGACACACCACAGCGCAATATTTCCGACCGTACTGAAAAAAAGACCCGCTACTTTTCCCAACAGTTCTTTGTTTGCATCCGCGATCTGTTTATCGGACAAGCCGCTCGTGGGCGGGTCATTGGGCGCACCCATGCGCACCCATGTATCCTGATTTGGAGTATGCATAAGGATCCGTTCGCTCCCCTCCTGATCCTCGATATGGATTTTGTTGCCGCCGGCAGTGGTGATCTTGCTCATAGTCTGGTCAGCGGATGTAACCTGATTCGGTGTTTCCGGGTTGGGTACGGCAGCATTGATAATGGGCCTGTCCGGATCGCCGTCGATAAAAGTCAGTAGCACCTCCGTCCCTTTATGGAGAGGAAAGTGCATGCCGTGGTCTGTCCCCGCGTAGGGCTGAGCCATGCGAAAGTACGCCGATGCTTTTCCATCCTTTCTTCCGCTTTGATCGAAGGGCAGAACAACCTTGTATCTTCCCTGGTCGTCCAGTTCGGCATATTTACCGGTGCCGGCGGCATCTATCTTCGCATTCAAAGTTCCATAAAACCGGGGTTTCTGACTTTTAAGAGGAGGACGGAACTGTACATCTGAAGGAATGGTTTGAAAACTGTTCCGGTAATAAGGCTGTTCCTCAACTTGAGAGAGACCCTTCTGAATGCCCGCGATAAGATAAGCTGTTTGACTCCCTTCATGTTCAATTTCAATAGTCAGATATTGCTGGTTGTAATCATTTCGATAATGGTCTTCAAGATCAAAGAGATAACCCGGTCGCAGGTAGGGTATCGTGCCGTCACCATGAAAACGCCGTTCCTGGCAGAGGAGTTCTTCCGCACGAACTTTCGCGAGCGCGTTCCCCTCCTTCGGTGTCCTGAAATGTTCTCCGTATATATAGACCTCTCCCCTTCCATCAGGCGAGACTTCAGCACTTCCCGTTATTTCCATGGAAGGCTTCATGTAATTGTAATCTTTGAGACTCAGTTTACCGGGAAGCATCTTCTGACGGCAGATAAAGGCCTTGATCACTTCCTCCCGATGCAGGTCATCCAGGCCGGACACCGGAGAATAATACATGGTCTTCCCTTCGGGCATGTCCGTATGAGCCACTTTCGTATCTGTAATTATCACCTTTTCACTACCCTCTGTCTGCTCAAAGTAGTAATACATTCCTTCCCTTTCCATCCATCGGGAGACAAAATTAAGATGGCTCTCCCGGTACTGGCATAGGTATTCCCATTTGGGATAATCTTCCTGAAGTTTGAATTCAAAATCGAGTGATGTCAGCCCACCATCTTTTAATACTTCTTCAATGATTTCAGGAACGGTCTTATTCAAAAAGACCTGATTGTGATGGGTCAGGGAAAGCCACCACAATTTAGGCACCAGAATAGCCCGGTAAAAGACGTATTCATCCACCTCATTGAGCTGTTCAAACTGTGCCAGGATACCGTGGAAGGGGATATCTCCGTCCTCACGCAAGATGGTAAATGAGACCGGATTCTTGAGAACTGTTGTCAGGTCTATCTCCGCGTTCTTGGAAACCAGATCTATTTCGAACTGATAGCATGTGGAAAATCCTTCAACTCCTTTGAACCGAACCACTCCAAAAGTATCCGCTGGCAAGGCACGGGACACAAAGTCAAATTTTTTCTTATGTAAGTAATCCATCTCATACCCCTCTTTTATTTAAATTATATCCTGCAGGACAAGGTTTCGGTCCCGCAGAGGTGGGCTAATGTAGGGCACGACCGGGAGTACACCCGTAAGCCCCGCCCTGTGGATGGGGAACTTCATTTTAGCCCTGTGTTAGTAATACATAGATAAAGTTTTGTTCTGCTGTTTGCATTACTCTGTCTTAAACTTCATCTTGAACGATCCATCCTTGTTCAGATCGAGGTGGACCTCCGAAGGCATGCCCTCTTCCGTCATATGCGACAGAATTTCCTGGGACATGCGGGGCATGATATTGCCACTCAAGATATAATCGATATTTCGGGCTCCGGTTTCTACTTCCGTGCACCGTGCCGTGATCTGGTCAACTACTGCCGGAGTGTAGATGAGTTTCATTTTATTATTCTGCATAAGTCGATCGGCAAGCTTGTCTAATTTGAGACGCACAATGCCTTTCATGGCGTCGGCCTTTAATGTATAAAATGGAATCACTGTCATACGTGCAAGGAGTGCCGGTTTAAAGTGCTGTGATAATATCGGTCTTACCGCACTCATTATTGCATCGTCAGGCAGAGTTTCATCACCTTTGGTCATTTCCGTAATTACATCCGTACCCAGATTGCTCGTCAGAAAGATAACCGTATTTTTAAAGTCAATTACCCTACCTTCACCATCAGACAGTACGCCTTTATCAAATACCTGGTAAAAAAGATTCATTACCTCCAAATGGGCCTTTTCCACTTCATCAAGTATTACTACCGAGTAAGGTTTCTGGCGTACGGCTTCCGTAAGCATACCGCCCTCACCATACCCTACATAGCCTGGCGGGGATCCTATAAGACGACTCACGGTGTGCTTCTCCTGGAATTCGCTCATATTGACACTAACGACGGAGCGTTCACCTCCAAAGAGAACATCGGCAACGGTGATAGCCGTTTCGGTTTTACCCACACCGGAAGGACCGACAAGAAGAAAGATTCCTATGGGCTGTACCGGGTCTTTCAAGCCGGACTTCGATGCCTTGATGACTTCGTCTATCACCTTGAGGGCGTGATCCTGACCCTTGATACTTTCCTTGAGCATGTCCTCAAACTTAAGTATATTCTGGGCCTGGTCACGCAGGACCTTACCCAGAGGTATACCGGTCCAGTCGGAGACAACCTTGGCAACAACATCAGGATTTACCTCAATGCGTATGAGCGGAGTATCTCCCTGCAGTTTTTCCAGGGCCTGATCGGCCTTTTTCATCTCCTTCTTCAGGCTGTTTTTCTTCTTCTTATCCTCGCCTGTATCTCCAAGTTTCTGAAGGCTGGATCTTAATTCAAGGACATTCATGGCTGCTTCCTGCTCTTTGAGCCACCTCTCTTTCAATTCCGATGTTTCTTTGGTCAGAATGTCGATATTTTTTATTGCCTCAGCCAGTTCGTCTTCGTCGATTGGAACCTCATTGAGTTGATCCCTTTCTAAGGCGGCTTTTTCACGCTCCAGTGCCTGGATATTTCGTTCTTTGTCTTCAAGCACATCTGGCTTGGCTGTAATATTAATTTTGACCCTGGCACAGCTCGTATCGAGAAGATCAACGGCCTTGTCCGGCAGATATCGCCCGGAAATATAACGATCGGATAGTTCCGCCGCCGCCCTAACTGCATCGTCTCTGACAATTACCTTATGAGTCTTTTCGTAATTTTCTTTAAGTCCCCTTAAGATCAGTGTGGTAGTGGCAACACTTGGTTCATCTAATTTTATGGGTTGGAAGCGACGTGCAAGGGCGGCATCTTTCTCAATATATTTTTTGTATTCACTCCAGGTTGTTGCCGCCACCGTCCTCAGTTCACCCCGGGCCAGAGCTGGCTTGAGAAGATTCGCGGCATCGCCGCCACCTGCGGCGCCGCCCGCACCGATGAGTGTGTGGGCCTCATCAATAAATAGTATTATAGGTTTTTCCGAGGCTTTAATTTCGTTAATCACCCCTTTGAGACGATTTTCAAACTCGCCCTTTACACCTGCTCCCGCCTCAAGAAGCCCCATGTCGAGATTTAATATGGTTACATCCTTTAATATGTCCGGCACATCACCTTCGGTAATGCGCAGGGCCAGACCTTCTACCACCGCGGTTTTTCCCACACCTGCTTCACCGACACAGATAGGATTATTTTTCCGCCGCCGGCCAAGGACGTCAATCATCTGGCGAATCTCATGATCCCTTCCGAATACGGGGTCGATCTTTCCGTCTCTTGCACGCTGAGTAAAATCCATACAGAAACGGCTGATGGCCGTGGTTCCCGCCGCGGTTTTTCCTTCTGCCGTCTCTTCCACTCCGGGAGATGCTGTCGCTGTCTTCTCTTCAACAGACTGCTTGGTAATATTCCAGAATTGTGCCGTCAGGGCCTCCCGGCCAATGGTCTTTAAAAGATCCACATACCGGCCTGAGGCAAAAAAAGTGGGTTTTGCTAAAAAGGCAAGCAGAATGGCCCCGGAACGTATCGTCTTTTCACCGAGGTCAATTGAGGCAATCATCCAGGCATCCTGTACAAGTTCTATCAGAAGGGGAGAAAAAACCGGTTTAGCCGCATTTCCGGTCTTGAATTCCTCAAGGGTTTCCTCCAGCGCCTTCTTAACCCGGCCCGGGTCCAGGTCAAACTGACGGAATATGAGAGGTAAATCAGACATGGGTTCATCAAGAAACTTGGACAAAAAATGTTCTATTGTAACTTCATAATGGGTACGGGAAACACAGAGGCCTGCCGCCGATTGAAGAACATTTTTACAAAACGGGTTTAGATGAATCAAGAGGGCTTTTATATCTACAGTAACCATGAGAAAAACTCCTTTCAAAAAAGAGATTGAAGTTCGGACTAAAGTAAAACTTATAAGCAAACCTGCGACTTTGACGAACTCGTAAAAACCATTACCGTGTGTTATCTGTTATGTTGCTCTTCGAACCTCGCACTCACGTCATGGTTGTAATTTTCACCTGAAAATGTCCAGGTGTTCCAACCCAGGTGGGACCAGCGTGGCTCTCCCAAATGGACAGTCCTGACTTCTTCAGCGCTGAGAACCACTTCATTTTCCCATTTCAAAGGTTTGTCGAGGTACAGGTGGATAAGCTGAGTCATCGTATCAAATTTACGGGCATTCGGAAAAAACTCGTGAAAGGCATCGGCATTAACAGGGCCAATTTTTACACGAAATGCACCCATGCAATCATCTATCTCCTGACCGAGATAACTATTAACTCCCAGGTTTGCAGTGGAAGCACCGAGTAATATGCGCTGGTCTTCAGGTATAGAAGCCGTTCGGGGAACACATTGAAAAATTTCAAGATGGGGTTCTTTTAGAACGTCAGATAAGAGGGTTTTGAGCCCCCGTGCGGAACGGGGGAACTGTGTAAATAGTCCAATGTATGGAATAAGAGCCCAAGCACCCGGAACTTCCTGTCTGTGTTTTTCTATCCCAAGACCTAAAAAACAGAAAAGCCTTTCCAGGTATGCAGGATTCTGCTCGTCAATAATTTTAATTACTTGTCTGTATTTACTCCAGCATTCATAGAATAGTTTGTAAAATGGGGCGTTGAATATATCCAGGAAATCACGTGTAACCGACACGTCCATGGACGCCTCGTCCATGAGATCTTCGGTATAGAAAGTTGGTAATGGAGAAGAAACTCCATACAAACCTAAAAAGGTCACTGTCAGTAGAAATAGAGGGTTCTCTCCGGGGATTTCTTCTATGGATTCAATATCGGTTCTGGGAAAATCGAGAGATAATTTCGGCCTGGCCATAATCGACCGACCGATAACCTCCCCCTTCAGATCATCTTTTCCGATCAAATAATTTAGCAACCGTACCGCCTGTATAAAAGAAAAACGGGGACTGTTTTTCAACAGCTCGTCTTTTATAACAAGGGCCTGTCGCCGATCCTTGGTGGCCATGAATATGTTTCTCCTGTAATACTTTCTTCAACTGAGAGCTGGGTAAAGCAGTTCATACTACTGTAAACACCTAAAAAATAATCGATGACTGATCCGAAAAGGAACATATCTCCAAGTGACGCAAAACTGTCCTTCCGAAGCTTGAGCATAATTTTCTGGCCACGCATCATATATCCCGCTACCAGTCGATCAACTGGCGTTACTTGAATATTAAGAATTCCTTCAACACGCTTGCTATTAGCGGCAATCTTGGCCCTGTCTCGGCCTTCCGGAAAAATATAGAGGTTAAGAAGCTCCTTTATGTTATCGGCATGTGCAATAGATAAATAGTTCAATGATAAGTGCGATAAAAACTGCCATAGCATATTGCTACCTATAAGGGGCTGGATCGGAGTTGTAGGGGGAAGTATGTTTTTGAATTCCATAAGCTCTGGTGAAGTCGGGGTAGGTTGGGAGATATCTCCAAGTTGCAGGTTCTCCGGAAGGGCAGCATTGGTACACGTAAGAGAAATGGATAATATCTCTGAGACAGAAAGTTCAGCTGCGGGAGGGTAAGTCAAACTC
>CAZZBF010000018.1:4787-19952 GCA_964652795.1 uncultured Syntrophales bacterium | reverse complement strand
ATTGTTCAATCAAAGATTTTTTCCAGCTAACATGATAAACAGGCATCTTTTCTTCCTTCTGACCAAATAAGGCAAACGGAACGTACCTACGTTGTTCGACGCTTCCCTGTACATACCCTGTAACACTGTCTATAGAGTAAACCTGATAGCTCCCACTGGTGGGCCGAATCCTATACTCTGTTTGACGGTGATCAACGACAACGGGATCAGCCTCATGGACAAAGACATTAACGGAGGGAGATACAAAGAGCACAAAATTTTCCGGTTTGATTTTGGGTACCGCGATTGGGACATTTTCAAGCTCAAACGATATCTCAAAGGCTGAACCGTTCCCTCTATCTATCCACTTATCTATACCAACAATATCAAAGAAGAGGAACTTTTCCGGTAAGATAAAATACTCTTGCAGAATTCGGTAACCCGGAAAAGACTGGCTGGGATAGGGCAGAAGGGCTTCTTTCGAAGAAAAACCGGCCGGAACAATTGCATCCGGAGGAAGTTCTAAAGTGCTTCCCCCTTCTGCTGGCCTTATAAGGATCTTTTTAACGCAACGGTTTAACAAGAAGTAAAGATTTGACGCATCAGGATAGTTCCCGCCGAGATAAAAACTTAATTTTTCAGTTTTCCAACTGGAAAGACTCATGTTCTTCATTTCAAGGGTAAGGATGACTTGCGCCGGGCTTCCCGGACTTTCCAGAAATTTAGCATCTATGAGATTCATGGGGTAGATCTCAAGATCCGAACATGTTTTAAAAATACATGATGTTCCATCTACCGGGATAGAGCCGATTTCGACTCCGGATGGAACTTTAATTGCCTCTTTCAGCCCAGGTTTTGGCTTGAACGCAATAATCGTAGTGGATGGAATGGGACGCATATAATGAGGAAAGATAAGCTGGATTAAACCGTGGACAATTTCCGGAAATTCATCATCCAGCTTCCTCCGCAGCATCCCTGCCAGAAAGGCTACTCCCTCCATGAGTCTTTCCACATCAGGGTCGGACGTCTTACCGCTGAGCATAGGAGCCAGGGCCGGATGGGCCTTTGAAAATTCCCTGGCCAGTTCCCTGAGATTTAAGAGTTCCTGTTGATAATAACGGTTAAACATAATGACTCTTCGAGGTTCTGAGTTGAAATTTTAAAACTTTAAACTTTCAGCATTAATGACTGAAAACCTGTATGATACCGCTTTGTCATTGCGATCCACCTTACGTAATCGAAGTACGCTTCAATTCACCTTAGTTATAGGAGATTGCCGCGGCACCCCGCACCCCGTAATAACCTAAAATATAATTTTATAAAATCTCTTCTTCAGCCCCGCAAAAAAGCATAAATTTCGACTGAATTGTTGATTTACTCCTTGATCTTTATCTTTCCACCGGCATCAACTACCGTTTCAAAGGTAACAGGGATATTCTCCTTTGTTGCCAATCTGGCATCTACCTCAAATCGCAGGGACAGCATGTCTTCTTCCTGAGGCAGAAAACTGGCTCGCACTTTAGTCAAGCGGGGTTCATATTTTTCGATAACGTTTTTAATAATACGTTCCACTTCATGGGTTGATCCGGTCGAAAAAGCGCCAGGCAAATTTGTAAAATCCGGAACCCCGTAGTCATCGGCAATGAGTACGCTACCCTGTTTTGTATTGAGAACTCGTTGCAGATGATTGAGAACCGAATTAATCTGGCGGGTCGGATCGTGGCCTTCCCGCCGATCAGGGTTTTTTTCCAGCAAGTAGATTCGCTCTAAGAGCCTTTCATCACGCATGTTGATCTTATCCTAACTATACGGTCTCCCCGGTATCCATCTGGGTAACCAGACACACTACTCCGTAAAAGAGGGCTCAGGTAAGGCTCCCCGCCCGCAGGGCGGGACTTCCCGGTAAGGAAAGAGTCTTTCATTATTGCGCCCCCTTGCGGGATGCGCTCCCGGTCCGTTTTCTTCGCTCAGAACCATTTTGGGGATGCTGTTATTGTAAGGCTAAAAATCTAAAACTCGTGCTTACGCACTCAAACAGTTAAATTTTCTTAACACCGGTCGCTACCATCATCTTTTTCCCAAAATGCTTCGATCACTCGTGTTATTCTCCGAACTCGTTCCGAAAAGACTTTTTACGAACTTGTCAACAGTTAATTTATGCCGACCACTACCCACTGATTACTGTTCACCGACAACTGTTTCTATTCCTTCGGCGCCTTCCACGAATCTTCGGCTTCAATGCCGTCAGGCTGCCACGTCCAGATTATTTTCCCATAAGTAAAAGATATCTTCGTCATATGTTTGAATGGTTCGGACTCGGAAGCGAATGTTATGGGAAAGCTAAGATCCATGGATACGACAATAGAGTCTTCAAGCTTGACGGTAAAATATTTCTCCTCCGTACCGCTCGGGCTGATGCGATAAAAATCCATTAAAACTTCACTTAACTGCTCTCCACTGGTCAGTGCCTGATAAAGCTTGGGTATACTTTTATCGATCTCAGCCGTAACAGTCAAAGGTTTGTGTATTCTTTTTCCCGTGGGAAGGCCCGATCCCGGATCGCGTGGAATTTCAACTGTATGGTCCAATTCATATACCATTATTGTTCCTTCACGACCTTTAATGTCACAAGAACCTTCCATTTTTCCCTGATTTTTCCCCGTTACTGAAAGATGACATGGCATTGGCATTGTTTACAATCCTCCTCTTCAATTTAGTTAATTTTTTAAAAAATTGTAGCTATACAACTCGCCAAGGTTGCTGCTACCGCAGGGGCCAAAGCCCTGCCGTACAAACAATACTGCAGACTAAAAACTTACTTACAACACTTACAACTTTTCAGCACACAGCTAAAAGCTCATGGCTGATAGCTGATTGCTAATTGTTACTCCTTGTCCAGTTTCCCCACCAGAGACAGAGTAAATGAAGCACCCATATATTTGAAGTGTGGCCTTACTTTAAGGGATACTCTGTACCATCCGGGATCACCTTCAACATCGGATACCGTGATCTCCGCCTGTCTCAGAGGTCTTCTGCTCCTTACACCGGGAGACGGATTATCCTGGTCGGCAACATACTGGCGTATCCAGTTGTTCAACTCTCGTTCCAGATCACCGCGTTCTTTCCATGTCCCTATATTTTCCCGCTGGATGACTTTGATATAGTGCGCCAGGCGGCTTATTACAAAGGTATATGGCAGTTGGGTCCCGAGTTTGTAATTGAGTTCAGCAGTTTTTCCTTCCTTAGAGGTACCAAAGAACTTGGGTTTCTGAACAGAGTTTGCTGAGAAGAAAGCGGCATTATCGCTACCTTTACGCATAGTCAGCGCAATAAATCCTTCTTCAGCTAATTCAAACTCCCGGCGTTCGGAAACAAGAATTTCCGTGGGAATCTTGGTTTGGAGCTCTCCCATAGCCTGATACTGGTACATGGGCAGGTCTTCTACCGCGCCACCTCCCTGTGGTCCAATGATGTTGGCGCACCAGCGATATTTGGCAAAACTGTCCGTGATCCTTGAAGCAAATGCAAAAGCGGCATTACCCCACAGGAAAGAGTCATTACCATCGGTAACATCTTCATTGTAATTGAAACTCTTAATCGGCTGAGTGTCCTGTCCATAGGGCAAACGGAGCAGAAAATGGGGAAGAGTCAGGGCCACATTACGTGAATCTTCTGATTCCCTAAATGACTGCCATTTAATATACTGGGGACCCTCAAAAATTGCCTTCAGGTCCTTCAGGTTAGGCAGACCGGAAAAATCATCCAGACCGAAAAACCCCGGCCCGGCCGCGGCAACAAACGGGGCGTGCGCCATGGTTGCCACACTCGCCACATTCTGCAATAATTTAATATCCTGAGGACCAGGGGCAAACTCGTAATTACCGACAATAAAGCCATAAGGTTTTCCGCCAAACTGGCCATATTCCTGAGTGTAAAACGTGCGGTACAGACCTGATTTGGTGATTTCCGGAGCATCCTCAAAATCGTCGAGCAGATCTTCTTTTTTGACATTTAAAATCTCAACCTTGATGTTCTCGCGAAAATCGGTCCGATCAATCAGGAATTTCAGCGAACGCCAGGCAGATTCCAGTGCCTGAAAATCTTTATTGTGCAGAACAACATTTACCTGAGAAGAGAGTTTTTGATCCAGATTAGCAATCATTTCATCCACAAGGGCCTGGCTGACTTTGACTCCTTCACGCTCCGGTTTCAAAAGCTCGTCTATAAAAGCCTCGACTCCCCTCTTGGTTACCAGATAAGCATCATCCGCAGGTTTAACCCTGGTGGCCTGAACGATGTCGTCCAGGAGCGTCAGCTCTTCAGTAACCTCGGCTTCTTTTTTTAAAGCTTCTTTTTTTTCTTCTTCAGCCATAATTCTTCCTCCTTATTGTTCTATACCGAGTTCTTTAAGAAGACGGGCCCGGGTTCCTTCATCCTTTACCAATTCCTGAATTTTTTTCCTGAAAGCCGGAACATTGCCCAAAGGGCCCTTTAAGGCTTTCAAAGCATTTCTCAGATCAATGAGTTTTTTAAGTTCAGGTATCTTCTGTACGATAGCATCCGGATCAAAATCTTTTATGTTCTTAAAGTCCAGATCTACAGTTAACTGGGCATCCGGGTCTTCCGACATTGTGCTTTTTACCGTTGTTTTGAGCCTCACATCCTGAGCCTTGAGTACATCGTTGAAATTATCCTTGTCGACATTAACTGTCTTACGGTTCTCAACCGGGGTATCATCGTCCCTCAGGGTAAAATCTCCCACAACCAAAGTCTTCAGAGGAAGTTCTACCTCTTCTTTCGCGTCTCCCGTTGCCGGCTTGTATACGATATTTACACGTTCCTTGGGAGCAACCGAACCTTCTTTTGCCATGATATACCTCCTTTATTTATCTGTCTTATTTATCAGGTTACATAAAAATATTTTAATCAACCGATCATCGTTATTATTTTACCAGTTGTAAAGCCGCGGCTGGATTTAATTTAGCGATGCGATCCAGAGCCTCAATCGCCCGGTCTTGAAGATCTTTGTCCTTTTGAGCTTTTAATCCACTATATACTTCCGTCAAAGCCCTGAGGGCCAGATCCGGGTCCCAGTTATCAATATTATATTTATCTATATCGTTTAAAGTTTCCAAAATATGCGGCAATGCCAACCTGATTTTTTTTGCACCAATCAACAATCTTGTCAAGGCTATCCGCGATAGAAACCTGGTTCTTTGTGAAGTTCCTGTATGCAGTTCCTGCTGCATAAGCTGTACAGCTTCGGATATTTTTTTCTCTTTCATCAGCGAATCAGCTTCAGCGTATACTTCAGCGATACGTGACTCTTCATAATCTCCCGAGGCATTTTTACCAAAAGGAATTAAAACATCGTTTGCCGTGCCCGTCTTGTCTGCCGTAATTTCTCTGAGCCACTCTTTGGTATCGTCATCAGCAAATGGGGTCCCATCTGAAAACGTAAATTTCTCAATCCCCGCCAGACGGCGCGTGTATGTAGCTGTTTCCTGAACAACGGCTTCGTGAGCCTCTCGATAATCCAGTTTTTCTAAAGCCTCGGCAACATAACGACTCAAATCAAACCAAAATAAAAACTGGCCTACCCTGGCCTCGGCGGATTCCAGCAATCCCTTAAAATTCCCTTGCTGATAAAGGTTTTCAATAGCATTTTTAATCTCAGGCATAGGCGGCTGGATACGCGTCTTGTCATTCTCAACGGGCGGAATCGTCTCTACGGGCGACCACGCGGCTATCCTTGTCAATCTATATCCCATCGCATTAGATGGATCTTTTTTCATATACATTGTTGCTACCTGGCGAAGAGTTTCCAATCCGCTGTGCAACATTTTTTGAAAGTCTTGTTCTGATAAAGATTCACTTTCTTCTTCCGGCTGTTCGGCTGTTTTTGATGGTGATGCGACCGTAGGTTCCAGTTGAACAGACGTTTCTTCCGGCTCTGCCTCCTCCGTCTTGGCCTCTGATTTCATGCCAGAAATACTTTCCTGCAGTTGATGTAAGGATGGGGCATCATCCATGTGCTCACTGAGGAAAGTATCAATGGCTTCAATACGTTTGGTAAAACTGCCAATTTTTTCTTCGGTAAATGAGGGATCCGGTGGAAGAGATTTAATAATCAACAGGATATTTTCTTTCCACCACTCTACCGCGTTTCGCCGTCCTCTCATTCTTTTTTGTGAAGGAAAAAGGGTCTCCCAGAAATTTTCCAGCAATTCCTGATAGACGGTCAGTCCAGATTCCAGTCCTTCCAATCCCTTGGAACGGACTAAAGCAACGCACAGATAGCTTGCGACCAGAAGGTTCTTTGATTTTTCGGCGAGTATTGACGTGCTGAGTTTAATAACTTTATCCCAGTCAATTTCCCCTTCCACGGTGGGAGAGGTAAGCTTTTCAATCTCGTTTTGCAGCTCTTCGTATTCGGGTCCAAAACGGATATCCTCCCCTGACGGATTGTCCTGACTTACCGGTATTTTCCCGAGTTCAATAAGTTCCATATCTTTTCTCACTTACCCCAACAGGTAGCTATAACCTGCGGAGTCTTCTGCGGAACCTTTTCCAGGAGCTTAATAACGGGTTTACTATCTGTAAATTCGTAAGAAACCTTAATCTCACTGATGTTCATCTTCTGAAGGATTCCCTTGGACTCAGGAAAATCGTCAGCAGTAAAGGTTTTTCCGCCACCTTTAAAATCAGACAGGAATTGCGGGAACCCATTGTGCCCTGGATATTTTTTGGTCAGGGTTAATCCTTCAAGGTAAATCTGTAACGTTACATCACTGCAATCTTCTGGAGACCAGGTAAACATCTGGCTGGCCGGATAGTTGTAATTTTCCAGCCGTGTTTTCCCTTTCACACACTGAAGCTCCAGCGCCACTTCATAGGGCTCTTTTTGCGCTCCATCATTTACGTTAATCGGCAGGGCTTTCACCATAACATTATATTCCGGTTGAATTGAAGTGCTTACTTCACCTCCCTGTGTTATGAAAGTGAAAAAATCATTTTTAAACGGGATACGTGCTCCCCGCGCTTTCTTTGCGAAATAACCATTTTGATTCCTGCCCAGAAACGGGGCGGCAGGTCCCTGAATAAATTTCCAGACTGACCCGTTCTGCCCAAAGAGCAGCGTGGGTAATTTTTCAGGGGCAACTCCCTGAATACCCCCAAGTACGATATCCTCCCAGTCATGCTGAAGAGAGCACGCAGTTTCCATGCTGATATAGTGAATTAAAAATTGAAGAGGCCCGCTTAAGAGCCTTAAACCTTCCGTGTTTTCAGCCCCCGTTTTCAGAAAGGTTCTGAATTTCTGCGTCTCACCGTAGGCGGAAAAGACCGGTGATTTGCTCTCGGATGGTTTTAAACTATATGGAAAAAATTCCGAGGCAGCTTTATACGCCTGACTCCTCGCCGTAGAAACAGGTAAGAGTTCACCCAGATCTTTGATATAGTTATTAAACGCCGCCATCGCCTGTATATGCTTTTCTTCCTCGCTACTATCCTTGATGATCATGGCTTCTTTTACAGCCTTGCCGACAAGTTTTTCACCTTTATGAGCAATCTTCGTCAAAACGGATTTATCTTCGCTGACGTCACGTTCTTTTGCGGCATCATCAATGACACTCTGAATCTCCATTATCTGTGCGACCCACACGGGAACATTTTTTCCGGCGGTAAACGGCTTTAATTCATTGGTAGAGCGTTTAATAATATCGAAATAGGGATTATGGGACGTTGTCATAGTGGAGGCCATGCTCTGCCACTCATCCTCTCCATCCAGATTAAATCGTCCATCGGAAAATGAACCGAGAAAATCCCTCCATGTTTGAAAATATTTTTTTCTGTACCAGGAATCAAACTGCTCTTTTTTATCACTAATATCTTTTTCGCCGGAGATGGCAACCTTAAAATATTTTATAAATTCTTCGACAATTTCGTGTCCCTTGACGGTAAATGCCCTCTTCACAATAACATCTTTACGTGATTTTTTCGAACTCGGTGGCCCCCAGAAATCTTCCAGTGTAACATCTGAAATTGTGGGGTCACTGTTGGCCCAGTCTACAAGCCAGTAAAGAGTTGAATGTTCTTTATCGACCAATCGCCCGAGTGCATTCTGTAATTCTTTCATTTTCGAGCGCTCAGTCACATCGTCAACTCCCCATTTGAGATAGTAATAATATATATCTGCGAATTTTGCGGCTATTTCAGGCGATAAATTTTTGTCCAGTAATCCGAGAATACGCGGAAGAACTTTGAAAGCATATTCTGAACTCCCAATGGTCTTTCCCTCAAGGTTCACCTTTATCAGGTTGATTCGCGCTACCAGGTGTTCTCCGTATATCATTATCTCATCACTGGGCGTTTTTGATGTTATTTTTTCAAGATTTGCGTTCATTATCTTATCCATCGGGGTCAAAAAGCCCTTTTGAAAAAAATCTGCGTATGCCTTCTTCAGAATTTTCTCAACTTCCAAGCTCTTACGAAGACCGAATCTCGGGACCCACCAGGATGTATTAGCATTATCTAACTCCAGAAGTTCATATTTGAACTTATCCATAATCGCCAGGTTTTCCGACATGCTTTCCTTCAAAGCCGGAGGTTCCTTAAAATCATCGGTGAACCCTCTCAGGACATTCATGTTCTTAACAAACGAAAAACTGAGAACACCGCACAAAGCTAACCATATAGCCACCCATGATAAAAGGCCCAGATTTTTTGTTAATCTCCGCCATTTTAGAAACTCCAGTATAGGCGTAAATAAGTTTCTGTCTCCAGGCAGAATACGGCCAAAAAAATCATGGAGAAAAAAACCTTTATTGGTTCTCATTACTAACGTCCTTCTGCTTTTTCATAAGAGAATCTTGAAATGACGCCGGGTGGGGAGTATCTCCCTGACGCCCGCTACTAAAGAAAATACCGCGCAAAAGAGGAGTTTCTTGATATGTGCTCTCCTTGAAAGCGCCCCGTACAAAAGCCTGGAGGCCAGGCTGTAGTCTATCAAATTCATTCGGAAAAATAAGCGCACTTGGACTGATGTTTTCATTATTATTAATGAGCTCTAAACGAATATCCTTCAGGCGGTCTGAAACAGTGTTCATTGTCTCCTCAAGGAATTCCTCACAGCTATTTGTCAGGCTTTCGTTAAGATGTCCCATGGCCTGATTTAACGTTCCCTCTGGCAAAAGAAAACTGAAGTTAGTCATACCGAAGACCAGGTCAACCTTGGTAACCAGTAAATATACGGGGAACCTGGCTCCGAGAACCCGCATCAGCGCGTCAATGCGCTTGCGTATGTTTTGACCTTCTTCTAAAAGAACATCCTGATCGGCATCCATTATTTTGTCGGCATTAATGACAACAACGAGACCATTTATCGGTTCTCTTTTGCGGTATTTTGCAAGGAGCGACAGAAATTTTTCCCACTCTTCTTTATCCGGCCCCTCATCGATGGGAACCGTGTAACGCCCCGCGGTATCCAAAATAACGGCCTCTTCAAAAAACCACCAGTCACAATTTTTAGTCGAAGATATCCCAGGCGTACTGGCTATTTCCGTAAGTGGAGACGTTAAACGGGAGTTTTTAATGGCCGTTGTTTTTCCCGCGCCGGTTTCTCCTATAACAAGATACCACGGCAACGCATAAAGCGGATTGCCATGTTTTTTTAGATACGATCCCTTTAGTAGATTAATTGATTCCTGCCAGCGCGCCTGCAGATCTTTGAGTTTTTGTCGCTCATGAGCAGGTGCCGCTTTAATTGCTGAATCATCCTGGGCAATAATCCGCTTGACAAAAAGCTTTTCTCGTCGCCTGAAAAAATATTTTTTGAGAAAGAGTATCCCCATCCATAACCCGAACAATCCCGCTAAAATAGTCAGACCAACCCACCAGGGCCAATGTTGTCGCAATACAAACCAGAAAACAACGGCAGCAACGAGACCTATAACTAAAATATACAAAAATACCTTTAAAATTGTATGTAAGATGCCTTTCATTGTCTGCTATAAACCTGTGCCTAACAATCCTTTATAAACTACGGTCCTGAAAGAACCCGATTTAAAGCTACTGTCCAAAAAAATTGACGACAAATTTCTGCAATATATTATTATACATAAGGAATAAAACCCCAAAGAGAAGAGGTGGACATACCAAGAAGAACAGGGTAAATAACGAAAACGAAAACTTGAACTTGTGCCCTTCTTCATCCGAAGCGGCTTTGTATGCGCCGGGAAAAAGGTTTGCTGTACCGCGCGAAGATTCATCAAGCACTTCCCCGGTCGAAACATGTCTAAGATTGGAGGATTTGATGTTTTCCAATCGAAATTCATCTTCTTTTTTAAAATGCAGCCCTTTAAACCCTAAAGCCAGACAATAGGCATACACTTCATGAACTTCTTTCGCATCAGGATCAAGTTCACGCAGACGTTCGAAAAATTCTTCACCCGCATTGGTTGCTCCGTAATACAGTCGCTGCAACTGTTCGTATCCCCACAAAACTCTCCCTTCCCAGAATGAACACAAGATTGATTCGTCAACCCAGGCGCAGACTGCAAACCTTGCCATATCCCACTCTTCCGGAGAAAAATTTCCCTTCTCTAAATATTGTTCAGATTGCTCAAAAAGGATCGCATAGTCGCTTTTTATTTTCTCAAAGGGGGGACGTTCTTTCTCATTTGTCTGCAAAAAATCAGATGTATAAGTAATGATTTCGATAAAACAATCGATTAAACGCATAAAACTTCCTTATGAAAAAAGTTTCAGGTTCGTTTATATTCTTTTTTAACTCGAACCCTAAAACTCTAATAATGAAACCCGCGTTTATGTTCCACGCAGGACAACTATTTGTGCCACTACATCTTCCGGCGCCGTATCCCAGTAAAATGAGATGTTCTGAGATCGTTGCACCTCCGCCCACTGCGAGCTGTAATGGTCAATCTTAAAGTAGAATGAATTCGGCCGTTTCGGCAGTCCCGGAGGAGGAACCGAACTCTGTTCTAAATCAATCCCGTGAAGAGCCCTGGAGATGACCGTGCCGATATATTCAGAGCTACTCAATTTTGCGATCTTTTGAATGTCTTCGGGCACCTTATCCGGTTCGGCACTTGTCCGGACAACAAGGTAAAAAGCATTACGGCTGTCAAAGGCACCAATGGGAATCTCTCCCGTAAAATAGTTCTCATCACGCTTAAGCCGGATGATATGTTCGGGACCGATAATAATCCTGTTTAGCATATTGCCTACCAGGTCATGAATCGAGGAGAAACATGTCCAGAGATCCCGGTGATCATATAAAGGTAATACCTTTGTCCCGTCAAACAATTCACCCGCTGCGCTAATATTCTCCGTAAATGTGCTCAATTCCCCTATAAGCTGTCTGAGCGCACCGTAATATATCCAGGGATGAATATTTGGCGTTTCTGTCAGATGGAAGAGAACCGGGACAAATCTGTTCAAAGAGCGAAGAGCCAGAAGATAAATCATATAACCGGACTCGAAATTTGTGGACTGGATTTCCCTGGGACTTTTATATTCTTCAAGCTGACGACACCGTGAACTTACTTGATCACGAATATCTTTTATGATTTTGAACAATTCATCCGAACCGGACGCGGATATGGTTGGTGGAATAAATTTATCAGAAAGTTTTATTTCCTTACCATCACGTACGAGCTGGGCCAGAGGAATAAGATAATAATTGTTCAGTTCCTCAAGTTCATTCTCCCAGAAAATTTTCAATACATAATGTAATTTTTTTACCTGAGCCGGAGGCCCTGTTCTATGCATGTCGACCATTTCTTCAGGGTTCTCTGTCGTAACAAACCGGGAATTTATACCGGAAACATTATCCAATTGGGCAAGAACTGTTACATTCTGTGCATCCTGAGCAAATTTGCGCAGCCCAAGGAACACCGAAAATGGCTTTTCTTCTTCAACCCATGCTTCTTCAAATGACCGGGGTTGAATTACACAATTGCTCGGCAAAACAACATTTGTACCATCCTGAAATAAAAACTCCCCTTTTAATAACTCGAAGGTACGATTCCCAAGGGCGACTTCGTTAACATCCATGTAAACAATTCCCCAGAAATGGGGATGTTGATACTCCAGTATGGGAGAAAGCAATGACTGGAAATATAAATCTAAATATTGGAAATGTTGTGGCTGTAAAAACAGGCCTTGGTGCCAGAAAAGCGGTTTTTTTGAAATCATCACTTACTCCCACTCTGGTTAATTTTGTTGGAACCTAAAGAAAGATCAATGGAAAGATTACCCGGAATCGGTTTCTTAAATAATAACAATTTTCTTTCAGTAGCAACCGGAATTTCAAAAAGACGGGTGGCCATATCAGGACTTAAATTATAATATCCCGCAACCATTCCTGCCCATTTAGCGTTTTCCGCTCTGTCTAAAGAGAGCTTTTTCTTTTCTCCAGGTTGAACAATAATTCGCATAAAACCAATCACACTTTGATCAAAACGTGAGCATCCGAGGAGCTTATGTAAGCCGTCTTCACTTTTGGACAACTCATTAAAAACATTGGGATCGCTTAGCTGATAAAGGCACATAAGCATCGTGTGAGGCTTTTCGTCATACATGTTGAGTTTTTTGTCGGCTGTATAGGAAATTTCTATCGCATTTTTCCCAAATCCCCAGACAAGGGCAGGATCAGCAGAATCTGGCTTTTTTTTGGCAGCACACGAAGAGAGCAACAATATTAGAAGTACCGGCAACAAAAAAATAAATGATGATTTTATCCTGTACATTACAGCCTCACAACCTTCATTTAAGCGCCATAAACCAGTTCAATCCCCCCATAAGCTAAAACCTCTGAAAAACTTAACTCAACCGAAAGACCATGACTCAAAGATTTTAATTTTCTTCCAGGGAATCCACGTCTGGTAACCGAAGAAAGATATCCGATAACAGCAATACTGTCAAGCATTTTAGAAAGTTTAAAATATTTGTTTCTCAATAAATTTGCCGGGTAAAAACCCATCTCCGAGTTGCATATCAAAATCTTTTTCTAAAAATTTTTTCGCGAGGCGCCTCTGAACGGACAACTAAAAATCAAATGTTTTGAAAAAAAGGATTTTCCCCTTGACATCCGCCATTTTTATGTGTTAGCAAAAAACCGGTTAAAGGTGCGAGGCTGTTATGATTTTTAGATCAGGGAATTTTACTCTTTATTGGTGGTGGCAGGCAAAAACTGCTCTGCCCGTTGAGTCTTTGTGGTAAAAAGCAAACAAGAGTCGTGGGCAAACGGGAAGCTTCCATGGCTCCTGACATAGTTGAAAAAAAAGCCATGGGTTTTCCCATGGTTTTTTTTTAGAAATTTGACAGGCTATCTGAAGTAAAAACGAAAAGTGAAGATATATTATGAAACAAATAAAGGTATTTTGAATGAAATGATATGGATTCTCCGATGAATTTTGCTAAAGAGGATAGAAGTTCGGCGTTAAAATATAAATATTTTAAAATAACCAAATAATTAAGACAAGGAGATAAAAAATGGACAAGAGAACAAAGTTTACTCTCAGCGAAGAGGAAATACCGAAGCACTGGTATAATATTCAGGCAGATTTTCCTGAGCCGCTTCCACCGGTTTTGCACCCAGGTACAGGAAACCCTATAACTCCCGATGATCTGGCACCTCTATTTCCTATGGAGTTGATTAAGCAAGAGGTAAGTACCGAACGCTGGATTGAAATCCCCGAAGAAGTTAGAGATATTTATAAATTATGGAGGCCTACAACGCTGTACCGGGCACATAGATTGGAAAAGTTTTTAGATACACCTGCTAAGATCTTTTATAAATATGAAGGGTCAAGCCCTCCTGGAAGTCATAAGCCCAATACTGCCGTGGCCCAGGCGTACTATAACAAGATGGAAGGGATTAAGCGTATTACCACTGAGACCGGCGCTGGTCAGTGGGGAAGCGCTCTCTCTTTTGGCGGCGCTTGCTTTGACCTTGAGATTAAGGTCTATATGGTCAGGATCAGCTATAATCAAAAACCTTATCGCCGCGTTATGATGGAGACCTGGGGAGGTAATTGCGTACCAAGCCCGAGCAACGAGACAAAGGCAGGGCGAGAGATGCTGGCAAAAGACCCCGATTGCCCCGGCAGCCTTGGTCTTGCTATCAGTGAAGCCGTAGAGGAAGCCGTGTCTCGCGATGACACCCACTATTCTTTAGGAAGTGTGCTCAATCATGTCATGCTGCATCAAACTGTAAATGGGCTTGAGGCAAAAATACTGATGGAAAAATTGGATACTTACCCCGATATTATCGTTGGTTGTATCGGCGGCGGTTCAAATTTCGCCGGTCTGTTCTTTCCATTTATTAAAGATAAAATTGACGGTACAAAACCAGACCTGAAAGTTATCAATGTTGAGCCTGCAAGTTGTCCCACTCTGACCAAGGGACCATATGCCTATGATTTTGGCGATGAAGCAGGCCTTACTCCGTTGATCAAGATGCATACCCTCGGACACGGCTTTATTCCGCCTCCAGTCCATGCCGGAGGGCTTCGCTATCACGGAATGGCACCCACTATATGTCATTTGCACGAATTAGGATTCGTAGAAGCAAGAGCTGAGCATCAACTCGGCACATTCCAAGCCGGGATAACATTTGCTCGCACGGAAGGGATTCTTAGCGCTCCCGAGGCAAATCATGCTATTAAAGTGGCCATTGACGAAGCTCTTAAGTGTAAAGAATCCGGTGAGTCAAAAACTATCCTCTTAGCGCATAGCGGACACGGGCATGTTGATATGGCCGCCTATGATGCCTACCTTTCCGGCAAACTCTATGATTATGAGTATCCGAAGGAGATGGTGGAAGAAGCGTTAGCTCAACTTCCCAAAGTATAAGCAGCTTACGCCAATTAGTTTATGGGGACAGATTTTAAATCTGTCCTCATGAAAGCTATTGGATAACAAAATGGAAAAATACGATCATTTAGAGATACGGTGTCCGAGACTGGGAGGAGAGGTTACTTTCTTCTACTGCCGGAGAGAAAGAAATAATCTCCCCTGCCCACGCATAATCGACTGTTGGGAAATGTATTTTCCAGTTGAAAAATATCTCTGCTCAAAACTCTCCCAAGAAGAGTGGAACCTATGTTTTAATCGGTTGCCAAAAGACAGGATGACGACCCTGATAGAACTTATTGAAGAAGC
>CAZZBF010000018.1:0-4777 GCA_964652795.1 uncultured Syntrophales bacterium | reverse complement strand
GCTTCCCTATAAGCCATATGTTTTTTTATTGTCCCTTACCCCTCTTACAAGGCGGGGCTTCCTGGTCAGCTCCCGGTGAAATAGCCCGTGCCTTCCTTTCACAAATGTTCTTGCCTCCCTGTCAGATTTCAGATAATCTGATCTTCAATGGTTGATAAATCAATGGAACTGTTTGATCAAACAGAAAAAGAGAAAAAAGGGAGAATGAACCCGCTGGCCGACAGGATGCGACCGGAAACCCTTGAGGCCTTTGTGGGACAGCATCACCTCCTCGGGAAGGACGGTCTTCTTCGCCGTGCCGTAGAGGAGGACAGGTTGTTTTCTGTAATTTTCTGGGGACCGCCGGGTTCGGGAAAGACAACCCTTGCCCGGATCATCGCCCGTGAGACAAAATCTCATTTTGAAGCATTTTCCGCCGTTCTTTCCGGAGTCAAGGAAATCAGGACCGTTATAGAAGAGGCAAAGTCGCAGCGCCGCTATCATAGGGAGAAAACCGTTCTATTCGTGGATGAAATCCACCGCTTCAACAAGGCCCAGCAGGATGCCTTTCTACCACATGTGGAAAGCGGTCTGATCACACTTATCGGTGCCACAACTGAGAACCCCTCATTTGAAGTGATCGCCCCGCTGCTCTCAAGGGCGAGGGTGATGGTCTTAAAACCATTTTCTGATGACGAATTATCAATTATCCTGAAGCGGGCATTGAGCGATAGAAAAAACGGCCTTGGAACGCTCTCGCTGGAGATTGATCCTGATGCCATGGAACACATAATCTGGACGGCCGACGGAGACGCCCGTACAGCTTTGAATAATCTGGAAGCGGTCGCATTTCTCGCACGGGAAAAGAAGTCGGGGCAAAGAAAAATTACCAGAGACGTAGTGGAAACAGCTATTCAGAAGAAAGCCCTCCAATATGACAAGTCTGGCGAAGAGCACTACAATCTCATCTCAGCCCTCCATAAAAGCCTGCGGGGAAGTGACCCGGATGCCGCGCTCTACTGGCTCTGCCGTATGCTCGAAGGAGGCGAGGATCCTCTCTATATTGCCCGCCGTATGGTCAGATTTGCTTCTGAAGATATAGGAAATGCCGATCCCGACGCGCTATCGATAGCCGTCTCCGCCATGCAGGCTTTTCATTTTATCGGTCTTCCCGAAGGTGAACTTGCGCTGGCACAGGCCGCCGTCTATCTCGCGACGGCTCCGAAGAGTAACGCCATCTACACGGGCTACGGAAATGTAAAACGAACCATCAGCAAAACCGGTTCTCTCCCGGTACCGCTTCATATTCGAAACGCGCCAACAGGATTGATGAAGGATCTCGGCTATGGCAAGGGGTATAAATATGATCACAATTTCCCCGACGCACATGCCCCTCAGGACTATCTCCCTGAAAAGCTGAAGGGACAGATTTACTATCGACCCACAGAGAGAGGCTACGAAAAAGTCGTCAAGGAAAGACTTGAAAAGTGGCGCAAGCTACGGGAATCAAAAAATAAATGAAGCGTCAGTCAAGACATTTCCCGGGCATCCATTCTTTCCACGCCCAATGAGATTCACTGTAACCACGAAAGACATGCAAATCGGAAATATTATGCGCGGGCAATTCAAACAAATTCTCACTCGTGATCAGCGAAGGTTCCATCGTAATTGATTTGAAATCATCGCCTGAAATTTTTAAAAGCGCGGTACGGACAGTAACCCTGCCGATCTGGTACGGATCAGTCGCCACCGTCGCTACCCACGTTGTACGGTTTTGTTTCATTATTTCCAGATCTTCTTCCACAAGATCCATAGAGTAAATTTTTATTTCCTTTTCTCTCATTCTCTTTTCCGAAATAAGCTCGTTCACAGCTCTGACGGCCGCTTTCGCAAATTCATCCCACATTGCCACAATTGCTTCAATTGATTTTCCAGGACTATTCCGATCAGTAATTTCACGGTTCTCGATCAGGGCGTTTTTTATCATCATCTTTTTTTCGTTTTGCGAAGCACTGACATCTACCTCGCATCCCAATGCCTGCCGAATCCGCGGATAACACTTCACGGCACTTTTCCAGGCATAATTTCTTCTCTGTAGCGGCAAATATTCCCTTGCATCATTGATATAAAGTACACCTACTTTCGCTTGGCCGGAGAAATCAGCATCGATTTTTCTGGCCAGTAAAATGCTCATGAACATGTCGTCCTGGGAAACTTCAGTGACGCCATTTACAGAAAGTCTTGTATCGAAAACAACTATTTTTATACCGGTCTTGATTGCCTGGTCTGCTATGTTTTCAATCTTTTTTCGCAGCCTGTAATTCTTTCCGGTGTGACCATGGTGAACGATAATGGCATCCGGAGCCGTTTCGATCGCTTCGCGCAGAGATTGCAAATACGGTTTAGACTCACTCAGCTCTACCCAGATAGGTTTGAAGCCGAACACATCTGCCATTGAATCGATACCCTTCTTAAATCGATCCATGAACTCTCCTTCTGAAAATCCACGGATAACCACCAGTTTGGGTGGATTGGCAAGCAGTGAACGCACATCGTTAACACCGGCTTTTTCTTTCTGTTCACTAAGTTCCTGTAAGGCATTCTGTTCGAATAGCAGGTCCGGACCTTTCTCTTGCCAACAATCGAAAAAGGCACTGCTCAATCCGACCGATATGAAGAGACATTCCTGTCTGGTTTCTATCTGGAGTTTTTTAAGTCTTTCTTTGAATTGACGGATCATTCCAGGAATTTTGGAAACATTAACATATGATACAATTCGATAATTATCCTGATCTCTCCGGCTTTTATAGAATCCCTCGGTTCTGAATTCATACGCGCCGACAAGACCAAGATCCCGAATGACCTGACTAATAAATTCCGTGGTACCGGAATATCTGTTTCGGGGGAAAATTGAAGGCACATGAACGGCAAATATTATCCCTCGATCAAGCAGGTAAGGAGGAAGGGACTCAATGGAAGGCGGGCATTCCCTGTCACAGTCAGTTAAATAAGCAATGATGTCGCTTTCCAAATTTCCCAGGTAATCATTCTCCATAAATATATTCTCAATCTCCTCAAAAATGTGGAATGTGCATTTGGGCAATAGCGCCCCCTATCATTAAAATCGAGCGTCTAACCCGTATTTATTTTTCACGCATACTTGATTTTGTATTATTTCCGGTTTAGTATTGCTTTACGGCAACACTATCACGATTGGAACTATTTTTAAAGATTGAAGCTCCCCGCAGCAAGCTGCGGGGGATTTCCGACTGTTAGGGAAATTTTTTGTTTACTCGCTAACCCCGCCGCAAACAGCAGCGTTTGTGCTCGCTGTCCGGTTCAAAAAATTGACCGCACTAAATAAAAGGCAGGCATGTATTTTTCATGGAATCGATCGTTGAATTAATCCGAAAGCGCATTTCGTGCAGAACCTACAAGGACAAGGTTGTTGAAAAAGAAAAAGTAGAACAATTGTCTGATTTTTTCAGCAGAAACACGACAGGCCCTTTCGGCAATACACTCAGATTCAAGATCCTTGATCTGACTGAACTGGAAAGGAAAGAGCTGAAGACTCTCGGAACCTACGGCGTAATCAAAGGCGTTCGATTATTTATCGTGGGAAGCGTAACCGGCGGATATAGGGCGATGGAGGATTACGGATATTGCATGGAAAAGAATATCCTTTTTGCCACCGATCTTGGACTCGGTACCTGCTGGCTCGGAGGAACATTTAACAGAAGCGGTTTTGCCGGAAGAATGAACATGGCCGATAATGAACTCCTCCCGGCGGTAAGCCCCATCGGTTACGCCAAGGATAAACGGTCCCGGACGGATAATCTTTTCAGGTTTATAGCTGCGTCAAACAAGAGAAAACCGTGGAGTGAACTCTTCTTTGACGGGTCTTTTAAAATCCCGCTTGTTGAAGAACGCGAGGGGAAATATGCTATTCCTCTTGAATCTGTGCGGCTTGGACCTTCCGCGTCAAACAGGCAACCTTGGCGGATTTGCAGGGAACAAGATAAGGACATGTTCGATTTCTATCTCGAACGGACAAAAGGATACAATAAATTATTCGGGAACATACAACTTCAAAATATTGATATGGGAATCGCCATGTGCCATTTCGAACTTTCCGCAAGGGAAATCGGTCTGGAAGGAAAATGGAAGGAAGACAAACCGGATATCCAGAATGATCATATGGAATATATTGTAAGCTGGGTACACCTATGAATCACATAAACCCGTCCGCAACTTTTCCATTTGTCTTTATGATATAAAAATTGAAGCTCCTCGCAGCAAGCTACGGGGAATCTTCTACTGTTAAGGAAATTTGTTGATTTTATTCGCTCGCTAACCCCGCTGCAAGCAACGGGGAATGTGCTCGCCGTTCAGTTCAACATAACCGGGACACTGTTAACCGACGCGGATGATGACATTATTTTTTTATTGAAATATTTGTTAAACTCTGCAATAAGATAAATCAATCGATACATTGAGCTATAATACAAACGATTTTTCAGCAAAAATGACTTCTTTATTCTGTTCTACTTTTCGATAATTCACGTACTCCTGTCCTCGATTCTAACTAAAGCTTATTGATATCTCTCTTCGAAATCAGTCTCTGTATAATTTACTACTATTGGTAATATAACCTTTCACTCGTATGTTAAAACCTTGTTATGGTTAAAACCTACAGGAAGCAGGTTCATAAAAAGAGACTCATGAACAAGATTACAAATTACAAAAAAATTCTGAACAGTGTCGCTACGGGAATTTTTACAGTGGATACGGAATGGAA
>CAZZBF010000017.1:26408-43834 GCA_964652795.1 uncultured Syntrophales bacterium | reverse complement strand
CCGATGTAGCTCAGTTGGTAGAGCAACTGATTCGTAATCAGTAGGTCAGCGGTTCAACTCCGCTCATCGGCTCCATGGAGTGTAAAGTGGGTCCGCCATGTTTAATTGAACCCATAAGTTGTTAGCTTATCTTTCTCCGATCCGCTTCTTCTAAAGGAATTGTCCACGAAGAGCGGACAGTGGGTATAACCGGAAACAGTTGTGCCTCCCGTGTTTGGAAAGGAGAGTAAATAAGGGGTTGTTTTCCTAACTAAACTTTGAGAAAGGAGTGCATTGTTATGAAAGTTACCAGAAGAGGTTTCTTGAAGATCTCCGGTGTGGCTTTAATGGCAAGTGGTATCGGAATCAGTCTGAAACCGGTTTCCGCTCATGCCGAACCACTGAAGATCAAGTATGCTAAAGAGACCACTACGATCTGTCCTTACTGTGCTGTCGGGTGCGGTATAATAGTTGCCACCCGGAAGGGTAAGGTCATCAACACGGAAGGTGATCCGGATCACCCCATTAACAGGGGGTCTCTTTGCACCAAGGGTGGATCTATTTACCAACTGTCGGTTAATAAGAACCGGCTTGACAGACCACTTTACCGGGCACCTTATTCCTCCGAGTGGAAACCGGTATCCTGGAATTGGGCTATTGATAGAATTGCCAAGAATGTTAAAAAAAGTCGTGATAAGAGTTTCAAAGAAAGAAACGCCAAGGGTCAGATGGTCAACCGAACGGAAGGGATAGCTTCGGTTGGCAGCGCCGCCATGGACAATGAAGAATGTTTCGTCTATCAAAAATTCTTAAGGGGGTTGGGCCTGACTTATATTGAACACCAGGCCCGTATCTGACACAGCGCGACTGTTGCGGCTCTGGCAGAGTCGTTCGGACGCGGTGCTATGACCAATCACTGGATTGATATTGGCAACAGTGATTGTGTCCTAATTATGGGGAGCAACGCTGCTTCCAACCATCCCATATCCTTCAAGTACGTTACCAAGGCTATGGAGAAGGGTGCGAAGCTGATTAGTGTTGATCCCAGATTTACTCAGACCTCTTCCAAGGCTAATATCTATGCTCCGCTGAGATCCGGCACGGATATAGCCTTCCTTGGAGGCATGATCAAGTATCTTACAGATAATGATCTCATTCAGAAGGAATATGTCGTAAACTACACAAACGCGTCTTTCCTGGTTAATCCTAAATTCAAACTTCCCGGAGATAACAAAGGCGTCTTCTCAGGTCTCACCGGCAACAAGTATGATAAATCCACATGGTCATTCCAGAAGGATGCCAACGGTGTCGTTAAAAAGGATAAGAGCCTGAAGGATCCAAACTGTGTGTACCAGCTCTTGAAGAAGCATTATTCAAGGTATAATCCTGATCTTGTATCCAAGATCACCGGTACGCCGAAGGAAAAACTTCTGGAGGTTTACAAGGAATATACCAAAACCGGTAAGGTGGGAAAAGCGGGGACCATCATGTATGCCATGGGTTGGACACAGCATACCGTGGGAACCCAGAATATCAGAACAATGGCCATGATCCAGTTGCTCCTCGGGAATATGGGAGTTGCCGGCGGTGGCGTAAACGCTCTCAGGGGAGAGTCCAATGTTCAAGGCTCCACTGACCATTGCTTGCTTTTCCACATCATCCCCGGGTATCTCAAGACTCCAAAGGCGTCTCTTCCTACATTAAAAGAGTACAATGATAAATATACGCCTACAACAAAAGAGCCGAATAGCCTGAACTGGTGGAAAAACTACCCCAAATACACTGCGAGTCTACTGCGGGCATTTTACGGAAAGGATGTCAGCCTGGAAGAAGCATATTCGTACCTTCCCAGACTGGATGACGGCAAAAATTACTCCTGGTTGACTATTTTTGATGAAATGTATAAAGGAGCTTTTACCGGATTCTTCGCGTGGGGACAGAATCCTGCCTGTAGCGGTGCCAGTTCTAACAAGACAAGACAGGCCATGACCAAGGTGGACTGGATGGTTAATGTCAATCTCTTTGACAATGAAACCGGTTCCTTCTGGAAGGGTCCCGGTATGGATCCGAAGAAGATAAAGACGGAAGTATTTATGCTTCCCTGTGCCGGCCCAATAGAAAAAGAAGGCAGCATTACCAACAGCGGCCGCTGGATGCAGTGGAGATACAAAGCGGTTAATCCACCTGGAGTTGCCCTGCCGGACAGTGATATCGTTTCCGAGATTTTCTATAAGGTCAAAGAACTTTACGAAAAAGAAGGCGGGCCTTTCAAAGAAGCTATCACAAAAATGACATGGGATTATGGTCCTAAGGGATCAAACGGAAAGATTAAGCACATAGATACCCATATGGTTGCGAAGGAAATCAATGGTTACTTCCTGGAAGACAAGACGATTAAAGGGAAACTCTATAAGAAAGGGACGCTGGTTCCGAGTTTCGCTTTTCTACAGGATGACGGTTCGACCTCTTCCGGAAACTGGCTATACTGCAACTCCTATACGGAAAAGGGCAATATGGCAGCCAGGAGGGGCCCGAAGGATGCTTCCGGCATAGGCCTCTATTCTGATTGGTCTTGGACCTGGCCTGTTAATCGAAGGATTATCTATAATGGCGCTTCAGTTGATCTGAAGGGCAACCCTTGGGATAAAGAGCATCCTGTCATCAAGTGGAATGGTTCTAAATGGGTAGGAGATGTTCCGGATGGTGTTCCGGCACCAGGTTCGGGAAGACCGCCATTTATCATGAAACCCCATGGCGTCGGCAGTGTTTTTGGACCGGGACTTGCCGAAGGACCGTTTCCAGAACATTATGAGCCGTTAGAGTGTCCTGTTGAGAAGAATTTCATGTCTCCTCAAATGAATAATCCCACTATCAAGAGATGGGATAAAGAAGGAACAGGGACAAACGTGGATGCAAGGGCAAGCTGTGATCCGAGATTCCCCTTCGTCTGTAGCACTTACAGGGTCAGTGAGCACTGGCAGTCCGGTGTCATGACGAGATGGTGTCCCTGGCTTGCGGAAATGCAGCCCGAGATGTTTGTAGAAATGAGTGAAGAACTTGCGAAGATGAAGGGAATCAAGAATGGTGAACGTGCCATTGTAAAATCGATAAGGGGTGAACTCGAAGCCGTGGCTATCGTCACAGCAAGATTTAAACCCTTTAAGCTGAATGGTACTGTTGTGCATCAGGTTGGTATCCCCTGGCACTTTGGCTGGGTAACGACAGCCATGAGGAAATATGTCCAGGGAGATAAGAAACCAGAGGTCTTTACCTCTGGCGATGCCGCCAATCTTCTTACACCATTCATCGGTGACGCCAATACCATGATACCTGAGAGCAAAGCCTTCATGGTAAATGTTGAAAAGAAGGGGGTGAAATAAATGGCTAAGGCAAAGCTAATTGATCTTTCAAAATGTACCGGATGCAGGGGCTGTCAGCTTGCCTGTAAGCAGTGGAATGGAAATCCTGCAAAGCAGACCAAAAATAGAGGAACATATCAGAATCCACCCGACCTTCAGCCAAATACATGGACTCTTATAAGGTTCCAGGAAATATCCGATGGTAACGGTGGTGTTAAATGGTTATTCCGAAAAGATGGATGCATGCACTGCACCGATGCCGCGTGTGTCGAAGTATGCCCGGAAGAGGCACTGTACCATACGAAATTTGGGACGGTTGGTGTTCGCCGTGACAAGTGCATAGGCTGTGGAGCATGTGTTGATGCATGTCCTTTCGGGATTCCGAAGATAGACGCAGAACTCGAGAAAGCCTTTAAGTGTGACATGTGCACGACCAGACTGGAGAATGATCTGGAACCTGCCTGTGTTAAGGCGTGCCCTACGGGTGCCCTTCAGTTTGGTGACCAGGCAGATATGCTGAAAAAGGCTTACAAACGTGCTAAGGAACTTGGTGGAGATGCGTCAGTATACGGAGATAAATTTGTCGGCGGGACTCACGTCATCTATGTCCTTACGGAAAAGGTGAGTGTATATGATGAACTGCCGGTAAAACCGGAAAAGAGCGCCTCCTTGAAGGACCTATTCAAACCCTTTGGCCTGCTTGCGGCAGCAGGTGGTTTGATGGGACCCTCTTTTTTACGTTATATCACGCAGGATACTGAATCACCTGAGTGAAGGACGTAGAAACAGAAGGTCGTTAACGACAGTAAATTTATAATGAAAAAGGCCTGCTCGATATGAGCAGGCCTTTTTTGTAAGACACACTTTTTTGTTGTTACTTCACGATCTTTATGATTTCCCTGAATTTCTCATGTTCCGCGCTTTTGAGCAATTCAAACAGCACTATTTCCGTGCTTGTCAGATTTGCACCACCGGCTTTCATTTTCTCTATCCCTATATTTCTGTTCATTTCTGTTCTTGAGGAAGTGGCGTCCGCAATGATATGAACTTCATAGCCCAAACTGAGAAGACCCATTGTAGTCTGATAGATACAGATGTGAGCCTCGATTCCCGTAAGCAATATCTGATTCCTGTTCAGCGATTTAAGTTCACGCATAAAGCGTTCGTTATCACAGCAGTTAAAATTGGTTTTACTTATATGTTGAATGCCGGATAGTAGATTGTCGATTTCAGGTATCGTTGAACCAAGTTTGTCAGGGGTCTGTTCTGCTGCGAGGAGGGGTATTCCAAAAACACTTGCCCCTTTTATTATCTTCTGGGCGTTTTCAAAAAGTTGATATTTTTCATACATCGAATGGGCGAGGTTACCCTGAAAGTCAACAACAATTAATGCTGTATTTTCTAAAATAAGCATAAGTACCAACTCCTTTCTACGATAATAGATTCCACTTTTCTGTTTGACATTACATCTCACCAACTATGATATCGTCCAAAGACCGTTTTGGAACATGGTGTTTTCCTTCGCTGTCACGCCAGTATTTTATGCTTCCATCGGGTCCGACCGTTTCTATTTCTACCGTTTCTTTTGGTTTTCCGATGGCCAGGACAAGAACTATTTCAAGGTGCTGTGGTAAGTTGAGGATTTCGTGTAGTTGTGTCCGCCGGATTGAAGCGATCATACAGCCCCCTAAACCCTTCTCCGTTGCACCAAGAAGGATATTCTGAGCGGCAATTCCGTGATCACAGCCAGTGGACCTGCTTATCTGTGTATCAGCGAGTATGATGATATATGCGGATGGCCTTTCCCCTTCCGACGGACCGGGCCAGTCTTTCAGATAACCGGCCCACTCGAGTTGTTGGAATATCAAGGCGTTCTTTTGAGCTTCACAGTTGAGAATATATTTTAGAGGCTGCATATTTGCTGCTGAAGCAGAGAATCTCGCAAGATCAACAAGTTCTCTCAGCGTATCAAGTTTAATAACAAAATCCTGATAAAATCTTCTGTAGCTTCTGTTTTTCTGTATCAAATCTCTTATCATTGCGTCCCTCTCATGGAGAATTAAATTTAGAAATCGAAACTGACATCAATCTTGAAATTCCGTTTGGCAGGCATGTTGAGTATATCAGGAATGCCGGTTTTTTCACTGATTTCCACCAAAGCTTTTTTTATATCATCTTCAGTAGAAGCCATGAAAGTGAACCAGACATTGTATTCATGATTTCTTCTGTAGTTATGGGTGACTCCCGGATAGGAATTGACGATTTCAACAAATCTTCGTAATTTCTCCGATGAGACCCTGGCGGCACAGAGAGTACTTGCAAAACCAAGTTTTCGGGTGTCAAACACTGCTCCCATTCTGCGAATAAATCCCTTCTCCTTGAATTTTTTAACACGTTTAATGACTTCATTTTCACTGATACCGACTTTTGTAGCCAGAACGGTAAAGGGTTTTGCGTCAATCGGAAAATCGGTCTGTATAATGTTTAATATGTATTTGTCTGTTTGGTCCATAATAGATCTTCGAGTTTCGCGAAACAGCCCTTTAAGACTTAAAATTTATCTTGTTCGGTTCATAAATACAGAAAGGTTCCTCAGCCAGATAGTCTCCCGTTATTTCATAGGCGCGGGCACGGCAACCGCCACACACCTTTAAAAATTCGCACCTGCCGCATTTTCCCTTATAATTGGAAAGGTTGCGTAAATTTCCGAAAACAAGGGAATTGTTCCAGATTTCTTCAAAGCTTTTCTCCTTGAGTTGACCGCAATCAAGCTCTAGATAGCCGCATGGCTGTATTTGCCCAGTATGAGAAATAAAACAGAATGAAATTCCACCCATACAGCCTCTGGTCATGGCATTCAGCGAATTTTTTTCTTCCGGTGATTCCGCCGGTCTTTCCTTCCTCCGCTGATGGAAAATGCGAAAATAATGGGGGGCACAGGTGGCTTTGAGCTGAATCGGGCAATTAAGACTTTCTTCGTAAAACCAGTTCAAGGTTTTTTCATAATCTATGGGCATTATTTCCTGTTCAGCCATTTCTTTTCCTCTTCCTGTAGGAACAAGAAGAAAGATGTGATGGGCTGCGGCACCCAAGCTTACGGCAAAATTCAGGATGCCCTGGATTTGATCCAGGTTTGACCGGGTTACAGTGGTATTGATCTGAAATTCCAACCCGATTTTTTTCATCGCCGTAATTCCGGCCATCGCTCCTTCAAAAGCACCGGGTACTCTCCGAAAAGCATCATGACTTTCCGCATCCAGACCATCAATGCTGACGCTGACCCTTTTAATCCCTGATGCAAACATCTTTACGGCAAGTTCGTCGTTTACCAATGTACCATTGGTGGCCAGTACCACGCGCAATCCCTTCGCATCAATATAGGAAGCAATTTCGAAGATATCCTCCCGCATGAGCGGCTCACCCCCGGTCAGAATAATTACCGGTTTGCTGAAAGATGCTATATCGTCAATGAGTTTCAAACATTGAACAGTTGAAAGTTCTCCCTCATAGGGACCGTATTCTGATGAGGCCCGGCAATGTATACAAGAGAGGTTACAGCTCCTGGTTACTTCCCAGGCAATCATGCGAAGTGTATGGGGTAATTCGTTAAAGTGTCTGTTCATATTTGTTTTCAGCGCTGTTCTTTACACTCACTTATAAATAGACTATTAAACCTGAAACTCTAAACAAGTAATTTAGCCGCGTCCCGGGCGAAATAGGTGATAATAATATCCGCCCCGGCTCTCTTTATTGATATAAGGGCTTCCATCATTGCTTTTTCCTCTGCCAGCCAGCCAAGATTAGCAGCGGCCTTGATCATGGCAAACTCCCCGCTGACGTTGTAGGCCGCTATCGGCAGGTCAAACTCCTCCTTAGCCCTTTGTATAATATCGAGATAAGGTAGTGCCGGTTTTACCATAATAATGTCCGCACCCTCTTCAACATCAAGAGTGATCTCCCGGATAGCCTCATCGGAATTGGCCGGATCCATCTGGTATGATTTTCTGTCCCCGAATTGCGGTGCGCCTTCAGCGGCTTCGCGAAAAGGCCCGTAAAAACAAGAGGCATACTTTGCCGAATAGGCCATAATGGGAAGGGTATCATATCCTTCTTCATCCAGGGTCTCCCTGATCACCCCGACGCCCCCGTCCATCATGCCGGAAGGAGCTACCATATCCGCTCCGGCCTTAGCCTGGGACAAGGCTGTTTCCGCGAGGATTTCCAGAGTGGCATCATTGTCCACATCGTTGTCTTTGAGGGCGCCGCAATGACCGTGGCTTGTATATTCACAAAGACATACGTCACAAATGACTATAATATCGGGCACTTTCTCCTTAATTTCCCTTGTGGCCTGTTGAATGATCCCATCTTCGGCAAATGCACCCGAACCGATTTCATCTTTCTTATCGGGAATACCGAAAAGAAGGACGGCGGGGATACCGATATCTTTTGTTTTCTTCACTTCTTTTACCAGATGATCTACAGACATCTGAAAATTGCCCGGCATGGAGTTGATAGGTTTCTTGACATTACGACCAGTGGTTACAAAGAGGGGATAAACAAGGTCATCAACGGACAATTTTGTCTCACGTATCATCCTTCTGAAATTTGCGTTTTTCCTCAATCTCCTTGGCCTGTAAACTGGATAGTACACAGTCACCCTCCTCTTTTTATATCTAATTAATATTAAAAGTTGACAGTCTCGGAAAACTGATTTTTTACGAATGCGTCAAAGTTAGAAAACACAATAAAGATTGCATTCTTTTCACTTTTCACTTTTCACTTTCCCCTTTTTTTATTTCTTCATCCGTCAGATAACAAGCCGGGTCAGGTGTCCAGATGTCACCCGATACCGCCTCAGCCCTCGCCCTAAAATTGCCCCCGCAGATATCAAGCCAGCGGCAGGTTGCGCATCTCCCCTTCACGTGAGGACTTTTATCTTTTAATTTCGCCATGAGTTCATTTGAGGTATCCATCCATATCTCACTGAAAGGGCGTTTCCTGACATTGCCGAAGGACACATTTCTCCAGAACTGGTCCGCGTGAACCTCACCATCCCAGCTTACGCAGCCGATACCGTTTCCAGAACTGTTTCCCTCATTCATTTTGAGAAGCTCAAGAACTTCGGCGGCTCTTTTCGGGTCTTTCCTTAGCAAACGTAAATATACATAAGGACCATCGGCATGGTTGTCCACGGTGAGTATCTCTTTTTGCATTCCACGATCAAAAAGGTCTCTTGTCCTGTCCATGATAATATCGACCACTTTCCTCGTTTCATTATGGGACAGATCTTCATTAATCAGCTCAGAGCCGCGCCCCGAATAGACGAGGTGATAAAAACATGCTCGGGGAATGTCCTTTTTCTCAATGAGGTCAAAAATCGAAGGGATTTCAAAAGAATTTTTCCTGCTTATGGTGAAGCGAACTCCCACCTTTATTCCCTCATCCTGGCAGCGCCTGATTCCCTTCATGGCGGCGTCAAAAGCTCCGCGAACTCCCCTGAACCTGTCATGTGTTTCTTTCATTCCGTCGAGACTCACGCCAACGTAAGAAAGACCGATCTCCCCAAAGATCTTTGCCAAATTTTTTGTTATTAACGTTCCGTTCGTTGAGATCACTGCACGCATACCTTTATTCACGGCGAAACGTACAAGCTCGGGAAGATCCTTTCTCATCAATGGTTCACCGCCGGAAAAAAGGATAACCGGACATCCGAAAGAGGCAAGATCAGATATCAACTCTTTTCCTTCATCGGTATTCAGTTCATCACTGTATTGAATATTTTGTGAACTTGAGTAGCAGTGGATACATTTAAGGTTGCATCTTCTGGTTGCATTCCAGACGACCACGGGCTTCTTATCCCTGGAGAACTGGAGGAGATGCGAAGGTAATTGCCCGGAGTTCCTCTCGTAACGAAGGACATCCGACGGCTCCACAGCCCCGCAATATAGCTTTGCAATTCCAATCATAATCTAAAAGCCTCAATCAGTGCATCTACAAGGCCGGAAACAGTATATGTCTCCGGCATGACGTCGACCTTAAACCCGAGTTTTTCCGTTGCAGCGGCCGTTACATGTCCTATGCACGCTATCTTTATATTTTCGGTAAGACGGAAATCCTCTCCCATAATATTCAGAAAATTAATCACCGTGGAAGGACTTGTGAAGGTAATGACGTCAACCTTGTTTTGTTCTATTAATTCATAAAGTTCCGTTCTGTCTTTTCCCGAACTGACGGTCCTGTAAGCTACCGCGACGTCTACATTCGCGCCGAGTTTTGCAAGACCCTCCGGAATGACGTTACTTGCGATTTCCGCCCTCGGCAGGAGAAAGTTTCTATCCATGAATTCCTTTTCCTGAATTTTTTTCAGGACGGCTTCAGACGTATAATCATCGGGGATGATATCGACGCGGATCCCGAAATTTTCCACGGCGGCAGAGGTAGCGGGTCCTATGGCGCATATCTTTACTCCCTTGATGTCTCGTAGGTCGCGATTCAAGTTATTAAGACGTTTGAAGAAAAACTTAACCCCGTTTACGCTGGTAAATACGATCCAGTGATATTTTTCGATATTTCCTATCGCTCGATCCAGATCATCGAAATTTTCGGGCGGGACAATCTTAATCGTGGGGAAATATATAACCCTTGCCCCCGCTCTTTGTAAAATATCCGCAAATTCCCCCGCCTGTTCGAGGGGTCTCGTAATGACTATTCCTTTACCGAAGAGAGGTTTTTTTTCAAACCAATTCAGATATTTTCTCAATCCTACCACATTTCCCACGACAAATATCGCCGGTGGCGAAAAATTTTTTTCTTCCGCTATCTGTACGATATTTCGAAGAGTTCCCGTAAGGGTTTCCTGCTCCGCAGTTGTTCCCCATCTTATCAGAGCGGCCGGCGTTTCTGAGGTTTTCCCGCCGCCGATCAGATTTTTTACTATATGCCTTAAATTCTTGACGCCCATCAGAAAGACAACGGTTCCGATAGCTGCAATGCTCTCCCAGTTTATATCGCTTTCACCCTTTGTAGGATCTTCATGACCGGTTACAAAAACAACTGAGGATGTATAATCCCGGTGTGTCAGGGGTATTCCGGCATAGGCGGGAACAGCTACGGCGGAAGTGACACCGGGAACTACCTCAAAGGGAATTCCTTCCTTTGCGAGCAGTTCGGTTTCTTCTCCACCCCGTCCGAAAATAAAGGGATCTCCCCCTTTCAGTCTGGCAACGATATTCCCGTTTTTTGCCTCTTTTATAAGGAGTTCATTCAGTTCATTCTGGGGAATGGTATGGTGGCCGCCCTTTTTACCCACGTAGATCAGCCGAGCATTTTCCGCCGTATGGCAAAGAAGCGCATTGCCGACAAGATAATCATAAAAAACTACATTGGCCTCCTGCAGGCATTGTACTCCTTTGACCGTCATAAGCCCGGGATCTCCAGGTCCGGCACCTATAATGTATACCTTGCCGGTCGCATTCATTTGTTTAAGTCTCCGTTTTTAGAACACTGCATCGCAAATCCTGTCACTGTTGCGTTACAAGCCTGTGCAGAGCTGATAACTGATCGCTTATATGTTATATATTTCTTCCAGTATTGCCCGACCGCCTCTTGACGATATTCTTTCGGCCAGCATCTTCCCCAGCTCTTCCCAGTTATTACAATTTCCTCTGACTTCGTCATACACTATGGTCCTGCCGTCAAGACTTCCAACAAGGCCTCTTAAAATTAACTCGTCTTCCTGCTTTTTGCCGAAGGCCGCTATCGGTACCTGACATCCTCCCCCCAACTGTGTTAAAAAAGCCCTTTCTGCCATAACTTCAATCGACGATGAACTGTGGTTGAGAAAGGAAACAATGTTTTTTATTTGTTCATCATTCTTTCGCAGTTCTATACCAAGCGCGCCCTGTCCGGGGGAAGGTACCATTACTTCGATGGGGATAAATTGAGAGACACGATCTTCCCATCCCATACGTTGCATCCCGGCCGCCGCGACCACCACGCCGTCAAGATTATCTGTTTTCAATTTTTTTATCCTGGTGTCCAGATTGCCCCGGATAGGAACGATTTTGACATCCGGCATCAGGTTACGCAGTTGTAATGCCCTTCTGAGGGAACCTGTACCTATCCGTGCCCCGGTAGGCAGATCCTCTAATTTTCCGTTTTCCCTTGATATCAAAACATCTCTGGGGTCTTCTCTTTCGGTTACGATTCCTATTTCCAACTCTTCCGGAAGTTCTGTGGGAACATCCTTCATACTGTGCACGGCAATCGCAATGTCGCCTTTAAGAAGAGCATCTTCAATTTCCTTGACAAAAACACCCTTCCCCCCGATACTGGCCAAAGAAATATTTTGTATCCTGTCTCCCATCGTTTTGATTACGGAAATCTCCGTAATCATGTCAGGATATTTCTCTTTCAGCATGTAGGCTACCCAATGTGCCTGTTTTAACGCCAGATTACTTCCGCGTGTTCCTATTCTTAGAATTTCCTTAATGTGTCACCCCCGTTTGACAATAGCATTGAAGGTCCCTGTCCTACTTAAATATTAGAAAAGGAGAAAATCAATCGTCGTCTAAATTAAATAATCTTCTGATAGCCGCTATGTAAGGAACAGCACCGTCATTTTGGCTTTCCTCTTTGAGACCGGTTATCGGATCATGGAGCATTTTGTTGGTTACGGAAGAAACCAGGATTTTTATATTTTCCTTTTGTTCTTCACCTAAGTTCCTCATCCATGAAGCTGATTTTTGCAGTTCACTCTCAGTAATCTCATCCACTTTTTCCTTGAGAGAAACGATGGTTGGAACTGTTGCAAGTGTCTTGAACCATCCGGAAAACTTAAGAACCTCCTCATCTATGATTGTCTCGGCTTTTTCGGCCTCTCTCATCCGGACACTTATGTTTTCATCAACAATTTCCTGGAGATTATCGATATTATAAAGATAAACATTGTCTATTGAGTTCACCTCAGGATCAATGTCCCTCGGTACTGCTATGTCAATCAGGAACATTAATCTGTTTTTACGTCTACGCAGAGCAGAGTTGAGCATTTCCTTTTCAATTATATACCCCGGGGCTCCTGTAGAGCTGATTACTATATCCACCTCATTGAGGTTGTCTTTAAGAAGGTCAAAATTTATGGGTGTGCCATGAAAATCATCCGCCAGCTTAACGGCCTGCCCATAGGTTCTATTAGCCACGATTATCTTGGAAACCCCATTGCTTATCAAATGTTTTGCCGCCAGCTCCGACATCTCACCTGCACCGATAAGAAGAATGATTTTCCCCCTGAGGTCGCCAAGGATCTTTTTTGCCAGCTTCACTGCCGCGAAACTTACTGAAACGGCATTACTGGAAATGCCGGTTTCCGTCCTTACCCTCTTTGCCACCCGGAAGGCATGGTGAAGCAGCTTATTCAGAATAACCCCAGACGTGTTATGTTCTACACAGCGGCGATAAGCATCTTTGACCTGTCCCAGTATTTGTGGTTCTCCCATGACCATGGAATCAATACTCGAAGCTACCCGGAACAGGTGTCTCACCGCATCATCGCTATGATAAATATACAGGCATTTTTCCAGTTCTTTTGAAGATAAATTGCCGAGAGAAAAAATCACGGATTTTAAGTTTTCTACGGCAGAATGGATATCCGATACACCTGCAAGCACTTCCACGCGGTTGCAAGTAGAAAGAAACAGGCTCTCGCGTATCTGCGGGACGCGCATTATTTCTGCCAGAGGCCGGTCGTTGTCCTCGCAGTTAATGGAGAGATGTTCTCTTATCTCCACAGGAGCTGTCCTGTGATTTATCCCGATCAATATTATGTTCATTAGCACAAAAATAGAATCCAGAATTCAGATCAAAAGGTTTATATTGATTATATATTCCGATTTCTTTCTGAGCTGAACAGCGAGCGCATTTCCCGCTGCTGGCGGCGCGGGGAGGTTCAATTCTGAATTCCGGCTCCTGAAATTTATTTTTACATAAACCTGTGTGATGTAATAAAAAACGTATTAACTCCAACGAAAGCAAACAACAAAAATACGAAAGCAATAATGGAAAAAAGGGCAATTTTTCTACCTTTCCATCCTATGGCAAGTCTTTGGTGTAGTAATAGGGCATAGAATACCCAGGCAAACAATGTCCATATCTGCTTTGGGTCCCACTGCCAGTGACTACCCCAAGCCGTTCGTGCCCAGATTGATCCGGCAATAATTCCCATTGTCAACATTGGGAACCCCCAGAGAAGACAGAAGTGATTTACTCTGTCTAAATCTCTTAGTGAAGGCAGCAGCCAGCTATATCCACTGGGCTTTTTGTTTTTTATAAAGTTTTCCTGAATCAGATACATAACACCGGCGCAACACGCAAGGGTGAAAAGAGCTTCACCTGAGACAGATAATATTACGTGAATAGTTACTAAGCGACCCTGTAAGATAGACGATATGGCAACTTCCCCTCCTAATTGAACGGATGCTACCGTCATGAGCAGGAAAGCAAGAGGTGAAACAAAAGCACCAAGCACCCTCGTTTTTGTCTTGACCTGGAAGGCAAGATAAGTGCCCGTTATTATCCATGCAAAAAAAGAAAGGGAATCATACAGATTGATAAAAGGACTGTGACTGGTTTCCATGCAACGGAACAGAAAAGAAAATCCATGTGTAATAAAAGCCAGAGCGAGAATCCATGTAGAAACCCTGGCCACGAAAACCCTCTTAGCAAGAAGAGATGTAATATATCCCAGGGTACTTATAAAATAAGCACAAAGAGCAATCTTAAATAGTACAACATCCATGTTTGTTTCTCTTTATATTGGGGCTTAGAGGAGCTTTCCTTATTTCCGTAGATTATATTTTTCCATTTTAAGATGTAGCCCCCTTCTGCTCAGACCGAGCCACCTGGCCGCCTTCGTTATATTACCGTCACATTTCTCCAAAACCCTGAGGATCATCTGCTTTTCTATTTCCGCCGTCTTGCCTTTAATGATGTCTTTAAAAGATTTTTTGTGATCTTCAGGTAGCAAAATGGCTCCCGTTTCATCCTGACATTGCAATTCCTCGGGAATATCTTCGAGAACGATAGTATCCCCTTTGGCCATCAAAACAAGTCTTTCAATAAGGTTTTCCAGCTCCCTGATATTTCCGGGCCAGTTGTAACTGAGCAATAGTTCCCGTACGCTTGAATCGATGTTTTTAACGTTTCGATTAAGTTTTTTGTTGAATTTCTCGACAAAATAATTGATTAAGGGGTCAATATCTTCTGTTCTTTCTCTTAAAGGAGAGAGGTGAACAGGCAAGACGTTAAGCCTGTAATAGAGATCATCTCTGAATTTTCCTTCCTTTACGTCTTGGAGAAGGTTTCTGTTTGTGGCTGTAATCAACCTTACATCAACTTTTATGGTCTGGAGTCCCCCTACCCTTTCGAACTCGTGATCCTGTATCACCCGTAGGAGTTTTACCTGCATCTCCTTTGGAATGTCGCCTACCTCGTCAAGAAAAAGGGTTCCTTTATGGGCAAGTTCAAATCTTCCCGGCTTCCTTGAAATTGCACCTGTAAAGGCTCCCCTCTCGTAACCGAATAGTTCGCTTTCCAAGAGATTTTCCGAGATGGCGGAACAATTGATTTTAATAAATGGATTATTTTTACGGGTGCTGTTTCTATGGATTGCGTTGGCAACAAGTTCCTTTCCCGTACCTGTCTCTCCTGTGATGAGAATAGTAGTAGTCGTGGGAGCCACTTTTTTAATTGTTTTAAATATTTCAGCCATGCTTTTACTGGAACCTATAATTTCGTGCCTGTCTATTTCATCGGGACTCAAAATCAATTCATCTTCATTAAACAATCTCGTTTTGAATGCCTTGTTGATGACATTTTTCAGGTCGTCCTGTTCAAAGGGTTTGGTAATGTAATCAAATGCACCTTTTTTCAGGGCATCCACGGCTGTGTCTATCGTACCGTGGGCGGTAATGATAATAACCGGTATGGATGGATAATCACGGACTACCTTTTCCAGAAGGCCCATGCCGTCAAGCCCGGGCATTTTGAGGTCGGTTACAATTACCGCAACGTCACTGTTCTCGAGTATATCGAGAGCCTTAAGACCATTGAAGGCGGTGGTAACCTCATAGTTTTCCTTTTCAAGCATGGCCTTCAAAACCAGCCGCATATTCAATTCGTCATCAACAACTAAAATTCTTCGCATAACACATAAACCTATTATGGCATTGAACTGCTGTCAAGGTTATTTTATCTGGCCGGCAATCACAAAAAAGTGTGGCAGGATATTGTGTTGTCTCCTTTTACTGTTATTTGATTGAAGCTGCCTCCAGTGTCATGATTTAATTCTTATATAAAAAGTTGTTCCCTTGCCCGGATTTGATTTAACCTCAATATGACCACCATGTTTTGTGACGATTCTATGGCAGATAGGGAGGCCGAGCCCGGTTCCCTTCTCCTTGGTTGTGAAAAAGGGTTTGAATACATTTCCCATGTCTTCCTTCTTTATGCCTCTGCCGGTGTCCTGAACTGCGATTTCTATGATGCCGGCATCTTCCTTTTCGATCTGTGATGTGGTGAAACTTAGAGTCCCTTCTTCAGGCATTGCTTCGATCCCATTGAATGCAATGTTAAGAAAAACCTGCATTAGTTGCTCACCGTCCACATTGGCCTCCGGCAGATCGGGAGACAGGTTTTCTTGAATCACGATCTTTTCTGACAGATTGTCCGCTTTAATCAGGGCGATAGCCTTTTCTATAATGTTGTTAATATTATGCTTCTTTGCATTGACCGTGTAAGGCTTGGCGTAATTTAGAAATTGGGAGACGACATTGTTGAGGCGATCTACCTCCTCTGTGATGACATCGAGTAGGTTTCGGTTCTCGGCGGTATCAGCTTCTGATCTCAGGTACTGTGCGGCTCCCTTGATGGAACCGAGAGGGTTTCTTATTTCATGGGCAAGGCCGGTTGCCATCTCTTCCAGAAGAACTGACTTTTCATTCTCCAGTTTTTCATCGATAGCGTAAAGGGATGTGAATACATCTCTGCCTTCGAAGAAAAGGAAACTGGCAATTTTTTTTAATATCAGTTTGACTGGATCAATAAAGATAACGATTATGAAAGATGTCATTAAGATAATGTTAATAGGGGGCAAAGTTGAATCCGCCCCAAATAAGCCGGTTACGAGGTAAAATACGATAGCAGCAAACGATGTAAGGATAAAAATTATAAGAGCCCTGGCCATAATTTCATAGAATTCCGGAAGATGTGGGTAAGTAATAATGATCAGGGTAAAATATATGAGAGCGGCTATTGCAATATTTGAGAGGGAAGGGATAGCATAACCATAGTGATAAAATATATCGGAAATGCTCGCGACCGCTGCCATTGCACAGGCGATGGCAAGATAAATCATCCGCCTTTTTTCTATATCCGAGGCCCTTTTTTTAATGGAAGCAAGAAACACTGCATAGCAGTATGCCAACGCTAAACCGACAAACAGATACAGAATAATATCCAAATGAGACAATCTGTGGAAAGTTGTAAATAGAGCGCCTCCTATCAAGAAACTGCCGAATGAGGTTAAGGCTATGACTCTCTTCGGGAAAAATTGCCGATTGATGAAGAATCGGCTGAAAGCGAACAGCAACGGAGGGATTGAGAGAGAACCCAGATAATAGACAACTTTCCAGAAGGCGATATTGAAAATTCCGTAGAAAAAGACCCCGATCTTTTGTAAAAACAGCGCAAAACATAGAAAGGCAAAAGACAAATAGATAGGGTTTTTCTTTTTTTTGATTAAAAGGGATATTGAAATTGTGAGGCTGATCGCTGCTAAGGCAAAAGTTTCCATAAAAATGTTGTGTCCGAGGACCAAGTCTGATCTGCCGATGATGCAATTTGGAGCAAGATACTTGCAATCAAACCGGCAAATTAGATTTTTTGAACGCTATGATATCCGTAAACAAGTGGTAAGTCAAGCTCAGGTAAACATATGTGAAATCTATTCCCATGGATGAAGCAGTTCCTTGCTTGCCATCGAGAGGAATGAAAAATAAATCAGAGGAAAAATAAGAACAGTTTTTTGCCTTG
>CAZZBF010000017.1:3582-26398 GCA_964652795.1 uncultured Syntrophales bacterium | reverse complement strand
ACAATAATGTAAACTGAAGCTGCTTTCGGTGTATCGTTTGTGCCGATGCGATGTTTTTACTCTATGATCATCAAGAGCTGATCAACATCCACGGCATCTTTTTCTTTTACTGAGATTTCTTTTACTACACCGTCTATTGGAGAGAAGATGGGATTTTCCATTTTCATCGCCTCGAGTACCAGAAGTTCATCATCTTCTTTAACTTCCTGGCCAGGTTTCACAAGAATCTGCCAAATGTTTCCGGGCATTGGAGCGAGTATTTCTTCACTCATTTGCATTCCTCCTTTTAAATTTTTTATCGAATTACCCCATATATTGCACGACCGGGGATTAATTCCCGTTACTTTAATAGCGTTAAAAATAGTCCTGCGGCTGATACTGTGCCAATCACGCCTGCCACATTGGGTCCCATCGCGTGCATCAGAATGAAGTTACGCTTGTCATTTTTTGTTGCCACGACCTGCGATACACGCGCAGCCATCGGTACCGCCGAGACACCAGCCGATCCGATCAGAGGGTTAATTTTCTCTTTCAGGAAAAGGTTGAAAATCTTGGCAAGGACAAGACCTCCGAATGTGCTGAATGAGAAGGCGACTAGGCCAAGACAGAAGATGAACAGAGATTGCGGTTTCAAAAATAGCTCCGCCGGCATAGCGGCGCCGACACATAAACCCAAGAATATCGTTACAATATTTATCAGTTCGTTTGATGCCGTATTGGAGAGACGCTCAACCACACCGCATTCCTTGAACAGATTACCCAGCATCAGCATTGCCATCAGCGGTGCCGATTCAGGGATAAGCAGACAGATAACTCCTGTCGCCACGAGCGGGAAACAAATCCTTTCAAGCTTGGTGACAGGACGTGTCTGTTTCATTTTGATTTTGCGTTCCGCCTCGGTCGTCATAAGATTCATTATAGGCGGCTGGATAATCGGTACCATCGCCATGTATGAATAGGCCGCCAGTGCCGTCGCACCGAGAAGATGCGGAGCAAGCTGAGCCGTCAAGAATATCGTCGTAGGTCCGTCGGCCCCACCGATAATTCCTATTGAAGCGGCTTCCTGGAGGTTGAATCCTAAGATAAGAGCGATAAAGAAAGCGACATAAACACCGAATTGCGCCGCCGCGCCGAGAAGCAGAGTCTTTGGATTAGCTAAAACCGGCCCGAAATCGGTCAAGGCGCCGATACCCATAAAGATAATCGGCGGCAGCAAATCCCACTTGTCGATGGTGAAATGATAAAATACCCAGAGAAGGCCGTGACCTTCTTCCATAACATTTACCAGGGGAAGGTTTACGACGAATATTCCAAAACCTATGGGTACCAGAAGCAAAGGTTCGTAGTTCTTAGTTATAGCAAGCCAGATAAAAGTAAAAGCTATTATCCACATTATAACGTTTCCGAAGGTTATGCTCATAAACCCTGTACTTTGAAAAACCTTTAGAAATACACTGAGATCCATGTCTATTATTTTACCTCCTTATTACCTTCCGGAAGATGGAATTTATTCGATTAACCTTCCTTCTTCTCTTTTTTCTGGAACTGAGCAGCGATTTTTCCGAAAATCATAACTGACACCATTAATATTATAAGGCAAAGAAAAACACCGCTGAATCCCACAACAAAAACCTTCATTGCTCCACCCCATGGAATCATTTTCAACCTCCTGATAAAATGGGCTTTCTGTATCGGTACAGCCCGGAAATCCCTTTGCCTGACCGGAAAGAAATACCCTTCATAATATTACTAAAAATACAAATAACGACAAAACTTGTTCTAAATACCTATCCGCATTATCAGCATTAAACTGAGCTCCGCTAATAACAAGAAAATAGAGCAATGTCAAGATTAATTTATCAATGCCTTTGATTTAGTCGGTCATGCTTTTGGAACTTTAAATTTATTTTGGAATTAAGATGTTATGAACTCTACCCAGGATGAATTTTGAGGCCGCCGCAGGTTTAATAAACAGCCCGACATAGCGCTGATATTTTGAGCGATCAATCCTGTTTTCCGTTAGGATGTGTTGATCAATATACGATTAGAAAGCTTTTCAAAAAGGGATTTTTCGTGTATTAATCTTTTGTGGAGAAAGAGTGAAATGATACCGACCGGTGAAATATTGAGACGCTGTTATGATTACCTGTCTGACAAAGGAAGAAATCTGTCGGTTAGAGAAGTCAGGATCGGTTTCAGCTATCTGGGTGTAAAACTGGAGAAAAACCGGATGGGTCTGGCCGCGGTGCTGAGACACGAATTAACCCCGGGCTGTTCGGTTCTGGATGGGGTCGGCGAGCTGGCTGGTTCAAAGGCTTCTACTCTTTTGAGGCGTCTTGTCGATGGCAGGAACCCCCTCGAAAAAGCACTGGGACTGGCTGCGGCGAATGCCATAATTTATCCGGAGTCGGCCGAAGAGGATAAGAACATGCTCGAATTGATCAATCTTGGATCAGAAGACAGGGTCGCCATGGTGGGCCTTTTTCGTCCTCTGGTGCAACGGATAAAGCAGACCGGAGCGGCTCTTTCCATTATTGAAAGGAATCCGGCTCTGATCGAGATTCTCGATCAGAAGGAAAGAGAAAGAATTCTCGAAGAGTGTACAGTCGCAATTATTACCGCGACCACTCTTTTAAATAATACCATGGAGGAAGTACTGAACAATCTGGGAAGTCCCCGGCATGTCGCGGTGCTGGGTCCTTCCACGCCGATGTGCGGTGAAATTTTTGAAGGAACTAAAGTAAACCATCTGGGAGGTTCCGTGCTGCTCAATACAGAAAAGAGTATGCGGATTATTTCTGAAGGTGGCGGGACGGCTGCTTTGCGGCCTTATTTGAAGTTTGTCAATATCCTTTTGGACAAAGATTGACGGTATAGTAAAAAATCCGCCTGCTGCGTTGAGCTCCTGATAACGATTAGGCGTGATAGGTTTTAAGGCAACTGTATGGAGAAGAACATGATTCCCATCGTGTCAATTGTGGGCAAATCGGATTCCGGCAAGACAACACTTATAGAAAAAATGATTCCGGAATTAAACAGAAGAGGTTATCAAGTGGCTACCATAAAGCATAATATCCACGGGTTTGACATAGACCACGAGGGGAAAGATAGCTGGCGCCATAAAAGAGCGGGCGCACATACTGTTGTAATAGCATCGCGGCGGAGCGTTGCTTTCATTGAGGATGTTGAGAAAGATTACAGTATTACCGAGCTTAAAAATAGATACATTAAAAATGTCGATATTATTTTGGTTGAGGGTTATAAAGGAAATCCACATCCCAAGATTGAAGTCAACCGTGCGGAGATGAAGCAAGAACTGTTATGTGGAAAGGATGATAATCTTATCGCCATCGTTAGTGATCGCAAATTGGATATCGATGTTCCAAGCCTCGACATGAATGATATATCGGGGATAGTTGATATTATAGAGGAGCGCTTTTTAAAAATATGACAGATGGAATTGATTTGTGGCGGATATTGAAATGGGTTTTAATTGTGCTGCTGGCCGGTTTCATCGGACAGTTCGGGAAAACGCTCGCCAAACACATAATGGCACGGGTCAAGGCGGGGAAAAGGGGAGTTCCCTCCGGGGCTGAGCAACCGGAAAAGAGAGTAGAGCTCACGGGTGAAAAGGATCTTTCGAAAATTCCGGAAGATATTTTTCCTGAGCAGGCCGAAGAACGGGCGAAGCAGGAGAAAAAAGCATTGAAAGCCCTGGTAAAGCAGAAAAAGAAAGAAGCAAAATCAACGGAAAAGCAGGAACAATAGATTGAGCACGGAAGAAAAGCGTTTCAGCACTCCTCAATAGCCCTCGCAACACTTTTTTCTAATTGACCGTTAACGTATTCAACAAGCCCCGTCTTGCAGACGGGGAGGGGTTAAATCCTGATCCACCACCTTTATAAAAGGCGCTGCTTTTAAAGTTTTGTTTATGGATCAGCGGGAATGGTTTCTACGCAGACAAACGGTAGAAAACAGACTGAAATATGGCGAAGATTAAAACAAGCATGGTCAGCAGGATGAAACCGCTTGCCAGGATTCGATGCAAGAAGGTTTCGCTTTTTCTATCATTATAGCCTAAGATAAGGCCGATCAGCATACCGGCGGCGATGCCTCCTCCATGAGCCCAGTTATTAATTCCGGGAACCATCAGGCCAAACAGCACAAGCCCTATTACCCATCCCATGGCCTGTCTGTAAATCGTTTCTCCGTAGAGTCCTCCCCGGCTTTTACCGTAATATAAAATAGCGCCGATCAGTCCGCAAATGCTGGCGGAGGCACCTATGGTGAGGAAAACACCGGCCAGATAAGAAATGTAAAACCCGAGAAACCCGCTGAGCAGGTATATAATTGCAAAGCGATTAAACCCGTATTCCTGCAGTACGAAAGGTCCCAGCTGCCGCAGAGCAAACATGTTAAAGAATATGTGAAGTATGCCTCCGTGGATGAAAGAAGCCGATAACAGTGTCCACCAGCGGCCGAACCTGTCGATTGGGATGGTGCCCGTAGCGCCTAAAAGGAGCAGGCTGTTGTTGGAAGGAGATAAAAAGGTCAGCGGATTTGCCGGAGAACCGAGGTTAAGAGGAGTTAATATAAGTGAGAAAATAAAGATGGCAACGTTACAGTAAATAATGATCTTGATAGTATCATGAGGTTTTTTGAAGAAACTTCTTTTCAGCCGGGAACCGGGACTGGTTATCCCGCAGTAGGGACAGGAAAGCTCGTCCGAGCTGATAAGTTTCCTGCAATTGGGGCAGAGAATCGATTTTTTTCCGTTGCCTGACATAACAAAACCTAAAAGTAACAGCCTACAAAAACCTTGGTCAATTTTTAAAATAATATTCCGGTAAGCTTAAAATGTCTTTCGCTTATCACAGAATTTTCAGGAGATGTCAAGAATTTCAAAGGTAGCAAAAAAATATTGACAAGGGTATAAAACGTTGTTATAAATCCCTCATATTTAATTTTAAAGGGTGTTAGATTGTGATTAAAGTATTATTAACAAACAACTGGTGGTGGCATTTAAAGATAGAAGTTCGTCCACCGCTTCAAATGTAAAATAAATACTGACAAAGAAAGTTAGCCGTGGAAGAGCTCTTCAGCACACTCCGCGGCTTTTTTGTTTCAGGGAAAGGGGCCGTGATTATTAACGGCCCTTTTTTTGTTCGACAGGAGGTATGCCCCCGCGATCCCTGCCCTGAGGGTGAAATATTTGCTTTAATGAACTACTTGGGAATGTTTTTGGAGAAAAGGATTATAAATTATGTACTATCCGCGAATTGAGGAATTTAAAAAACTGGCAAATGAAGGAAATCTGATCCCCGTTTACAGGGAAATTATGGCCGACATGGAGACCCCTGTGTCGGCGCTGATGAAATTAAGTTCAAAGACGTACACCTTCCTTCTGGAAAGTGTTGAAGGAGGTGAAAAATGGGGGAGATACACATTTTTAGGGTCGGATCCGGATGTTGTGTTTAGTGTCAGAAAAGAGGACGTTGTTATCAGGAAAAATGGAGAGAACCGCTGTCACAAGCATGAAGGAAAACCTCTCAAGTTTCTGAAGGATTTGATGGGGAGGTACCGTCCCGTTCATGTTGAAGGTCTTCCACGGTTTTATGGCGGGGCAGTGGGTTTCTTAGGCTATGAAATGGTGAGCTATTTTGAAAGACTGCCGGCAGGGGCCGTGGATGATCTAAGAACGGACGAAGCCGTATTTCTCATTACCGACACATTGATTATCTTTGATAACATCAAACATACGGTGAAGATTGTGGCGTGTGCTTTCATCGAAGACAGAGATGATCTGGACGATGTTTACGGGGAGGCCATTCGGAAGATCGATTCCCTAATAGAGATGTTAAATGCCCCGCTGGGGGAAAGAAGACATTATCAAAAACAGGATAAGAACTGTCATCTTCAGTCCAACATGACGCCGGAAGAGTATAAAACGATCGTCAGAAAGGCCAAGGAATATATTGTTTCAGGCGACGCGATTCAGATTGTTCTCTCACAGCGTTTTCAAATGGACAATCGTATTGCCCCCATTGATCTGTACCGGGCGCTTCGTTACGTTAATCCTTCGCCTTATCTGTTTTTTCTGAAACTTGAAGACTTAATCCTCATAGGATCCTCTCCCGAGGTGATGGTTCGTCTTGAAGAGAAGTCAGCGGAATTGAGGCCCATCGCGGGCACGAGGAGAAGAGGCGCCGGCGAACGGGAGGACCGGGAACTCGCGGACGAACTTCTGAATGATCCCAAGGAGAGAGCGGAGCATATCATGCTGGTTGACCTTGGAAGAAACGATCTGGGAAGAATTGCCCAGATAGGAAGCGTTCAGGTGAATCAGCTTATGGTCGTAGAGAGGTATTCCCATGTTATGCATCTTGTCTCCAATATCCAGGCACAATTGTCCGAAGATAAAGATTGTTTCGATGTTCTTGAGGCAACCTTTCCTGCGGGGACACTTTCCGGCGCGCCGAAGATCAGGGCAATGGAAATTATTGATGAACTGGAGCCCTCCGTAAGGGGTCCGTACGGCGGGGCTGTCGGTTATTTCAGCTATACGGGGAACATGGATTTTTGCATTACCATCAGGACCATCATGGTTAAAGACGGGAAAATTTTTATCCAGGTGGGTGCGGGAATTGTAGCGGATTCCGATCCCGAAGCCGAGTATCGGGAAACTATCAGTAAGGCGGAGGGAATGATTAAAGCTATAAAGATCGCGGCCTCTGAATTTGAAATAATGACGGCTTCGTAAAAAGTTTAATTTCTTCGTTGCGCCGCATCGCTCGTCACTGCAGCGTACTTCCATGTACGCCTCATTCCTCACGATTTGTGCGCCTTGAACTTAAAGGTTTTTACTTTGCCGTCGCAGAGTTTACTTTTTGCGAGTCTGTTAAATAATGAAATTATGGAGAAAAAGATGATTTTGGTGATCGATAATTACGACTCATTTACTTACAACCTCGTGCAGTATGTAGGTCAGATGGGTGAGGAAGTCCTGGTTTACCGGAATGACGCGATATCACTTGAAGAAATAAAGGAACTGGGTGTAAAGGCAATATTCCTGTCGCCAGGTCCCTGTACTCCCAAGGAGGCGGGGATCTCGGTCGATATAATCAGGCACTTTTACAAAACAATTCCTGTTTTAGGGGTTTGTTTGGGCCATCAGGCGATAGGATTTGCCTTTGGCGCCGATGTGGTCAGGGCCGACAGGATCATGCATGGAAAGACATCCAATATAATCAATGACGGACGAACGGTCTTTAATGGGCTGCCAAATCCCTTTGTTGCGGGCCGTTATCATTCTCTAATACTGAAAAAAGATTCAATTCCATCATGTCTGGAAATAAGCGCCCGGACGGAAGAAGGGGAAATCATGGGTGTAAGGCACCGTGAATATCCGGTGGAAGGGATACAGTTTCATCCTGAGTCGGTACTAACACCAAATGGGAAACGAATAATTAAGAATTTTTTAGGGTTGATAAATTAAGGGGGTTGTCCCTGTTAAGGAAGAGGAGTTGAAATGATGGTTAAGAAAGCGATAGGGAAAATTGTCGGCGGTGTTGACCTCGGTGAGTCCGAGATGATGGAAGTTATGAATAATATTATGGAAGGGGAAGCCACCCCCGCGCAGATCGGAGCCTTCATCACGGCACTGAGGGTTAAAGGAGAGACTGTTGATGAGGTAACGGGCGCGGCCCGTATCATGAGGCGCAAGGCCACGAGAATCAATGCCCTCTCATCGGTCATAGTTGACACCTGCGGTACCGGTGGCGATGGCATGAACACATTTAACATTTCCACAACCGCAGCCTTCGTTGTGGCGGCGGCCGGTTTGACAGTGGCCAAACATGGAAACCGGGCTGTATCGAGCAGTTGCGGAAGCGCCGATGTCCTGGAGGCCTTGGGTGTAAACATTGATGCCGGACAGGAGATAGTGGAAGAATGCATTCAGCAGATAGGGATTGGCTTTCTCTTTGCCCCCAGGCTTCATGGCGCCATGAAATATGCCATAGGTCCGAGGAGGGAGATCGGCATCAGGACGATATTCAACATGTTAGGGCCGCTTACGAATCCCGCGGGAGCAACTTCTCAGCTTATAGGAGTTTATGATTCCAGATTGACGGAGATGTTTGCCGGTGTCCTAAAAAATCTGGGCACAAAGAGGGCTTTTATCGTTCACGGAGCAGACGGGCTTGATGAGGCCACCGTTACCTGTGAGACGAGGGTTTCAGAATTGAATGACGGACAGATTACAACTTACAATATCAGCCCCGCAGATTTTTTTAGTGAAACATCTTACGGTGAGGAGCTTGTCGGAGGAGATGCATCGGTCAATGCAAAGATCATGAGAGATATTTTAACGGGGGAAGAAGGGGCCTGCCGGAGGGTCGTTCTTCTCAACGCGGCGCTTGCGATCATGGCGGGGGGAAAGGCGGAAAATATCAGAGAAGGGATCAATATTGCCGCAGATTGTATAGATAGCGGAGCTGCCGTAAGGAAACTGCAGGCGCTGGTTGAACTAAGTAACACCTGATTTGGGAGAATACGGACAAACAGGTTTGTCTATGCTGTCCATAAGTGTTTATTGAGAAGGAATATTTGTAAATGATTTTAGATAAGATCGTTGCCGCTAAAAAAGAAGAAGTCGCTCATCTGAAATATTCGGAGCCGATTTCCGAGTTAAAAAAGATCATCTGTGATATTCCGCCTGCAAGGGATTTCAGGAAGGCTTTAAGCGATGACGAATGTTCCATAATTGCCGAGGTCAAGAGAAGCTCACCATCCAGAGGGAGATTGAGAGCAGATTTCGATCCCCTTACAATTGCTTTGACCTATGAGCAAAACAGGGCGGCTGCCATATCGGTTCTCACCGACAGGAAGTTTTTCGAGGGTGATAAGGCATATCTTTCGGCCATCAAGAAAATCGTTGGTCTTCCTCTCCTGAGAAAGGATTTTATAATTGATTCCTATCAAATTTGGGAAACAAGAGTCCTTGGCGGTGATGCTGTTCTTCTCATTGTAAGGCTGTTGAGAGATGAACAATTAACGGAATATATCCGGATCGCGGCGCAACTCGGCCTTGATTCTCTTGTTGAGGTACATAACAGGGAAGAGCTGGAAAGAGCCATTGCCGTCGGGGCCGATATAATAGGTATTAACAATAGAAATCTGGAGACGTTTTCAACTGATTTGATGACCAGCGTGGACCTGGCATCCGATATCCCGGAAGGGAGGATTATAATCAGTGAAAGCGGTGTCAACACAAGGGAAGACATCGATATTTTGATGAAGGCGGGTATTCGTTGCTTCCTGATTGGTGAAACCCTTATGAGGGCGGATGATATCGGCCGGAAACTGAAGGAACTTTTGGGGACTAAACAGTGACAGAGATAAAGATCTGCGGGATGACAAACATAGACGATGCCATGAATGCGGCGCAGTGCGGTGCGGATGCTCTCGGCTTTATTTTTTATCCTAAAAGTCCGAGGTACGTCTCGCCGGAGGCGGCGAGAGATATCATAGTCAAACTTCCTCGTGATATATGCAAGGTGGGGGTATTTGTCAATCATGAGGCTAAAGTGATAAAGGAAATCATGGAATTTTGCGGTCTTGAATTTATCCAGCTTCATGGAGATGAATCACCCGGGTATTGCCGAGAATTTCCTGAATCAAGAGTGATAAAGGCAATATCAAAACATGCATCATATCTTTCCGACTTTCCGGTGCGGGCCATCCTGATTGATGCCAGCCATACAAAGCTTTACGGTGGTACGGGTGAAAAATCAGACTGGAATCTTGCCGTGGCGGTCAAAGAGCGTTATCCTCTAATCCTTTCCGGCGGGCTGAATCTGGGCAATATTGAGGAAGCGCTAAGAATAGTTTCTCCTGATGCAGTGGATATAAATAGCGGAGTTGAACTGTCACCGGGGAGAAAAGATCCCGAAAAGGTGAGAAAAATAATTGAGATTGTTAGAAGAACGGGGAGTTTTACAAAGAATACTATCTTTGAAAAGTAGTCGGGTGTCAAAATGACCAGTTCGTAAAAGGACTTTTTAAGAGCACGTCAAAAATGAAAATGGAAGGTGCGAACATGCAGCAAACTTTACCGGACAAAAACGGACACTTCGGAATCTTCGGCGGCCGATACGCCGCCGAGACTCTGATGCCCGCACTTATTGAACTGGAAAATGCTTATCATGAAGCCAGAGATGATCAGGCGTTCAAGGATGAACTGTTGTTCTATTTACGTGAGTATTCAGGGAGGGAAACACCTTTATACTTTGCCGAACATCTTACCGAGAAGCTGGGAGGCGCAAAAATATATCTGAAGAGAGAAGACCTCAATCATACCGGTTCCCACAAAATTAACAATACCCTTGGGCAGGCGCTTCTTGCCAGAAGAATGGGGAAAAAAAGAGTTATAGCGGAGACTGGCGCCGGTCAGCATGGTGTGGCAACAGCAACGGTGGCAGCGCTGTTTGGAATGGAGTGCCAGGTTTTCATGGGTGAGGAAGATATCCGGAGGCAAGCCCAGAATGTTTTTCGTATGAAAATATTGGGAACGGAAGTGGTGCCGGTAACTTCAGGCACGGGCACGCTGAAGGATGCCATGAATGAAGCAATGCGCCACTGGGTATCAAGGGTAAGAGATACATTTTATGTTATCGGCTCCACGGCTGGGCCCCACCCTTATCCCGTAATGGTAAGGGATTTCCAGTGCGTTATCGGAGAAGAGACGAAAAGACAGATTATGGAAAAAGAGAACAGACTTCCCGATGTCCTTATCGCCTGTGTGGGGGGCGGGAGTAATTCAATGGGTCTTTTCTTTCCCTTTAGGGACGATGCCGATGTAGCTATGATTGGGGTAGAGGCCGCGGGACACGGGATAACGACAGGGATGCATGCGGCGAGCATATCGGCCGGGAGCATCGGAGTGCTCCACGGAAATAAGACATATATCCTTCAGGATACGGGTGGGCAGGTCAAAGACGCTTTTTCCATCGCTGCCGGTCTTGACTATCCCGGTGTGGGTCCTGAACACTGCTATTTTCACGAGACGGGCAGAGCTCAATATGTGGCTATCGACGATGACGAGGCATTAAATGCTTTCGTTTTCCTGACGAAATGTGAAGGAATCATCCCTGCTATGGAAAGTGCGCATGCGATAGCCTATACCATGAAGCTGGCTCCCGCTCTTACAAAAGAGAAGATTATAGTGGTTAATCTTTCGGGGAGGGGAGATAAAGATACGGGAATTATTTCTGAGAAAATGGGGGTTAGTTTGTGATGGGGCGTATAGAAAGAAAATTTAATGATTTGAAAAAAAGAGATGACAAGGCTCTGATCATTTATTTAACAGCGGGAGACCCAAGTCTGGAAAAAACTTATGAAATGGTTCTTGCTCTGGATGTTGCCGGAGTGGATATGGTGGAAATCGGGGTTCCTTTTTCGGATCCTACAGCGGATGGTCCCATTATTCAGGCTGCCTCTCAGAGGGCATTGAAAGGCGGAACTACACTTTCCGATATCCTCGATATGATAGAAACGGTTCGAAAGGTTTCTGAAATTCCTATCATTCTGTTCGGTTATTACAATCCTATTTTCATTTACGGAAATGCAAAATTTGCCGTAAGGGCGAAAGAGGCTGGAGTGGACGGGATCCTGGTAGTTGACCTTCCCCTGGAAGAGGCGAGCGAATTAAGAAAATATACTGATAAATCCGGAATTGATTTTATTTCTTTGATAACACCGACGAGCGATGATAATCGCATTCAAAAGATATCGGAGAAGGCGTCCGGGTTTATCTATTATGTTTCAGTTACGGGTGTGACAGGAACGAAGAAACCGGAAATCGTCGATGTAAAAAGAGATGTGGAAAGAATAAGAAAAGTGACCAGTCTCCCCGTCGGGGTTGGATTCGGAATATCCACACCGGAACAGGGCGAGGAAGTTGCCGGATATGCCGATGGAATTGTTATTGGAAGCGCAATTGTCAGGCTTATTGAAGAGAACAGACAAAAGAGAGATTTGGTAAAAAAAGTTTCCTCCTTTGCCGGAGAATTCAAAAAATTCGGTTTAAAGAGTTGACAACTTGACATTGTTTTTTTATAATTGATTATGGTGGAAATGAAAGAAAAATTTTCATAGAGTCCAAAAACGATCTTGAAACTTTCCTGCATTACTTTCGGTTCATGAAGAAAACAAATCAGCCGATTTTCACCCAAATTTCCCAAAAATCTTTTGTGCATATAGAGATATTTTTAACAAATAACCATAACTTTGTAGTGGAGAGATTAATTATATGAATACATTATCCAGAGATGAGTTAAAAACTCTGATGCGGAAACAAAAAGAGTTATGTGTCTCCATTTTTATGCCCACTCACCGGGCAGGAGTAGAAACCCAGCAGAATCCAATCAGACTTAGGAATTTACTTCGAAAGGCTGAAGAAGGTTTGATTACAGGCGGCATGCGTGTCCAGGAGGCGGAAGACTTGTTGAAGCCGGTTCAGGAAATTATGGGGAATGGTCTTTTCTGGCGGCGTCAAAGCGATGGACTTGCAATATTTATTTCTTCCGAGGGGTTTCAATATTATTGTCTTCCGCTCGATTTCAAGGAATTATTGGTTATCACCGACCGTTTTCACGTCAAGCCTCTTCTTCCCATGCTCAGCGGTGACGGGCAGTTTTATGTCCTTGCCCTAAGCCAGAATGAGGTCAGGCTTCTTCAGGGTACGCGACAGAGTATAAACGAGGTCGATCTGGAGGGTGTTCCCAAGAGCCTTGCCGAAGCACTCCAGATTGATGTTTTTGGAAAACAGTTGCGGTTTCATGCCGGCACGTCGCTTGGGAGCGGTGATCGTTCAACTATGTTTCATGGTCAAGGTGTGGGCAGCGAGATACCTAAAAAGGAAAATATCTTACGATACTTTCATCTTCTTGACAAAGGATTGCGCGAGATGCTGAGAGATAAACAAGAACCTTTAGTGCTGGCCGGGGTTGATTATCTTTTCCCGATTTACAGAGAGGCTAATTCTTACTCCAATCTGTTGGAAGAAGGAGTTACGGGAAACCCTGAAGGATTGAGTGCGGAAGCGTTGCACAGTCAAGCCTGGGCGATTGTACAGCCATATTTCCAGAAAGCTCAGGAAGAGGCAGTGGCTTTGTACCAGCAATCTGTCGGAACAGGGCTAACTTCCAGCAATGTAAAAGAAATTATTCAGGCATCCTATCACGGGCGAGTCGGGACATTGTTTGTTGCCGTTGGCCTTCAGCAGTGGGGTGTTTTTGATACTGATACCAACGAAGCATACCTACACCAGGAGGCCGAGCCCGGTGACGAAGATTTACTGGACTTCGCTGCCATTCAGACCTTCTTGAATGGTGGAACTGTCTATGCGATAGCTCCGGAGAAAGTTCCCGATAACGCGCCGATGGCTGCAATGTTCCGTTATTGAGGGCAAGACAATGTCTGTTTTTATAAATCGAATTATTCGTGCTGCTAAGTTAGATCCCTTGCTGTACGAAGAAGTTGAAGCTGATAAAGGTGCAATGTTTCAGGCGATGGGAGTCGTTATCCTGTCCAGTGTTGCTGCCGGGGTAGGAAGTATTGCAAGTGGCAAGATTACCGTGGTTTTACTGGGGACGATATCAGCTCTTATCGGTTGGTATATCTGGGCATATCTGACATATTTTATCGGCACGAAACTCCTGCCGGAGCCGCAGACTAAATCAGATCCCGGTGAGTTGTTACGAACTATAGGTTTTTCGAGCTCACCCGGTCTGATTCGAATATTTGCATTTATTCCGCAACTGGCAGGGTTTATTTTTTGGGTTGCCGCTATCTGGATGCTGGTGGCGATGGTGATTGCTATAAGACAGGCACTTGATTATCAGAGCACATTTCGTGCCGTAGGTGTCTGCTTGATCGGCTGGGTAATTCAGGTAGCTGTTATTGTGTTGTTTCTTGCTGTCTTTGGTAGTCATTTAGAAACGGCACAAGGCTTTTGATGGGTTCTCTGCGCAAGCTCCATCTTATGCTTTTTCAATCTGCTTGCGAGGAAGTATGAAGATGATAAATGATTGATGATCTCATTCTATCTTTGATACAAGCTTTTATCTTTTCATAATCAGTCTCTGCTCGCCTTCGGGAACATACCACTTGATGAAATTGTATCCTATGCCAATGGGTGCCGGCTTTATTCCACGGAATCGAGAGCTGATTATGGGTAGCGCGTCAGGAACATATAAAAAGGTGTAAGGTTGTTCTTCCGCTAGGATCTCCTGTATCCTGTCGTAGCATCTTTTTCTTCCTTTTTTGTCGAAGGTGCTTCTGCCCTTCTCCAGCAGTTGGTTTACCTCGTCATTCTTGTACGATATAAAATTTAATTCCTCCGGCCCCGTTTTACTGGAATGCCACACATCATAAAGATCCGGATCAAGGGGAATGGTCCAGCCGAGTATAATTGCGTCAAACCTGCGCTTATTAATAAACTCTTTTATAAAAGCGGCCCATTCGATGATCCTGATCTTTACCTTCATTCCTATATCGGCAAGACGTCTCTGGATAATCTCGGCACACTTTGCGCGGATTTCATTACCCTGATTCGTAATAATTTCGAAGACAAATGGGTTTCCATTTTTATCCAGGATACCGTCACCATCGGTATCTTTCCAGCCTGCTTCCGCGAGAAGCTTCTTAGCTTTTTTAGGATCGTAGTTATATTTTTTCACTTCGGAATTATATGCCCAGGTACCCGGCTTGAAGGGACCGGTTGCTTCTTTTCCCAGTCCGAGAATAACACCCTTGATAATTTCTTCTTTGTTAATTGCGTAACTGATAGCCTGGCGGACACGTTTGTCCTTGAAGAACGGATTTCTAAGGTTGTACCCGAGGTAGGTGTAAGAAAAGGAAAGATAGCGATATTTATTGAAATTATTATAGAAGAACCGGTTTTCTGTCTGCCTGGTATACTGAAGAGGAGTGAGGCTCATCCGGTCGATTCCTTTCGCACGCAGCTCCAAGAACATGGTTGCCATGTCCGGTATTATGCGTATGATATAGCCGTCTATGTAAGGTCTTCCCTCGAAATAATCGGGGTTTGAAATTAATACTATTTTCTGACCGGTTTTCCATTCTTTGAACATATATGGACCGGTTCCTATAGGGCTGCGTGAGAGTTTGGTTCTGGTGATATCTTTTCCGTTCAGGAGGTGCTTCGGGAGTACGGCGGCACTCCAGCTCGCGAGTGCCGGGGCAAATGGTATATCGTAGGTTACCCTGAATGTGTAAGGATCGATAACTTCAGCTTTCTTCACCTTGAGAAAATCCCCGGAGTAGGCGGTTGGTGTTTTGGGGTCTATGGTAACCTGGTAAGTGAACAGAACATCTTCGGCGGTAAAAGGATAACCGTCGTGCCATTTCACGCCCTTTCTTACTTTGAAGGTGATAATCAACCCGTCCTCGGAAATATTCCAGGATTCAGCCAGGTCTCCCACTATCTTCAAGTTTTCATCATATTTTACGAGGCCGTTGTAAATCATCGAGGCGATACCGTGAGAGGCGCTATCCGAGGAAAGGATCGGTATCAGATTGCTTGCGTCCCCGATGGAACCTTCCACCATGATGTCACCGTATGCAGGGCTCGAATCGGATACTCCCTCCTTTTTTGCATGAGCATCCTGTTTTGTGTCGTTGCCACAGCCGTAGATGACCAGAGGAACAAGTACCATCAGAACGAGGATTAAATGACTAAAATATCTCATGATTGAAGCTCCTTGAGGCGAGCTGCGGGTATTCGCCGGCCGTTAAAGAAACTTACGCACGTTATTCTTCTTTGAAGAATTGTTTTATTTGCTTGCTGATTCCGCCGCAAGCAGTGGGATTCGCGCCCGCTGTTCAGCTCAAAGACAATCTATCCTACCCGTACCACCATTGCAATAAGATTGTGATACCCGATGCCCTGTCCGCTTAAAATCTGTTGACAATGTAACAATTTTAAATTACATATCTTGACGTCAAAAATTAGCATATAAACACACAGGAGAGTGAAAGTGAAAGAGATTTCAGCCGTCTCAGCAGTAGATCTTGGTGGGCATTTTCATGGTAGCCTTTTGAGCATGGTTCTTGATTCCGGGGCGATGGTGCAGTTTGTGCTTCTGTTATTACTTTGCTTTTCCGTGGTATCATGGGCAATTATCCTCATGAAATATAGGCTGATGAGGAAAACGAAAAAGGAAAACAAGATGTTCCTGGAAACATATATGAGGCAAACCAAGCTGTCTGAGGTGTTTCCAGAATCAAAGAAGTTCAAGTATTCCACAGTTGCTGAGGTTTTTAGGGCGGGTTATATTGAACTTGGAAAGATAGGCAAGAGTATAAAAGAATCATCAACTGATGAGGCGGATACGCATTTTGAAGTGAAAGGTATCGATAATGTTGAACGGGCGCTCAACAGATCATGCAGTTCGGAAACTACAAAATTGGAGAGTACCCTTGGATTTCTTGCTACGACAGGGAGCGCGTCTCCCTTTATAGGGCTTTTCGGCACAGTATGGGGTATAATGAATGCGTTCAGGGGTATCGGCGCAAAGGGTTCAGCTACTCTGGCCGTTGTTGCCCCCGGGATTTCAGAGGCGCTTATCGCCACAGCCGCAGGACTGGCAGCGGCCATACCCGCTGTCATTTTTTATAATTATTACATAAGAGAAATAAGAACAATCACATTGGAAATGGATAATTTTGCCTCTGAGTTCCTCAATATTATCGAAAGATTTTATGTAAAATGAGACAAGCAAGAAATCGTATCCAGTCCGACAATGGCAATAAACCCGTATCTGATATTAACGTCACCCCGCTTGTTGACGTTTTTATGGTCCTTTTGATAATTTTTATGGTTACTGCACCAATGCTGCAAATGGGAATAGACGTTAATCTTCCCCGGGTAAAGGCAAGGAGTATGGATGTAAGTGAGGAAAAGCTTATCCTTTCTATAAACGATAAAAAAGAGATATTTATTAATAATTACAAAACCGATATTCCTGATCTCAAATTGAAATTAGAGGGCATCTTTGAAAATAGAATCGACAGAGAGATTTTTATGCGTGCCGATAAGAATGTTCCTTACGGCTTTGTTGTTCAGGTTATGTCTGAGGTTAGAAAAGCAGGTGTTGACAGGTTAGGAATGATTACTGAGCCACCAAAGGGGTCAAAATGACGCCTCTCGTCGGGATAAAGAGGGGAAGCAACGATGGTATCAGTCTGAATAGCATGATTCTTCTTTCTTTTTTGCTTCACGCCCTTCTCCTTTCCATTATATTTTTATCACCTTCAATGCCTTCCCCGAAATGGACGTTTGGCCCTGTTTATTCTGTTAATCTGGTAAGTTTACCATCATATATTACGGAAAATAAGCCCGTTACCTCAATTTCGGAGGAAGTTGTCGGGATAGATTCCAGGGATAGATCGATTGTACTTAAAAAAGATTTCAAAAAGGACTCACCCCTGCCGATTGAGAGAATTACCTCACGGAGTAAAAGCATAAAGAAAGTTAACCGTGCGATAGAAAATTTAAGGAAAAAAGTTCAGGCTTCGTCGGATGTGCCCAGTGGAACCGTTGAAGTGAGCATGAAAATGAAAGTGTATTACTCTATGATCTGGTCCAGGATAAAGGGAAAATGGGCGCTTCCCGAGGGCATATTGCCCGGTGAGAATGTTGAAGCCGTTATTAGCGCTAAGATTTTAAAGGGTGGAACGGTTAACAGTCTCAGTTTTGAAAAGCAATCCGGAAATAAGTTTTTTGATGAATCCGCCATGAGGGCAATTAAAAAAGCGAGTCCCTTTCCTCCATTACCGGAATGGATAAAAGAAGAAAGCATCGAGATTGGGATAAGGTTTCACTCGTCAGAACTGCGATAGGCTTTTATTCCCTATCCCCTTTTGTAAGGGAGAGGGATAAGGATTTTAAGGGAGACAGAGTGCTTCGAATAAAGCTGTATGCGATCATATTATCAAGTATAATTTTACTGATCTTAGGGTTTAGTCATATTGCCTTGGGCAAGGTATATATAGACATAGATTCTCCCGCCTTTCAGAAATTTCCCATAGCAATTCCGGATTTCAAGAAAGTGAGCGTTAATGAAGACAAAGAAAATCTTTCTGTCTGGTTTTCAGAGGCCCTTACGGAAAAATTGAAACTCACGGGATTTTTCCGCGTAATTAACAAAACAACTTTTCTCGAAGATCCGGATCAGGCAGGAATTACAGCCAAGAGCATACGGTTTCCCGATTGGACAAATATTGGTGCCGAGACTCTTGTCAAGGGAGGTTATCAATATGATGGTAAAGAACTCTCCGCGGAATTTCGCCTCTTTGATGTTATTCACGGCAAACTTATAGTCGGAAGGAAATACTGGGGGAAAATTCAAGACAGAGAAATAATGGTGGTCAAATTCGCCAGTGAAATTCTCCTCGCGCTCACAGGCGAGAGAGGCATATTTGACACAAAAATTGCCTTTGTCTTGAAGAAAAGTAAAACATCGGATATTTATACGATCAATTTTGACGGATCGGAGTTGGTTAGAATTACCAATTATCGATCTCTTACTCTTTCACCTTACTGGTCTCCTGATGGCAAGGCGATTTCCCTAACTTCATACAGAAGGGGAAACCCTGATCTGTATATTATGGATATGGCCAATAGAACTGTGAAGAGAATCTCCAGTTTTACTGGGCTCAACCTTTCCGCCCCTTGGTCGCCGGATGGCAGTAAAATTTTGCTTACCCTGAGTAAGAGTGGCAACGAAGAGATATATGTCCTGAATATTGAGAATAATAAACTCGAACGCCTCACCCGTAATCCTGCCATAGACGTATCCCCCACCTGGTCTCCTGACGGCAAAAAAATAGCTTTTGTGTCGAACCGTTCCGGTTCTCCGCAGATATACCTGATGGATGCCGATGGGGGCAATGTTCGGAGGCTCACTTATGAGGGTCGCTACAATACATCTCCTTCTTGGTCACCAAGAGGAAACCGAATAGCGTATGAAGGTGCGGCAAACGGTTCTTTCCAGATATTTTCCATTGATAGAGAAGGCAACAATGTCCTTCAAATTACCTCCGATGGATGGAATGAATCCCCATCCTGGTCTCCCGATGGGAGATATCTTGCATTCAGTTCGAAGAAGAGCGGAAAATTCAGAATATGCGTTATAAATTCTAATGGTTCAAATATGAGAATATTGCATGAGAATGAGTGTATTCATAGTTATCCATCCTGGTCTCCCCGCCTAAATTTATATTGACCAAAGCCATGGTCTTATGCTTTAAATAGATTCAGTATGGAAACGGATGTTTTCCCATCGGCGGATTTGCTCAGATAGGAGCAATTCATTTCCAGGTTAAATAGTGTAATTTGGCATGAAATATTAGCAGGCGTATTGGTACGTCGATTAATCTAAGGAGGAAATGGGCGCTATGAAAAGAAGATTAACAATTATGGGAATTATCTTTGTATTTATTTTAGGTGTTTCAGCAGTCTTTGTTACCGGCTGTGCGAAAAAAGAGGTTGTGAAAGGAGAAATGGTTTCAACCGAAAAAGAACCGGCGGCGATACAACCTTCTGAAGCTGAATTGCAGCAGGCGAGAGAATCAGCTTTGAAAGAAAAGGAGCTTGCAGAAAAAGAAGCTTCCCGGTTTGAAGATGTGAACTTTGACTACGATCAATTTAATCTTAAACCTCAAGCCAGAGAAATACTCCGGAAGCATGCTGACTGGCTTCTTGAATACCCCAATTTTAGTGTTGTTATTGAAGGACATTGTGATGAAAGAGGAACAAACGAGTATAATCTGGCCTTAGGGGAAAGACGGGCAACAAGTGCCATGGAGTATTTGGTTAACCTTGGTGTAGATAAGAAAAGACTGACCACTATAAGTTACGGTGAGGAACTTCCTCTGGATCCGGGGCATAATGAGGAAGCCTGGGCGAAGAACAGGCGGGCTCATTTTGTTGTTACCCCGAAAAAATAACATGGCGGTTAAACTGGCAGAATCCGAAAATTAGGTTCCCCTGCGTCAAGCTGCGGGGTATGCGTTCGCTTTTCAGTTCAATATGCTGGTGCGAATCGTAGACTTTGAAAATGCATAAAACAGATTTGAGTCTTTTCTGAAAAAATGGCAGTAAAGGATTAATTTTGGAGGAAGCTGGCCATAAATTAGTCGAAATTTATACCGGAATTTCTTTCCATAAAATATTCTGACCATCAAAAACCGTATTTTAAAGACTCTTGCTTACAACTTAGCACCTGAAGAGTAAGATTAAAACAGGGAAGGTGTTCCTATTGAAAAAGCGTATATTTCTTCTTTTTGTATTTTTTATTGTTTCCGTTTTTGGCTGTGCTACTGATAAGGACCTAAAAAAGGTTCAACAAAATCTTAGAGGGGAAATACTTGTTCTGCAAAAGGAAGTGAAAGAAATTGCGGAGTCGAGCAAATCTTTACGGGAAGGGCAGGCTGATGTATCCGCAGACATGGTTGATCTAAGAGGCGATGTTCAAAAGTTCAGGGGAGCTTTTGAAGAATTGAATAGAGATGTCCAGACTGTACATAAGGGAACCAATGCTGGAGTGGATATCAGCAAACAGTTGGAAGAAATATCTTTCAGAATAAATTACATAGAAAATTTCCTCGGAATAGGAGAAAAAACAAAGCCTCTGAAGGGTGTTGAAGAAAAAGACACAGGAAATATCACACCAAAGGATACGACGAAGCAAAATATAGATAAAGAGGAGGTTTACTCGGCGGCTTACAAAGCTTTTAAAGAGGGCAAATACGACGGGGCAAGGGTTCAATTTCAAAGATTCCTGAAACTGTTTCCGGACACGGAGTATTCAGATAACGCCCAATTCTGGATCGGTGAGTGTTATTTTTTTAAAAGAGAGTATCAAAAAGCGATCCTCGAGTATGAAAAGGTCATCAAAAACTACCCGGGCGGTAATAAGGTTTCTTATGCGCTGTTAAAGCAGGGGCAATCCTTTTTGAGGCTCGGCGACAAATCAACCGCCAAACTTCTCCTGCAGCAGGTTATAAAGGATTATCCCAATACAAACCAGGCAAAAATAGCAAGAACAAAGTTGACTGAAATCAAATAAAGAGACAAATCAATCGATAAATATCGGTTCTACACCGGGCGGGATATCGAGATCGAAGACGGCAGGATTCACATCTTGTGTGAGCTGAGTATCTGAATACCGTATACGGGCGTTAAGTTTACAGGGTTTTTCGGTTACAATTGTTACCTTTCCCGGCATGGACGATCCGCAGATCTGGTGGTGATCTTTAAACCTTGCCGTGTACGAAATCTTACCTTCATTATCTAGAACCTCAAATTTGACCAGATTACCATCCGGGTTCACCCAGAGTGATTGGATCTTTTCGCCTTGAGCTATAACATCTATCCGGTAAAGTTTTCCTTCTACCTGTCCCTGTAAAGTAATATTTTGTTCTTTTATGTATGGAGGCGTGCCGGCAAGGGTTGATATAATATCTTCCGTCTTCAGATTTATCGGGAAAAACATGGCAAGGTTTTTTCTGGTGGCATGGCCGACGTAAAACTTTCCTTCTTTCGGAAGGAATACCTTTAATGAATTTTCACTTATGGACAGAAAAAGGTCGGAAGGCCCGATTAACGGCATTGCTTCCACCCTGAGAAATGAAGGTCTTTTGACAATCAGGGCTACCTTCATTGAATGCTTTCCCTGTGGAGTATCAACGGTAATATGGGCGATGGCTTTTAACGTGTTCTTTAAGCTATCTGTTCTGGAGATATTCTTCAGGACATCTTCAGGAGGCAAAATATATCCTTTAAATGGGGTTGTTACGTTCTTGTGAGTACATCCACCGAAGGCAAGAAAGAGGAATAAAAATGCGATTGTAAATATATATTTTTTCAAAGTTTCTAATTCCTTGGTTCTTTGTCTTTCAGCTTATTCACTTTCACTATTTCATCTATCTTTTTTTGGAGTGTTTTATTGTTGGGTTTCAGCTTCAGCGCTCTTCTGTAAGTCTTGAGGGCATCATTGAACCGACCGGCCTTCGCATAGGCATCTCCTAAGTGTTCAGCGATTGTTGGATCGTTGGGCAGGGTGTCCGAAGCCTTCTTCAGATATTTAATAGCTAACTTCAAGTTGTTTTTCTTGAAATATACCCAGCCGAGGCTGTCTGTAATATATCCGTCACCTGTCTTCATCTTAAGGGCTTTTTGTATCATCTTTTCGGCCCTATTGAGGTTTATTCCTCTGTCGGCATAACTGTAACCTATGAAATTGAGCGCTTCCGCGCTCTCCGGGTCAATTTTCAGGATCTTCTCCATCTCCTCAATACTGTTATTGATTCTATTCATTTGTTCGTAAAGGATACCGAGCCTGTAATGAAGATCGATACTCTGAGGAAAGATCCGGAGACCTTCTTCTAACGTTTGTACTGCAGCCTTGAAATTTTTATCTTCCTGGTAAAGATATGCCAGAAAACCATACAGGTTGCTGTCAGTCCTTTTTTTATCGATTGCTTGCTTGATTAGTTTTACCGCCTCGGCGGTTTGTCCATCGTTTTTCAAAAACGTCCCGATATGAATTCGGGCACTGCCGTATAGATCCGACCCTGCCGGGATTTTTTGAAATTCTTTCAAGGCTTGTCCATGTAACTTCTTTTCTTCATAGGCTGATGCCAAGAGATATCTTACACGGTCGTTGTGTGGGGATCCCTTAAGAAGAACTAAAAATTCTTTAATGGCCCTGTCATATTTTTTCCACTC
>CAZZBF010000017.1:460-3572 GCA_964652795.1 uncultured Syntrophales bacterium | reverse complement strand
CCACTCAAAAAAAACAAGCCCCAGCGACAATCTCACTTCGTTATTTGAACTATCTAACTGTAAAGTGTTTTCAAACTCTTTTACGGCCTTATCATATTTTCCTTCTCTTAAAAAAAGTTTGCCCAGCCTGACTCTGACGTTTATTTTATTCGGGTAGAAGTTGATTAAAGTTCTATAGGTTTTTATCGCGTCTTTGTTCTTTTTTTGAATTTCATAAACGTATCCCAGTTCAATCAATGCCGACTCAAAGGAAGGTTTTATCGTGAGAGTTTTTTTGAACCATTTTTCAGCCTCCCCATACAATTTCATTTCGGCATATGTTTTGGCGAGGTAATAGTTGCCCATAAGATTATCAGGGTCAATCTTGAGCATATTCTTTAGTATTTCAAATGCCTTATCGTATTCTTTGTTTTCTGAATATATGGCGCCTAGATAGAGATAGGGTTCAAGACGGTTCTTATCTAAAGCTATTACTTTTTTAAATTCTCTTTCTGTGTTTTCGTATTCTTTCAGGTTTAGGTATAACCCGCCCAGCAAAAGATGGATATCCAAGTAATCGGGATTATAAATCAGGGATTTTTCGCATATTTCTATAGCTTTATTAACCTTACCCATGTTGGTGTACAGGGTAGCAAGCTCTATTGCCAGGTAGGGAGAGTAGGGGTCAAAACTTAAGGCTTTTTCGTATTCTTCTACGGCTTTATTAAAGTTACCATCGAGGACAAACAGTACGCCAAGGGAGTAATGGTAAAGGGCGTTATATGAAGAGTTTTCCATTTGAGGAAGAGTTACCGGTTCTTTATGATGCCTGTCAGCAGTGACGGCGCATGCGATCAGCGGGAACAGAATAATTATAAAAAGAAGTTTTTTCATATAGTTTAAGTACATATAAAAAATTAATTGCTTGTTAAATCTGATGCCGGGACTATACTAATCCCCTCTGCTTTAATCTTAGGAACAGCATCTTTAAGTGCTGAGATAGTGCATGGATAAGGATGACAGACAATTAACAGAGATTTCCATTGATTACGTTTCTTTAAAGGGTTTGTAAGATTTTGAAGAATAATAGTAAAATCCTGATTGTTATCAATAAATAGATCTCTCGACGCAAATCTGAGCCCCATTCCCTTAGCAAGTTTCTTGCCCTTCGAATGTTTGGTAGTTAGGCTGTCCACAAAGAAAAGGCCTTCTTTATTGAGTTGGTTTAAAACAATGCCCAGTTTGTTTTCGTTTTCCATAAAACGTGAACCCATATGATTATTAACTCCTGATATATATGGCACGGCTTCGATATCTTTTTTAATCTGATTTATTATCTCTTCTTCGTTCATCCATAAAAAAAGTGCCCCGATACCGGGGTCTTTGTCGGGATAATCATAAGGCTCCATGGGAAGGTGGAGCATAATTTCTTTACCTGCACAACGCAATTTTTCTGCCGCATCACGAGCATAAGGACTATAAGGAAGGATGGAGAAAGTAATCGGAGCATTGATTGTTAGCAATTCATTCAACGAAGACAAATCATATCCGATATCGTCTATAATGAAGGCTATTTTCTGCCTTTTAGAAGATGGAATTACTTGTTTGCTTACTTGAATTTTTGAATGGTATTTCTGTACTTTTTCTTTTTTGATATTCTTTTTAACTGTCTTAATGTTCGATATACAAACAATTGCGACAGTTGCAACAAATAATATAAATATGCTGAATCCGATTAAAATTCGTCTGAATGTTGAATTCCCCCTTTTACTTTTCTTTTTCACCTTGCCTACCGGCACTTAACCCTTATTCCTATCTTCAAATATCTGCCAGCTTTTTAAAAGATCAATGGCACTTTTTAGCTGATTATCCTTATTTAAGTCATCGGACACTTTTTTTGTTGAAATTTCTTTAGCTTCTTTTGATGTTTCATTTGTTCCCTTTATGTGTCCCTTGAGATCTTTTTCCCTCATTCCCATGGCTGTCCCATTGGATTTCTTTTCATCAAAATGACTTATATATTTTACTACTATATCGGGAATAATACCTTCGGCCTGAATGGATTTACCCTTTGGTGTGTAATATTTGGCGGTCGTCAATTTCAGTGCCGCACCGTTATTAAGTGGAATAACTGTCTGTACGGAACCCTTTCCAAATGTCTGGGTGCCGAGTATTATGGCTTTACCATTGTCCTGAAGTGCGCCCGATACAATCTCGGCCGCGCTGGCCGTGCCTTCATTAACCAAGGCAATCATCGGCACAACCGGCTCATTTCCATCATTTTTAGCCATATATGTTTCATCGACACTTTTTATCCTACCTTTCGTGGAGACGATAACCCCCGAGCTAATAAATATATCGGAGATTTGTACTGCTTGATCTAAAAGACCTCCCGGGTTGTTTCTCAGATCCAGTACCAATCCCTTCAGCGGAACTATTTTTTTGTTAATTTTTTCAATGACGTTTTTGAGATCATCTGCAGTTTTTCCCTGAAATGCCAGTATCCTGATATAACCGATGTCGCCATACGTTTTGTACTTGACGCTCTTGATCTGTATGATCGCGCGGGTGATTGTGAAATTCTTCGGTTGTTCAAGACCTTTTCGCATGATAGAAATCGTCACCTTAGTATTTTTAGGGCCCCGCAGTTTTTTGACAGCTTCCATAATGGTAATGCCCTTGGTAGATTTGTCATTGATCTTGATAATTTGGTCACCGGCCTTGATACCTGCAAGAAAGGCGGGGGTATCCTCAATAGGAGATACCACCGTGAGGACATCATCTTTTATCGTTATCACAATGCCAAGCCCGCCAAAACTGCCCCTCGTTTCCACCTGGAGTTCTTTGTACATATCAGCGGTCATGAAAGCGCTGTGAGGATCGAGTGTTTTAACCATTCCCTTTATGGCTCCCTCAATGAGGGTCTTTTGTTCAACCTCCTCAACATAGTTCTTCTCGACCATATCGAGGACCTGATTGAATACTTTCAAATTTTTGTAAGTATCGTTGTCTATCGCAGAAACCTGGTTATTGCCAAAATACCCTGGCAAAAATAACAAAACTAAAAAACTTGCGAGGAATATTAAAAAAGGGATATGCACTATCTGTTAGTAAAATTGCAGGAATAACAGGA
>CAZZBF010000017.1:0-450 GCA_964652795.1 uncultured Syntrophales bacterium | reverse complement strand
CATGTAAACACCCATAAATTAACGATAAAATTGTTGATAAAGGTTCAAAACTATGCGATTTGAGTAACACATATATCCGTTAAGCAATAATGCTAACATTATTTCAGCATAAAATTCCATAAAAAAGAGCTATGTCTTTAAACATAGCTCTTTCGCTTTCATGGTGGGTCAGGGCAGAATTGAACTGCCGACACCCGGATTTTCAGTCCGGTGCTCTACCGACTGAGCTACCGACCCATGAACCTACTCCTGAATTATCTGGCTTCTATCCAATCTCCCTGCGTTTGTCAAGGCGTTTTTGACGGGGTTTATTTTAATGACGCAGGTTCCTGCAATCTTGTCATGCCATCCCTGTTTTCTTCTGTCAAAGGCTATCCAGATGAAACCGAGGCACAATATCAGCGCGGAGATGAGATATCCAACCCATCTCAAAAAAGCTATTCCCATAGT
>CAZZBF010000016.1:34270-44098 GCA_964652795.1 uncultured Syntrophales bacterium | reverse complement strand
TAGCTTGCTGCGGGGAGCTTCAATGCATCGAAGTTAGTTTAATAAAAGTGGATTTTAAATCTTTAGTGTTCCTATCAAATCGTTAATATCTTCGATACCGTGTTCAATCAGATAATTATTTATTCCTTCAAGGACATCAATGGTCGTATGAGGATTTACAAAATTGGCCGTTCCTATTTGAACGGCCTTCGCTCCCACGATAAGGAATTCGACAGCGTCTGCCGCATCCATGATTCCCCCGACTCCGATTACAGGAATGGAGACACTCTTTACTACTTCCCATACCATCCGAAGTGCTACCGGTTTTATCGCCGGCCCGGACAGACCGCCGGTAACATTTTGCAAATGAGGAACTCTCTCTTCAATATCTACCGACATTCCCTTAAGCGTATTGATCAGAGATACGGCGTCCGCTCCTCCTTCTTCCACGCTTACCGCTATTTCTGCGATGTAGGTTACGTTTGGTGTTAGCTTGACTATAACCGGAAGATCAGTCGCGTTTTTTACCGCTCTCGTTACCTTGTTCGCCATATCCGGATCAGTGCCAAATTCGACACCGCCCTTCAACACGTTGGGGCAGGAGATATTTACCTCCAGACCGGCTATGCCTCGGACACCGCTTAATTCCTGTGCGACCTTTATGTACTCCTCAACAGTTTCCCCGAATATGTTGACTATTACGGGGATATCAAAATTTTTCAGAAAGGGGAGTTTTTCATCAAGAAAAGACCGCACACCGACGTTTTCAAGCCCGATGGCATTGAGCATTCCACAGGGCGTTTCCATAATTCTGTGGGGGGAATTGCCGACTCGTGGTTGAAGAGAGATGCCCTTGACGATTAAGGCACCCAGACAATTTAGGTCAATTAAGTTGGCGTACTCTTCTCCGTAGCCGAAGGTACCGGAAGCTGTCATAATCGGGTTCTTAAGTACCAGACGGCCAATGTCAACCTGGAGTTTTGGCTTGTAAGAATCTCTCAAGTTCTCTTTCATAATTAATCCCGGATAAGTTCATAAATATCAAAAACAGGACCATCGCTACATACCTTTTTGTAACCGGATTTTACGCTGATGGCGCACCCGAGGCACGCCCCCACTCCGCACGCCATCCTTTCTTCTACCGATACCTGGCAGGGGATTATCCGATCTCTCAACTTTTCAGCAAGGCTCTTTATCATGGGAAATGGGCCGCAGGAATAGACCACCGAATCACTGTTGTTATATGATGGGATATCCTGTTCAAAAAGTTCCGTCACAAAACCATGGAACCCCTTGCTGCCATCATCGGTACTTATTTTGATATCAGAACATGTCTCGCTCATTTTGTCCAGACCGACAAGGAGATCCGCTCTTTGCGCCCCCACGTAACAGATTATCTGCGGCGGGTTATTGGCGTTATCTTTTCTGTAGTTTTGACCGAGAAAAGAAAGGGGTGCTATACCGATACCTCCCGCTACAAGAACAACTCGCTTGCAATTGGGAAAGATATCAAATCCCCGGCCCAGTGGACCGAGGATATCAATCTCGTCATGCGGTTTCAATTGTGAGATTACGAAAGTTCCTTTACCCACCACCCTGTATAGAAGCTCTATGATAAGGTCACCGGCACTTGGATAAAGAGAATAAATGCTCATCGGTCTTCTCAGGAAAGGAAAAGACTTTCCTTTTAACCGTAACATAACAAACTGACCGGGAGTTACTCCCTGAAACGGTGCATCGGCAGCACTAAAATGACCGGATAGCTTAAACGACATAAAAAAATGGCCTTCAGCGATTTCCCTGTTGGATATAATTTTTCCGGATAACCTTTCCGTTTTATGCGGCATGCTGACCATCAATCACCTGTCTCTTTAAAGTTTTTTCTCAAATCTGCCCACATAATCAAAGCATCCTCTTTTGTATCGGAATAATAAAGAGGTCTTGTTCCCTTCACTGTGAAGAAAAACTTTTCATATAGTTTTATGGCGGATGTGTTAGACCTGCGTACTTCTAAAGTAGCATATATTGCTCCTTTGTGAAGAGAAATATTTATTGTCGCAGATATTAATTTTGAGGCTATGCCTCGCATTCTTAAATCTTCCCGTACAGCTATATCCCTTATATGAACTTCATCGACAACCGTCAAAAAATTAATATATCCCGCGACTTCCCAGCCATTTTTACCTTCTATCCTTGCTACCAGATTATGGTGCACAGGTAAAATCAATTCCTTTTTGAATGTTCCTTCAGACCATGCTGTCACAAAGGAACTGCGTTCTATTGCCATAACTTCTTCAAGATCCTCGAAGGTCATTTCTGTTATTTTAATATCTGCCGCTTTATTTGATTTAGTATATTGATTCACGGCACACCACTTTTAAAAAATTAGAAAACTTTGATTAAAAATTCGAAAACAAATGTGACTATAAGAAAAGCACCACAGAACACAGGAATAGTGCCACGTAAATTTATTGTATTAAGAGCAACAGCAATACCAAGCAATGGAAGGAATAGATATGTATAAGAGAGGGCGGTTAGACCTCTCTGGGGAATGAGGGGAAAGACATACTTAAGGATTGTTACACCAAAGATTAAAAAGACAAAGATAAAGATCGATGTAAAGAAAAATGTTTTGAACAATCCTAAAATGTGTTTACGCGAAATACTTTTGATATCACCTGTCTTCGCGTCCTTCACAGCCTTCCGGGAAAGTTTGTCATTAGATCTCAAAATATTGATTTCCATTTTCTGCCCGAGGATGCCGAGGGGGATAAAAAGAAGGATCGAAAAGGCTGTCAATTCCCTGGAAAGGAATCCCAATTCCCTTCCCGTTAATATCGAACCGGCGACTACAAGAACAGCTACTATAGATTCGTTTGGGGGTACATAGACACCGATGGGCAATCTGTCAATCCATAACAATTCTATTAAGGCACCTGAAATCAAACCTGTGTAAGGATCTCCCAAAATAAATCCGATTATGGGGCCGATGACTACGGGTCTGGAAAGCATTACCTGTAATAAAATTCTGTCCAGGCAAACTATGCCTCCGACAACGGCTACTGTAATTGCTTCAAGTAACATGGAAAATAGTAAGAAATTCTTGAAAAAATTTAACTTTGAAGGGGATATCCCTTAAAATTATTCTGAAAGTGTGCAGCAAACACGTCCTGAAAGATAACAGGAAACTCATTACTTTTGAAAGACCCCCTGCCGTTCTTTGCGGGAAGTTTATTTTTTTGATGCATGCAGGGAAAAGTTTATTTCTGTGATTGACAGGATTTTTAAGTAAGCCTGGATTTTTTTATCACGTCGCGGAAATTGAGTGGTTTGTCCCTCGGAACAGACCTCAACTCTACTTCAACCCCGGATTCCATGAGGAACCGTAAATCTTCTATATCCTCCTTACACAAATATACCGCTGGTGAGTAGAATTTTCTGTTTGTCTCACTCTTAACGCTGCCTATGTTTAACTTTTCAAACTTGAAACCGAAATGATATGCCTTTAAGACATTACAGATTTTATAGAAAAGAACTATGGTTTTTTTGCCTTCTTTTTCATATCGAGAGTAATTTTTAGAGAATTCCTCTATAGTGTTTACTATAACTTCAATATTATTCGGAACAGCCATTTTTATTACTGATTTTCTGAAAAGGTCGTTTGTAACATAGTCGTCGGCGATTACTATGCGTGAAGCTTTGATAAAAGGGAGCCATGCTTCCAATATCTGACCATGAATAAGTCTATCATCGATTCTTACAAGTGAGATGTTCATAAGGTAGCCATAAAACTTATTTTTTACCAATTTTTTTGTTCAAAATTTCACTGGCGAGGGATATGTTTCTCATCCCATAATCTTTGATAGAAGAAGCAAAGTCTACCAGTTTCTTTTCTCTGACATCCGGAAGTTTGAGCAACATGGGAAGGTTTACACCGCTGATAACCTCCAGCTTTCCTTCTTTCAGGAAAGATAAAGAGAGGTTTGAAGGAGTACCGCCAAAAAGGTCCGTCAAAATTAGGACACCGTTGCCTTTATTTACTTTCTTTATGCCGGAGGAAATCTCCTTTTTTAATTCCTCGACACCTTTTGTTGGATCCACTGAAATGGCGAGCACGCCATCCATCCTGCCCTTTATCAGCTCAGCGGCCTGTATCAACTCACATCCAAGGTTGCCATGAGTTATTATAAGTACACCTACCATTATTTCCCGTCCCTGAATTAACTTTTAATAAAATACGCTAATTGATTGTCTTCTGATTGTCAAGAATTTATCAATAGCGGTTCAACACGGCAGTTTTTCACTATTGACATAAAACCTCATTCATCATAAATTAATCGGGAGTGGATTAGCTAACCCCGTCTTAAAGGTAGGAAGGGAATATTCAATATAAAATAAGGAAGTTCTTTTCCGGCAGGTCTTGTCACGTGGACGTAAAGCTTCACCGCAAGATAACTCAAAAATTACATTGGAAACCCCGTTTTCTGCGAGAAATGCGGGATGTATTTTAAAACATCTGTTCTTAATAATGGCCACAAAAACCAAAATCACCTGTCCTAACTGCGGCTCTAAAATCAAAGCTTACCAGAATCCTGTACCAACCGTAGACATAATAATTGAACTGGAAGAAGGGGGAATTGTTCTTATAAAAAGAAAAAATCCTCCCATCGGATGGGCAATCCCCGGAGGTTTTGTGGATTACGGAGAATCTCTTGAGGCGGCAGCAATAAGAGAGGCAAAAGAGGAAACGTCTCTTGACGTAATCCTCCTGGGACAGATGCACACCTATTCGGAGCCGGACAGAGATCCCCGCCAGCATACTATCTCAACTGTTTTCGTGGCCAGAGGAAAAGGAATACCTGTTGCGGCGGATGACGCCGCCGAAATCGGAATATTCACTAAAGATAATCTTCCGGATGCCCTGATGTTTGACCATGAGCAGATAGTAACAGACTATTTCAACAAAAAAAGTTTAACTGGTGAAAAATAAGGACACTCAATAACATAATCTCACCGTGACATGAGGGGTTTTATACTATCCTGTCTGATTAAGGAAAATAGCCTGTATGATTCATGGCCGTCTAAATCTAACTTCCACCGGAAGGCTTGCCCGCGGGCTGCGCCACCGATTCCGCTCAGAGTGCGTGAAAAAGGGGATGCAGGGATGGAAACCTTTAAATGCGGTAAAACTTGAAGACTGGCTCGCCCGTGTATGGTTTGAATCATGGCCGGAAAAAATACCAGCATCGGAACTTTACAGGATAAATCTCTGGAAGGAATTAGCGGACAGGATCCCGCCACCCGCTCCACTTGATAAAGATTTCAATCTCTATCGCCTGCTCGATGAAAACTACGGCACTATGATCCGTTGCAGGATTAATCCAGCATCCGGTTCACCCTCCACACCGCTTGTTGAATGGCGAAGAACGATCAGCAGAGTTTTCGAAAAAATCCTCGACGACGAGAATTTTTTCCACCCATCGGAACTCCCCTTTTATGTAGGAAAGGCTATCGCAGAGAACATCATTACCTGTCCTGACAGGGTATCATTTCTTGGGTTTGAATCTCCCGCCCCGATAGAAGAAGACCTCTTTAAACTCCTTGAAAAAATGGCAGATGTTGAATACGGGAGAAACTCCGAAAAAAGACCGGAGCATCTTGAAGCGATTACACTTCCCTCTCCCGAGCAGGAAGTCATCTATCTTGCTCATCGATTGATTGAGGACGCGAAAACTTTGCCGCTCCACCGTATAGGGGTGGTTGTACCCGACCTGAACGCTTATTCGATTATGATTGAGCGAAGCCTGAAGGAATTGATGGGAGAAAATCCGCCGGGGGGAACTTCTTGGTTCAACATAACACTCGGCATACCTCTTATTGACTCTATGCTGGTCAAGGCTGCCCTTATCCCACTGAGGTTAATGACGGAAAGCGCCCCCCGTGAACTCTTTCTCTCTCTTCTCCTGTCTCCTTATTACGGATGCTGGCAGGGAACACGCCACTCAGTTGCGAGGGCTGATATAATCTGGAGAGAACGTTTTGTTGAATATGGCCTGGATAACCTGTTGGAATCCCTGAAGAGAAATAATCCCGACATACTCGGGAAAATACTGTGTAAGGAATCGGAAGGATTTCTCAAATTTACCAGGCTCAAATTTACCCTCAGGCGGACCGCTTCCTATTGGATAAATGCCGTTGAAAAACTCTGGTCTTCCCTTGGTTTTCCCGTTATCTCCGATGAGAAGGATACTGTAGATTCAAGGCATCTTAAGGAAATCGTCCACGACGTGTCACGTAACCTTGGCGATGTCATGATGGATGGACATGAATTCTATTCATTTCTTGCATATAGCGCGACCGGCAAAATTGCTCAGATCAGAGGATCAGAAGAAGCAGGTGTTCAGATATTGGGGCTAATAGAATCACGCGGCCTTGATTTTGACAAACTCTACGTTCTCGGACTGGACGACAGGGCTCTACCCCAGCCCGTCAAACCGATGCCGCTTCTTGATATGTCTGAGCGGAAACTTGTTCATAGAGGAACACCAGCCTCCGCGCATGAAATAGGATTAAAGGCGTTTTCAAATCTTATCTCCTGCGCTCCGGATGTGACTCTAATGAGAGCGGAACAAAAAGATTCAAAACCACTTTCACCTTCGCCCTTCTGGCCTAAAAGCGAATCGGAGAAATATCTTAACATCTGGACTGACCCCGGTTACGCATGGATAAGAGCACCCTGGCTAAAATCGGCCTATGAAGGATTGAAGATCGCCGCTTCCGGAGAAGGTCAGAAAATTGCCGGCATACGAAAATCAGAGGATACATTAATAAAAAAACCGGCACTTTCCAAGGGAGTTTCGGCAACCGATATGGAAACAGCCATCATATGTCCTTTCAGGTTCCTTATTGACGTCATCTTGAAGATAAAACCTTTAGCAGAAAGGAAGTCCGTTATTTCGCCAATGGAGCGGGGGCTCAGGATTCACAGAATACTTGCCTCATTTACCTGTGCTGTTCGGGAAAAGAGGCTTCATCTGGAACGGGACAGGGAAAAGATATTTTCGCTTCTTACCGAATGCGTTGATCAGGTACTCAAAGATGTTGATAATCTCCCCCAGTGGGGGGTAGAGCGCCGGCTTCTTCTCTCCGAAAACTCACCTCCCGGAATTCTTATTTCATGGCTTGATGCTGAAATGGAGCATCGCCGGGAAGGATGGGAATGCATTGCCGAGGAGGTGGATTTCAGAGGACTCAAATGTGAGGGCTGGTCTTTTCCTCTGCAAGGCAGAATAGATAGAATCGATTATCATGAAGAGAAAGGTCTTTTCTGCTGGGACTACAAAACCGGAGGTTATCCGAGTCAGAAGGATATTCTGGAAAGGCTTATTGCCCCGCAGCTGCCTGTTTATCTGCTCGCTCTTCGCATGGGAAACGTTCCGGTCATCGAGGAATATCTCAAAAAGAAAACGCCCCTTTCGGCGGGATACACGCAGATAAAAAGTCCGGCCGCGGTAAAAATGCACCCGGTCAAAGAAATCGAAGAGGCGCTGAGTAAATGGATAACGACAATCGCCGATATGGGAAAAATCCTCGAAAGAGGAGACTTTCGTGCTAACCCTTACCCTGTATCAAATATGGAGAACAGAGCGGCAGCCTGTGAAAAATGTTTCTGCATAACTCTTTGCGAAAGAGGGATTGTACTGAAAGATATAGAAAATGACGGTTAATCTTATCGATAAAAAAGAGCGTCTGGATGCCCTTGATACGAGTCGCAGTCACCATGTCGAGGCTCCGGCCGGTTCCGGTAAAACCCTGCTGTTGACGATGAGATTTCTTAAGCTGCTGGGAAGGGTGAATCATCCCGGAGAAATCATAGCCCTAACCTTTACCGAGAAGGCTGCGGGGGAAATGCGGGATCGTATTCTTCGTGCGCTGAATATGGTCCGGGACAATGAACCCCCCGAGAATTCCTTGGACGAATCACTCGTAAAACTTGCCGGCAACGCCCTTGACCGCCATAAACAGCTTGTATCTGTCGATGTCCTGAACATTATGACATTCCACGGGTTCTGCTACTATATAGCCCGGCGTGCCCCTTTGGAGGCTGGTATCGCGCCCGACTGTGAAATCATGGATGAAAGTATTCAGTCCGTCTTGATGGATGAAACTGTGCGGGGTGTACGGAATCGACTCTTCTCAGCACCCAGGGGCGACATAAAGAGGACTGCCCTGGAAAATCGTCTCCTATATCACAACAATTACTGGGACGGTATCTTGGAAGAACTGAAAGAAGTAATAAGAACAAGGGATCAGTTTCAGGATCTGACAATGGAAGTAAGTTTCCATGGTATCGCTTTACTTCCATCGATACTGAGTGAGCGGTTGCAGGTCTACATGGAGAGATGTCTCCATGGTCTCCTGGAAAAATTTTCATTCTACGATCTCGGTGCGAAATGGGAAGAATTTACAGCCCACCTCTCCGGCAAGGGCGCGGAAACCGACACTCTGCCATCCTCACTTCCGGGGTCATCATGGGAGGAACTACCTCTGTGGCAGGCTCTGGCAGACAGAATACTTACCAAAAACGGGAGTCCAAGGAAACAGTTCGGTCCGTCAAACGGCTTTTACGGTAATTTCAAAAAGACCGCCTGGGCAGGGTTGATCGAGGGTCTTCTGGAAGGTATCGTAAAAGCCCTCCATGACTCAAGAAGCTACCCGGCAAAGGGCGACATCATAGCCGATATCGGTGTCCTTTCAGACTTCATAATCTTAGCGGCGGAGGTCATCGGCGAATATAAAGCGATATGCAGAAAACGGCATATTATTGATTTCATCGGGCTGGAACAGTCGGCACTCCGAGTATTGAATGAAGAAAAGCCGACCGATCTTCACCTGTATCTTGACCACAGGATACAACATTTGCTCGTCGATGAGTTTCAGGATACGAACCGGAACCAATGGGAACTGATAAAGAAACTTTGCAGCGGCTGGACGCCGAATGACGGCAGGACGATCTTCATCGTCGGTGATCCTAAACAATCCATCTACGCCTTCAGAAACGCGGAAGTAAAATTGTTTATTGAAGCCAAAGAAGGTATTCCGCTTCCCGGACAGGGAAAGCTCCCACTCGACACACATTTGTTAAAGACGAATTTCCGTTCCACGGAAAAATTGATTAAGTGGACGAACGCACTTTTCGGAAACACGGTTATGATAAATCCGGACTCCGATGCCGATGAAGTCCCTTTCAATTTATCTGTTCCGGCCGGGAATGATAAAAAAAAGACGGTCATATCCCTCAATCTTTTTTCAGATAAAGATGCCGACAGGGCAAAGGATGATGAGGCAAGATGGATTGCTAAAAAAGTAAAAAAGACACTTGATGAAACGTCCGGCAAGAAATCTATCGCCATACTCTTATTTACACGTAACAGGATTCACCGATACCTTGCCGCCCTTAAGAAGGAACGGATTCCCGTTCAGGTACGGGAAGGGCTGAGTCTCATTGAAAGGCCGGAGGTCATGCACCTTATGCAAACGGCCCGGTTCATGGTAAGGCCTCATGACGATATGGCCTGGGCATCGCTTCTCAGATCGCCCTGGTCATGGTTCGATGTCACGATTCTGAAGAAGACGGCCATGCAGAATGATGAAAGCTGGGCGAAAAAGATACACCTTACGGCGAAGACGCGTCCCGAGATGGATGTACTCCTGAAGGCCATCGATCAGGCAATGATGAGGGTTGGAAGGGAGCCTCTCGGAAGAGTCGTCAAAACATTCTGGGAGACCTTAGACGGACCTCGGATAACGGCCTATCTTTACGGCATGGCGGGGGTTGCAAATTGCCGC
>CAZZBF010000016.1:28222-34260 GCA_964652795.1 uncultured Syntrophales bacterium | reverse complement strand
GAAATCTTGGAAGATGCCGAGGAGGGAGTTCCGCAGGAGACACTGAATCGTATCGAAATAGCCCTTAATTCCCTCTATGAACCCGTCGATCCTACCGCATCGCGATCGCCGGTTGAGATTATGACAATTCATAAGGCAAAGGGATTGGAATTCGATTGTGTGTTTCTCCCGTTTATGGACTGGAGACCGCTTGCCAGCGGCCCCAAAACACCCCCTCCCTATCTTCTGGAAAGAATGCCGGGGACCGGTGAAAAACACTTGATCGCCATGGGCCGTGATCGCCGTACGGAAGAACCCACAGCAACATACAGGCTCCTCAACAAAATCCGAAAAGAACGAGAGTGGGGAGAAGCGAAACGAACCTTTTATGTTGCGGCAACCCGGGCAAGAGATACCTTTATCATGAGCGGCGTCGTAAAATCAAAGGATGAAGTTGTTTTTGCCCCCGACAAAAGCGTGCTGAGCTGGGTCATGGGTCCTGAAGGCCTGAACGAAAAGAATCCTGCCGAAATAAAAGACGCAACCGTTTCAGTTGCCGTCAATCCGGTAATAGACACCCTGTCCGCTCAAGATGAATATGCCGATTTTATTCTTCCGGAGCCTCTTCCGCTCATTCCTGAAAGAATACAATACGTTTTGGAAAGTCCTTCATCGCTCGGAACCTATGACCTTACCCACCCGGATCATGATAATTCTGATAGCAGAGCGCGTGGAATCATAACTCACAGGATCCTTCATACTTCAATTATCGGTGCTAATGTTCCAACCGAAACTGCTGTCGTCAAGGCGCTCTGCGTTGAGGGAATGGCCTCAGATCTGGCTGCCCGCATAACTCCTGGAATAATTGAAGAAATTGATTCCACGCTCAACGATCCTTTCATAGCGGGACTGATTGATAAATCTAACCCGGTAGTACGAAGTGAATGGGCTGTTGAAGATATATCGAAAGAAAAACACATTCGTTCCGGGATTATTGATCTTGCGGTCTTTGATGGGAACAAATGGTGGATAGTGGATTTTAAAACCTCAAGACCGGCAAAAGATGAACCATTTGAGGAATTTATATCCCGCGAGGGGGAACTGTACAGACCGCAGCTCGAAGCTTATCGATCCATACTGAAAAAGGTTGAATCGGTCGATAAGTCATCAATTCACACGGGAATTTATCTAACTGCCTTAAATCAATGGAGGGAGTTATAAATAAGCGTTCGGCTGTAAGCCGTCAGCTTTCAGTAAAAAAATGCGGCTGATATGACCAACTTGACCGGGAGCGTAGCCCGCAAGCCCCGCCTTGTAAGCGGGGAGCTTCACTATTAACGCCCATAAATTGATATTACGGTTGATTGGGAAGTACGGAAAGAATGCAATAGATTAATATTATTACAGTGTTGATTAATGATGCTTAAGAAGGCAATCGGGTCTAAATGCTTAAGAAAGCTGTATTCGCATTGCTTGTCAACAGGCTTATTGACATATTAATAACAGCTTCTGTGAATAAGTCTGGAGATTGTGTTGTTTTTAAAAGACTTTTTTATTGACAAAAAGATAAAAATGATTAGTTTAATGGGAAATTCGACAAAAAAGTTAAGGTGGTAAATTGATAAACCTGTATAAATGCAAAAAGAAGGACACATTCATAACCGAAGCCTGTCATGATGAAACCTGTGAATGGTGGCTGAAGAACGAAACATTTTGTAATTGTACTTGGGTTGCGTGCAATCACGGCCCCTTTACTCTTGAAGAAGTTGGTGCGATGATGGGGGTAACGAGAGAAAGAATAAGGCAGATAGAAGCAAAAGCCCTGAGAAAATTACAGCACAAAAAAAGAAGAGATCAATTGAAAGATTTTGCATTGCCGGATTACGATTATGATAAGAAGATATTTTGATGGTTACTTTTCTTTAATAATCTACTAATTTCCTGAGTTCCTTTCCAACCCTGAAAAATGGAACTTTTCTTAACGGAACATCAACTGCTGCTCCTGTTTTAGGGTTTCTTCCTTTCCGGGAATTTCTCGATTTAACGGTAAAATTTCCAAATCCTCTGACGTCTATCCTCTCATTTTTTAATAATGCGTCTGTCATTGCCTGGAATATAATGTTGACTGCAAAATCAACATCCTTTTTGGGATAAACCTCCAGTCGCTCCTGCACTTTTTCAATAAGATCTCTCTTTGTCATGGTTTAACCTCTAATAACTGATTTCGCCACACTCTTCCTTCAACTCATTTACGATGGTGGAAACCGTTTCTTTCAGGATATATTTCCAGAGGTTCAACTTTTTATCTTCAGGATACAGCACCTCGGGTTTTCCCTTTATTCCGGATAGCTTTGCGGCAAGATTAATGGCATATTCCTGATCGCCGAGGAAATCAACAAGGTTCATCTTCAAAGCCTGCCGTCCTGTAAAAATTTTCCCCTCGGCAATACTTTCTGCCTTTTCCTTTGATATCTTTCTGTTTAGAGAAACTGCTTCGAGAAACTGATCATAAATATCATCAATAACTTCCTGAATAAGTCTTTTTTCATCAATGGTCATTTCCCTCAGCGGAGAACCGATATCTTTGTATCGCCCACTTTTAACGGTAGAAGGCTTAAGCCCTATTTTTTTGAGGAGTTCCTCTACATTGGAAAAATGGGCGATAACTCCAATACTGCCTGTTATAGTACCTGGGTTGGCCACAATTTTATCAGCGGCACAGGCAACATAGTATCCTCCCGAAGTTGCCACCGATCCCATCGAAACTACCACCGGTTTCTTTTTCTTCAACGTAAGAACTGCTTTATATATCTCCTGCGAGGCAACCACACCGCCGCCGGGCGAATCTATCCTCAAAACTACCGCTTTAATGCTATCCTCTTTACCATATTTAAGTAGTTGATCTACAACAGGGGAAGAATCTTTGATGAATCCGTCCAGAGATACGACACCAATTTTATTCTTAAGAGAAAAAGAGCTTTTATCTCCGGTAAGGGTGGAAACTCCGTAAACAAAGATAAAAAACAAAACAAATATTAAAACTAATAGAAATAATCCAAATATTACAGGATGTTTTCTCATTGCAGACTGTCTGTCCTTTGAAATTTAAGAAACGGTCAGCCATAAGTAAAATAATGAACGCTTGCTTACGCGCATATGCCCCGGAGCGCCAATTGGTGTAATCTTTCGATTGCCCCTTTTGACTGATCTTTTTTTCTTAACGGCTGAAGGTTGAACATTCACTTAAACTTTAAGAACCGGGAAATTAATTTCCGACAGAGCTTTCCCTAAGCTGGAAGTGACGTTTTTGCTATTATTCAAGTATTGTGATGAAGGGGTTTTATTCAAAGATGATTCGTGGTCTTTAATGCTTAGTCTCATCCTTCTGTTTTCCTTGTCTATATTTATAATAACAGCCGACACATCTTCTCCGATAGAGAACAAATCGGACGACGATTTTATCCTTTTTTGTCCCAGCTCTGAGATATGAACCAGTCCTTCAATTCCTTCCTCTATTTCAACGAATATACCGAAATCCGTGACGTTAGTAACCTTTCCGGAAACTAAGGAACCCGGGGTATACTTTAAATCAATTTCATCCCAGGGATTTTTTTCAATTTGCTTTATCCCAAGAGAAAATTTTTCATTTTCAACATCAATATTCAAAACAACCGCTTCTACTTCTTGCCCCTTTTTGAAAAATTCGGATGGATGTTTTACGCGATGCTTCCAGGAGATATCGGATATATGCACAAGGCCGTCTATACTTTCTTCAACTCCAATAAAAATACCAAAATTTGTAATATTTCTTACTGTCCCTTTTACAATACTCCCTTCAGGATATTTTTCCTTCAGAATTATCCACGGGTTCTCGGAAATTTGCTTCAGGCTGAGTGATATTCTTTTCTCCTCTTGATTTACATCAAGTATCATTACTTTCGCGATTTCTCCGGGAGACAAAACCTTGGATGGATGTTTTATCTCTCTTGTCCAGAACATCTCGGAAATATGGATAAGGCCTTCCACACCTCGTTCGAGTTCTACAAATGCACCGTAATCCATAATATTTACAATTTTTCCTTCTACTATGGAACCAATAGGATATTTCTCCGCAATAGTATCCCAGGGATTTTCCGTAAGTTGCTTCAGCCCAAGGGTAACTCGTTCTTGTTCTCTATCGAAGGACAGAACCTTTACTGTTATCTTGTCACCTTTGGAAAAACTCGTTGATGGTCGTGTTATTCTTCCCCAAGATATGTCCGTCACATGCAACAGGCCGTCTATTCCACCCAGATCGACAAACAATCCATAATCGGTAATATTTTTAACAATACCTTCAACAATTTTACCTTCTTCCATTGTTTCAAGAGTTTTGGCTTTTTCCGATTCCCTTTCCCTTTCTAATACAGACCTCTTTGATAATACGACATTATTCCTTTTTCTGTCATATTTAAGAACATCAAATTTAAAAGTTTTCCCAACATATTTGTCGAGATTCTTTACAGGACGAATATCAACCTGGGAGCCGGGAAGAAACGCCAAGATGCCAATATCAACCGACAGACCACCCTTCACTCTTTCCAGGACCGTACCTTCCATTGTGCCGTTTCCCTCAAAGGCCTTAATAATATCATCCCATACTTTTATTCTGGCGGCTTTTTCCATGGAAAGGACTAAATCGCCGTCCGTTCCTCTCCTGTCAATAAATACGTCTATTTCATCATCAACGGCAACAGTGATATTCCCGTCATCATTTTGCAATTCTTCAATAGGAACACGCCCTTCTGTTTTCCATCCAACATCAACCATAACGACATCATCGTTTATCTGTACGACCCGTCCGGTTACCACCTCTCCTATTTGAACGTTTTGCATGTTCTGTTCAAAGAGTTCTTTAAAATCCATATCCCCCTGCTTTTTGACTATTTGTTCCCCCTCCTTATTTTCAGTTTCAACCTCCTTCGAAATCTCCTCATTATTTGATATTAAGTTATTTTCGTTAACCATTAACCAATTCCCCCCTAATCTATTTTCTGACACCCCTAACACGGAGGTCAACTAACACACGGATTATAAAATATCAAGTGAATTGTGACAGTCCAGAATACGTATGCCCTTACAGGTTACCACAATAAATTTATCTGAGAACATAATTCCCGTTGATAACTTTTATCATTTCCGCAACAACCTCTGTGATGTTCATATCCGTAGAATCAATAGCAATGGAATCTTTCGAAGGTTTAAGGGGAGCTATCTTTCTTTCACTATCCTGTCGGTCCCTGATTATTAAATCTCTTTTAACTTCTTCAAAATTGGGATTTTCTCCTTTTCCAACCAGCTCCATGAATCTCCTCCTGCTTCTCTCTTCAACACTCGCATTGAGGAAAAATTTAAAGTCGGCATGGGGAAATACTACTGTTCCCATATCTCTACCCTCGGCAACAATCCCTCCATTTTTTCCTGTTTCCCTCTGTATTGAAAGCAGAGTCTTTCTGACAATAGGCACAGCGGAGATCTTCGACGCAAGCATTCCGATGTCTTGGCCCCTTATTTTTTTTGTTACATCTTTATTATCCACGAAAACTTTAAGAACACTATTGGCGCTTTTCAGTGAGACATTAAATCCTGCGCACAGGTCTGAAAGTCGCTTTTCGTCATCAACAGGTATTCCTTCTTCCGCGACCTTGCAAGCAAAAGCCCTGTAAAGAGCACCGGTGTCCAGATAAATATAGGAAAGCTTTTGGGCAAGAAGTTTACTCACGGTGCTTTTCCCCGCACCGGCGGGACCATCTACAGTTATAACCAGTCTTTTTTCCATTGCTTGCCCCGATGAACTATATTATTTTTAAACAAGAAGTGAGAAATGCTAATTTACCAGATAGGTTATGTTAAAGGGAAGAGTTATTTTAGCTGAAGGATACAAAAGATGGGCAAAAAAGAACGTCTTTTCTTTTGAACTTTTAAATAATTTTGATTGGAAGTGTACTCTCAGATCCCGCCTTGTGGACTTTGAGCTTCACAAACATTGCGTGTTCTAATACTTCTTGACTAAATCGTCG
>CAZZBF010000016.1:1163-28212 GCA_964652795.1 uncultured Syntrophales bacterium | reverse complement strand
GATTCAAGTTAACTTTTTTGAACTGTCATCCAGAATTGAGGATTCAGAAAAGAATCAAACTAATTTTATTTATGGGTTCTTTCTTCCGACTCCTCTATTTTAATATTAAACGGGAAATTTTATGGAAGAGAGTGAACTTCTAAAGAAGAGAAAAGAAAAAATAGAATCTCTTAAAACGGATGGTATTGATCTGTATCCGAGCGGGATAAAAGTTACTGCCACCACGAAAGCGATCATTACCCGCTTTGGTGATATGGATAAAGATACTCTTGAGCAGTTAGATGAGAGATTTGTTATAGCCGGAAGGCTTATGGCCGTTAGAAATTTTGGCAAGGCTACCTTTATAGATGTTCAGGACAGAGAAGGAAAAATTCAGTCGTATGTCAGAAAAGATAAATTGGGAGAAGAGAATTTTTCCTTATTTAGAAGGCTTGATGTTGGAGATATTATTGCTGTCGCCGGGAAGGTCTTCAAGACGAGGACAGGAGAATTGACAATTGTAGCGGGAGAGGTAAAGCTTTTATCAAAAGCGATTAGACCTCTGCCTGAGAAATGGCATGGTCTTACCGATATCGAAACGAGGTACCGACAGCGACACCTTGACCTGATTGTGAACCCTAAGGTAAGGGAAACGTTTTATATAAGGAGCCGCATTATTCAGTTAATCCGTCACTTTTTGGAAGAGAGAGATTTTCTTGAGGTTGAAACACCCATGATGCAGCCCATGGCCGGCGGTGCCATGGCACGTCCATTTAAGACCTATCATAACACTCTCGGGATGGACTACTATCTTAGAATAGCGCCTGAGCTCTATCTAAAACGCCTCGTTGTGGGAGGAATGGAGAGAGTTTACGAAATAAACAGAAGCTTTAGAAACGAAGGGGCATCAACCTTCCATAATCCTGAATTTACAATGATGGAATTCTATCAGGCCTATGCGACCTATGAAGATATGATAGTTATGACGGAAGAGCTTATCGCGTATATTTCACAAAAACTTTTCGACACGCTTACGATTAATTACCAGGGAACCCAAATAGATTTAACACCACCCTGGCAGAGGATAACCGTAAAGGAAGCCATCATGAAATACTGCAAGGTCGGCTCCGATATTTTCGAAGATGTCGGAAAAGCCGTGGAGTTTGCGAGAAATTTGGGTCTTCCGATTACCGGGAAAGAACCACTTGGAAAAGTTATTATGGAAATATTTGACGAGGCGGTTGAGGAAAATTTAGTTCAACCGACCTTTATTACAACTTATCCCGTAGAGGTTTCTCCACTCTCGAAAAAAAGCGCCGGTAATCCGGGGTTTGTCGACCGCTTTGAGCTCTATATATGTGGTAAAGAGATTGCCAATGCCTTCTCGGAGCTTAACGATCCTGAAGATCAACGAGACCGGTTTATGATGCAGCTTGAAGCAAGAGAATCGGGAGACGATGAAGCCCATGAAATGGATGAGGATTATATCAGGGCACTGGAATACGGCATGCCTCCAACGGCGGGAGAAGGAATAGGTATAGACAGACTGGTTATGCTGTTTACCGATTCTGCTTCCATCAGGGATGTTATCCTTTTCCCACATATGAGAAAAAAATAAAAAAATGCATGAAGGTATAGTAAAATCGGCAATTGGATGCCGAAACTTTAAACTTGAACTTAAAATATAATTATGTCCTATGAACTCTTCATCGGTCTGCGGTACCTCAGGGCAAAGAGGAAGCAGGCTTTCGTTTCAATCATCACATTTATTTCCATAGCCGGAATATTCCTCGGCGTTGCAGCACTGATTATTGTACTCGCTGTTATGAATGGGTTTGAAACCGAACTCAGAAACAGGATACTGGGAGTTAATTCTCATATCGTCCTCATGGAGTATGGGAGCAGTATCAAGGAATACAAAAAAGTAATGAAGCAAATCGGAGAAGTTGAGGGCGTTGTTGCGTCGACTCCCTTTATATATAGCCAGGCCATGTTGAGAAGGGGACAGAGTTTGAGTGGCGTGGTACTGAGGGGATTATCAACTGAGAGTGCAAAAAACGTTATAAATTTGGGAAAGATGAAAGAGGGAAGTGTTGATTATCTTTCCGAGAAAGGGAGAAAAAAAAATCACCTCAGACCTGAGGTTGCTTCATTGCCGGGTATTGTTATCGGGAAAGAGTTGGCTAGAAACTTGGGGGTAATTCTTTTCGACACGGTGAGTGTTCTTTCTCCTATGGGTGTTGCAACCCCTATGGGGCTGGTTCCAAAGATGAAAAAATGCCTCGTCGTCGGGATTTTCGATTCCGGGTTTTATGAATATGATTCATCACTTGCTTTTTTGTCACTTAAGGAATGCCAGAAATTTCTTAATATGGAAGATATTGTAACCGGAATAGAGATCAAGGTGGCCAATATTTATAAGGCCAAGGAAATAGCAGAATCTATTGAAAACAAACTGGGACATCCTTACTGGGCCAGAAATTGGATGCAGATGAATAAAAACCTCTTCTCTGCTCTGAAACTGGAAAAAAGAGTTATGTTTATTATATTGAGTTTGATTGTTCTTGTGGCAGCCTTTAATATAATATGTACCTTGATAATGGTCGTTATGGAAAAAAACAGGGACATCGCTATTCTTAAATCGATAGGCGCAACAGCGAAGAGTATCATGAAAATATTTATACTTCAGGGGGTTGTAATCGGTGCAATCGGCACCATACTTGGCAGTATATTCGGTCTTACTGTCGCCCTGAACCTGGAAAAGATATCTTTATATATTGAAAAACTCTTCGGATTCAGGATATTGCCGCAAGATGTTTATTACCTGAGTGAACTTCCATCTCAGGTGAATTACGGAGATGTATTAATTATTGTTATTGGAACCATACTTATATGTTTTTTATCTACAATTTATCCATCCTTGAGGGCTTCCAGTCTGGATCCAACTGAGGCGCTTAGGTATGAGTAACAGGGGCGCAAAGAAAAAAGAAAGCAATATCTTTTGAATTTCTGTTACAAATATAAAACTGAGAACAAGAAGTTTTCTCATAATTCCCTAAAGGGATAATGATGATAAAAATCAAGAATTTAACAAAGACCTTTATCAAGGATGGCAGTAAGATTGAGGTATTAAAAGGATTAAATCTTGAAGTTGCGAGAGGTGAATCCCTGGCAATTCTTGGTGTTTCCGGCGCGGGGAAAAGTACCTTCCTTCATATACTGGGCACACTTGATAAACCTACTTCCGGGACCATGTTATTCAATGATGTTGATGTTTTCAACTGGAGTGAAAAAGAACTTGCTGAATTCAGAAACAAAAAAATAGGTTTTGTTTTTCAGTTCCATCATCTTCTGCCGGAGTTCAGTAGCCTGGAAAATGTGATGATGCCGGCATTGATAAATAAGATGTCAAGATATAAGGCAAGGGAAATGGCCGAGATTGTCTTGAATGAAATGGGACTTGATGATAGGATGGCTCACAAACCGGGAGAACTTTCTGGAGGAGAACAACAAAGGGTTGCTGTGGCCAGAGCATTAATAATGGAACCCGAGATAATACTGGCTGATGAACCAACAGGAAACCTTGACACGGAAACCGGAAAGAAAGTAGAAGACATTCTGATAAATCTCAACAGAACAAAGAATATTACCCTCGTTGCAGTTACTCATAACAGACTGTTGGCCGACCGTATGTCCCGAATCATAGGCCTGCGAGACGGAAAGCTTTATAATAGTGAATAATAAGACAATTTTTACATTTAAGGAAATCCTCTTTTCTCTGATATTACTGCTGTTTTTGAGTCCTCAAACCCTCAGCGCGCAAAATCTGAAGAAAATAGCCATCTTTCCTTTCGATATTCATGCCAAGAAAGAGAAAAATTATCTTCAAGACAAGATACACAGCGACATCTCCACGGAACTGATGAAAACCGGGTATGTTCAGGTAATCAAAAAAAACACTTTTTTAGGAATGATTAAGGGGCAACGGGTAGATGCGAAATTAGCCGATAGAGTGGGAAGAAAGATAGGTGCGGACTTTGTGATAATTGGAAGCCTCTCCATGATGGGAGAGTTTATAAGTGTTGATTTTAAAGTTGTAACCGTTCAAGAGAGAAAGGTTTCGCAGAGTTTCTTTGTTCAGGGTGTCGATATTAAAAATCTTTCTGCCCGGTTGGCGGAAAAAATATTTTTGGAAACATCGTATGAGCAGAAGATAGCAAAAATAAAATTTACTGGTAATAAAAGGATAGAAGACAGTGCTGTTTACAATGTTCTGAAAAGCTCTGAGGGAAAGATTTTTTCAGAAGGATTACTTTCCTCTGACATCAAGACTATTTACGGGATGGGCTATTTTGGCGATGTAAAAGTAGATGTTACAGACAGCCCGGAGGGAAAGGTCATTACATTTGCCTTAGAGGAAAAACCCCTGATAACCGATATCGAAATTAAGGGAAACGATGTGATAGAAACTGAGGAAATAGAAGGGGTATTAACGGTCAAACCACGTCAGATTCTCAATCTTGACAAGGTAAGGGTAGATGCAGAAAAGATCAAGGCCCTTTATGACAACAAGGGATATTTCAACGCAGAGGTAAGCTACAAAGCGGAGAAAGAAGAAGATAAAAATATAGTTATTATTTTTAACATAGCAGAGAATGAGAGGCTATATATAAAGAGCCTTATCTTTGAGGGAAATAAAGCATACGGAGATAAAGAGCTGAAGGATATGATGGATACTTCTGAATGGGGCATATTCCATTTCCTTACCGACTCAGGCATTCTAAAGGAAGACAGATTAAAACAAGATATAAATAAGCTGAATGCCTTCTATCTCAATAACGGTTATATTAACGCAAAAATCGGTGAGCCGGAGATTACACATGACAAAGAATGGGTCTATGTAAAGATATCCGTATCAGAGGGAAAACAGTTTATGGTGGGGACTGTGGACATTGCAGGTGACACGCTTTCCGTTCCTCGTGCCGAACTCATTGAGAAACTGAATATCAATAAAAAAGACTACTATGACAGGGAGTCTGTAATCAAGGATATCGATTATCTCACCGTGATGTGCAACAATGACGGTTACGCCTATGCAAATGTAACACCGCATACCATACCTAGTGAAAAAGACCAGAAAGTGGGAGTGGTTTATAATATTAAAAAGGGTAATCAGGTATACTTCAACAGGATATCGATAAGTGGTAATACAAGGACGAGAGATAAGGTTATCAGGAGACAGCTCGAGATTGTAGAAGGAGATCTGTACAGTAATAGTAAATTGAAGACGAGTTATATGAAACTCAACCGGATTCGATATTTTGAGGAGATTGATTTTCAAACGGTAAAGGGGCCCGATGAAGGCCTGACAGATATAAATATTCATGTCAAAGAGAAACCTACCGGAATGTTCAGCATTGGTGCCGGATACAGTGCCCAGGATCAGGCAGTCTTCATGGCTCAGGTATCACAGCAAAATCTATTCGGAAGGGGGCAGATCCTGAGTCTTTCTGCCCAGCTGGGATCAAGGACAACCAACTATGAACTTTCTTTTATCGAACCATGGCTTTTTGACATACCTTTGTGGAGTAAATGGGAGATATGGGATACTGAGAGAGAGTACGACAGTTATGATCTGAGCACACAAGGCTTTGGAACAACATTTGGTTATCCGCTCTGGGAATACGTAAAGGGTTACCTCGGATACAGACTTTCGACCAATAACGTAAGAAATATCAAAGAGGGTGCATCCACCTATATCAAGGAACAGGAAGGAAATATTACAGAAAGCAGTCTTACGGGTACACTTGAAAGAGACACCACGGATGATTATATCTTCCCGACTCGAGGTTCTAAAAACAGAATCTCCACGGAGTACAGCGGCGGGTTCCTTCAGGGAGACACCGATTTTACGAAATATACGGGAAGTTCTACTTGGTTTTTCCCGCTTCCGATGGATACTGTATTCGGTATCCGCGGGCGCGCGGGATTCATGCATAAGAACGGAAATAAAAAAATACCCATATATGAACGTTTTTACTTGGGAGGAATAAATTCTCTGAGAGGACTAAGAGACGTAGGTCCCACCGATCCGGCGACAGGTGATGTTATCGGGGGAGAAACGATGGCCTGTTTTAATCTGGATTTTGTATTTCCTCTTGTCAAGAACGCCGGGATGAAGGGGGTAATATTTTTTGATACGGGAAATGCCTGGGAAAGCGGGTATGATTTGGGAGATATGAGAAAGACCGCAGGAGCGGGTGTCCGCTGGTATTCACCCATAGGTCCCTTGAGACTGGAGTGGGGGCATGTTCTTGATCGCAAGGGCGATGAGGCCGCTAGCAGATGGGAATTTACCATCGGTATGTTTATGTAATAAGAACATCCAGCTATCAGTAAAAACAAGGTGTTAAACAAAAAACACTGTTATGAGTAAGAAATATCAGATAAGAGGGGTAAATGTTATATTAAAAAATCCGGTCTTTTGGGTTTAACTTTTTTTATTATATTGTCACTTGTTATATCCGGCTCCTATGCTATTGCGGCAGAAAAAATTGGTTTTGTCGATGTGAGAGGAGTAATGCTCCGATCGGAAGCCGGGAAGAATGCTACGAAGGAGTTTAAGAAGGCATTTGAAAAGAACAAGACAAAGATACAGAAGGAAGAAGCTAAGCTGAAAAAACTAAAGGCAGAGCTGGAGAAACAGCGTTTGATACTGAAGCCGGAAGCTGTGAAGGGAAAAGAAATCTCTTACCAGACAGAGTTCAGAGATTACCAGAGATTGGTTAAGGATTCCAATGAAGAGTTGCGACTCAGAGACCAGGCGCTTTCCGGAGAACTTATCCCTGAAATATTAAAGGTTGTAGATACAATCGGCAAAAAAGAAAGATACACTATTATACTGGATGTAAACACTCAAGGTGTTGCATATCTCTCTAAGGAAAATGACATAACCGAAAAAGTAATAAAAGAATTTAACAAAACCTATAAGGATAAGAAATAATTATCAGGTACAGAGCATCGAATACGCATAGGCACAAAGGATAAAAAATTTGCAAAATCATCTTTGATGGTCTCGTAAAAATTTACTTTACTTCGCTTAAAATCATTTTGGAGATGCTGTAATTGGCCGGCTAAAAATCTTAAACCCGTGTTAACATACTCAAACAGTAAGATTTCTTAACGCCGGTCATGATCGAGATCTTTCCCCAAAATGCTTAAATTATGTATGTTATTCTTAGAATTACTTGCGTTATTCTTCGAACTCGTTCCGAAAAGACTGTTTTACATGCTTACCCTTTTTGAACCTTTAAAAAGCTGAAACAAATGGTGTTGAGGGCGAAATGAACAGCGAGCGCATTATTCTTCGAATTACTTCGTTCCCCGTTGCTTGTGGCGGGGTTAGCGAGCGAATGAAATCAACAATTTTCCTTAACAGTAGGAGCTCCCTGCAGCTTGCTGCGGGGAGATGCAATTACGATTTTTCAATAGACAGGTAAAAGTTGATGGAAAAAAAATTAAGTGAAATTGCGGAACTTGTAAATGGTACGGTTGTTGGGGATGGCAATACTGTTATTCATGACGTGAAAGGTATCAACGAGGCGGGGAAAGGTGACCTTACATTCATCGCTAACCCCAAATATCGAAGTAAACTTGGAACAACACGCGCCTCTGCTGTTCTGGTTTCTGCCGAGATAGAAGATTCAGGCAAAAACCTCTTAATCGTCAAGGATCCCTACGTGTCCATGGCAAAAATCCTTGGCATTTATTATCCTGAAAAGCGGGACGATGTGACGGTCAGCGAAAATGCCTTCATAGCCGATGGAGCGGAAATAACAGGAGATGTAACCGTCTATCCTGGTGTCTACATAGGTGACGGCGCCCGTATCGGGAGTGGAGTTATTCTTTACCCGGGCGTATTTGTGGGAAATAATGTAATAATAGGTGAAAACTCGATTCTTTATCCCAATGTTACCGTTTACAGAAAATGCATAATAGGAAAAAGAGTAATTCTTCATGCCGGGGTGGTCGTAGGGAGTGACGGATTCGGTTTCGCGAATCCGGGGGTAGAAAATCTAAAAGTGCCTCAGGTAGGATTTGTCCAGATAGATGATGATGTTGAGATAGGGGCCAATACCACTATAGACAGGGGAACACTTGAGAAAACCTGGATAAAAAAGGGAGTTAAGATCGACAATCTGGTTCAGATCGCCCATAATGTTGTCATCGGTGAAAACTCCGTAATTGTTGCGCAGGTTGGAATATCCGGCAGTACAAGATTGGGGAAAAGTGTAATACTTGGAGGTCAGGTAGGCCTGGTTGGGCATCTCGATATAGGAGACAATGTCATGGTCGGAGCGCAATCGGGTGTTCCCGAAGATATCCCTTCAAACCAGGTGGTTTCGGGGTCTCCCCACATGCCGCATCGGAAATGGTTGCGTGTTCAGGCACATCTTCCTCAATTGCCCGAAATGCGAAGAACCATAAATTCCCTTCAGAAAAAGATTGAAGAACTGGAAAAGAAAATAAAAGGATAGGATTAAAGGTAAAGATGAATATACACCCAACAGCTATTGTTTCTTCTGAAGCACGTCTGGAAAAAGGGGTCGAGGTAGGTCCCTATACTATAATTAACGCAGATGTAACCGTAGGTAAGAACACGATAATCGGTCCTCATGTAGTCATAGAAAGCCATACTGATATAGGTGATAATTGTCATATTTATCAGTTTTGCTCCATCGGAGGGATTCCTCAGGACCTGAAATTCGAAGGAGAGGAATCAAGAGCCATCATAGGAAATAACAATACGATTAGAGAATATGTCACTATCAACAGGGCAACATCTGCCGACATCGGTACAACCATAATAGGTGATAACAATTTGTTGATGGCGTATTGTCATGTTGCCCATAATTGCAAACTGGGCAACAACATCATTATGGCCAATGCCGTTAATCTGGGCGGTCACGTTCATATTGAGGATTATGCCACAATCGGCGGTATGACCGGGATTCACCAGTTTGTCCATGTAGGCGGTCATTGTATGGTCGGTGGTGCATCCGCTGTGCCGAAAGATATTGCGCCTTATGTCCTGGCTGCGGGGAATTACGCGGAGGTGCAGGGGCTCAACCTGATCGGCCTGCATCGGAGGGGGTTTAAGGAAGAAACGCTAAGAGCATTGAAAAAGGCTTATAAAATAACGTTCAACTCATCAATGCTTCTCGCGGAAGCGTTAAAAAAGGTGGAATCGGAAGTTGAACCCATTCCCGAGATAAAACACTTTATTGAGTTTATACAGAAATCTGAGAGGGGAATATGCAGATAAGTTAAACGTTTGAAGTCTAAAGTTGACAAGTTCGTAAAAAGTCTTTTCGGAGTGAATTCGAAGAATAACGCGAGTAATCGAAGCATTTTGGAAAAAAGATGGCGGTGATACATGGCGTTTAAAAAATCTAACTGTTTGAGTGCGTTAGCGCGAGTTTTAGATTTTTAGCCAGGTAACATCAGCATTCCCAAAATGGTTCTGAGTAAAGAAAACGGACCGGGGGCGCAATATAAAACAGACAGATTCCTCACCGGGAAGCCGCCCGCCCTGGGCGGTGGGGAGCTTCACTTTTTACGAATGCATCAAAGTTAAAACCTGAAACTTGAAACTTTTAAAAGAAATATATGAAGAAGATAAAAATCGGTGTGGTAGGCATAGGGCATCTTGGGAACTACCATCTGCAGAAATATAATAAATTGCCGGAAAGTGAGATAGTTGGTGTTGCTGATGTTGTGGAGGAGCGCGCACGTTCGGCGGCAGAAGAATACGGATGTGAAGCCCTCTATGATCATCGCGATCTTATAGGAAAAGTCGATGCGGTCAGTGTTGCTGTCCCGACAGGACTTCATCACAAAATAGCAAAAGATTTCCTTCAATCGGGGATTGATGTTCTTCTTGAAAAGCCGATCACAAAAACCCTTGAAGAAGCCGATGAACTTGTTTCAATTGCCGCTGAGAAAGGGGCAATTCTCCAGATAGGATTCGTTGAGAGATTTAACCCGGCCATAGTCTCTCTTGGTGAGGTTATAGAAACCCCACTTTTTATTGAGTCTCACCGCCTTCACCCATTTGGAAACAGGGGAACTGATGTGGACGTTGTGCTTGATTTAATGATTCACGATCTCGACATTGTTCTCCAGTTCGTAAAATCGGAAGTGCTGAATGTAGAAGCCGTTGGTGTATCTGTTTTATCGAACAAGGTTGATATAGCGAACGTCAGGATAACATTCGATAATGGATGCGTGGCAAATATCACCGCCAGCAGGGTAACAGCCAAGAAACTACAGAAAATTAGATTTTTCGGGCTTGAAGGGTATCACTCTGTCGACTACGGAAAGAGAGAACTTATGTCTCTCGGCAGGAGAAGAGGCGCGGACGGTCAGGTGGAAATAGTCCAGAACGATGTGACGGTAACAAAACATGATCCCCTGGAAGAGGAGATAAAATCTTTCCTCAATTCTGTCATAAAAAGAACTCCACCTTTAGTTTCAGGAGAGGACGGGAGAGAATCCCTGAAACTGGCGCTGAACATAATTGAAAAGATGAAGACCGATCGAGGAATTGTCCAATGATCCCAATGGTAGATCTTCAAAGACAATATAAAATCTTAAAAAACGAAATTGATGCGGTCATTGCCGAAGTGCTAAATAATTCTCAGTTCATCCTGGGTCCCAATGTAATCGAACTGGAAGAAGAAATAGCTGCGTACCATCAAGTTCCTTTTGCCGTGAGTGTTGCCAACGGAACGGACGCACTTTTCCTTGCCCTGAAAGCGTGCGGAATCGGTGAGGGAGATGAAGTCATAACCACGCCTTTTACTTTTATCGCAACGGCAGAAGTGATATCGAGGTTGAATGCCATCCCTGTTTTTGTGGATATCCTTCCCGGCACTTTCAATATTAATCCGGAAAAAATAGAGGAAAAGATCACTAAAAAGACGAAAGCCATTATTCCGGTTCATCTCTTCGGGCATCCTTCAGATATGGATCCGATAGTCGACCTGTGTCAAAAATACAATGTCAGGATAATTGAAGATTGCGCCCAGGCCTTTGGTGCCGAATATAAAGGGAAAAAAGTTGGGACCATCGGTGATTGCGGGTGTTTTAGCTTCTTCCCGAGCAAAAACCTTGCCTGTTATGGTGATGGAGGAATGGTAATTACGGGAGAGAAAGACACTGCTGAACAGATAAAATTGCTTAGAAATCACGGGAGTGCCGCCAAATACTACCACGACGTCATCGGTTACAACAGCAGACTTGACGAAATACAGGCGGCCATAGTCCGGGTAAAATTGAGAAAGATAGGCAAATTCAATGACTCACGCAGGATAAACGCTGACATTTATAGGTCGTGCATAAAGAGAAATGATGTTATCCTTCCGGTGGAAGCTGCCGGATGCAGGCATGTCTATCACCAGTTCACCATCAAATCAAAAAAAAGAGATGACATAATGGATTGTCTGCGAAGAAACGATATTTCATCTGCTATTTATTACCCCCTTCCCCTGCACAAGCAGGTGGTATTCTCCGACCGGGGAACGATCAGCGGTGAATTGCCGGTTAGTGATGAATGTGCCTCGGAAGTTCTTTCCCTCCCGATGTTTCCTGAACTTAAAAAAGAAGAAATCCAGCATGTCAGTGATGTGATAAACAATGCTTCCTGAATCGACTCATCCCCGGAATATAATGATAGTTGCGGGAGAGGCTTCCGGAGACCTGCACGGATCCAATCTTGTTAATGAAATTCATCGAATAGATCCTTCTGTCAGATTTTATGGAATCGGGGGAAAAAAACTGGAGAAAGCGGGCGTTGAACTAATTGCCAGTTCATCCGATACGGCAGTTGTAGGGCTTACTGAAGTTGCTTCCAAATTGAAATTTATCCTGAAGGTCATGGGCCTGCTTAAAAAATCACTCAGGGAAGAAAAACCTGACCTCCTTATACTCATAGACTATCCTGATTTCAACCTCCCGCTGGCCAGAACGGCCCGAAAGAACGGGGTCAGGGTATTTTACTATATAAGTCCTCAAGTTTGGGCATGGAGAAAGAGAAGGGTAAAACAGATTGAAAAGATTGTTGACAGAATGGCGGTTATTCTTCCTTTTGAGGCGCAGATATACGACAAATCGAAATTGGATGTAAGCTTTGTTGGTCACCCACTGCTTGATGTCGTAAAGAAGAAATATTATAGAGAAGAGGCGCTGAAAAAATTCGGCCTTGAAGAAGGACGCACAACGATAGGAATCCTCCCCGGAAGCAGGGAAAGTGAAGTGAAAAAACTTTTGCCTGAAATGCTCAAGGCAGCGGGAATTCTTAAAGATAGAATTGCCTCCGTTCAGTTTGTGTTACCGCTGGCCGACACATTAAACATCGGATTCGTGTTAAGGATAATCGGTCAATATCCTGTGGAGGTGAAAATTATCAAGGATGATATTTACGACGTGATTGGTATATCGGATGTCGTCATGGTTGCCTCGGGAACGGCTACCCTGGAAACCGCTCTGTTAGAAACCCCGATGGTCATAATCTACAAGGTTTCACCCCTTTCTTATTACATAGGAAGGATGTTCATCAATGTGAACAATATCGGGCTGGTAAATATCATCGCCGGAAAGACTATAGTGCCTGAGTTTGTTCAGAATAAAGCGACCGCTTCGAATATAGCGAAGGAAATTTCGGATATACTTGCCAATAGATCAAGAATGGATAGGATAAAGGAGGAATTGTCCAGGGTAAAAGAAAATCTTGGCACCCCTGGGGCAAATATGAAAACAGCCGGACTGGTATATGAGATGATAAGAAAGAATTGAAGAATCATAAAATATAAATCGGAATTAAAGTAATACATCATATATCCATTCTGTTTCCTGAATTCTGGCTTATGATTCCTTAAAGGTTATAACTTATGGTAGTATTTAAACGCCTCTTAAGACTTGCGAAACCACACATACCAAAGATTATCCTGGCAATGCTCTGCATGCTTGTGGTCGGCGCATCGGCTGCCGCCGCCGCTTTTCTTGTTAAACCGGCTCTTGATGATATATTTTTAAATAAAGATGCCGATATGTTGCTTGTAATACCGATAGCGATAGTATTAATATACTTTTTGAAGGGGGCTTGCAACTACGGCCAAACGGTCATTATGAGCTATATCGGTCAGCGAATAGTGACAGACCTGAGAGCTGAACTATATAATCATATCCAGAGACAAGCGCTTTCATTTTTTACCAGAAATCCGACCGGTATTCTCATGTCGCGCATAACCAATGATGTCGGCTTAATCCAGGGCGCGGTATCAGAAGCGGTGACCAGCCTTCTGAAAGATTCTTTCACCCTTATCTGCCTTGTGTTTGTTATTTTTTATCGTGACTGGAAACTTGCTATTGTAGCGATGTTTGTTTTCCCCTTAACGATTTATCCGATAGCGAAGTTTGGAGAAAAGATGCGAAAGATTGCCACCAGTACCCAGGTAACCATGGGAAGTCTTACAACTCTTCTCCAGGAAACAATATCCGGCACGAGAATAGTGAAGGCCTTCGGAATGGAAGATTACGAAAATGAAAGGTTCGGCGAAGAGAATGAGCGTCTCTTTAAGCTCACGATGAAATCCGTGTCCGTAAGAGCTATATCAAGCCCATTTATGGAATTTCTTGGGGGTGTTGGAATTGCCGCGATTGTACTTTACGGGGGATATCAGGTAATCAACGGCGCATCGACGCCGGGCACTTTTTTTTCATTCCTTACGGCTCTTATCATGCTTTACGAACCGGTTAAGAGACTGACAAACGTTAATAATACCATTCAGCAGGGGATCGCCGGCGCTATACGGGTCTTTGAAGTTATGGACGAAACTCCGGAAATAAAAGATAAGAAAGATGCGGTAACTCTGTCCCCGATTTCCAGTAACATCGATATCCGGAACGTCTCTTTCAGATATGAGGACGCGCCGGTTCTTAAAAATATAAATCTAACTGTTAAAGCCGGTGAGGTAGTCGCATTTGTCGGTATGAGCGGGGGAGGAAAGACGACGCTGGTTAATTTAATACCGAGATTCTACGATGTAACCGAGGGGAAGATATTGATGGATGGCCGGGACATACGTGATGTCACCTTAAAATCACTACGGGATCAGATAGGAATCGTTACCCAACAGACGATACTTTTCAACGATACCGTCAGGAATAATATTGCATACGGTGATATAGCAAAGAGCGATGATAATATAATAGAAGCCGCTAAGGCGGCCAATGCACATGATTTCATTATTAATATGCCCGATGGGTATAACACTGTAATCGGAGAACAGGGCGCAAAACTCTCCGGTGGTGAAAGACAGAGAATCTCTATAGCAAGGGCTCTTCTAAAGGATGCTCCGATATTGATCCTGGATGAAGCCACTTCATCTCTTGATACGGAGGCGGAGATAGAAGTTCAAGATGCCCTTGAGACTTTGATGAAAGGAAGAACAACTCTGGTTATTGCCCATAGGCTTTCAACGATAAGGAATGCGAACCGTATTTTGGTCATCGTCAACGGAAAAATAGTTGAAGAGGGAACCCACGAATCACTGCTTGCAAAAGGAGGAGAATACTTCAAGCTTTACAATATGCAGTTCAAGGATGACAATTCAAATGAGGAAATTAATAAAAAAGATACTGCATGATGACCGTGAACCGAACTGCCTGAACCCCCTTCTTTTTACCCTTTACCTGCTTTCCATTATTTATGGCTGGATAATCCGTTTAAGAAACAGGATGTATGACCGGGCCGTTTTTAAAATAAAAAAACTGAGATGCAGGGTAATCAGCATAGGAAACATAACCGTAGGGGGAACGGGCAAGACACCGATGGCCATTATGCTGGCCAATCTTTTGGAAAAGCGGGGATACAGGCCTGCTGTCCTGAGCAGAGGATATGGAGGAAAAAACAAAAAACGCATTACGGTTGTATCAGATGAAAGTCATATCCTCGCAAAATCCCGTGAAGCGGGTGACGAACCGGTACTTATCGCGAAAGCCGCGAAGGGAGTGCCAGTCATCACGGGAGCGAAGAGGTATCTCACCGGAAAATATGCCGTTGATAATTTGGGAGTTGATGTCCTCATTCTCGATGATGCCTTTCAGCACCGATCCCTCTTTAGAGATATAGATATAATTCTGTTGGACAGCGAAAAGCCCTTCGGAAACGGGTTTCTTTTGCCGCGGGGATCACTTCGCGAACGAAAAGAATCTTTGGAGAGAGCGGACATCGTCGTGCTGACGGGAGAAAATGAAAATGGGGACAGCACACTTCTGAATAAAAAGGGCGCTGTCCCCATTTTTAGGGGGTACCACAAGCCGAAAGAACTTGTTAAAGGAGAGGAAGGTAATAGTTATTCCCTCGAATATCTGAGCGGGAAGAAAATATGCGCCTTTGCCGGTATAGCGAAACCGGAAGCCTTCGAGGAAACAATAGTAACTCTTGGTGGAGAGGTGGTCTCTCTTATTGCGTTTCCCGATCATCACAGATACACGACGAGTGATATCAAAGAGATTAAGAGAGCTGCTTCGAATTATTCATCAGAGATCATCGTTACCACTGAAAAGGATGGGATAAAATTGATCGATTTTCCGGATTTTTTCCGTGACATCTATTTGCTCAGGATAGAGATGACAATAGTCAATCGTTCCAGGGAATTTGAAAATATGATCCTGTCAGGGCATTTAAAATGAAAAAAACGGCAATGACAAGGACTATACTTTTAATTTTCTCTTCTATACCTATTGTGATTCGGAGAGAAATTTTCAAGGCTGCTTTTGTGGTTTTTTTTCTCCTCTCTTTCAGGCATAGACTGATTACCCTTCATAATCTCAAGTGTGCGTACCCGGAGAAAGATATAAAGGACCTGAATAAAATTGCCAGGGGAGCTTTTCGGAATCTTGGGATAGTTGCTGCGGAGTTCTTTGAAATTCCCTTGTTAACAAAGGAGAATATCAAAGATATGATGGATTGTGAGGGATTTGAAAATTATACGAACGCTGTGTCAAAAAACAAAGGCCTGCTGTTTTTTACCGCTCACTTTGGCAACTGGGAACTGTTGGCAGCGTCTTTCGCACTTCTCGGGCATCCATTAACCGTCATATACCGCCCTTTGGATAGCCAGATTCTGGAAAATCTGGTTACGTGTATACGATCAAGCACCGGGAACAACCCGATGCCGAAGGATCGTTCCATGATGCAATCTCTTCGCCGAGTCAGAAATAATGAGATTGTGGGTACACTCCTTGATCAGAACATGGCCTGGCAGGAAGGTGTCTTTGTCGACTTTTTTGAAAGACCCGCTTGCACGACCCATAGCATGGCATCTCTTGCACTTCATACCGGGGCGCCGGTTATTCCAGCATTTATGGTCAGGATAAGAAACGGCAGATACAAATTAATCATGTGCGAGGAAGTTGAAATAATAAATACTGGGAATTCTGAAAGGGATATAGTGACAAATACCCAGAACTTCACAAAGATAATAGAAAATTTTATAAGAAAATACCCTGATCAATGGCTTTGGGTCCACCAGAGATGGAAAACAAAGAGACATCAGGCGGTATAAGTGTTCAGCTATCAGCCGTCAGCATTCAGCAAAAAATGGTGTTTATTTCAACAAGTGGTTGTTTATCATTAAGAATCTAAGTGCCAATTACCCACGTATGAGCATGAAATTAAGAGCTTCTAAAAAAATTTCCATTGGCGAAATTGAAAACATACTTATCCGAGGAACCAACTGGATCGGCGATGTTGTAATGTCCCTTCCTGCGATTGCCGCAGTCAGGAAAACATTCCCGCACTCAAAAATTTCTGTCCTTGTAAAACCCTGGGTTGCGGAACTTCTTTACATATGTCCGGACATCGACGAGGTTATCCTGTTTCAAAGTCCCGGCATACACGATGGTATTGCCGGGAAAATCAGACTGGCGAGGGAACTGAAGGACGAGAAGTTCGACATGGCTGTCCTTTTACAAAATGCCATTGAGGCTGCAATTATTGTCCGGTTGGCCGGGATTCCCATAAGGGCGGGATATAATTCTGACGGGAGAGGATTTCTCCTCACACATTCGGTGCGAAGGACAAAAAAGATCAGGTCGGTGCACCAGATCGATTACTATCTGGAAATGGTAAAAACTTTAGGCTTTGAATCGGCAGGAAGGAGTGTAAATCTCACGCTGACAGAGAGGCATTCCGCCATATCGGAAGAAATTCTCAATTGCCACGGCATCGGCAAGGAAAAAATAATTGTCGGTATGGCACCGGGAGCGACTTACGGGCCCGCAAAGAGATGGTTTCCAGAGAGGTTTTCCGGAGTCGCCGATAAGCTCATAGACGATTTTTCCGTCCCGGTGATTCTTTTCGGGAGTTCTGATGACCGGGAAAGCGCGGATAAGGTTCAGCAGAGTTCAAAAAACAGATTGATCAATTTGGCGGGTGAAACAAATCTCAAAGAAGCCATTTCTCTGATTGCCAGATGTAATCTTTTTATATCCAACGATTCCGGATTGATGCATATCGCTGGTGCGCTCGGCATTCCGACAATAGCGATTTTCGGATCAACTAATCCTGTAACAACGTCCCCCGTGGGGAAAAAAAGCGTTGTCATCAGCAAAGAAGTTGCGTGCAGTCCCTGTCTCAAACAGGTTTGTCCTACTGACTTTCGGTGCATGGACTTGATAGAAGTTGGCGAGGTATATGATGTCGCACGGAGCATTTTAAAGGTATGAAAAAAAACACCGCGGTTTTCTTAGACAGAGATGGAACGATAAATGAAGAGGTTGGATATCTTGGTGATCTGGAAAAACTGAACATATACCCCAATTCTTTCGAAGCCATCAGGCTGATTAACAAAAGTGGAATGAAAGTGGTAGTTATTACCAATCAAGCCGGAGTAGCAAGAGGATACTTCAGCGAGGATTTTGTGAATGTCATACATTCTCGTATCAATGAAACCCTTCAGAAAAAGGGAGCCCACATAGACCGTTTTTATTACTGTCCACACCATCCGACCGAAGGGAGAGGGGACTATCTTAAATCATGTGACTGCAGAAAACCTAAGACAGGAATGCTTATCAAGGCCTCCGAGGAACTTGGTATTGATCTGTCCCGTTCTTATATGGTGGGTGACACTAAAAAAGACATAGAATTGGCAAATAACGGTAAAGTTAAGGGGATACTTGTAATGACCGGATACGGAGAGAAAGAAATGTCTTCCGATATGAAGCCCGACTATGTTGCCGAGGACATCCTGGACGCGGTAAACTGGATAATGAGGAACAGGAAAAAGTGAACATTCTCATTGTAAAATTGAGTGCCATCGGAGACGTGATACACACGCTTCCTTCCCTTTCAGCTTTAAGAAAGTTTTATCCGGAAGCTAATATCACCTGGGCAATAGAGGAAGATTCGTCAGATATCGTCAAAGATCATCCCTACCTAAACAGGGTCGTCATTTCCCGCAGAAAGAGATGGATGGCTGATCTCAAAAGACCTCGTCGGATAAGCGGAACAATCGGAGAAATCAAATCATTTATCAGCACACTGAGAGATTATTCATACGACCTGGTGATTGATTTTCACGGACTTTTCAAGAGTTCGCTCATTGTGCTTCTCAGCGGAGGAAAAAGAAAGCTTGGTTACGACAGCATGCAGGAGTTAAGCGGCTTGTTTTTAAATGAAAAAATTCATGAAGATATGGAAAAACACGCCGTTGACCGCTACCTCGACTTTCTTAACCATTTAGGATCAGATATCGTTGAAAAGGAATTCCTGATTCCTGTTCAAGAAGAAAACAGAAATAGAGTGAAGAACATTTTGACAATAAATAACATTGACAAAAAAGAGCGATTTGTGGCAGTAAGTCCAGTAGCATTTTGGGAAACAAAGCTTTGGAAAGATGATAAATTTGCGGACTTGTGTGACAGAATTGCAGAAGACCTGAAAGCGAAGGTGGTTTTAACGGGTAATAAAAGCGATGGAATGATTGAGAATATTCAGTCGTTGATGTCATACCCTTCCGTCAACCTTGGGGGTCAGACAACCCTGAGAGACCTGGCATATTTATATAGTTTATCATCCGTTGTGATTACAACCGATTCCGGCCCCATGCATATCGCGGCGGCAATGGGAACACCGGTAGTGGCGCTTTTTGGACCTACTGATCCCCTGAAAACCGGTCCCTATGGTGAAGGACATGTGGTGGTTCGCAAAGAGATGTCTTGCAGCCCCTGTTTTCTAAAGAAATGTAGTTCAAAAAAATGCATGGAAGAGATTACCGTGGAAGAAGTTTTCCAGGCGGTGGAAGAAATCATTAAGCGGACATAGCAGAACGGAAATCGCGAATCATAAAGTGGAGGTTATAGTGAAAAGGTCTAATTCTATTAAGTTTACTTTTCTCGTTGCAGTGGCAATACTTGCAGTGATTATCTTCAGCACCGTAGTGTACGCGGAAGAAACCTCTCCTGACCCAAGTTCAAGTTCCACGCATGACCGGCTTTTCTCAGAATCGGGAATTATACTCGGTTATGGAACGGGAGACATAGCCGATGGTAAACATTATGAACCGATCCTGCTGATCTGGCATCTTGGTATTGACCTGAAAAGGTTTTTCCCCGAGCTGGAAAAACACAAAGGCAGAGCCTCATTTTTTCTCGAACCGCAGATCAACCCTGTAGTGAATTCCGAAACGGACATTGAATGTGGAGTAGGCCTGGGAATTAAATACATGTATCCGATAACGGATAGATTGTCCCCTTACATAATGGGGAGCGTGGGTCCCCATTACATTTCAGTTGTAACGGACGATCAGGCGAACGGGTTTATATTCGCTGACACTATAGGCGCGGGCTTCTATTATTTTATTACTGAAAACTCAGCAGTCAACCTCGGGTATAGATTCCGGCATATGTCAAACGCCGGCCTGGCGCATCCCAACAGCGGCATTGATACCCATTCCGGAACAATCGGATATTCGGTATTTTTTTGATAAAAAGGAATAAAGATGACTATAAGCAAAGAACTTCTGGATATTTTGGCATGTCCTAAATGCAAAGGAGACGTTTACCTGAGTGAGGCAGAAGACGGACTGATCTGCGATAAATGTAAATTAATGTATGAAATCAGAGATGACATTCCTGTAATGTTGACAGACGAGGCAAAAAAGCTGGAATAAAATTATGACTGTACAGGTGCAGTTCCTTCGGCACGATTAAGGCCGGCCCTGAAAATGCCATAATATAAGCTGAGAATAAACGCCCCATTTGTTTCTAATTTTTTTATTCATCCCCACTGTCAAGACGCAAGCAACCGATGTTGACAGCCAGTTAAAAGCCAGCCGAAAAACAACGGCAAAAAAGACTGCAACATTATAGGGACGACTTTTCCATTTTTGAAAAAACTGGTATCTGGAACGGTAGAATTCAATCCTGGAATGAATGTCCCTCCCGATGCTCTGTCCCTGCAAATGATAAATGAAGGCTGATGGAACATGGTATACCTTCCAGCCGGCGGAGCGCATCCGGAGAGCCCAGTCTGTCTCTTCGAGAAAAAAGAAATACCTTTCATCAAAAATTCCAACTTCATCCATGGCCCTTTTACGAACCAGAAGACAGGCCCCGATTCCCGACTCAACCTCGACCGGTTCTTTGTGAACGTATCTCTTGCTTGGATATCGTTCCGGAAACAGGTATTCAAGAAGTGTTATGTTGACAAAAAGAGTGAATAATGTGGGAAAATTTGCCATGGAATTCTGTTTGCTTCCATCCTCATTTAACAGTTGCCCGCAGGCCATCGCGGCATCCGTACAGGCTTCCATGAAAGAAAACAATTCATGAACAGCATTTTCAGCCAAAGTTGTGTCCGTATTCAAAAGCAGTGCATAACGGCCTTTTATAATACCAAAAGCTTGGTTGTTGGCAGCGCCGAACCCGCGATTAATTGTGTTTTCTATTACCGTTACCCGGGGAAATTCTTCTCGCAGCATGGCCACGCTTCCGTCATGAGAAGCATTATCAACCACAACGACTTCGAAGACAATGTCCCGCACTGTTTGATAAACAGATTTCAGACAATTTTGTAAAAGTTCTTTAGAATTCCAGTTGACAATGATAATTGAAATGTCCACGTTTAAACCTTATTATCGTGACCCGAGACATTTTTGGGCGGTTCCTGCTCCTCTGATATTTGTTGCCTGTTCAATTCATTTAATTTGGCATATTTGAAAAATTTGTTAATGGAATCGGTAATGGAAAGGACAAGGCCCTGCGCGCCATCAAGAATTCCCAGCTTTAGAAAATAATTTTGGGAAAAAGTGAGAACTGCCCGAACAGCAGCGGACCAGATTGATGTTTTTTTGCCTTCATTAAAAGCTTGTCTCGCACCAAGAGTGGAGTAATGGTCAATTTTGATCAGTACGCGATCAAGACGGCTTTCCGTGAAATGTTCTATGACTACATCCAGCGCTTCCACGGGACCATTTACCTCTATTGATTCATGAACCAAAGTTTCAGTCATCCGACCGAGGCCTTTTTTGAAAAGCCTCACAATCCTGTCCGGCCACCATCCGAGGTGCTTAATCCAGCGCCCCTGGAAGTAATTTTTTCGGGGAAAACTGTAACCGGCAGAAGTATCTGACCGATTCAACAGAATATCTTCAATGACCAGCGCCGTTTCACAAGGGATCCGTTCATCCGCGTCGAGAACAAATACCCAGGGGTTTCTGCATTTATCTATGGCTGATTGTTTTTGAGGCCCGAATCCCCGCCACTTTTCGACAGACACATCACATCCGAAATCGGAAGCAATCTTTACCGTATTATCCGTACTGCCGGAATCTACAACGACAATCTGATCGGCAAATGAAGCACTTTCAAGACACGCCGGCAGGTTTTCCTCTTCATTTAATGTTATAATCGCTATTGAAAGGGGTATCTTTTTTTTCATTTTATCCCTCGGATATACGTGGAATTAGCTACATATCACAATTGTAAGTCAATTAAAATAGTGATTTTTCTTTGTCAATGTGATAGTTCACGTTTTCATAAACTTTTCGATTGAACCGGTACTATTATATTGATAGCTCCCCGCAACTTGCGCGGGGAACGAAGTAATTCGAAGAATAATCTCCGACTGTTTAGTAAGTCAGGATTTGCTTTCTGGTAGAAAGCAAACTCGTTAACGCATTTATCCCGTTTATCGGGGTAATGAAATTTACTGTCGTTATTCTTCTTCGAGGAATCGTTGAGTTTATTCGCTTACTGTTCAGTTCGGATGACGGAGGGTGGCATGAAGTTGTTGGTTACAGGGGGGGCCGGACACATCGGCTCCGTTTGTGTTGAAGAGCTTTTGCTTCAGAGGTTTGAAGTGGTAGTGGTTGATAATTTACAGGAAGGACACCGGGAAGCGGTACTTCCTGAGGCCATCTTTTATGAAGGTGATTTTGGTGATCGGTCTTTATTGAGGGCGATTTTTGAGAAGCACCTGATTGATACTGTCCTCCATTTTGCAGCCGATACGAGAGTAGAATCTTCCATGATCGATCCAAGTCAGTTTTTTAACAACAACTTGGTAAATGGGATTGCTCTTCTCGATGTCATGCGGGAGTTCAACTGTGACCGCATGATCTTTTCCTCTACTGCAGCTACTTTTGGCGAACCTCAGTACATCCCGGTTGACGAAAAACATCCCCAGCTTCCGGTTAATCCTTACGGGGAGTCTAAACTGATGTTCGAAAGAATTCTCGATTGGTACCACAGAGCCTACGGTCTCAAATTTAACGCCTTGCGATACTTCAATGCCGCCGGGGCGAGTAAAAGATTTGGAAACGCGAAACGGAACGTGACTCTCCTCATTCCGGTAATTATACAGGTATTGCTTGGACAGCGTGAAAAACTGTATATATTCGGCAACGATTACCCGACAAAAGACGGTACCTGCATCAGGGACTACATACATGTGTCGGATCTTGCGCAAGCTCACATTCAGGCTATGCAAAACCTGGAGAGACATCCAAACGGCAGATACAATCTGGGAAATGGACAGGGATTTTCTAACCTGGAGGTGGTAAAAACGGTGGAATCCGTAACCGGCAGAAGTGTTCCTTTCGAATTTGCCCTCAGACGGCCCGGCGATCCGGCGGTTCTTATAGCGTCTTCAGATCTGGCCCGCCGAGAACTCGGTTGGCAACCAAAGTTTGCTAAACTGGAAGAAATCGTCGCCTCCGCGTGGGAATGGCATAGCAAACATCCGAATGGATATGAATGATCTATTGCACGAAAGCCAGGTATAACTTTACTTTACGAATATTTTGTTGATTAAGTGAAATTTACGAAGGAAAAGGCTCTCGTAAAAGGCAACATATACTCGGTTCAGAAAATGGAAGAATTGTTCTAATGATACCTGATATATCGTATTTGATTTTAGACTATAACCCGGAAGGTGAGCAATACGCCCAAGATGTTTTAAACCACGCTATTGACACTTTTTATGGCAGGAAAAGTAAGAATCTAACTTGTGATGTATTCCTTCTGGACCAAGGATCTACAATTAATCACAAAAAATGGATTTTAGAAAGACAAAACAGGTATGGATTTTCAACTATATTGTTAAATCGAAACATAGGAATAAGCAGAGCTATAAACTTTTTTGTAAGAACCTGTAAATCTCCGGTAGTTGGACTAATTACATCAGATGTTATAATTACCTCGGGAATGGATGAGGATTTATTCAATAAAGTGCAAATTCAAGAGGTTTACCAAGCATCTCCTTTTACAGATAAAAGTGATGTTGATTACCAAACTTGGCAACCGCAAGAAGACTTTGGAGCAGATAATATAGATTTAAGTAGTTTGCGAGAAAGCAAACAATCTTTCTTGGGGAAAATTTTCAATAAAGAAACCAGCGATTATCTTAGATGCCTTGGAATTGAATTCAATGTCATGTTCTGGAGAAGGTCGATTTTTGACAAAGTTGGTTATTTCGATGAAAGATGGAAAGCCTGCTTTGAAAACAATGATTTTTCATTACGTTGTTTTCTGGCCGGAGGGTGTACGGCTTTAAGCTATGATTCATTTGTCTGGCATTATCATAAGGTAACAGAAAAAAATGAATCAAGAGAAAGGTGCTATGAGGGTTATATTGATGACTGGCATAACAAAATAAAAAAAATATGGGATGATAAATGGCCACGATTAAATTCGTATGTTGATATATATAAGCCATTGAAAAATAAGAACATTAGTGACTTTCCGGCATTATATGAACAATTTAAACATAATATTTATCTTCCTTATGAGCAAGTTACTGATTATTTTTGATTGCTGAGGTAAGAGCAACTTACTTTCTTTTGAACTGAACAGCGAGCGCATTATTCTTCGAATTACTTCGTTCCCCGCTGCTTGTGGTGGGGAGCTTCAAAGTTTTCCAGGAAATATTCTATGTATATCGATAAAATTAGAGATTTTACATTACAATTCAACGAACAAAACACCAAAGACAACATATACTACATCCTGAGTTATAGTTTCCCTGTATTACCGCACACAACGGCTATCAAGGAAATCTGTTTTTATCTTGCGATTATAATTACGCTGTTCTTAATTGTTTTTAAACGCGGAAGCTTTATATTCAAAACACCCTTAACATATCCCTTGATGTTTTTTTTGCTATGGTCATTTCTAAGTATTTTTTGGTCGTTGAATGTGGAAAATAGTATCAACGATGTGCGTGCACATTTGCTGAACCACATTATACTTTATTTTTTGTTGATCAACTTTTTTAATTCGAATAAACGGCTTGCCTCGCTGGCATGGATTGTCGCAATATCGGCTACGGCTTTTTCAATTATCGGAATGTTCTATTATTATACAACGTCTGACACTCCGATTAATATGATAAGACTTGGATATTTATTGAACGGTGTCAATGTGTCTACAGAACTTCCCGTTAATTTTATCGGTACAATTACCGTCTTTGCCGTTATCATTTGTCTGCACTTTTATTTTCAAGAATTCCGTTTATATCACCGTGTATCTATCATTGCCTGTATGATTCCATCGTTTATTGCTACGCTTTCGACTCAGAGTAAAGGTACTTTTTTGTCTCTAATAATTGCATCAACCATCCTGATGTTGTTAAAAACCAAGAAAATCGCGCTGTTCTTATTCCTTGCCATGGTGCTGTTGATTGTCGTTTTAACGCCTTTAAAAGATAGGCTGAACACAAATAGCATCAAAGATCGATTGAAAATCAATTATATTACCTGTGAAGTAATCAAAGATTATCCGATATTGGGCATCGGTTTCGGTATGCAAACGTTTATCAATAATATTGATAAAGAATCATACGTGAATAGAACGCCGAAAAAATATAGGCCAGCAGAGATTTATACACCCCATAATTTACTGTTAGACATTACCGTGCGGCTTGGCTTAATCGGTCTATTATTATTTTTATACATAATCTTTGTCTTTGGAAAGATGTGTTTTAAAATCATCAGATATGCAAAAAATGATTATATCAGAGATTGGGGGATATGCACCGTCAGTGCGTTTGTTGCTTACTTCGTAATCGGAATGGGGGAACCTGTATTTCTCTTCCGGCCATCGACGATCGTGTTTTATGTCATTCTTGCTGTCATTACAATATTATGGCATCTAAATCAGGAGGAGCAGGGCAGTTATGACCAGCCTGATACTGAATACTAACAAAAAAGTAATATTAAGAATGGGTGTTCTCATACGGAAACCTGTTTTTCATCGAAATATTTCTTAATAAGTGAATCATATGACCGTTGACATAATTGTTCCGACATATAACCGGGCTGATCTTCTGCCGGAAACACTTAAAAGTGTGCAGGATCAGACTTTTTTAAAATGGCGATGCTGGATAGCGGAAGATGGTGAGACTAAAGAAACATTGGATGTCATTAAGCCTTTTTTGAAAGATGATCGTTTTAAATATTTGCCCGGGAAACACGCGGGCTTCCCGGCAACTCCTCGAAATCGCGCCATAACAAGTGGAAGGGCGCAATATGTTGCATTTCTGGACGATGATGATGTCTGGTTACCTGAAAAAATTGAAAGGCAGGTGGCATTTCTGGAGCAGCGGCCGGATTGCGTGCTGGTGGGTTGCAACGGTTTTCGCTGGGACGGAACAGATAAAAAGGATTCCACATTGCCTGTATATTTCCAAAAGGCTCCCTTCGGAAAAATATCATATGAAACGTTTCTCCGGGCAAATTGGATTATTCTTTCCTCGGCAATTGTGCGCCGAACCACTTTGGAAAAAGCGGGGTTGTTCAGTGAAACCCTCTCTCCTCCATTGGCTGAAGATTATGAATTGTGGCTACGTGTCGGCGCTCTTGGCGGAATCTGGCTTATGGAGGAACCTTATCTGCTTTACCGTGAAACCCCCAACGGCTATTATCCTAAGCTTGATAGAAAAGGAAAATATACTATGAAAGCGCAGGTCATAGATTCTGCCCTGAATGGAGTTGGAGGAATACCGAGTCCCCTTTCGTATCCTGAAAATAACCGCTATGCCGCTGCCTGTCGCCGGGAAAGAGATTTTTGCTTTGCAAAATTTCGCTTGTTAGGACATCTGAAACGGAAAATAACATCAAAAATAAAAAACTTAGACATTCATAGATAGGCATGTCAACTTTTCGAAAATTCATCAACTACGTTTTAAAACCTTTTGATGTTACACTTCAAAATACATCGCTCCTGTGGGAAAAAAATGCGTTTGCTTCACTGTATGAAGCTAAAACTCAGCGAGTGGAAAAATTCGGCGAATACCCGGCTGAATGTGTTGTCTTCTCAAAAAACAGAGCCCTTCAGCTCCACGCACTGCTGACAACGTATTATGAAAAAGTTTCTTCGCCCGTACCACTTTATGTTTTATACCGGACAACAGACCCGTCCCATCAAAGAGCATATGCGCTTTGGAATAATAAACTTGGATAAGCCTGCTGGACCATCAAGCCACGAGGTTACGGCATGCCTCAAA
>CAZZBF010000016.1:0-1153 GCA_964652795.1 uncultured Syntrophales bacterium | reverse complement strand
AAATAAATTCATTATTTTCTGACCGTCAAATCTTATTTATAAGACAGAGTAATGATTATTCTTTCCGCGCAGATCTCCTCAATCTTCTCAAGTCACTCACGGCTGAAAGGGTTTTTTTTCTGGTAGATGACGTCCTTTTTATCGAAGATTTTGATATTAAAGATTTTATAAAATTCGATAATGATAAATTCGTTCCTACGTTGAGAATGGGACTGAACTTGAAAAAATGCTATACGGTTCAAAAAGAGCAGCCTTTGCCTGAATTGATGGCGGATATTATAGATGATAAGGACAAAATTGTCTGGAAATGGAATCAAGGTGTTCATGATTGGTCTTATCCGGTTTCTCTCGACGGCCATTTTTTTTCGACTCAGGAAATTACCGCAATGATACGACTGCTTGATTTTTCCGCACCAAACACTCTCGAAGATCAATTACAGAAATTTCGCCGTTTTTTTTCGTTTCGTATGGGAGTAGCGTACAAAAAGTCAAAAATTGTCAACATTCCCTGCAATAAGGTACAGGACGAAAATAAGAATTTATGCGGAAATATTCACCAGGATTTTTTGTTGGAACAGTGGCAAAAAGGATATCGAATGGATTATCAGCAACTATATGGCTTCAACAATACAAGCGCTCACCAGGAAATCACACTTGATTTTATTAAACGTTAATCCTCTTCGGGACACACTACTAACAATACTATGGTGATAGAATGAAACAATGTCGAAAATCACCTGACGTCTTTTCGATGCTGCAGAAACTCTACAAATTTGTTTATTATTATCTTAAGGGAGAACCACCTGTAACCAATTCATCTATCACCAGGGAATTTATACGCCAACTTGTTTCAAGGCCAAATCCAACGATTTTGGAGATTGGTTGCAACGATGGAAGCAACACGCTCTGGTTTTTGGAAATTTTCGATTCCCCTAAGATTTTTTGTTTTGAACCTGATCCCAGAGCCGCATCACGGTTCAAAAACAAGATCGGTAATAGAAAAGAAGTGAGTTTCTATGAATATGCCATGAGCGACAAAAATGGAGAAGAAACATTTTATATGAGTAGTGGACAAGAAAACGAAACAATGCCGGAAGGTTGGGACTACTCGGAAATCGAAGGCAAGTGCATTCGAGTCGAATGCACCCCAGAA
>CAZZBF010000015.1:32716-48376 GCA_964652795.1 uncultured Syntrophales bacterium | reverse complement strand
TCCGTAAATCTGACAATCTGCCATGTGAGACAGCCAGGTCAGCGGATGCCAGTTGTCGGCATCTGTGGCCGTAAATGCCCAGGTGATACTGTCCGGAGTTAATCCTGCCTGCACATGAGAATTTTCAGTAACATACACTCTATCATCGAAAGAGATAAAATCATGATTCCCAACCTGCCAGTAAACGGCAAGAGAGACCATGACGAGAAAAAGGCATACCAAACCTTCTCGATGGCGTAAGGTGAAAAAGGAGACATTTTTTGTTTTGTTGTTGGTCATTGCCAAAAATTTCCGATGTTCATGTCTACGTTTTTTCTGCCTTTATTGCGATTGCTACAGAGTTACATCGATTTTTCAACCGAGATTTGTCCTTCCGTGCCTTACTGGAATTTTTTCTGTATGTCCAGTCTGATCTTCAGTTCTTAGGTTGGGTTGTTTTATGACAGTCTTTCACCTTAATGTTTTGAACAATTCAGAGAACATTCTTTCGTTTCAAAACTACAAGATAGCGAAGTGAACGAGGTGGCCACGTTGAATCAGGTGTCCATCGGTAAACAGTTCTGTCTTTGAATATATCAACCAGACCAACAGGGATGTAATGTTCCTGTAGATAACGATTCAGCCATTCGAATATCAGTGTTTTCGAAGAAGAACGCCTGAACCACGATTTGTTATTGCCGACTATAATCATAAATTTAGGTTTTGCCGATTCAACTTCGTCTATTAGCTTCCGCTGCATTTGTAAAGCATAGACGTGATCTTCCATCAGCGGGTACATATAGACATGTCCCGTGGCAGAACGTTTGCAGGAGTAGAAAATATCTGGGGTTCTGAACCCATAACGGCAACTCTATCATTATCGTCTGCATTTTCCCGCAAGAACCGCCCGATTTCAAGGGTCTCTGGGAAAAAGTGTCCCTCATAAGTAGTACGGGATGCCTCAACAGGTGTCATGAAAAATAAAAAGTCCCTCTGCTGCCAGACCGAAATAAAAAGACATATGACAGCCAGAAAGGCCGGAATTCCCTTCCGAATAACCAGCAACTTGAATACTGACAGTTTTCCCTTCGTAGCACTGATTGCGCAGCCGGTAAGAATTGCAGCGGCTGGAAGCAAAAGAATAAAATAATGCGGTCGGAAATAAAACCCCGGACATATAGCCGCAAAAGAAAATATCGTAAACAGCAGGATAAAAATCCAATGATGTCTGATCTTCTTGTCCCATATTAAAGCCGTCAAGCCAATGGCCACAAGTATCCAGAGCAGCGGTGCCGAGTTAATAATATCTCCCCTATGTTTAAGAGTTTCCCATGCATACTCAAGGGGTATCTGCGAGGTGTAGGCCATCGGATAGTTTACCGTCCAGAACCAGAATTTTTCAAATACCCCGACCGACGCAAGAATCATACACACAAGGCCATATGGGGCAAGCGACCCGACAACAAAGACGGCACACCGATACACTACCTGTAACCACTTTAATTGTCTTTTTTGAATCTGGTAAATAAACGTATAAAGGCCGCCGCACGCAACAAACATAACCCCATGCTGTTTCATCAGGAACCCCGTGCCCAATAGAATCCCGCCGCAAAATATAAGCCACGGGCGTTCTTCATCCAGGGCTTTCAATAGTACCAGAAGACCGCCAACGGCGAATAGTATAACGAAGTGTTCCGCGTTGGCAAATACACCCTGAATAGCCTGACCGACCGACAGTACGGCAAAGCTCGCGGCGGACATTAAGCCTCCAGATATTCCGATCAGGCGTTTCCCCAGAAGGAATATTAAAAGGATTGTAGCGGCGTTTATGAAAAGCAGCGCCAGATGAATGCTTCTGTGCGTCTGCCCGAATATTGCCAAAATGCCGGCATAAGCGGCTTGTATGCCAGGCAATTTCATAGTGTACAATTCCTTGTATGGGGGAACACCATCGAGAATAAGCTGCCCCGCATAAGCATATTCCCCCTCATCGCGCTCAAGCGGCACATCAAGCATACCGAAGCGAATAAATGCTGAAATCAATATAATGACAAACAATATTCCCCATGTCCATCTATGTGTGTGGGAAGATTTTTCTGGTTTTACAGTGGTTTGACGGCTTTTCAACGTTTTGTATTTCCTTTACAGGGGTACTTCAATATGATTGTATTTCGCAATACCGGAACATTTCTTTCGATTCTTCAACTCCGTTCTGCGTTATCCAGCATTTACTTTGCTTTAAAATGAGCCATCTGAATATTTAAATAACTTTGATGATATTACCTTCCATTTCGCCAGGCGAAAGGCAAAAGCCGTAAGCAAGCATCCAAAACCGTACTTGATGCTTCGTTGTAAGTTAATCGACGAGGCTTCGGGAAAATACTTTGTTGGACAACTGACCTCGGCAATCGTATACCCGAACCAGAGAATCTGCGCGAGCATCTGATTGTCGAAGACAAAATCATCGGAATTGACCTCCAGGGGCAACCGTTCCAGGAGTTCACGTGAAAAAGCACGGTATCCCGTATGGTACTCGGAGAGCTTTGCTTTCAGAAGAAAGTTTTCGACAAACGTGAGGAAACGGTTCGCGATATACTTCCAAAGGGGCATGCCTCCTTTAAGGGCGTACCCACCGAGAATTCTGGAGCCCAATACACAGTGATAAAGGTCATTTCCGATCAACGAAACCATGGCGGGGATGAGTTTCGGAGTATACTGGTAATCCGGGTGAACCATGACAATAATGTCTCCGCCCTCTTCGAGCGCCAGCCTGTAACATGATTTCTGATTGGCTCCGTAGCCTAAATTTTTTTGATGCGTGTAGACTTTCGTATTCGGCAGGGTCTTTGCGACAGATGTGGTGTTATCCTGACTTGCGTCATCGACTATAATAACCAGATCGACAACTTCCTGAGCCATGACTTCAGCGTGGGTTCTTTCAAGTGTCTGCTCAGCATTATAAGCAGGCATGACGACGACGACTTTTTCCCCTTTATACATATCAACCCCTCACAGCTGGCAAATTACTTTTCGATTTAAGGTCGAGCCGTTAATTTTATGAAAAATAGCACACTAAAATACCAAGTCATCGTGTGATAAATCAACTAATGTTTTTCCCGATCATCTCCGCATATCTCCTGGAAGCCCCCATGTTTGAAACAACACTTTTTCGCCCCTCTTCGCCTTTTAGCGATAGTCTCTCCGGGTCTTTCAAGAGTGCGCGTATTCCTTCCAGAAGCTCATCACCGTTTCTGATTGTAATACCCGCCCCCGCTTCTTCCATAAGATTTTTTTCATCCGTGAAGTCATCCATGGAAGGACCGTAAAATATGACCTTACCCCAGGCGGCCGGTTCGAGTATGTTCTGTCCCCCTTTTGGAACGAGACTTCCCCCGCAAAAGACAACGGTGGCCAGGCTGTATACCTTGAAGAGCTCACCTATGATATCGATGATGATGACCCTTTCCTGTGAACGTTTCTTGCCGTTTTTTATCTCGGTCATCATAATGCAATCGGGGAAACCGGCTTCGTTTGCGAGAGAACGTACCTGATTGCCCCTTTCGACGTGGCGCGGGATGATAATAAGCTTAAAATCGGGATATTCTTCAAGGAGCCGTCGGTAGACTGAAAGTATTATTTCTTCTTCGGAATTGTGAGTACTCCCAGCTACGAACACCCTTGATCCGGGCACTATATTGAGCTTCCTTGAGATTTCCTCGTGTGATTTTGGATCTACCATCGCCGCAAGGCTGTCATATTTTGAATTTCCGAATACATGTACCTTAGAGTGGGGTACGCCGAGTGCCCTGATTCGTCGGGCATCTGTCTCGGATATTACCCCTATCTCGTCGAGTTGCTTCAATACTTCTTTCCAGAAGAAGCTTGATTTTATGTAGTTTTTAAAGGAACGTGGTGATATCCTTCCGTTAACCATGACTATTTTAATACCTGCCTTTTTGCAAATCCGGAGGAAATTTGGCCAGAGTTCCGTTTCAACGATGACAAATATGTCCGGTCTCACAAAACTTAATACTCTTCTTATCACAAAGGGAATATCAAGAGGGTAGTAAATATATGATGTGGCATCTATAGCTATCCTGCGTGCCATAGCCTGACCGGTCTCTGTGCTGGTGGAAAGGATGATGCACGCGGAAGGAAAAATTTCTCTCAAAGAAGAAACAATAGGAGCTGCTGCTGTAACCTCTCCGACCGATACCGCGTGGACCCATATCCTGGGATTTCTCTCCATAGTTTTTAAAATCCCCGGCTGAATAAGACCTAATTTAGGCCCAAGACTTTTTCTGTACTTGCCCGTAAGGCTCATCTTTAAGAGATAGTAAGGTAGCAGAAAAAAGCTGCTGATAAACAGAATTATGTTGTATACTGTGTACATCGGTCACCTTTGAGCTGAACAGCGAGCACATTATTCTTCGAATTACTTCGTTCCACGTTGCTTGCAACGGGGTTAGCGAGCGAATAAAATCAACAATTCTTCGAAGAAGAATAACGTCAGTAAATTTCATTAACAGTCGGAGATTCCCCGCAGCTTGCTGCGAGGAGCTTCAAGTATTGACATCCATACCCTAATATAGTATCAGTTTCAATACGTTTTGTTACTTAAAAGAAAGGATTTATCAGCAATGAGAGGGATAAACAAATTTTGTGTGGTGATAACTGTTCTTTCGCTAATTACGTTCATTCTTGTAGGATGTACCAGATACGAAAGAAAAGTTGTGCCCTTAAAAATGCCCGCCGCCTATTCGAACGCTAAGGCCGTTGCAGGGGCTCTTATAGCGTCTAAGGCATACGATGACAAAAAAGAGGCGGAAGAGGCCTTCGGATTTGATATCAGAGATGCGGGGATACTTCCCGTTCAGGTAATCTTTGATAATAAAGGTACCCACTCGATAGAAATTGTCGCGAATCAGACATTTCTGGTTGACGGAGAAAATAATCTCTGGCCTATAATCGACGCGAGACTTGCCTATGATCGAATATCAAAAAAGACCCAGCTTGGCAAAGTCGCTCCTGAAGCTACAAAAGCAGGGCTGCTTGCCGGTACTGCCGGGGCAATTATCGGAGCGGCAGTCGGTATTGTGACGGGACAGAACGTTGGTGACGCGGCCATGAAAGGTGCTGCCGTTGGCGCGGCTGCGGGTGTAACAATGGGGGGCGCCGGGGGATTAGCGAACGAAGACGTCCGGCATGAAATTAGGGAAGATCTGCAAACAAGGTCTCTCGAGAGCCGGGCGGTAAAACCACATGAAATAGCTCATGGATTTATTTTCTTTCCAGGAGAGGCAAAACAGGCAAAGGAGTTAAGACTTCGGATCAAAGAAGTGGATTCAGGCGTGTCACACGCCCTCGTCATGGAATTCTAAATATACCTTCCATTTCATTAAGAAGAGAACATGAGGATGTCATATGAAAAAAATAGCCCCATCCATTCTGTCTGCTGATTTCAGCAGGCTTGGTGAAGAGATCCTGTTAGTGGAAGAGGCAGGGGCTGATTTGATTCACATAGATGTAATGGACGGTCATTTCGTTCCTAACATCACAATCGGACCTGCCATTGTATCTTCACTTAGAAAGGTTACAAACCTTCCGTTTGATGTCCACCTGATGATTGAGAACCCGGAACGGTTTATCGAAGCCTTTGCCGAAGCAGGAAGCGATATTATTACTGTCCATGTTGAGGCGGCAAATCACCTTCACAGGACGGTAGCGCTAATTAAAGAACGAGGGCTCAAGGCCGGGGTATCCCTGAACCCCGCGACTCCTATTTCACGAATTGAACAGATTATTGGAGATTTGGATATGCTGCTGGTGATGACGGTAAATCCGGGTTTCGGCGGACAGAAATTTATAGAGAATATGTTGCCGAAAATTAAAAAGACACGGGAGATGATCAGCTCAATCGCTCCCGGTGTTCTCCTGGAAGTGGATGGAGGTGTGACACTCGACAATATAAATTCGATAGCAGATGCCGGCACGGATATTTTTGTGGCCGGTTCTTCCATCTTCGGAAGCGCCAATTATCGGAAGACCATATCTGAAATGAAAGAAATCATAAATCCTCAAGAATAACAAGTTCGCAAAAAGTGAAATTAGACGAATATGTCATTTCGACCGCAGGGAGAAATCTTGTTCTTTCAGAATGTTACGTTTTAAAGATTTCTCGTTTCACTCGAAATGACAAGCTGAGGAGACTTTTTATGAGCTCATCACGATTATGCATATAATAATCGACGGATACAATCTTATCAGGCAGTCAGATTCCCTGGGGCGTTTCGAAAGTATCAGCCTGGAGAGCGGGCGCAATGAATTAATTCGGAGGGTCTCGCTCTATAAAAAAACGAAAGGGCACAGGATAACCATCGTGTTTGACGGGTGGGCGAGTGATCCGCTGATGGAGGAGCGTGACCGGGAAGGCGGAATCGATATTATATATTCCAGAAAAGGAGAAAAGGCTGATGAGGTCATAAAAAGAATGGCAAAAGAAGGAGAAGAAGAAATAGTTGTTGTTACATCGGACAGAAAGATAGCGGATTCTATAAGCAAAACCGGCGGTGTTGCTATCTCTTCTCCTGGATTTGAGGCTAAGCTGGAACAGGTATCCGAATATGGTTTTCCTCCTTCAGACAGTGATGATCCGCACAACAGTATATCCTTGGAAACCCGGAAAAAAGGGCCGTCACGTAGGATTTCCAAGAAGCAAAGGGCTGTACTGAAAAGAACTAAAAAATTATAGACATATTTCCGCCAGAAGGCGTTCAAGTATAAGCTTCGGGTTTTTCCCGGTAGTTTTCAGCGCAGTGTCAACATTAACAAGAGTCTCCAAATATCCTCCAAGCTCTTCGTAGGAAAACCTTTCTGAATTTTTAAAAACGTTATAAAGAACGTAAGGGTGCTGATCGACAAGCATAGAACCCTTGCCATACTCCTCTACAGCGTGGTAAACAGTTTTATGAAATTGATTGTAATCCATTTCGGGATGGAATGAAGGAATATTTTTCGATCTCAGAAGAATTTTGGCATGAATAAGAAGCCGAATCTCCCTGATTATCATCGTCATAACCATTAGATGATGAACACCTTGATCAAGGAGCTCTTTCAGGGTCAGGAGGGCTTTCCTTGGATTCTTCTCGGACAGAGCGGAGGTTAAATCGAATATAGAGTCTTCCCTTGTTCTTCCTGTAATATCCTGCACATCCTGTCCCGTGATAACTGATCTGTCTCCTGTGTAAGTAATCAGCTTTTCCACTGCTTCCCTGAATTGCCTTATATTGAAGCCGGTTTTTCTTTCCAAGGCGAGAAATGCTTCTGGTGTCAATTTTTTACCACTTCCCTCAAGGAGTTTTTCAGTAGCGTCCTTCAATAACTTCTTCTGCATTTTTTGATTCTTTACACGGGTAAAACCGAGGACGATTCCGATATCGGACATTGCCTTAAATAATTTTTTCCTTTTGTCTACAGAATAATCGGCAGTCATTATCAGACAATTACCTTCCGGAAGACCGCCTGTTAAAGCGTCTACGAGGGCCTGTGTGTCTTCTTGGGATCGTCCTGCCTTCATGTCGCGACTATCACAGAAATTTATCATTTTCGGCAGCCACGCCCCTCTTCCTTTCCCGATATTACTGCCAATTGCTTTGGTCCACTCATCGTCGGAGATTTTCTTCCACCCATCGTCCTTCAGGTCCTCAAGTGTCCAACCGACAGTCTTTATAAATGACAAAAAAGCCCTCGCCGCTTCTAATGTATTGTCGTCTATGTTTTTAACGATTTTTTTTACGAGATCGGGCAGGGTGGTTTTAGAATGGAAAAATCGGGAGTTTTTTACTGCCACGATTTTTTTTCCGGGGATAAGAGGGGGGGTAAGAATCGATTCACATATACTGTCAATGTCTTCGCTTTCCCCGTCTATATAAAAGAGATTAAAATCCCTGTTTTCCCCGGGAAGGATGAGATTGGTTATCTTATCGAGAGCATCCTTTACCAGGTATTCCTCATCTCCATGGATAAGATAACATTGAACAGCCGTGCCTTTTTTTATATCGTGAAGGACCGTCTCCAGAGTTTTTACCTCAACACCCTTTAGAGATCCCATTTGCTATCCTTAGCCTTAAAATTGTAAAAGTTTGGAAGGATTATGTATTATAGCGATCAACCATGAGCAAAGATGCGAGTATCTGATTATCACAAAACATTCCTTGAACTGAACAGCCAGCGCATAAAATCAATAATTCTCCTAAGAAGAATAACATCAGTAAATTTCATTAAAAATCGGAGATTATTATTCGAATTACTTTGTTACTTCATTTTGTTGCAGGGAGGTTCAATTATTATCGACAACTTACGGCTGACAGCTACACGCTTGCCTTTTAATATCTGCGATTTCGCCTGGCTTTGAGAAGCCTTCTGCGAGCCTCTATAGCTTTCCTTTTTCTCTTCACAGAAGGTTTTTCATAAGCTCTTCGTAATTTAAGTTCCTTGAATAATCCACTCTTGGAGAGTTTATTCTTTAAAACTCTCAATGCTCTTTCTACATCATTATCAAATACTTTTACTTCCAAAATATTCATTCCTTTCGTTTATATTGTTTGAAGGTTGTATAATTGCAGTACAACTGCATGGAGAAATTTTAATAAATTAAGTAATTTTTCTGATTTATTTGACACAAAAATAGGGCAGTACGGCATTGCTTTAAAACATACCGTAATCTACCCCTAATTTACAATCTATTATATCACTCTCCTTACTTTGCCTTCAGCTCCTCGCCGAACATATAATATTCCTCAACGCTCTCAGAAATTCCTCGTTCTCTTCATGTGTTCCTGTTGTAACTCTCATACAGTTTTGAAGAATCCCGGGGGTATCAAACTTCTTTATCAGAATTCCCTTCTCAATTAAAGAATAGTATACACTATCTGTATCAAAAGAACAACTGAAAAGAATAAAATTTGCGTCTGATGGATATAAATCAATTGCGTCAATTTTTTTCAGTTCAGCAAATAGCTCATCCTTTCTGCTCACAACCGTGTCCGCCTGTTTTTGAAACTCCGCTTCATTCTCAATATATAGACGGGCTGTGATCTGGGAAAGTGTATTCAGGTTGTAAGGAAGTCTCACTTTATTTAGTTCATGAATCAGGGAGGGGGTGCCAATGAGAATGCCTATTCTCATTGCGGCTAACCCCACTTTTGAAAGAGTCCTTAAAATTACAAGATTGTCATATTTGTTAAGATACGGCAGAAACGTTTTTCCGGAAAAGTTGAAATAGGCTTCATCTACAACCACGATACCGTCCGTTTCCTTTAAAATAGCCTCTATTCTGCCGGGATCAAAGCAATTACCGGTAGGATTGTTCGGATAACTGAAGAATATCAAATTTGGGGATTTATTTACTGTAATCTCAAGCATGGGATTAACATCAAGATCAAACTGATTGTCGAGTGGAACCTCTATTACCTCATGGCCGGTATTCAGGGCTAATATCTTATACATGGCAAAGGTAGGGGTTGGAATAATAATACTTGAACCCGGCTTTTTTAATGCTATTAAAAGAATCTGGATAAGTTCGTCTGAACCGTTCCCAACGATTAACATATCACTGGTAACTCCGTATAGTTTTGCGAATTCCGTTCTAAGTTCGGGGGAACCGGGTTTCGGGTAACGGTTCAGTGGCACTTTCATTATACTTTCAATAATTTTGCTTTTCAGGAAAGGAGAAATGTCAAACGGGCCCTCATTTGCATCAAGTTTAATCGGACAGGATATCTCTGGGGTGGGATACGCCTTTTGATTGAGTACTTCTTCCCGTATAAGGTTTTTAATATTCATTACAACCACCCTAATTTGATAAGTTCATAAGAAAATTTTTACCGATGCGGCGAAGATTAATGAGGGCTTTATGCAAAGAGCTTGTTTTAGCCTAATATCCTCAATTCTTTTGGCGTCTTTGTCAGAACTTCACAACCGTTCTCTTTCACCAGAACCATATCTTCTATCCGGACACCCCACTGAGAAGGGATATAAACACCGGGTTCTATGGTAACAACCATGCCTTTTTCCAGATAGCCTTCCGATTTGGTAAATAACCGCGGAGCCTCATGAACATCGAGGCCGACACCATGGCCGGTACCATGTGAAAAATATTTCCCTAGACCAGCATTCTCTATGTGGCTTCTGGCAATCCTGTCAATTTCCCTGCATGAAACTCCGGCTCTGACGGAATCCACGGCTTTATCGTGTGCGTCTTTCACAATACCGTATATCTCTTTCTGTCTGTCCGTCACACTTCCAATGACAAACGTGTATGTTTCGTCTGAATGATAGCCGTCATAAACAGCCCCGTAATCTATGACAACAAAATCTCCCTGTTCAAACTTTCTGTATCCTGGCGTGGCGTGGGGCAGGGCAGTATTTTCACCGGAGGCTACTATTGTTTCAAATGAAACCTTCTCCGCTCCATCTCCTCTCATCCTGTATTCAAGCTCCAGGGCAACATCTCGTTCTCTGACACCCGGCCTGACGAGGTCTAAAGTGGAAATGAGAGCCCGCGAGGATATTTCTGCAGCTTTTTTAATCGATTCTATTTCGTTCTTATCTTTCACGGCCCTGATGGAGCTAATCTCCTCAGATATCGGCCTCAGTTCCACATCTACCAGTCTGTCACTGAGACTTATATAGGAATCAAAATTTATCGCTCCGGATTCAAAACCGACTTTATGCAACCCTGAACTGATAACTTCTCGAACACTTCCTTCTATTTTGTCATTATATTCAAGAATCTCCGCCTTCTTGACTTCCCGCTTTGACTGAGTTACATAACGGCCGTCTACTATCAATATGGATTTGTTTTTCCCGACGATGAGTGTTCCGTCACTTCCCGAAAAACCTGTTAGATAGCGTATGTTTTTCATATCAAAGAAAAGAAGGGCTTCTATTTCAAGATGGGCCAGCTTTGATCTGATACGAGAGATTCTATTGGTGTACTGCATGTCTTTTAAGGTTTTCCAACCATTTATTCAGCTCATTAATTACTGACGCCCGCTTCTGTTCTGAAGGTGCCTTCGTTTTTTCCGCCTCCAGTGTGGCTTCAAGATCGTTTAGCATTTCTGATGCCTTAATGTTTCCGGGGTCTGCCTTCAAAATTCCCTTCAGGATCTTGTTTGCCGTCTCGATATGTCCCTGTTTCTTGTAAAGTTCCGCCAGGGTTATCGTGTAGAAATCAGGTGATACATGTTCTATGCTATCGTCTGTTTTTTCCGTTATAAAGGCGTTCTCATCAGTGATGCTGGTCAGACGATCAAGTTTTGAGAATACATCTTTGGCAATTGTGGAATCGGGATTCAGCGAAATAAAATTCTGATAATACCTGATCGCTTTTTCGATAGTGCCTCTTTCCTGATAAATATCCCCGAGGTACTCAAAGACGTTTGACCATTTAATGATGTCATCTTCCACGCTCTTCAGAACCTTAAGAGCTTCATCTGTCTTTCCGTTCTTGATCAGGGAGGAACCGAGAATGATCCTTGCGTCTACATCACCCGGAAAGCGATTGAGCCTCTCCTCTGCCAGAGCGGTAGCTCTGTCAGGCAGATCCTGTTCTAAAAATGCCCCTGCCTCAGCAAGGAAATCTTTTCTATCCTGGAGATTTCCTAAATTTACGTCGTTCTGTGCTTTAACGGAATTTGCGTTATCCATAGTAATGCTCCCTCCGCTTGTGAGGAGTTAACACACCGCCCATAGCGTGTCAAGAGGTAAATCCCCGAGGAAACTGAAAAACCACGTTACAGAATTGAGGGGACAACCGCAATAATTACTTTATTCTGATTCCTGTACTGGGAAAACTTTTTCACATAAAACAGATTGACACCCGACATTTGGCAGTGGTAAAAAAAATAACGAATTCTGGAATTAATAGTGAGGATTTATGAAAGCGATAGAAAATAAATACAGAGAGCGTGACTATGAGGTGAATATAAGATTTCCGGAATTTACCTGCCTTTGCCCGATGACTTCCCAGCCTGACTTTGCCGAAATCATAATCGATTATGTGCCGAATGAGCTGCTGGTTGAATTAAAATCACTGAAGTTTTATTTAAATTCTTTCCGTGACAAAGGGATATTTCATGAAGAAGCAGTGAATAAAATACTTGATGATTTTGTCAAAAAAATAAGCCCAAAAAGAATGGAAGTTACGGGAAACTTCCATGTCAGGGGAGGGATATACACCACGGTGAAGGCATCATATCCCGCCTGAATCAGATCAGAGCTTACTCTCTTTCACTGTATTTTGAACAAGTTTTGGGGTGATGAATATTAAAATTTCTCTCTTCACTTTTGATTTCACCCTGCTCTTGAACAGCCACCCCAGAATCGGTATCTTTGACAACCCGGGAACACCGGTTATAGTTGTCGTATCGGTCAGCTTGTAAATTCCTCCCACCACAATTGTGTCTCCGTCACTGACCACGATGGTTGATTCCACCGAATTTGTGACTATGGGAGGATTTTCAACACGCAGTCCGCCTGCATCAGACTGCCAGTCCGCGTAATCGTTTGTGGCCTTAAGCTCCATGGAAATTCGGCCGTCAGGTGTAATTCTGGGCTTTGCATCCAACTGCAGAACTGCTTCCTTGAATTCGATAGTCTTGTTTCCCTCTTTATCATATACGGCATAGGGAACCTCTTCCCCCTGTTTTATAGTTGCCTTAACATTATCGAGGGTTGTCACCTTGGGGGACGATATGATTTTTCCGTCTCCTGTAGTCTCAAGCGCGTGAAGCTGGGCATCCAGTATAGCCCGTGACCCTCCAAGCGCCACACCGATGGTGGGCTCCGCGATAGCACCAGGGAAATTAACCGCCAGACTTTCAGTGGTCAATCCTATGCCGGTCGGAAGCGATTTTACGGTCGAGGTTCCTGTTACACCTGTAGTTAATGGATTTGTTCCGGCTAAAAACCCGAAAGAGCCAGCCTGATATCCGCCTCCCCACTCAACCCCCAGTTGCTGTGAGAAGGTGGTTTTTGCCTCAACTATCCTTGCCTCTATCGAAATCTGCCGCAAATTGCCTTTTTCGGCAAGACGCTTTGTTGCCATCTCTTCCTGGATACGTTCCGCCTCTCTACGAGACTCTTCGCCTTTTTTACGGGCGTCCTCTTGTTGCTTCACCTCGTTGACGGTCATGACGCTTATAACATTGTCCATAGGCTTCTTGACAAGGCCGTTGACATTCAAAAAGCTGTCGAAGGCCTGAATCCAGGGAACATTCTTCATGTAAACGGTTACGTTCCCCTTAACATTTTCACTTGAAACGATATTTGTATTGCCAAGCACGGCGAAAGTTCTTAAGACCGCTTTGATATTTGCGTCCTGAAAATCGATGGAAATCTTTCTTTTGGGATATCTTGTAGCCGCTTTTGCTTGTTTCGGGATTACATCTTTGACTATAGCCCTTTTTCCCTGTGGCAGACTTTTCACTGGATCAGGTGTTTTGGTTATTTCTTTTACTTCCTTTTTTTCAGAGGGACTCTCAGCTGACGGAGAAGATGTGTAAGGCAGCGCGGAAACATCAAAATCAATTATTATCCTTTTCTTTTCTTCCCTGATATTGTAAGGAACCATAGCCCTGAGTGCTATCTCGAAATGGGCCAGCTTTTTCCCCGCTTCTGTCTTTTGGAGTGGCAAAACATAGTTTATGATTTTTGACGAATTCTCACCGAGTTTTTTCCTGAAATCCTCCGGAACAAACATGTCCTCTATTTTAATCAAGAGAGTTTCTTCTGAAATCCTTTCAACCTTGAATTTGGAAGCCTTAGAAACATAAAGAGTAACCCTTTCCTTTTTCTTCAATCTGTCAAAGGTTACATCTTCAACATATCCCACATCCAACTCTTTAACACCGGTATCCTTTTGAATACCCGCATCCTGTGTCTGAATCTGGTCGGCTTTTTGTACATCCTTGGCGGCACACCCGAAAAAGACCACAATGCAAACCAAAAAAGAAAAGTATATCAAAAACTTCATTTTTTTCATGGCTTTTCCTCATTTTCCTCTGCGTGAAGTTTCCAAATTATGGGTTTTATCTTAACTTCACCAGAGGGGGTTTTAATCCTCTCCTCTATAATTACTTGATCATCAAGTATATTTATCACCCTGCCTTCGTTTAAACCAATGGGGGTGCTTCTATAAATAGTATAATGATGACGTTTTCCCTTTGAATCTTCAACAATGGCAAACCTCTTTTTGCCACTTCTGGCAATTCCCACAAGCTTAAACTGGTCTATACCTATCTTCTGAAGCGGAGATAATGGGGATTTTGAGACTGCCTTTTCCTTGACAGTAACTATAAAAGGTTTAAAGGGGTCCAGTTTCCCCGCGGGATTGTAATTATAAGCTTCAGTTCCTTCACCGCAATATCCCACGCAAGCCCACAGTATTACAGACAAAACCAGAAAAATCAAGATGTCGCATTTTAAAAGACTGCTTGTTATCCTCATATATAAAACACCGAATTTCTATTTGTGGCCTTTAGAAGCCGCCTTTTTTTTGACTGCCTTTTTATTGACTGTTTTTTGATCGACTGCCTTTTCTTCCAAAAACATATAGGTCTTAACAATACATGAGCAGACCAAATCATGATTATTGCCGTTTGCCTTCTTATCTTGTCTAGTTTTGATTGAAATGTCCGCTATGTTCATTATACGGGGAAGCTTTCCCACCTTTTCAAAGAAAATGGCAATATTATGATAACTGCCGGCTACTTCAACTTTAACAGGAATTTCAGCATAAAATCCTTCTTTTGGAATTTCACTCATAGGTTCGAACAACAAAAATTCGAGATTCACTCCTCTTCCAGCCTCTGAGACCGAATGCAAAAGACCGGATATTTCTTTTCGTTCCGGAAGCTTGGCCAAGGCTACTTGCAGGTTTTCCTTAAGATCTTCTACCTCTTTTTTATATTTTTTTATCTGTTTTGCGACAATCTGTTTTTCTGCTATCTCCTGGTTAACCCTCGATAACCTTTCTGTAAGTTTTTCCTTCTTTGCAAGCATGTCCTGGAAAAAATAGAAATAATAGAAATATCCGAGAAGGAGAAAAATAAGACCGATAATCAGGGCCTTCCGCAGGGGAGGCATTCTTTTTATGTCTTCTAAGGTAAAAGCCATTCTTTATCCTTTCGACATGACACAGGATAACGCAAATTTTTTCAGCTTAATGCCGGAGATAATTTCATGTCTGGAAAAAATGAGTTCCACAGATTCAGACTTTATATGCCGTGAATTTTTAAGATTTGTCATGAAATTGGAAACCGCGGAGTTATCACTCGCATAGCCCTCCACTCGAAGCTTACCCCCCGACTCAGAAAGGGCAATAAGCCATACAAGATTCTCGGGAATTCTCGTGGTCAAATCGTCTAAAAACAGAACCGGGGCCAACCTGCCCTTTTCGAGATTTATTATAACTGCCAGTTTTTTTTCTAATATTTTTTTATCCCTTTTAACCTTTTCGATATTTCCCACGATCTTTGTCAAAACTGCTAACCGTGCTTCTCCTTCATTAATCTTTTTTTCAAGGTTGCCTATGCTTCTCATGAAATATATGTGTAAGGAAGATATTATGAGGAGAAAAACCACAAAAAAGGATGCTATGATAATAATCTGACGCTTCAG
>CAZZBF010000015.1:5635-32706 GCA_964652795.1 uncultured Syntrophales bacterium | reverse complement strand
CGCTTCAGATCCGCCACTTTTTTCTTTTCGACATAGGGGAGAAGATTTATTTTTATCATTTGTCGTCTGGCCTCCTCAGAGCCAGTCCCACTCCGACGGCTGCGATTGGGCTGATGTCTTCTATATAAGACGGATCAAACTTTTTTTGGTTATAAGATATATTTTTAAATGGATTAACTGTTTCCGTTTCTATATTCAGTCTTTGAAAGAGAGTTGTGGTTAGTCCCTTAATCTTTGCGCATCCGCCGCTTATAAGAATCTTTTTGATAGATTCATCACGATATGTCGACCCAAAATAATCAACGGATCTTTCAATTTCCATAAGGAGGGGGTCAACATAATTGAGTAAATCCTCTTCTAAGTCGTTTCCTTCGGCTTCGTTCGTTTTTTCAGCCTTGAGTTTAGCCGCTTCCGCCTCTTCAAAAGTCACACCCATTTTCACCCGCATGGCTTCCGTAATATTATTACCCCCCATCGGGAAATCTCTTGTAAACATTGAGACTCCATTTTTGACAACATTGATATTCGTTATGCTTGCCCCAATATTTACCAGAACGACAGTGTCACCTTCTTCAAAATCATAATTTGCTTCATACATTGTTTCAAGGGCAAAGGAATCTAAATCCATGATGATTACCTTGAGGCCGGCTGTTTGAATAGCATTACTGTAGCTGTCAATGATCTCCTTCTCCGCCGCGACAAGAATAACGTCCATCAAGTTGGGATTTATATCACTTTCACCCAATATCTGAAAATCGAAGTTGAACTCCTTAGTGTCGTCAAAAGGCAAGTATTTTTCAGCTTCGTCACTTATTAAAACACGTAATTCGTTTTCCTCCATGTTAGGGAAATTAACCTTCTTAACAACGACGGAATGTCCGGAAAGGGAAGCAACGACATTTTTAACTTTACAGTTGGATAATTTGAAGAGTTCCTTGATACTCTGGGAAAGTGTGTCAGGTTCATTCAATACACCATCCACTATTACGCTTCTATCCAGTGGAATCTGGTAAAATTTATCCAAAGCATAACCTTTAGATGTATTTGATATTTCCACCAGTTTCAGTGAACTCGATCCTATATCAAGACCGACAAGCTGTTTTTTTGAAAACAGATCTTTAATCTCAAACATTTCAATTACCTGTCAGTTTTTAAAACACTATTTGAACTTAATCATTAAATCTATAGATAATGTCTCCCTTTTTCACCATCCCGATTTCACTTCTTGCTACCATTTCTATGTATTGAAGATTATTTCTCAGCAACACTATTTTTTTCTTCAATCCTTCGTTTTTATGAGTCATTTGCTCGTTTGTTTTCTTTATGGCTGACAGTTTCTCTTTCATCATGTAGTTGTCCACAAAGCCTTTATCTCCAAAGGTGATTAGAATCCCCATTAATAAAAGAAATATTATTAAATATCTACCAACCTTCACCCTGAAAATTATCCTCCCGATTAATCTGAGAATTAAAATATACCTATAATATTGTAGTATATTATAAATATTAGAATTATACAATATTAAAAAAACTATGCAAGAACTCGGCCAGATAGAAAATCAAACGATTTGAAATCCTTTTGGTTTTTTGCTGAATGCTGAGTTAGATAAAAGCCCTATTTAAAACTATATAATAACTGATGATAAACACAATGAAATGTCTCATAGCTTTGATGTGAAACATTTCACATATTACTATAGAGGAGTTGTTACTGACACAATTACAGTTGTATTGAACTGAACAGCGAGCGAATAAAATCAGCAATTCTTCGAAGAAGAATAACGTCAGTAAATTTCATTAACAGTAGGAGATTATTCTACGAATTACTTCGTTCCCCGCAACTCGTTGCGAGGGAGCTTCTTTCTATTTAGGAAAATACATTTTGAGTTCACTCGTGATCCGGTTCAAGGCTTAAGGTTATTTGATGAAAGGAATTGCTGTGGTTCACCTAAAAGGAACTCTCCGTTTTTGATCCACTCTTTCAAAATATTTGCGATTTCTTTCGCCTTATAGTAACTCGATAAGGGAGCCGAAGCTATTTTCGTCCCATTTAGATTTATCGATCCGCTTCTCAGTTCTTTATAGCTTACTTCACCGAGGCTATTGGGGACACCATTCGGATAGTCCATACTATAATCGTAAACCTGAGTATAAATATCCTCATCCTTTACAGCAGTATAACGTGCCATTTCCTCATTAAGTATTGGAATCGGAATACCGATTCCTACATAAAGCGAAACTCCATATCCTAGAAAACTGGCCCCGGCAAGCCACTTAGGACTCATTTCCTTAAGGTTCCCAATAGTCGCTATCGTACCGGCTCCTTCCTTTGGGACTCCGTTCTCACCTCTTGGAACAGATGGGTTGTGCTGGGTTCCATGCCAGGCTACGTAACCCTGAGCTCCTCCTAAAAAGATTCTTGTACCTATACCAATAGTTTTATAATACGGATCATTGAAAAGGGGGCTTAACTGCCCGGACGTGGCGTAATTTGCATTAGCCATGCGGGGTCTAAGCACACCCATATAAGTGTAAATAGTTTTGTCAGACATATTTACGCCACAGTTATAGTTCTGATAAGCATTTCGGGGATTGAAGAGAAAGGCATCATGCAAGTCGTTAATTGTTATGTTCCTTTCGTATCTCCGGGCCGGATAACAATCGGTTCCATAACCCTCAAGGTGCAGTCTTATCACATTACCGGCGACCAGATCCTCGATGACATGACCACCACCATAATTAAATTCACCAGGATAAACGCTGTTTAGAGGATCTCCTTCTGCAACTTCCGTTGCACCTATATAACAATCCACGGCCGCGATACCTGCATAAGCCGATACATCATTGAGCCATACTTTTGAAGCCCTTATCCTCGGAGATGTGTGGCCAAAGTTAAGAAAGGCGCCGGATGAACACATGGGACTGAAAGTTCCTGTAGTGACAACGTCTACCTTCCTTGCTGCTTCCAGTTCTCCATCTTTACCCACGATATCTATAATTTCTTCGGCAGTAACCACTACGGCTTTGCCTTTTTTTATCTTTTCGTTAATTTCTTTGTATGTCTTATTGACCTTGAATTTTTTCATCAATCCACGACCTTCAGCGTTTAGAATTTAAAGTTAAAAATTTCAGGTTTTGGAAAAACGTGTTAACCTGAATCTTCTTTTCACCCCGTGTGACCAAATCCCCCCTCACCTCTCGAGGTTTCGTCCAACGTATTCCTTAAATTCCATTTTACCCTGCAGACACGATTTATGACCATTTGGGCAATTCGATCACCCCTCGTTACTATAAATAGTTTGTCCCCGTGATTAACCATAAGTATCTTGATTTCCCCTCGATAATCCATATCTATAGTACCAGGGGAATTTATCAGCGTTATGCCATTTCTTATGGCAAGACCACTCCGTGGTCTAATCTGAGCCTCGTACCCCTCAGGAAGAGCAATTGAAATACCGGTTGGAATAATTTTTCTCTCTCCGGGAAGAATAACCTCTTCTTTCGCTACCGCAGCGAAAATATCCATTCCTGCTGAGCCCTCAGTCATATAACGGGGAAGTGGAATATCTTTTCCGCTGTTTAATCTTTCAATGGATACTCTTATTTCCTCCATTAAGCAAACCCTCGGTAACGTCCTTTTCCGTGACTTTTCCAAGTGCGGCTAAAGAAATAGTGTCGAAACTGAAGATATCAGAGGCCAGATTTTTTATATCTTTCCTGCTAACGGCTTCTATATTTCTTACGGTCTCTTCCACCGGAATATTACGTCCGAACAAAATCTCGTTTTTTGCAAGTTTTATCATACGGTTGTCGGTACTTTCCATACTCAATAACAGGTTTCCTTTTACCAGTTCCTTGGCTGAATGAAGTTCTTTCTCCGTCAGTAGATTCTTCCTGAACTTATCCAGTTCCGCAAGTATCAAGCCAATGACCTCCTTAACCTTATCTTCACTGGTAGCCACGTAAATACCCAGTATACCCGCGTCCCTGTATGGAGCGAGATAAGAACGTATGGAATAAGCAAGTCCTCTCTTCTCTCTGATTTCCTGAAAAAGTCTCGAACTCATGCTTCCTCCAAGAACAATATTCATTAACAGGGCGGGATATCGCAATTGACTTGTGGAAGGGGGAGCAGTGGTACCGACAATAATATGTTCCTGTTCCAGATCTTTTTCAATTACAGCAACCGTAGGTTTTATTAGAGGTTTGTTATGCAATTCTTTTATAGAAATCCTTTCTAATGATCCAAAAGTATTCTTAGCAAGATCAACCAGGACATCATGTTTCAGATTGCCCACAGCGGTCAAAGTTAAATTTTTCCCTGTGTATCTTTCAGTAAAAAAGTTTATAAGGCTATTTCTTTCAAAATTGGCAACTGTTTCCTTTGTCCCTAAGACAGGGAGACCCAAGGAGTGCCCATTCCAGAAAGTTTTCTCGAAAAAATCGTGAATAAAATCATCCGGTGTATCTTCTACCATGGAAATTTCTTGAAGAACCACCGATGTTTCTTTTTCTATTTCCGCGGGATCAAAAAGAGAATTTTTTACTATGTCGGCAAGGAGGTCAATCGCCATAGCAAGATGGTAATCCGGTATCTTAATATAGAAGGCGGTAAATTCCTTGCCGGTAAAGGCATTCATTACGCCACCGACAGAATCGATTTCCAATGCTATGTCAAAGGCCGATCTATTCTTTGTTCCCTTGAAGAGCATGTGCTCTATGAAATGGGCCATACCGTTTATGGTGTAATTTTCACTGCGAGATCCGCACCTGACCCAAACCCCTATTGATACCGATCTCACATGATTGATCTCTTCAGAGATGATACTTATACCATTATCCAGAATGGTCTTATTCTGCATCGTGCTCGAGAGCTTCCTTCCTGCTCAATCTTATTTTTCCCTGTCTGTCAATCTCGATAACCTTTACAGGCACCTTGTCGCCTTCATTAAGGACATCCGTTACTTTATTGATTCTTTCCTTGGCGAGCTGAGATATATGTACCAGGCCGTCTGTACCAGGCAATATCTCGACAAAGGCTCCAAAATCTACAACTTTTCTTACAGTACCGAGGTAAATCTTTCCAACTTCCGCCTCTTCGGTCAGCATCTTGACCATTGCAACAGCCTTGCTCGCTGCTTCCGAATCATTGGAAGCGATCGTCACTGTTCCATCATCCTCCACATTTATATCGACACCTGTTTCACTTATAATCTGCCTTATATTCTTTCCACCGGTACCTATAACGTCTCTTATCCTGTCCTGCTTGACCATTACAGTCGTTATCCTGGGGGCGTAGGGTGAAACATCTTCCCTCGGTTCAGCAAGCGTTTCCTTCATCTTTTCAATTATAAAAAGTCTTCCTTCTTTTGCCTGATCAAGAGCTTTTTTAAGTATGTTTTCAGTGATACCTTCAATTTTTACATCCATTTGCATGGAAGTAATACCCTTATTTGTGCCGCACACTTTGAAGTCCATATCACCTGCGTGATCTTCATCTCCGAGAATATCTGAAAGGATGACGATTTCTTCACCTTCTTTCAATAAACCCATGGCAATGCCTGCGACCATACCTTTTACCGGAACTCCGGCGTCCATTAAGGAAAGGCTTCCTCCACAAACCGTAGCCATAGATGATGAACCGTTGGAGGATAACGTCTCGGAAACAATCCTTATTGTGTAGGGAAACTCTTCCTGTGAAGGGAGAAGAGGGAGCAAAGCCCTTCTTGCGAGTGCGCCATGTCCTATTTCCCTCCTTCCGGGGCCTCTTAAAAATCTCGCCTCACCCACGGAATAAGGGGGGAAATTATAATGCAGCATAAATGATCTCATCTCCTCCCCGCTTATGTAATCCATTTTTTGGTCATCCGAAGACGTGCCGAGTGTAAGAACGGCAAGGACCTGAGTTTCTCCTCTTGTAAACAGTGCTGATCCATGTGTCCTCGGAAGAAACCCTGTCTCAGAGCTGATCGGCCTTATGTCTGTGTTAGATCTGCCGTCTATTCTGCTCTTTTCATTCAAAATCATATCCCTGAGGATTTTCTTTTCTAACTTATCCAGGATGGCCTTGGCCATTGGAGCAATCTCGGTATTTTCAGAAGCCACCTCAGCTACAACCGACTCTCGTATCTGATGCAGTTTTGTCTGCCGCTCCTGTTTTCTCTGTATCGTATAAGCCTCTTTCAGGGATGCCATAGCCATATCAGAGATACTCTTACGAAGGTCCTCATTAATTTCTATCGGTTCTACCGCTCTTTTTTCCTGTCCTATAGCCTGGCGCATCTGATCCTGAAGCGCGATTACAGGTCTGATCGATTCCAGACCAATCTGTATGCCCTCGACTATTACGTCTTCTCCGACCTCAGAAGCTCCGCCTTCGAGCATTACTAAATTAACATCAAAATCTCTACCATCTGTGCCGGGGAGCGTCTTTCTTCCCACTAAAAAAAGATCCAGGTCACTTTGTTCCAACTGTTCCGTCGTCGGATTACATATAAAATCTTCTCCAATATGACCAACCCTCACACCGGCAACCGGTCCCCCAAAGGGGATGTTAGATATCTCAAGGGCCGCGGACGCGCCCAGCATAGCGATAATGTCGGAATCATTTTCAGAATCCAATGAAAGTACTGTTGCCACAATTTGTGTTTCATAAAAGTATCCATAAGGGAAGAGTGGCCGTAAGGATCGATCAATAACCCTGCATGTCAGAATCTCCTTCTCATTAGGACGTCCTTCCCTCTTAAAAAATCCACCAGGAATCTTCCCTGCCGCGTAGGTCATTTCCTGATAGTCGACGGTCAACGGCATAAAATCAAGACCTTCTCTTTTGCTTTTCATCGATACTGCGGTGACAAGAACTACAGTATCACCATAAGTAACAAGAAGAGCTCCATCCGCTTGACCTGCCATATAATGTGATTTAAGAGAGATTTCTCTCCCCGCGAAATTTGTGCTAAAAATCTTTTTCATATTTTCCTTCTTCCTTTAAAATTTATATTATGGTGCCTCCTGAAAAGCGCTATGAATAGGCAGGGCTCAAGCCCTGCACTTCATTTCTGAAAGCCGCCTTTATTTGAGTACCCGAAAACAAGCATTTTAATTGCTCTTTTTACTTTCTTATCCCGAGGCGTTCAATAACATTCCTGTACTTCTCCACATTTTTACCTTTAAGGTAATCGAGAAGCCGCCTTCTCCGACCGACAAGTTTTAAAAGTCCCCTTCGGGAGTGATGATCCTTTTTGTGAACCTTAAAGTGTTCCGTCAAATACTTTATTCTGGCGCTGAGTAGCGCAATCTGAACCTCCGGAGACCCGGTGTCTTTCTCGTGAACCTGAAAGTCTTTAATTATCCCTTTCTTTTTATCTAATTCCAATACCACTTATACTTCCTCCTTTTAAAAGATTCTACGCGAGTTTTTTATTTCCATAGCAACTCCGCGTACATTGTATTTATCATTTTTTGTTAATAAATAATTTTTCGCGAGACCATCAACAATTAAATACCCTTATAATTTCAACCAATTGTTTCTTTGAATCAAGTGACGAAATTTGATCAAAAGAATAAAGCATTCTTGCCAGGGCAACAAGGCAATTGCCGTCTGAGACAAATTTTACCACTTGTCCGGCAGTAAAAGAATGCACTTGATTTTCTTTCATATCACCAACTGACGGTTGATAGCCATTGCGTAATTTGCCTGCTAACTTTTGATCGACATCGATAGTAGGGAAACATGACAGCGCGTCTACCATGGGGATCAGGTTTTTTAATAACATCTCTTCCTTTTTCTGGTTATTGATATTTTCGAAAGAGATGGCCGATTCCTCAGCAAAATAGCCGCTTCTTATCCTTCTCAATGCGAACAAGCATGCCCCACATCCCAATTTTTCGCCTATTTCGGCACAAAGGGATCTTATATAGGTTCCCTTGGAACATGATACAAAAAAGGTCACATAGGGCAAATCTATATTTTCGAGAATGATTTGGTGTATGTCGACTGTCCTGGGAAGTGGATCCACTGTATTTCCACGTCGTGCCCATTTGTACAAAGGTTTTCCCTTAAATTTAACTGCTGAATAACTGGGAGGTTTTTGTTCTATTTCCCCCACAAAGCTATTCAAAGCATTCTCTACATCACTTTTGGTGACCCGCGGTTCCTTCTTAGCTGTTACCTTGCCGTCTATATCAAGAGTATCAGTTTCAATGCCCAGTAACATAGTAGCCCTGTATTCTTTGCCGTCCATCACAAAAAACTGAGCAAGTTTTGTTGCCTCATTAATACACACGGGAAGTACTCCGGTAGCAAGTGGATCAAGGGTGCCGGTGTGACCGACTTTCCTCGCGCCAAGTATTTTCTTTACATTTTCGACAACAGTAAATGATGTCTTCCCCGAAGGTTTGTCAATTATTATAACGCCGTTCATCATAAAATATTTACGTCACCACTTTAAGTGAACTAAAGTTAATGGTACACGCCTTTGGCACGGTCAAATTTAAAACAGATTGTACTGAAAGCGTTTTTTTAACCTTAGGCACGTTAAACACTTATTTTTGTTGATTCATAATACAGTTTATTATACGTCTTTTAACTGTATCAATATCCCCCTCAATCATGCAAGCCGAGGCATTGAAGTGACCTCCGCCTCCGAATTTCCTTGCCACCTGTTCCACATTGGTTTTTCCCTTTGATCTAAGACTTATCTTGAAGTTGTTTTCGGATATTTCATTGTAAAGTGCGGCAACTTCGACACCTTCAATTGAACGGACAAAATCTACAAAACCCTCTGTATATTCGGGAAGGGCCCCTGTATCTTCAAGCATCTTCTGGGTAACCACAATGGAACTGATTTTTCCATCCCAATCAGACTCGAATGTTTCGAGAACCTTTGCGAGAAGTTTAATTTTAGCCGGAGGATTCATTTCATAGATCCTTTCGGCTATCTGTTGGGGGTTCGCTCCTTTTTCCACGAGTTTTCCCGCTATTGTGAAAGTATCTCTTCCGGTGTTTGAATAGTGAAAAGATCCTGTATCAGTGAGAATAGCCGTGTACAGATTTATCGCAATATCTTCAGTCAGAGCCCCTTCCATTTTTTCCAAAAGTCGATAAAGTATTTCCCCGGTGGAACTCGCTTCACTATCAATCAGCGATATATCGCAGAACCCTCCGTTTGAGATATGATGATCTATGTTTATCATCTTTTTAATGGTAGCGCTAACACGAGAAGATTCATTTCCTATCCTGTCAATTTCACTGCAATCTAACACAAAAACAGCATCAAAGTTTTCAGGAAATTCAAGGATGTTAACAATAAATTCAGAGCCAGGAAGAAATTTGTAAATTTCGGGGGTTACATCCTGGTTGTAAACAACAGCCTTTTTCCCCATATTACGAAGTGTATGGTACATAGCCAGTTCTGATCCTATGGCATCACCATCGAGCCGAATATGAGAGGTTATAAGAAAATTCTGGCAAGAATTTATAATCCTGATAATTTCATCAAACATCTGTTCTCTTATCCTTTAGTTCTTTCAACAATCTGTCTATACGACTCCCGTAATCGAATGATTTGTCATAAATAAAGGTTATATGAGGCACATAGCGAAGCTGTAATTTCATGCCCAGCTCTTTTTTCAAAAAACCGGTAGCCTTTTGTATTCCTGTCATGGTTTCTTCACTGCAGGTATCCTGTCCCATCTGGACAAAAAAAACCTTTGCCGAACGAAGATCATCGGATAGTTTCACGCCGGTAATGGTGATATGTTCAATTCTCGGATCTTTTACACGTTTCAATAAAATATCTGAGATTTCCGCTTTTATAAGATCCGCTACTCTGTCAGCCCTTTTAAAGTTCGCCATGATCATTTATCGTGACATTTTTTGTGTAATCACACTGTTCTTCAATATCGGAAAAAGAGGTGATTTCAATTTTCGAATCCAATATCTCAGCGAGATTTAAGCTATCAATAAATCTGAGAATTTCATCGGTTTTCGAATTAATGTAACTCGTTTTATTTCCCACTACACTGAATCCGATCCTGCTCCTTTTCCAGTTATCGTTATTACCTACTTCCGCTATGGATATATTGAACCGGTTTTGTGTTTTCTTCAATATACTGCGCAGAACCCCACGTTTTCTCTTCAGAGATCTGCTGTCAAAAATATAAATATCTACTATGCCTATTCCGACTACCATTTCATGAAAATTGTTATAATTTTCTTTCCACTTGCTCTTTAATATAAGCCTCGATTGTATCTCCAACCTTGATATCGTTGAAACCGTCTATCGTTATACCACATTCAAACCCTGAGGCGACTTCACTCGCATCTTCTTTAAATCTTTTAAGTGAAAGTACCTTGCCGTCATAAATAACCACCCCATCTCTTACAACTTTGAGATTGGAATTCCTTGTCACTTTGCCGTCTGTAACGTGGCTGCCAGCGATTATGCCCACTTTTGGCGCCTTAAACAACTGCCTAACCTCGGCACGTCCTTGAACCACTTCTTTATAAACTGGATCGAGGAGGCCCTCCATAGCGGCTTTCACGTCGGCAATTGCGTCATATATAACGTCGTAAAGCTCTATATCTACTCTCTCCTGCTCAGCAATTTCTGAAACCCTGGCATCAGGTCTTACATTAAATCCTATAATAATCGCATCGGATGCCGATGCCAGCATTACATCATTTTCTGTAATTGTACCTGTAGAACTGTGAATAATATTCAATTTTATATCCTTGGTACTTAGCTTGTTCAATGCCTCGGATAAAGCCTCTATGGAGCCTTGAACATCGCCTTTTATTATTACATTCAGCTCTTTTATTCCCTCTTTTATCTTTTCATACAGCTGATCCAATGTTATCTTAGAAGAAGCGCCAAGCTCTCTCTCCCTATCTTTTATTAACCAGTGTTCTCCGATGCTGCGCGCCTTTTTTTCGTCCTCCACGCAGACAAAATCCGTGCTCACCTGGGGTACATTTGAAAACCCTATGACCTCGACCGGTGTGGAAGGGCCGGCTTCTTTGACGCGTTGCCCCTTATCATTTACCATAGCCCTAACCCTGCCGTACTCTTTCCTGGAAATAAAAGCGTCACCCTCTACCAGCGTTCCCTCCTGAATCAGAACCGTAGCTACTGGACCTCTGCCCCTGTCAAGTTTTGCTTCTATTATAACGCCACGGGCAAATCTGTCAGGGTCTGCCTTGAGTTCCATGATGTCTGCCTGGAGAAGAATCAATTCCAGTAAATTTTCTATTCCAGTCTTCTCTTTTGCCGAAATCTCGGCATATATCGTGTTACCACCCCATTCTTCAGGGACAAGATCATGTTCCGACAGTCTCTGCATTATTCTTTCCGGGTTGGAATCCGGTTTATCGATTTTATTTATGGCGACAATAATCGGAACACCGGCCACGCGAGAATGATTAATTGCCTCAATCGTTTGTTCCTTTACTCCGTCATCGGCAGCTACTACAAGAACAACAATATCTGTTACCTGGGCACCTCGGGCCCTCATAGCGGTAAATGCTTCATGCCCAGGGGTATCCAGGAACACGATATCTCTTCCTTTCACATCTACATGATATGCGCCTATAGCCTGCGTAATTCCACCGGCCTCTCCGCCGATAACATTAGTTTGTCTTATGGCATCTAAAAGAGATGTTTTGCCGTGATCGACATGCCCCATTATAGTTACCACGGGAGCTCTCGGTTTAAGATTACCTGGGGGGCTGTCAATCCTTTTGATAGATTCTTGATATTCATCTACGATAGGTTCCACCTGATATCCAAACTCGCTGGCGATTATTGTGGCAGTATCGCAATCAATAGACTGATTTATATTTGCCATCACACCGAGCGCTATAAGTTTACTTATAAGTTCACTTGCCTTAACACCCATTTTTTTAGATAAATCGCCGACACTTATTGTGTCCGCGACTTTTATCCTTCGCTTGATTGCCTTTGGAGTTGTAATTTCCGTCTTCTTCATCTCGACGACGGCAATCTTTCTTTCCTGTTGCTGGGCTGCCGGTCTTTCAATCCTTTCTTTTTTCTTACGCCTTAATTTTTTTTCGATGAACTGTTTTATAAAAATCTTTTTACGTGGAGGTGCCTCTTTTTCTGTAACTTTTACTGATCTTTTTTCTTTTTTAAGAGGTTTTTCTTTTTCGGAAGGAACGGGTTTTTCAGCTTCCTCTATTTCTTTTTCAACCTTTTCAACAGCTACCGTTGAGGTGCTAACAGGTATATCTTTTTCTTTTTTCTTTTCGGGGACTTTCTTTACCGGTTTTTTCCGTACCACCTTCTTCTTTTCGGGTTCATCTTTAATTTCAGTAATTTCAACAGCTTCTTTTTTCTTTTCTACAGATACTTCTTCTACGATTGTTTCTTCTTCGTCCTTCGGAGGTTCATCAGGCACTTTCTTCTCGATTTCAGCCGTGGGGCGTACTGCCCTTCTCCTGATAACGGTGGATTTTATTCTTTTTTCTTCAACCTCGTGCAGTTCACCTAATGCCAATTCTTTCCGTACCCTCTCAACATCGCTGCTCTCAAGTGTGCTCGAATGTGATTTTACGGCGATACCAAGCTTTTCTAAGCGAGAGATAAATTCTTTGCTGCTTATATTCAACTCTCTTGCCAATTCATAGACTCTCATTTTTGACATTCTTGAAACTCCCCGATATGGTTTATATATAAATAGAACCAAGAATTCAGCAGCCAGGGGTCAGAACAGAAAGATTATAAGTAAAATTATTGTGATTCCTGGACTCTGCTTTCATGTTTCGTATTTAAGAAGAATTAATAAGCAAATTAGAAGAAAGTCTTTTGCCCTCCGCAGTTAGTCTTGTTCTTCTTTTTTGATAGCCTCTCTATTGGCGATTTTTACCGCTTCTTCAATCCAGGCTGAAGCCTTTTTCTCACTGATTTTTGGAATCATGGTTAACATGTCCGGACTGGCCTGTGACAGTGACTCGACATTTTTAAAGCCCTCATTGAATAGAAGCTCCGCGGTAACTTCACCTATCCCCTGTATCTGCATTAGAGATTTATATCCTTTTTCCTCCTGTTCCGCTTCGGTTGATTCACTCTTGACGTCAATCTTCCATCCCGTAAGTCTTACAGCCAATCTTACATTCTGTCCATTTCTTCCGATAGCCAGAGAAAGTTGATCATCTGGTACAATAACCTCCATTGACTGTGACTCATCATCCACAGTAACCTTGTCAACTTTAGCCGGAGACAGGGCATTACATACATATTCTACCTGATCATCGGAATATGGAACAATATCTATTTTTTCTCCTTTTAATTCCTGTACGACACTCTGCACACGGGAACCCCTCATACCCACACAGGCACCGACCGGATCAATATCCTTATCATTTGTTTTGACGGAAATCTTGGTTCTATTCCCAGGTTCTCTTGATATGCTTACAATTTCAATCAGCCCTTCGGAAATCTCAGGAACCTCAATCTCAAAAAGTGTTCTGAGTAACCCCGGGTGTGTTCTGGAAAGAATTATCTGGGGACCCTTGGATATTTTCTTGACATCACATATATATGCTCTAATTCTTTCTCCTCTTCTGAAAGACTCCCTATTAATTTGTTCTTCTGTAGGGATTACTCCCTCTGCCCTACCAAGATTAACAATGATGTTTCCTCCCTCAAATCTTTGAACAAAACCGTTGACCAATTCTCCTTTTCTATCAATGTATTCTTCATAAATGTTGTCCCGTTCCGCATCTCTAACCTTCTGGATTATAATCTGTTTTGCTGTTTGAACCGCAATTCTGCCGAAAGTCTGTGCTTCTATCTTCATGCCAAGGCTGTCTCCCAGCTCCGCTTCTTCATCCAGCTTTCTTCGAGCATCTTCCAGAGATATTTGAGTATCAGGATCCAGCACTTTTTCCACGACGGTTTTAAACAGAAATACTTCTATTTCTCCCGCATCTTCATTATATCCGGCTTCCACTTCCACATGCGGACCGAGTTTTTTCTTCGCAGCCGTTGCCATGGCTGTTTCCAGTACCTCAATTATCGTTTCCTTGTCTATGCCCTTATCTCTTTCTATCTGTTCGATCAGGCGTTTAAGTTCCGACAACATCTAAAATCCCCCTATTTTTTAGTAACCAGTCACCGCTGTCCACCAATCATCAATCACTTGTGATTAACTAAAATCATACTCAAGAGTAGCCTTAGTCACGGTTTCTCTTGGTATGCGATATGTTTTTTCTTTCGTATCAATAATTAAAATCTTTTTTCCGTTGACATCGTTAAAGTCTAACAATTTCCCTCGAATGATTTTCTTTCCATCCAGCTTATTTTTTACTTTAACCCTGATATTATGTCCCCTGTATTTAATGAAATCCTTTTCCCTTGCAAGGGGGCGATCCAGACCGGGTGAAGATACCTCCAGAATGTAAGTGTCCGGAAGTAATTCATGTATATCGAGCAAATCGCTGACCTGCTTGGTGATCCCAGAACAATCATCTAAAGTAACGCCCTCTTCCTTGTCCATATAAATTCTTACCAGCCAGCGGGATTTCATCTTCAGACATTCGACATCGACCAATTCCATATCCTCAGATTCGATAACTGGTTCTACTACCTTCTTAATCTTTTCCCTGTATATTTGTGATAAATCGTGCATATATCGCCAAAAATAAAAAAGTGGGCATATGCCCACTCATCAAACTACTATCGATGATCTATATTAAGCTAACATAGAAAAAAAATCATTTCAAGAAGAATTTTTGGAGCGGGCGATGGGACTTGAACCCACGACGTCCAGCTTGGGAAGCTGACATTCTACCTCTGAATTACGCCCGCTCAAGGCTTTCAAAACTACTAAGCGTAGGTCATATAATTTGTCAAGAGTTTTTTTCCGATGCCAGTCTGACTATTATTGATTTCCCGTGAGCATCGAGACCCTCCATATTGGCGAATCTTAGTGCCCGGTCACCATATTTTTGTAAAGATTCACTGGAAAAAGAAATAACACTTGTTCTTTTCACAAAATCATAAACTCCCAGGGGAGAAGAAAATCTTGCAGTTCCCCCGGTAGGAAGTATATGATTTGGTCCCGCGATGTAATCTCCGAGGACTTCCGGAGTACTGTACCCGAGAAAGACAGCTCCCGCATTTTCTATCTTTTCAAGGAGCTGGTCCGGTTTTTCAACCATCAGTTGTAAGTGTTCAGGAGCAAACCTGTTCGCAATTTCAGTTGCCTCAACCATATCTTTGGTGACTATCACCGCACCAAAACTTTCTATAGCCCTGGTGGCGATTGATTTTCTTGGAAGACTTTTCAGTTGCGCTTCTACTTCACGGACAACCTTAAAAGCGAATTCTTCCGCGGGCGTTAGAAGGATGGCGCTGGCCATTTCATCGTGTTCCGCCTGAGAAAGGAGATCTGCCGCAACAACAGAAGGGTCCGCTGTTCCGTCAGAAATTATTAATACTTCGCTCGGCCCGGCCATCATATCTATTCCTACTTTTCCATAAACCATTCCCTTCGCGGTTGCCACATACACATTCCCGGGACCAACTATTTTGTCTACCGGTGGAATTGATTCCGTGCCGTAGGCAAGAGCCGCTACCGCCTGGGCCCCTCCTATCTTAAATATCCTGTCGACACCGCTCAATTTCGCGGCAGTTAATACAAGAGGATTTATTTTTCCACCTTTCGAAGGTGTAACCAGGAATATTTCCCTGACACCAGCGATTTTTGCCGGGATTGCGGCCATGAGGACAGTGGAAGGATAGGGGGCAAGACCTCCAGGGGCATATACGCCTACTCGGTTAAGCGGTGTTACCATCTGACCGAGAGTAATGCCCTCCTCTTCATCATCCCACCAGGAGCCTGTTAACTGTTTCCGGTGAAATTTTTCTATCCGCCGGGCGGCAAACTCCAGAGTTTCAAGTTCATTCGCATCGAGACATTTAGTGGCATTTTCTATCTCAGCGGGTGTTACTTCAACCGTGTCGGCATTCAGTGAAATATCTTCAAATTTCTTGGTGTATTTAAAAAGGGCCGCATCTCCATTTTTGGCTACATCGTCTACTATCTTTCTGACAGTGTCTTTAATTGTTTTATCAATCGCTTTTCCTCTGTCCTTAATCCTGTTAAATTCTTTCTCGAACAGAATATCTTCAGTATTGATTACTTTCATGTTATTCCTTTACCCTTTTTATGTTGGCACCGAGGGATGCGAGTTTTTCTTCGATTTTGTGATAGCCTCTATCTATGTGGTAGATCCTTGAAAGCTCAGTCCTTCCTTCCGCCGCCAGACCCGCGAGTATGAGAGAAGCCGATGCGCGGAGGTCGGTAGCCATTACCGGAGCACCGCGAAGTCTTGGAACACCTTTTACGATAGCGCTATTACCCTCGATCAATATGTCAGCTCCCATCCTTATCAATTCGCTTACATGCATGAACCTGTTTTCAAAAATAGTTTCCGTGATAACGCTGAGTCCATCACCGACACTCATGAAAGCCATCATCTGTGCCTGAAGGTCGGTAGGAAATCCGGGGTAGGGAATAGTTTTAATGTTAGTGCTTTTTATTTTTCCGCTTCCCACGGCTCTTATACCACCTTCGATAATAGTAACGTCCACCCCCGTATCGCTCAGCTTAGTTATGAGTGCGTCAAGATGACCAGTATTACATCCAAGGATTTTTATATCCCCTCCCGTGATCCCCGCTGCTATCATAAATGTACCGGCTTCTATCCTGTCGGGTATAACTGTCGCTTCAACCGGACGTAAGCTATCAACCCCGTCTATCCTGATTAAGTCTGTTCCCGCCCCGCTGATTTTCGCTCCCATACCGCAGAGTACTTCGGCCAGGTTTACAATTTCCGGTTCTCTCGCGGCGTTTTCGAGAAGGGTAGTTCCCTTTGCAAGGCAAGCGGCCATCATTATATTTTCTGTACCGGTAACCGTGGGTATGTCAAAGTAAATAGTATTTCCCTTAAGCCTTGACGCTTTCGCCTCAATGTACCCGTCATGAAGTGTTATCTTGGCTCCGAGGTCTTCAAGAGCCTTTATGTGAAGGTTTACGGGTCTGGCACCTATTGCGCATCCCCCGGGAAGGGAAACTCTTGCCAACCCCTTCCTGGCTACGAGAGGTCCGAGAACGAGGATAGATGCTCTCATCGTCTTCACCAGTTCATAGGAAGCCTCACAGCTGTCGATTTTACCGGAATTGATCCTCAGGACTTTTCCTTCTTCGATTTTTGCTCCGAGACTCTTCAAAAGTTTTTTTATTGTCCTGATGTCAACCAGATCGGGTACATTATGAAAGGTATTCCATCCGTCGGTTAAAAGAGCAGATACAAGTATCGGTAGAGCCGCGTTCTTGGAACCGTTTACACGGACCACACCCTCAAGTTTTTTTCCACCATGTATAACTATTTTATCCAAGTGATCTCCCCTGTCGTCAGCCGTAAACCAGAAACCAGAAGTTAGAAGCCAGGAGTCAGAATAGAAAATTATAAAAAATGTTTCCGTTTTCTTCTGTCTCCTGAATTCTGCCTCCTGTCTTCATTGATTTATCTTCTTCTCGCCATGGCGACCCGCTCTATTCCGCCATAATCTGTCCTGAAGCCTATGCTGTCATAGACTTTATTTTTTTTCAGCATATCTTCAACCGCACCCTTTTGTCCAGCGCCGATCTCTAGAAAGAGCCAGCCACCAGATTTTAAATAATGACTTCCTTCTCTTATAAGGGCATAATGAAATTCCGTTCCATCCGGGCCTGCGAGAAGCGCCCCCTTCGGTTCAAAATTCCTTATCTCAGCGGGGAGACGCTCAAATTCCTCTTCAGATATGTAAGGAGGATTTGAAACTATTATATCAAATTTTCCTGAAACAGTCTTAAATAAATTGCCGTGAAGAAAGGAAATTCTTTCCATAACGCCGTTGTTCACAGCATTTTTTCCGGCCACTTTGATGGCTTCTATGGATTTATCAGTAGCAACAATGTGTGCCTTTTTAAAATCAGATGCAACAGCCACACTTATCGCCCCGCTTCCCGTTCCGACCTCCAGAATTTCTGTCTTTTGACCTTTCATTTCCGAACAGACCTTGAGGATCTCTTCCACAAGAAGCTCCGTCTCGGGCCGAGGTATCAATACCGCAGGGTTCACTTCAAAAGAAAGGGACCAGAACTCTTTTCTGCCGGTGATGTAGGCTACCGGTTCTTTCTTTTGCCTTCTTTTAACCCAATTTGAGAATCCGTTGAATTCTTCATCGGTAATCAACCTTTCAGAATTAGCGTATAATCCGGATCGGTCTGTTTTTAAATAAGCAGATAAAAGAACCTCTGCGTCTAATCTGGATGAACTAAACTCCTTCTCTTGAAATTTGAGAGCTGTCTGATTTAAGACTTTGAGAATATTCAATGATGACATCTTAATTCCGGAAACAAATTGATTTTTGTAACGGCAAACGGCGGGTAAATCGACCGGTAGAGAACCGTGTAAGCCCCGCCCCGTGGGCGGAAAGCTTCACAACGTGTCGGCTGGAGATTCAGGCAGCAGTTTTTTTAAGCACTTCGGTTTGATAGTGAGTCGTCAGGGTATCTATTATTTCCTGTATGTTTCCGTTAAGGACATGTTCAAGGTTATAGAGTGTAAGATCTACTCTGTGATCGGTGACTCTCCCCTGAGGGAAATTGTAAGTCCTTATCCGTTCACTTCTATCTCCGCTTCCTACCTGACTTTTCCTTGCTTCAGAAATCTCTGCATTCTGTTCTTCTATCATATTGTCGAGAAGCCTTGCCCTGAGTACCTTCATCGCTTTCGCTCTGTTTTTATGCTGAGACTTTTCATCCTGGCATGTTACGACCAAACCGGTAGGTATATGGGTAATTCTGACAGCGGAATCCGTGGTGTTGACGCTCTGTCCCCCGTGTCCGCTTGAATGATATACGTCTATTCTCAGATCGTTGGGATCGATCTTAACCTCCACCTCTTCTGCTTCAGGAAGAACTGCGACCGTGACGGCAGAGGTATGTATCCGTCCCTGAGCCTCTGTAACAGGTACTCTCTGTACACGGTGTACGCCACTTTCGTACTTTAGCTTGCTGTAAGCCCCTTTTCCCTCGATGAGCATTATTATTTCTTTAAAACCACCCATGCCACCTGAAGGACTGCTGTTCATTACTTCTACCTTCCATCTGCACATTTCCGCGTACCTTGCATACATCCGAAATAGGTCTCCGGCGAAAAGGCCCGCTTCCTCTCCTCCTGTTCCCGCTCGTATTTCCAGGAAGACATTTCTGTCATCGTTGGGATCTCTGGGAAGCAATAGAGTCTTCAGCTTGGTTTCAAGTGTGTAAAGTTTTTCTTTAAGTTGAGGAGTTTCTTCTTTTATAATTTCTTTTAACTCTTCATCATTCTCCAGGACAATAGCTTCATTTTCTTTTAATTGTGAACTGGTTTTCTCATACTCTCTAAATGTCTCCACAAGATCGCGAAGACCGGAATGTTCCTTGGCGTATTTCTGATATTCTCCAGGGTTACTGATAATGTCAGGATCACTCAATTTCTCTTCCAGCTGTTCATACCTTATTTCAATATTTTTAAGTTTCGTAAACATAGTGTTAGTTTAATGTTATATATTCGTAAAAAGTCAACTTTACTCGCTCAAAGAGTATTTAGGGGATGCTGGTGTTGCTTGGATTAAATCTAAAACTCGTGCTTACGCACTCAGACAGTTAGATTTTCTTAACGCCGGTCACTACCATCATCTTTTTCCCCAAATGCTTCGATTACTCGCGTTATTTTTCGAATTCGCTCCGAGCAAACTTTTTACAAACTTGTCAAATTTGCTAAGATTAAAAATGTTTCCAGTATTGAGACGTTAAACTCAATAAAAAAATTAACCCGACTTTTCCATCGTGCGGCCGTATTTTTTGTTGAACCTTTCTACCCTGCCTGCAGTATCAACGATTTTCTGTTTGCCTGTCATGAAAGGATGGCACATGGAACATATTTCCACCTTGATATCCTTTTTGGTGGACTTGGTTGTAAAAACATTTCCACATACACATGTTATCGTAGCCTCTGTGTATTCCGGATGAATACCTTTCTTCATAATATAATCTCCCATCGATATGCTTTTTATTGAAGTTGTAAGCCTTTTAACGTTTACTGATTCATTATATCAAGAAATTCCTGATTGGTTGCAGTTTTTCTGATTTTATTGATAATAAACTCCATAGCCTCTACAGGGTTCATTTCCTGGAGAAACCTTCTCAGTATCCATATCCTGTTGAGGTTCTCAGTTGGTATTAACATCTCTTCTTTTCTCGTACCGGAACGTATTAGATCAAATGCGGGAAAAACTCTTCTGTCGGCAATCCTACGATCCAGGTGAAGCTCCATATTTCCGGTTCCTTTAAACTCTTCAAAAATAACCTCATCCATTCTGCTTCCAGTATCAATTAGGGCCGTTGAAATAATAGTCAGGCTGCCGCCGTTTTCTATATTTCTGGCGGCACCGAAAAATCGCTTCGGTTTGTGCAGGGCGTTGGAATCAACACCGCCGGATAAAACCTTTCCGCTTGGAGGAACAACGGTATTGTATGCCCTGGCAAGTCGGGTGATACTATCGAGAAGAATAACAACGTCTCTTTTATGCTCAACCAGACGTTTCGCCTTTTCAATAACCATCTCTGCGACCTGAACGTGCCGCGCAGCCGGTTCATCAAAGGTCGAAGAGATAACCTCCCCATCCACATTCCTCTCCATATCCGTAACTTCCTCCGGACGTTCATCAATGAGGAGTACCATGGGGATTACTTCTTTATGGTTGGTCGTTATGCTTCTTGCTATATCTTGCAACAAAACGGTTTTACCAGCCCTCGGAGGTGATACTATCAATCCTCTCTGTCCTTTCCCGATAGGCGCGAAGAGATCCATTGTTCTTGTTGATAAATTTTCAGGATCGCATTCAAGGTTAAATTTTTCTTCGGGGTAGAGCGGGGTGAGATTGTCGAAGAGAATCTTGTCTCTGGTTGCTTCTGGGTTGCCGAAGTTTACGGAATTTACCTTGAGGAGGGCGAAATATTTTTCACCGTTTTTAGGAGGCCTCACTTCTCCTGACACAGTATCTCCGGTTCTTAAGTTAAATCTTCTTATCTGAGAAGGGGAAATATATATATCGTCAGGGCTTGGAAGATAATTATAATCAACCGCCCGGAGAAAACCGAAACCATCCGGCAAAGTTTCCAGAACACCTTCTCCGAAAATTGTCCCGTTTTTCTCAGCCTGGGCCTGCAGAATGGCAAAAATTAAATCCTGCCTCCTCATCCCGCTGACACCGACGACATTCAGCCCTTTTGCCAGACTGGTAAGTTCACTTATTGGCTGTTTTTTTATCTCTGCTACATTCATAAAACCGCTCTCCTGAAATTTTTTCAAGTAGTATCTTGATAGTACAGCTTAAAAACTCAAGACAAATTTTATCGGAGCACAAAACCTGCCTTCTTTTAAAGTGGTCACATTCTACCCTTTTTCTGGTGAGGGAAAAATTAATATATATTTAATATGAGAGTTTATTAATCGCAATCTTCTTCCATTAAGGGAAAGAAAGAGACGTAAACGTTTCGTGAACTTGCCGAACGTGGATTTAGATAATAGGCAGCTAACTTAAGCTTATGAACAACTTAAAAAAGGAAGGACTTTCCATATGTCTTTCCAAAATTTCTGACACTACTATACCACACTTTTCCGCATGTCAAGAGGTTTTTTTGTTTGAAATGGCAGTTAAAATATTAGATGAAATCTTACATAGAGGCGACAATAGAAATTGTCTATCTTAAAAAAATGAAACTTAACTGACGTCCGGTATTTCCCCTGTCCCGTCTGTGTGAAAAGAAGATGTCCACGTGACAGGATGTACAAACATTTAAGAGAAATATATTTTCCGGAGGAACTCCGGCCCTCTGAATCTGGAACCTGTTTGCCAGCGGAAGATCGAACATCCATTTCCCCTTTTCGTTACATTTACTGAAAAAAGAATTCCTGTTCCCATCTTCCTTCATTGCTTCAAAAACTACATCGTCAACCTGATAACAGCAGCGTCCTATCGCAGGGCCGATGGCGGCAATAATGTCAGTTGTGCTGGAGGAAAATCTCCTTACAAAAGTATCAACTGCTTTTTCTGCTATGTTCAGGGAAGTTCCCTTCCACCCCGCATGGACAATGCCGATTACCCGCTTTGTTGTATCGACCAGCAATACAGGAACACAATCCGCTGTCAATATTCCTATGGCCAGTCCCGGTCTATTTGAAATAATAGCATCGAAATCGATTGTTGGATCACCAATTAGGGGTGAAGCCGGGTCATCATCAATAACAAGTATCCCATCACTGTGAACCTGTTTCGCCATAAAGAATTGTTCCACTGACAAATCGAAGGAAGAAGCGAGTGTCTCCCAGTTTCGGGAGACCATCTTTTCTTCATCTCCCTCCCGCAAACTGAAATTGAGATTCGCAAAGTTTCCTTCGCTTACTCCGCCACAGCGTGTACAAAAGGCGTGTGTAATAAAATCGTACTCTTTGAGCAATGGCGATTCTAAATATTTAATTTTGTCCTTTTGGGAAAAGTTGAACATAAGTAACTATACACTCATGTGCCGAATTTTTCGGAGGTGTATTCCCGAAGATATTTACAGAGACCGTCAATATCATCCGGCAGATGAGATAAAAATTCAATGTAGTTTCCAGTAATAGGATGGGAAAAGCCTATTATGCCTGAATGAAGGGCATGTCTCTTTAACGCCTTTACTCGTGTTCGGAGCAGATTATCGTTTATGGAATTGACCTTTTTTGAACTGCCGTAAACGGTGTCGCCGACCACCGGATAGCCCGAAGCATTTAAATGCACCCTGATCTGATGAGTCCTTCCCGTCTCAATCGCAACATCAAGCAAGGTCATAATGCCATATCGTTCAAGCACTTTCCAGCGTGTAATCGCTTCCTTTCCCCGCCTGCTTTTTGTTGACATTTTTTTCCTGTCTGCGGGATGCCTCCCGACCGGTGAATCAACAAATCCTTCTTCTTCCTCTACATCGCCGTAAACAAGGGCTTTATAAACTTTTTTCACAAAGTGCTTTTCAAATTGTTCTGCCAGCCCTCTATGAGCCTTGTCCGATTTGGCCACCACCATAATACCTGATGTACCTTTATCCAGGCGGTGAACTATACCGGGCCTGAGGACACCTCCTATACCCGAAAGATCCTTGCAATGAAATAAGAGGGCATTGACGAGGGTGCCGTGATAATTACCCGCCGCCGGATGAACAACCATGCCGGCTGGTTTATCCACTACAAGGACAAATTCATCTTCATAGACAATATTAAGGGGAATATCCTCCGGTAGTACATCATAGGGTGCGGCTTTCTTTTTTACAAAGGTTACAGTATCTCCTCCCTTCAGCTTGTGACCTGCCTTGACCTTGTAATCGTTAACAAGGATCAGCCCCTTATCCGCAGCCCTTTTTATTTGAGAACGGGACAGAGAAACATCCCGCTGGGAGATGAAAACATCAACTCTCATCCCGTTTTCATTGTCAGCAACTATGAATTGAATTTTTTCCTGTTCTTTAGAAGATGTCATTAATTCGCGGTTTGCAGGCAAATATTTTGCAAGCCTGTCTCAATAAATACAAATTCCTCTTCGTCAATAGTTCTCAAGTCGAGAAGAACCTCATCTTCAGATATCCTGACGATAACCGGAACTTCACAATGTCTGAGACGTTCACCCAATCTGCTTGCTGACATACTTGTTAGTACTATACTCAAAAGCATCGTGGGAATCTCCTGAGTGGGAAGAGCACCGCCGCCGGTCATGGAAGCCCCCTTCTTCAGTGTAAGAACCACTTCCTTACTATTATGTTCCTGCAAGAGTTTTAAAAGTTTTTCTGCTCTCTTCTCAACATCGGATAGAGGTTCTGTTATTGAGCGGAGTATCCTTATATTGAAGAAAGCGCCTTCACCATTAAGGTACTGTTTCATCGTGGCTTCCAGAGCGGCAAGGGTCAGTTTATCTATTCTCAGAGCACGATTGAGAGGGTTTTTCTTTATTTTTTCCAGAATGTTTTTGTTTCCCACTATGATTCCCGCCTGCGGGCCGCCCAAAAGCTTATCACCGCTGAAGGTCACAACATCCACCCCGGTTTTTAAAACTTCCTGGACGGTAGGTTCTCTTTCAAGATCGTACCTGTCCAGTCCCACGAAACAGCCACTCCCCAGGTCATTCATAACGGGTATCTTTTCACGTTTTCCTATTTCTACCAGTGCGGGAAGGCCTATCTCCTCGGTAAAACCGACAATCTTGAAGTTACTTGTGTGAACCTTTAAGATGAGACCTGTATTTTCATTTACCGCATTTTCATAATCGGAAAGATGGGTCCTGTTCGTGGTGCCTACCTCTCTTAATGTGGCCCCGCTTTTTTCCATAACATCGGGGATACGGAACTCTCCGCCGATCTCAATAAGCTCTCCTCTTGATACGATTGCCTCTTTCCCCTCGGACAAGGTATTCAGGACAAGCAATACGGCGGCAGCGTTGTTATTGACAACCAGTGCATCTTCCGCTCCGGAGAGTTCGCAAAGAATTTTTTGGACATGGTCATACCGGAGTCCGCGTTTTCCTTTCTCAAGATCGAACTCCAGATTTGAATATCCGCAACTCACCTCGAAAATCTTCTCAAGGGCCTCTTTACAGAGAGGTGCTCTTCCCAGATTGGTATGTAAGATGATTCCTGTAGCATTTACAACTCGACGGAAACTGTACCGCCTGATATTTTCTATTTTTTCGACTACCGTGGCTGCTACTTCATCAAGCGAAGGGACCCGGATACTGACATCATCCTCTTTAGCTGATAATATCAATTCTCTTACATCTCCTACGACAAAACGGCACGTCGATAACACAATATCTCGTGGAGCTCTTTCAAGCGTTCCGCTCTTTTCCAAAATGAACATAATCTCATCTATCTTGGGAAGTTTTTTTAATAATTCTTTGCGCATAGTACCCTACCTTCAGTTACGCGGGTTTAACCCTTTTTTGTCGCCGTCCCGGCACGGCAAAAATCCCGAAAATTATTCACCGCAGTGAAAAACTCCCGCATCATAATAACCCAGTAATACCTGCCTCTATTTGTCAGATAAAAAGTGCCCTTCCTGTAACGGAGGCCGCCAATCAAGAAAGATGTAAAAATATCATACCAGATGTACTGGCAAAAATCTGCACCATACTTTTTTCTCAAAGGAGCAATATCGAGTTTCATGCCGAAGAGCTTCATCATGAAATCGTAGCGTATCTGTTCCCTCTTCATAAATTGACGAGAAGCCATAAGGGGAATCTCTTCCCGGTTTACCTGAGCGATATATTCCTCGATATTAAAAGTATTCGCATAACAGGTGCCGTTTAAGTATCCGATGGAACCGCTCCCGAGACCCGCATACTCATCATAGTCCACTATATATTCGTCAATCATCGAATCTTTCTTGGAGAAACACCAAGCCGATGAAAGATGGTAGTTTCCCGTCAGCCGTTCCACGATCTGGCGGTAAAATCGCTTTTCTTTGAGGTAGTCTACTTGACCGAGATTTTTTATGATAGTCTTTCGTGTGGAATCGGAAACCATCAATGGATAGTACGTGACTTGATCGATTTCCGTTTCGATAAGAATGTCTAGGTCTCTGTTCAGTATTTCAGGTGTCTGGGAAGAAAAATTGAAGATCATGTCCGCATTGAGTGTGTCAAAGTGTCCCAGTGTAGACTTGAGTCGATTGGCAATCGTCTCGCCGCTTCCGTATTTGTAGTATCGATCCATTGACTTCAAGAGACCGTCGTCAAAACTCTGTACACCGACGGATAAGCGGTTTACACCTGATCGCTTCAGAGATTCAATATTTGTTTCCGTCAGGTGATTCGGGTTGGTCTCTACAGAAATTTCTCGGATTTGAAAACAATCCCTGATAAGTTTAAGCGTTTTCTCCAACTCGTCCATAAGGACGGTAGGCGTTCCTCCGCCCACGTACAGTCCGTCAAAATCGTAACCATGCTCTTTATAGAGCAGCACTTCTCTTCTGAGGGCATTGAAATAATTCCTGCATAGATTTTTCTCAAAGACGACACGGTTAAAAGAACAATAGGGACAGAGCTTTTCGCAAAAAGGAACGTGAGCGTAAAGAAGACGAATCCGTTTTGAGTCACACGGAGGAATAGCGGTTTTTTCTTCTTTGCTAAAGTTTAAGGTCCTTGCGAATTCCTGTCTGGCCTTATTAGTTATTAATCTACTTATAAAATCTGTCATTTTCTTCGAATCTAACTAATAAATTTTCTATAAAAACTTGCAAGACACTAACAGACATGAATAAAATTATCAAGAATCTATAAATTCGATATCTATATAATAAGAAGTTGCGATTTTCTTGAAACAGAAACGCAATGGTGGTAAAAGTAAATATCAAAGGATAATAGCAGTAAATTTTACGAGGAAAGAAAGTTATGGCAAATACTAAAATCTGGACATTATGGAAAGACGAAAAGATCAATACCGAAGAAGCAAAACTCTTAACAAGTCCGTCAGAAGAAATTCCGATCCCGTTTGATGACCAGGGTAAGAAGGATATAGAAACTCTTGTCAATGCCTTTCTCGAAAGGAATGATGCTTTTGGTCTTGCTGCTCCGCAGATCGGTATAAGTAAAAGAATAGTTGTTTTTAGAACAAGGGGCCTTAATGAAAAGACCCCGATAAGAAGCGAAGAAGACTATGATGTTCTGATTAATCCCCGTATTACGCAAAGCCGGGGAGAGATGGAGAAAGGTACCGAGGGGTGTCTTTCATGTCCTGAAGTGCAAGTTGAGGTAAGCAGATTTACGGAAATAAAGGTCAGAGCTTATGATGTTCACGGTCAAAAAATAAACAAGCGGTACACCGGTTTTCTTGCCCGCATCGTGCAGCACGAACTTGATCATCTCGACGGGAAACTTGTGGTTAATCATGATGGAACACTGTACTATCCTAAAAAAAAGCAGGAATTCTTTGAA
>CAZZBF010000015.1:0-5625 GCA_964652795.1 uncultured Syntrophales bacterium | reverse complement strand
TAGACAGATAAAAAACGTAATGTTTGGATAAAGATTCAACAAACAGGGAATGCACCGTTTTTACTTAGCGAACTGAAGTCGGAAGGCAGTAGTGAAATTTTTGAAAAGCCCCCTGAAGCTTGATTGTCCTCCATATAATCGGGAGCCATCAAAAAAGAGAGAGAAATTCAATGTTAAAAATTGAATGTCCTGAATGCCTGAGAAGTTTTGTCTGGTCGGATAATATGCCGCTTAAAGGGAAATGTCCGACACCTGATTGCGAGTGGAGATATGATGTTAATGAGGAAATTAAAAAAAACTCCGAGAAAAAACTCCACGAAACGGTGGAAACAGTTCTTTGTCCTAATTGTAAAAATCCGATAGAGTCAAAAATAACAACATGTAAAAACTGCGGACATTTTGTTCTTGGATCTATAAGCTTCAGTAAGATATCTATGGTTATTACAGGAATTATTATCCTCTCGATATTTTCCCTTATCTATAAATTCACGTAATTATCGTCGGGTGTCCTGCAGGGCATGTCGCCCGCCATAAATGGCAGAAATTATTTGTCCTGTCATGTTATTAATCTGTTTGGGCATCTTATTCCGTCTGTTTAAATCTCTTCGAAGACCTTGTTATCTGATAAGGTTGTGAGTAATTTCGCGGTGGAGGACGTTTTGAGACGTTCTTGTTTGAGGTTTCAGGGGATATTTTTGCAGGTTATCCCCCGTGAAAAAAAGATTAGGCATATTATGCAAAGCAGTATGAGTATGACGATCCCACCCGAAAAAAAATAAACTGCATTAAGGTTCCACAAATCCCTTATCCAGCCGACCAAATAGACGGCAATAGATCCTACTCCAAATGTAAGAATAAATTTTATTCCGTAGCCGGTACTTCTCCATCTGTTTGGTGTAAATTTGGCGACGAGGCTGTTCTCGATTGGCTGCATACCAAGAGCGAAAAAAAGATAAAGCGCGGCAGAGACCACAAGGAATTGATCGCTTAAGATACCCATAAAGACAAGAAATGGTAGACTCAATCCGTGAAAGGTCAGATAAAGCCAGCGAAGGTCGTATTTGTCGGCCAGTTTTCCGCCTGCAAGTTGTCCGAAGATGCCTACTATATAAATGGATGAAGCAAGAAGTGTAGCTGCCATAGTCTTTGTTCCCGCAATATTAGCGGAGTCGATACTTTGGAAAAGTTTCCAGAGGAAACTTGCCTTGAATTCAAGATAGGCGGGCAGGACTACACTGTTTGCTCTGTAAACTAATCCGGCAAGTGTCATAACCACGCATAAGATCAGGAAGTATTTGAGATAATTATTATTCGCTCCGGTGTTTGCCGCGTTCTCGTTATCATGAGTTATCGGCGTCTCATCAATTTTCTCAAAGTAGAGGATAGTTCCCCACAAAATGCTGAAAAGTCCTATAAGTAAATATGTTATCTGCCATCCAACCAGCCAGTTTAACAAGCCTGCTGCGAAGGGGGCGGAAGCAAGCCCTATATTTCCCGCAACTCCGTTGATGCCGAGGGCCATACCCCTGTTTCGTGTACCAAGAGAAATCAGTCCCATTCCGGCCGGATGGTAAATGCTTGCGAAAAAACCTATAATGGTGAGGGATAACATGATCGATGTCCCAGAGTTCGAAAAGGCGGTCAGGATTGCTCCCGTACCTGTTCCAAAGAAAAAGATGACCAGACTCCTGCGATTGCCGAAATGATCGGAGACAATCCCCCAGGGTAGCGCACCCAATCCCAACAACAGATACATGAGAAAGCTCAATTTCAGTACTTCCGGCAGAGTCATCTTTAATGAAATCATAAGAGGGATAGCCAGAGCGGGGAATACCAGTTCATAAAAATGAAAAAAGAAGTGGCCTACGCAGGTAAAGAATATAATTTTTGTCTCATTATTCATTGGTTTAAAATCCTAAAAAATCATTCCAGCTGTAAGTGAAAGGTTTAAAAATACTTCAGTCAGCCAGTCCGTAGTGAAAATTTGCCACTATATTGAGTTTTGACAGATTGAAGTTTTTCGGAAGGGGAGTGTAAGGGGTACATAATTTGACAACATTGAGTGCCTCAGTGTCGAGAGATTTAAACCCCGAGGATGTTATTATGCGAATGTCTATGAGGGAGCCGTCTTCTACAATGGAAAATTTAACAACAGCGGTTCCCTCTTCCTTCCGGATATAAGCCTGCTTGGGATATTGCCAGTTCTGCTTTATGTTTTTTTTCAATTTCGTAAGGTAAGAATAATACTTTGTATCCCTATTACCGAGATTGACGGTGTCTTCCTTTTCATAACTTTTGGTGTTTATGGTTTTTCCGGACTTATCCTTAATATTCTCATGTCCGGTGGACGAATTATCATTTCTTTTTTTATTTGGGGTGCTTTCGTCGTCTAATGGTTCTTTTAAATCGACTGTAAAATAACTTATTTGAGGATTTTTCCGTCCGTCAATTATTCCTACCGTTGTTAAAACGGCGATATGTATTGCCAGAGAAAACGACACGAATGTGAGCAATATTTTTTTTGAAAGCATAGTCAGGACTCTTATTTTTTATGGTATCTGTCTATATAGTTAATTAGGGGGTGAAAATCAAGAAGATATACAATTTGGAAAATATCATTTAACTTGACAAAGAGGGAGAACTGATATTTTATTCTTATAAATGAAAAACGACGACAAAGGATTCATCAGACTTGCGCTTGATGAGGCAAGGACAGCGTACGCGGCCGGAGAAGTTCCTGTCGGTGCTGTAATCACCCGGGGAGATGAAATACTCGCTAAGGCTCACAACAGCTCCATTTTGATGAATGATCCCTCTGCCCATGCAGAGATTGTGGCTATCCGCCAAGCCGGGAGCAAGATCAGAAATTATCGCCTTGCCGGGACAACACTTTACGTAACTCTTGAGCCATGTGTTATGTGTGCCGGAGCGATAATACAGGCAAGGATTTCGAGGGTTGTATTTGGCACGGATGATCCGCGCGGAGGGGGAGTGATTTCTCTTTATCGTATCCTTGATGACAAGAGACTCAATCATTCCGTAATGATAACATGTGGCATTCTGAAGGATGAGTGTGCCGAGATTTTGAGTAGATTTTTTCGTGAAAAGAGGGTAGAACCGCTCACTTTGTGACGTTTAATATGGATCTTTAATAAGTGGAGAGGTACCGAAGTGGTCATAACGGGGTCGACTCGAAATCGATTAGAGGGCCAAAAGCTCTCACGTGGGTTCGAATCCCACCCTCTCCGCCATTAATATTTCAAGGATATAAAATGAGAAATGGTGGACTGAAAAACAAACACCCATTTTTCATTTTGCACTGTTAATTTGTTATTGAAGTTAGGAGAGATGTCCGAGCTGGCTTAAGGAGCACGACTGGAAATCGTGTGTATGCCCACAAAGGTGTACCGGGGGTTCGAATCCCCCTCTCTCCGCCAGTTAAAAATGAAACGCGATAAATAGATAATTGAGAAGAGTATTGTTTCCCGGTGTTTCATTTTTCACTCTTAGTCATTCATTTTTTGATAGCCGGGTCCCGTGCAACGGAGGGTTGTGAACCCCGTCAGGTCCGGAAGGAAGCAGCGGCAGCAATTACCAACGTGTGCCGCGGGTAACCTGGCTATCATTTATTGTCGCTCAGCTTGCCTTATGTAGGTGTGGTTCATGGAATATCTTGTCATCGCCCGAAAATGGAGACCCCAGGTATTTGAAGATGTTGTTGGGCAGGATCATGTGGTTAAAACCCTTCAGAACGCCATCAGTCACGGCCGCGTCGCCCATGCCTTCATTTTCAGTGGTCCCAGAGGTGTTGGGAAGACATCCGTGGCACGCATCTTGGCCAAAGCACTGAATTGCGAGAAAGGTCCCATAGAAACTCCCTGCAATGAATGCAGCAATTGCGGAGAAATAACTGAAGGGACGTCTCTGGACGTTTACGAAATTGACGGAGCTTCAAACAGAGGAATAGATGAAATAAGAGAACTTAGGGAGAATGTAAAATTTTCTCCGGCATCTTCACGCTACAAGGTTTATATAATCGATGAAGTGCATATGTTGACAAAGGAAGCATTCAACGCTCTTTTAAAAACTCTTGAGGAACCTCCATCTCATGTAATTTTCATATTTGCAACGACAGAAAAACACAGGGTGCCGGCGACCATACTTTCGAGATGTCAGAGTTTTGATTTTAAGAGGGTTCCCCAAAAACTTATCATTGATAAATTGCGCCATATTGCTGTTCTGGAAAACATAACTATAAGTGAAACCGGTCTTGCCTGGATTGCCGAGGGCGGGGATGGTAGCATGCGGGATGCCCAGAGTATATTTGATCAAGTAATATCCTATGCCGGCAACGATATTAAAGACGGTGATATAAAAGAACTTCTGGGTTTAACCGACAGAGGACTTCTTTTTGATTTTTCTGCGGCAGTTTTTGAGAGAAATGCGGGTGCATGTTTGAGGATGATTGATGAAGGGTATTACTCGGGCATGGACATAAAACACTTTTACCAGGTACTCATGGGTCATTTCAGGAATTTACTTTTAACAAAGGTGTTGGGGGACGATGTTTCCCTTGTCGGTCTGGGTGAGAGTGAGATTGATAAGTTGAAAGACCAGGTGGAGGGCGTTTCCAGGGAGACTCTACAACGTCTGTTGGATGTCCTTATCGGCGAAGAAGAAGATATCAGGAGGAGTATTAATCCGCGATTAAATATTGAACTTGTTCTTGCGAAGATGGCCTATCTTGAACCGATGATACCGGTTGATGAAATATTGGAGAAGATGGAAAACCTTGAGAGAAAGCTGTCTTCGGGGGGAGAACTTCCAGCAAAGTCCTCAAAATCTTCTCAAAAAACTTTAAACATTTTTGAGAATTTGTCTGAAAATAGTCGCACGGGATACGAAATCAAAGAAGAAGTGAATCTTGAGAATCTCTGGGAAGGCCTTAATGACCTTGTAAAGAAAAAGAGCTTTCCTCTCTGGTCCAAGATTGAGCCGGGGAAATTTTTAGGGTATGAAAACGGGGTTTTACGTATAGGGTTTCCGCGCGGGTATGTTTTCTTCGATTATATTAATGAGAAAATCCAAAAGGATCGTTTAACAGAGATTTCGAAGGAATTTTTCCGGGAAAATGTAGTTGTAAGAATAGAATCAATTGAACCGGATCCCGAAGACAGCGGCCACATGAATAGAAATGAGCTTTCCAATTCCCGGAACAGCCGGGTCGATGATATAAGGAAGGAAGCCCTGAACCAGCCGCTGTTGCAGAAGGTTCTGGATGTATTTGAGGGCGCCGAGGTGAAAGAAGTTATCCCGAGAGGTAATCACTGATTATAGGTGTTGTATCGTCAATAAGGTTCGAAGTCTCAGATTTAAAAGATGAATTAAGATTTATTGTTGGAACAAGACAACACTTGACAAGTTCGCAAAAAGTCTTTTCGGAGTGAATCAAAGCATTTTGGGAGAAAGATGCTGGTAGTGACCGGCGTTAAGAAAATCTGACTGTTTGAGTGCGTAAGCACGAGTTTTAGATTTTTAGCCGGGCAATAACAGTATCCCCAAAATGGTTTTGAGCGAAGAAAACTGACCGGGAGCGCATCCCGCAAGGGGGCGCAACATAAAACA
>CAZZBF010000014.1:9118-48920 GCA_964652795.1 uncultured Syntrophales bacterium | reverse complement strand
CATGAGTATTGTTGAGCCTTTGGAAAATGCCTCCAAAGTATTCAATTTTTTCAAAGCCTAAAGATTTAAAGAGTGGCATAATTACATCTTTAGTAAGTTCCTTTTCAGTCAACTCCTTTAATTTATTAAGTAATGAATTTTCAGACATAATAAGATCCATAACCAACCTCTGGTATATTCCTCATTGTCAAAATAAAAATGTCTAAACAAAAAACTCCATCTCTCCTTTTGAGGAACGTATTGATGTTCAGGGAACCATGCACTTAATTATTTCACATATCCCCGTACGATTTTATCTTTTTCTAGGCTATTTTATCGGTAAGGGGGCTGTATTGATTAGAGATCGTTTGTAGTTTTCAGAAGTGCGTCAGGAAGTCCAGCGTGAGAAGTGCAGTCACTTTATGTACAGGAAGAAGTTCCCCCCTTTTTGATTACCGACAATATAGCAGGCAAAATCAAAAAATCAAGGATAATCCGACGTATACAATCGGATTAGCGCTATTCTTTTAATAGCATTACCGGTGGTGGGGAATCGAAAAGTGTATATACCTTGCCAACCTTTTTAAAGGAAGAATCTTATCTGTTAATCACGGTTCGGCAGGTATTTTTATAGCACCCGCTTTTTTATGCCTGGAGGTTGGAAACTGTGATTGAAAAGCGGGACAAAATACCATAAAGAAAAAAGGGGTTAGACTTAATGCCTAACCCCCCGATTTTACTGGTCGGGGCGAGAGGATTTGAACCTCCGACCCTCTGAACCCCATTCAGATACGCTTCCAGACTGCGCCACGCCCCGACATATTGTCGCCCCTAATTATCATTGTAAAATTTTTATGTCAATCCTTATGTCTTCCCGTTTACCGCTAAATACTTTTTAATTTTTCTGAATTTCTTATCATTCATGTTTCGTATTTTTAAAAGGTCGTCGATACGGTAAATCCGACCGGTCTTCTCTCTCAGGTTAACTATGGCCTGTGCCGTCTTCTTTCCTATTCCGGGGATGAGCGACAGGTCATATACCGTCGCGTTGTTTATGTCAATCGGTATATCGAGGGTAATCCTTTTGGCGGCATCAATCGACTCTATCTTTATTCGGTTCGTCTCTATGATAACCTTTTCACCGCCTCGGAGTACGAGGGGAAGGATTCTTTTGTCGAATTTTTCTGTGTCTGCAACCTCTGCTATTTTGAAAAGATGCGAAACGGTTGTCTCCGGAGGGATGAAATAAATCCCTTTGTGGTCTGTATCACCGGCTAATTCAACAACAACGGTCCCTGGCTTCTCTTCACTATAAGGTGGAGACGTTGCCTTAAAAGGTCGTAAGTCGTGAAGGAAAAACCTGCCGCAATAAAGGAAAATCGCTATCAAAACGACAATAATCGCTCCACTGATCTGTCCTTTTGTTATGTGCATGATTATTTAAGCACTCAGCTATCAGCTATCAGCCATCAGCTTTCAGCTTAATTTATCCTTCCTTGTCCAGCTCAAAAGTGTCATGAAGAACCGTGACGGCCAGCTCCGTGTATTTAGCCTCTATAACACAGGATATCTTTATTTCTGAGGTGCTTATCATCATTATATTTATTCTTTCGTTCGCGAGGGCGGTAAACATCCTTGACGCGGCTCCCGCATAACTCCTCATTCCGACACCCACTATGGATATCTTTGAGATGTTTTCGTCATATTCAACTCTTTCCGCTCCCACATCTTTAGCCGCTATTTCAAGTATCTCTTTGACTTCGCCCATGTCTTTTCTTGAAACCGTGAATGTCAGATCGGTATAGCCTTCAATACTCACGTTCTGAATTATCATGTCAACCACTATATTTTTGTCCGAAAGCGGGGTAAACAGACGTGCCGCTATACCCGGCCTGTCCGGAACATGAACAACCGTAACTTTTGCTTGATCCCTGTCATATGTGACACCGGACACAACCACTTTCTCCATTTCATCGTCCTCCTTCGTTACAAAAGTGCCTTCATTATCATTAAATGATGACCTTACATGTACGGGAACATTGTGTTTTTTTGCCAGTTCCACTGAACGCGGATGAAGCACTTTTGCCCCCGCACTTGCCATCTCCAGCATTTCGTCATAAGCTATCTTTTTCAGTTTTTTTGCCTTTTGGCATATGGATGGATCAGTTGTATAAATTCCGTCAACATCTGTGTATATTTCGCAGATATCGGCGTTAAGGGCTGCCGCCACCGCGACGGCAGTTGTATCCGATCCGCCTCTTCCCAGGGTGGTGATACTATTTTCAGCGTCAGCGCCCTGAAATCCGGCAACGACCGCGATGGTCCCTTTTTTCAGCTCATCGGTGATTGCTTCCGTGTCAACACTGAGAATTCTCGCGCTTTTATGGGTCTTGTCCGTAGCAATCTTTACCTGGTAACCTAAAAATGATTTGGCCTTATAGCCCATTTTGTTTAAGACAATAGCGAGAAGAGAAGCCGCTATCTGCTCGCCTGTTGAAATAAGGACATCGTACTCTCTTGCATCCGGTTTATCTGATGCGCTGTGGGCGAGATCAATAAGCCTGTCAGTTTCACCGGCCATGGCGGATACCACAACGACAAGCTCATTCCCTGATTTTTTTGAATTTATGACTCTTCTGGCCACGTTTTCTATTTTTTCAGTGCTGGCCACAGAAGTGCCGCCATATTTTTGAACAATAAGAGCCATCTACCAAAACCCTCCTCTTTTTAATTCTTCTGCAATTTTTTCTATTGTGTTCCTGCGACCGGAAATGTTGAGCTCCCTCTTGTTTTCATCAATGTATCTTAAATAAACATTAAAACATCCCTCGGGAAGTATCTTCTTTATTTTCTCAGCCCATTCAATAACAATGACACCATCGCTATAAAAATATTCTTCATAACCCATCTCTTCTAAATCCCGCGAGCCTGATAATCTATATATGTCCAGGTGATAAAGTGTTATTCTTCCGGGATATTCATTGAGCAGGGTGAATGTCGGACTTGTTATCCGGTATTTCTCAGATACGCCGACGCCCCTGGCAATGCCCCGGGTAATACAGGTTTTGCCTGAACCGAGTTCGCCAATGAGCGCGACAACATCTCCGCCCCGGAGGTATTTTCCTATAGTCTTGCCGATGGTTTGCGTGTCCCCGGCGCTATTGGAAATCAGGGTCAGGTTCAATTTTGAGGTTTCCAATTATAATATGATTAATTCAATGCTATCCTTCATTTAATTTTTCAAGTACAACGACGGCGGCAGCGTTCTTGCCGGTGTGCGTGATGCTAAGATGAACAACAGGTGTGCCCCCCCAGCGATTTAAAATAGTTTTCATGCTGTCGTTAATGTTAAAATACGGTTTCCCCTGCTGATCGGTAAGCACTTCTATATCTTTTAGCGCTATTTTACCGGCAAAACCGACTCCAATACTTTTGAGAAAAGCCTCCTTGGCTGCAAATCGTGCCGCAAAGTGTGTTGCCGGACGCGCGCGTTTCTGACAGTATTCAATTTCATCTTCGGAATAGACTCTGCCCGTAAATTTTTCACCCGATCTCCTCAGAATTTTTTCTATTCTGTCAATCTCGACCAGGTCTATACCTGTCCCGCATATCATCCTATCCTCTTACAATCGCGTCGGCCATTATTGCCACATGTTTTATTGCCTTTACGTCATGAACTCTTATAATGTTTGCTCCATTCATTATCGCGGCGGTAACCGTAGCCGCGGTTCCGTGGATGCGCGTTTTGGGATCTTCTTCACCGGTTATTTTTCCAATAAAAGATTTTCGAGAGGTTCCGACCAGGATTGGTCTTCCGAGCGACCTGAATTCACCTAAATGTTTCAGCAACTTGATATTATCTTCCGCCGTTTTGCCAAATCCTATGCCTGGATCGATAATAATATTTTCGGGATCTATTCCGCAGGATTCAGCCTTTTCTATTCTGTTTTTCAGGAAAGCGATGATGTCTCCGCTGAGGGAACGATAAGTCAGGTCACCCTCCTGCATGTCTTTGGGGGTTCTCCTCATATGCATCAGGATGACCGGCGTTCCGCAGTCCGCTGCGACTGAAGGCATTTTATCATCGAATCTCATCGCGCTGATATCGTTGATAATTTCTGCGCCCGATTCTACTGCTTTCCTGGCTACGTCTGCCTTCGTGGTATCTATCGAGACGGGAACGGAAACTGCTTCCTTTAATTTTTTTATTACAGGTATGACCCTGTTTAACTCATCATCTATCGACACGGGATCGGATCCGGGTCTGGAGGATTCTCCACCCACATCGAGTATATCGGCTCCGTCCCTTACCATCGCCGTTCCGTATTCGGCGGCTTCATCGGCGCAGCTGAAAAGGCCTCCATCGGAAAAAGAGTCCGGCGTGACATTTATGATCCCCATTATCAGCGTGCGGTCACCCAGGGCAATCTCGCTTTTCGGAGTCCGGATGATAAAGGAGTCCCTTGTTATGTTATCAAGGAGTTTCTTTATGTCGTTTCCTATCTTCTTTAATCCGAAGGGCTGAGATGATATCTTCGATGCAAATTCTCTTATCTGTTTGACAGTGCCTATGATGATTGTGTCTGTTTTAGCAATGCTGCAGTCTATGGAACCTCTCGCAACGGCCGCGTCACCACCAATTGAAAGCATCTCCTGCTTTATTATATTTGCCACTTTGCATTCAATATCTTCGATCAATATGTTCATGCTCATCATTTTGGGCGCCATCGCTTCAATACCGTACGGATCCACCCGGACTTTTTGTAGCTCTTCGACGGCTTCAGAAAATGATGATAAACACAAAAATCTCAAGTTAAACGGATTCCTTTCTATAAAAATAGGTGCGTGTATTTGAACGCACCATGCCAGTTAACTTCTCCCGTAAGAGGTTTCAGATTGTTATGAGTTTTTTTCTTCTTTCTCTAACGCGGCCACTTCTTCGGCAGTTATCCCTATTATTTCGTCAAGCTCTTCGGAGTTTAAGGACTCTTTTTCTAAAAGCGCATTCGCGAGTTTGTGAAGGGTATCTATATTGTCAAGTAAAATAGTTTTGGCTTTTTGATAATTTTCCGTAACTATTTTAGTTACTTCCTTGTCTATTCGTTCCGCGGTTTCTTCACTGTAATCCTTGTGTGTCGCGAATTCTCGTCCGAGGAAAATCTGCTCTTCTTTTTTTCCGAAACTCAAAGGGCCCATCTCGCTGCTCATACCCCATTGACAGACCATTTTTCTGGCAATGTCAGTCGCCCGTTCTATGTCATTTCCCGCGCCGGTAGTAAAATCATTAAATACCAGTTCTTCCGCCGCCCTGCCTCCCAGAAGTATGGCGATGTTGTGCAGGAGATATTTTTTAGGATAGGTGTGTTTTTCATCTATAGGCAGTTGCTGAGTTAAGCCTAACGCCCTTCCTCTCGGAATGATGGTAATCTTGTGGATTGGATCGGTTCCCGGCAGCAGCCTTGCCACAAGGGCATGTCCCGATTCGTGGTATGACGTTGTCTTCTTTTCTGCATCGCTGATAACCATGCTTTTTCTTTCTGTACCCATCAGCACCTTGTCTTTCGCGTACTCAAAATCGCTCATGGAGACCTTGTCTTTGTTAAATCTTGCCGCAAAAAGCGCGGCTTCATTAACGAGGTTTTCAATATCAGCTCCTGAAAATCCCGGTGTCCCTCTGGCAAGTACCGATAAATCAACATCATCGTCCATGGGGGTTTCTTTTACATGAACGTCTAAAATCTTTTCCCTGCCCTTTAAATCGGGAAGATGAACCACGACCTGTCTGTCGAACCGCCCGGGTCTCAACAGGGCAGGATCGAGCACGTCGGGCCGGTTGGTCGCCGATACAAGAATTACTCCTTCATTGGATTCAAAACCATCCATTTCTACAAGTAGCTGGTTTAGTGTCTGTTCCCTTTCATCATGTCCGCCGCCCAGTCCGGCCCCCCTGTGCCTTCCGACGGCGTCGAGTTCGTCAATGAAAATAATACAGGGGGCGTGTTTTTTGCCCTGATTAAATAAGTCTCTCACGCGTGATGCCCCAACTCCAACAAACATCTCAACAAAATCTGAACCACTTATACTGAAGAAAGGTACCTCTGCCTCACCGGCAATTGCCCTGGCAAGCAGGGTTTTCCCGGTACCGGGAGGCCCTACGAGAAGCACACCCTTGGGTATTCTGCCCCCGAGTCTTGAAAATTTCTTGGGATCTTTCAGGAAATCTATAATTTCTTCCAGCTCTTCTTTTGCCTCGTCGATTCCCGCCACATTTTCAAAGGTTACCTTTTTCGACTTATCCGTCATCAGCCGTGCCCTGCTTTTTCCAAAAGACATGGCTTTCCCTCCTCCAGCTTGCATCTGTCTCATGAAGAAAATCCATATACCTATGAGCAGAAGCATAGGAAACCAGGAAATGAGAATAGTCATGTACCAGGGGGAATCTTCAACGGGTTTGGCTGAGATCCTTACCTTCTTTTTCTTTAAAAGGGAAACTAACTCTGTATCATCAGGGGCATAAGTGATGAAACTTCTTCCGTCAAGCAGTTTTCCTGAAACTTTTCCTCCCTGAATGGTAACTTCGACAATCTGCCCCTTTTCGAGACGATCAGTAAAATCGCTGTATACAACACTCTCCTTTGTCTGTTTCGGCTGATTGAAAATGTGAAACAAAAATACGAATACAAGACTTATGACGAGCCAGAGCGCTATATTTTTCTGTAGTGGATTCAATATGTACTCTCCTTATGAACAAAAAAGTGAACTAATGAACTTAAAGTGCCTGCTTTAGGCACTTGCTTTTACTATAACAACATTTTTATAATTTCAAACAATTTCTACCTTTATAACTTTTCTTGTTTTATCTGTAATTTTTACCTTTTCGCACAGTCTTATTCCCATAATCCACAAAACGGATTTTTGATCTACGAGAACAGGGATTTTTCTTCTCCGGTTTTTAGGAATTTTCTCGTCAATAAAGAATGATTTCAGTTTTTTTGTTCCGCTCATACCGAAAGGCTGAAACCTGTCGCCTGATTTTACATTTCTTATAGTGAGCGGAAAAGAAATCTGTTCATAGTCCATAAAAATTGTGCTGTCCGCGTTAAACTTAATCGGTGAAATGTTATCAATAAGATGAAATTGTGTCGTTATTCCGAGTTCTTCAATATAAACAGAACCCGGAATTTCCACGCCGTAACAAAATGTACTGTCTGTGTCAGGCTTCTTTTTTGACAGTGTAATAAGGTCGTATTCACGCCTCACTTCCAGATGAGATGGGAGATTCAATGTTCCGCCGGTGTTATCTCCTTCGATTAAATCCATTACGGATTTTACATGGATGTAGCCGATTTCTTTTTTCAAGTGAGAATAATTTTGAAGGAGGGTTTTGATGATTCTCCATTGAATGGCTTTGTGCAGCTTTGCAAGTTCCGGCAATTTTATTTGGACATCTCCCTTATTTCGGCTGATATTCCAGCTTTCCAGCGCCTCTTCAACCGCCATTTTGATATAATTATCTTCTATTCGGATTATATCCGCCATACGTCCCAGATTTTCTACCAATCTGGGGTTATAACTTTCCTTCAGTTCGGGTATCAATCTGCTCCTTATTCTGTTCCTGAGATAGTTGTCTTCGATGTTAGAGCTGTCGGTAACATATATCGTTTCCTCTTTTTCTAAAAAATTTAAAATCTCTTTTCTTGTGACGGATAGAAGCGGTCTGATGTAAATTGCATCCCGCACGGGAAGAATCCCCCTCAATCCCTTCATGCCGCTTCCTCTCAGGAATTTCATAACGACAGTTTCGGCCTGATCATCCAGGTTGTGTCCAAGGGCGATCTTGTCTGCCTTATGCTTTTTTCGTATATTTTCGAGAAACTTATGTCTTTCATTTCTACAGACGTTTTCGATTGATCCTCCCTTCTTTTTAATTAATAAAGGGATATCTACATAACCTGATTCAAATACGACACCCATCGATTCGGTGAGATTCTTGACGAAAGATTCGTCACTGTCCGACTCGTTTCCTCTGAGTTTGTGATTAAAATGAGCTGCAATTAGGAAGAGATTATATTCATTTGATATAATCCTCAGCGCCTTCAAAAGGGCAACGGAATCAGCGCCTCCGGAAACAGCTACGACAATCCTGTCACCCTTGTCGAGCATATTATTTTTTATTATTGTGTCTTTTACTTTTTTTAGCATAATAATCTATATAAAAGTGGATTTCAGGATTAAGGAAACAGGAATCAGAACAATTATTCCGTTTTTCTTCAGGATTCTGAATCCTGACTTCTGGAGTCTATATGGGCGAAACAGTCTGGCATTATAATTCTACGAAGCGTGGAAACTTTTTCGCATCTCTTCATGTATCCTTCCTGCCTGCAGTAAAAATGTTTCAAGTTTTGCCGTGATGATCTGTGGAAACGGATTCCCGTCACTTTCAATCGCCAGGAAAGGCAGATCCTCAATTTTGTTTAGCAGGTCTCTTGTTATTTTGCTACTGATTCCGGCCGCTGTCTTACCGTCTTTGTTCATCTCTCTCGACAGGATAGCTTCTGATATACGGTTGGGCATACATCCGAATGGTCCTATGGCGATGACTCCGCAGTAATGATCCAGCACCTCATTTATTGACGCTCCGGTTGTTAGAATCGCCTCGCCTGTCAGTTCTGGGTTGATCAGATGACGTGTACGGGAAATGAGGTGGTCTATGTCTTCGAGTTTGTATTGAAACAGGCCGGATTTCGCCAGTATTTTTTTTATGAGTCTTTCATGTTTATTCATGATCCTAGATCTGACAAGAAAGGATAGTCTTTCCTTAAGGCCGAAATGTGCGCGCGACAGGTTGTTTTTAAAGCACCAGTCTGTATAGTAAACCCACTCCGATACCGTGGAAACTTTTGTAGAGAACCCCTTTCGGGCGAGTCTTTCAACGATAAACTGTCTTGAAATATCGTCATTGCGGACGAAAATTTCCCCTGTAAGTAAAACAACCGGCGTATCTTCAATAAACCTTTTCAATGATATTTTTTTCAGGTTGATTGCTACTGTCTCAAGTGTCTGAGTCAGTTCTTTTAAATCTGAATAGCTTTCCAGCGTCTTTGTTATTCTCCTGCGTTCTTTCTCGTAAATATTCATTGCCGAATTCAGATTGACGGCATTGGTCAGCACCGCGGAGTAAATATCCTGCATTATATCTGAAATGACAATGCATGACCAGAGTTTCAATGTAAGATGTTCTTCGTCGATATCTGTATAGCTGTTTTCAGCTGTAAGGGAAAACAGCGCGACATTTTCTATTTTCAGCTTGGCAATCAGGTTATTGATAAAGACGCTGTACTGTCCAAACCTGCATGGACCTGAGGCGGTCGTCATAAAATAGATAACCAGTTCTTTATCGTTCTTCCGATGTTTCAGGTACTTCAAAAGACTTCCGGTTGTCAGAAGCAACGGCAAACACTCTTTGCAGGTCGCATTTCCCTTGCCAAGCCCAAGTGCTTCTTCATCGGCCGGCGGAAGGGCCGATGCACGTATCCCCATCCCTCTGAATGTAGCGGCAGCGGCTTCGGTAAGGAATTTGCCCATAGATGGGAATATAAGATGAACATGCGGGTCAAATATTGAATATTCCTTTCCGGACGAGTCTACGAATACTTGCCGTTTATGGTTCGAACTTACTCTTGCGGGCACAAAATTATCTGAAACATCGGCAGCCCTTACTCTTTTATCCAATTCGCGGTAACTTTTAATGATATCCATAAACGCTTCGATCCTGGTCTCGAGTCCGGCATCCGCGACATGGCTGTCCAGTTCCAGCGTCAGGGAAGGCTTTTCCCCCATCAAATTCCGGAAATATCCGATGAGAAACGAGTCAGGACCACAGGAGAAGTTGGTTATATAGCATCCGAAGAGCTGGGGATGTTTTTTAATGTAGCTTGCGCCTTTAAGGATCGACTGCCCCGCAGACCAGAACATCCGGCTGTCAGCCGGTTCATCTTTGAGTGGAAGAAATTCAAAGGGGATAACCTTAACCCCGCGCGACGCGAATTTATTAGGAATACCCATATGAGCTTCAGATACAAATGCGTTATACGGCCTTCCTAAAATAACAATGGCAATCACGTCCGGATTGGCTTCGAGTTCGGCCAATACCTCCCCGCCTTTTTCCTTCATTTCGTCAAAAACGGTCTGCTGGACGCTCAGCGCTTTTCTGTACGCGAGGCGTGCCTTATTTTTTCCGACACCCAAGTTCTTTGCCATTGAAACAAATGTGTCTTCTGCATTATCGTATCCCTGAGAGAAATCGATTACAGGTGATAGTATCCTGTCATTTTTCTTAAGTTTACTGTATATTTCATGATCCTTGAAAGCGGACGCGAGATAATACGGTTCACCCTGCGAGATAGGACAGGTTGAACAGCGTTTCGGACTGTTTTCCACGTAATTTCCCTTAAACTGGGGAATGAAAAGGTGATCAGGCGTCTTCTTCAATATGCTTTCCAAATAACCGTGAGAGATTTCGGCAGGATAACAAAACGCGGCTCCCTTGCGATTCATACCGTTCTGTTCCAGGACGTCAGAAAGCTGAACCTTAAAGCCGATTCGGGAGAAAAAATCATAAAAAAGCGGATAATATGTATTCGTCCAGAAAGATTTATTAATTCCTATGGTTTTTGCGTCTCTGTTGTTTTTGAACGTTTCCGGTGCGTTTATATGTTTGCGGAAAACGAGTTTTTCATAAAATGCGACCATATCGAGTTCTTCGGGGTTTACCTTGATATTGAACCGTAAATTGTACCATCTGTTGCAGGCACCCCCGAAAGGATGAGTTTCTCCTTCTATTTCTATTCTTGCTATTTCACACTTACGGTCGCACTTTTCTTTACCTCCCTTACAGATAAAGGGTTTACCATATTTCAGTGTCCTGTCTTTCAGCCGTTCAAGTGAAAAGGATTTTTCTTTTGTAAGACCAATTTCAAGTCTGCGTTTTACCTCGAGAGCGACCCCGAAAGCACCGGTCAATCCCGGGTCGGGCGGGACGACTATATGTTTTTTTGTTAAGGAGGCCATCGCTATCGGCACCGCCCGGTTATAGCAGACCCCTCCCTGCATAAATACCTTATTTCCGACGGGTCTGTTCCCTTTGACCCGATTGTCGTAATTCATGCAGATAGAGTACACAAGCCCCGCGATGATATCTTCTTTTTTGAGCCCTTCATGAAGCGCGTTTTTAATGTCACTGCTTATAAAAGCCGCACACTGATCATTGAAATTGGGAGGTTTTTGTCCTCGCAGGGCGATACCGCCAATTTCCTCCATCTCAACCCCGAACGTTTCTTTTGCCGCTTCTTCCAAGAAAGACCCTGTTCCCGCACTGCAGGCTTCATTCATCGCGTAATCGGATGCGACACCATTTGTTATATAAGTATATTTCGCGTCCTGCCCGCCGATTTCAAATATTGTATCCACCTCCGGGTCAAAGAAGAGCGCACCGGTTGCGTGAGCAATAATTTCGTTGATTATGCAGTCCGTCATAGCGTGAAGGCCGGCTATTTGCCTGCCGGATCCTGTTACTCCCAGTCCCGCAATTTTTATTTTGTCTTCAAGAGTGCCAAGCTGGTTATATAAATCTTCATAGCATTCCATCGATGCCCGAACCGGATCGCCATTCGTTCTTAGGTAAACTGACGATAAAATCTTGTTGTCCGAAACTCTCAGGATTATTGCTTTTGTTGTTGTTGATCCGACATCGAGCCCGAGTATGCAACGATCACCTTTTCTTGCTTCCCCTTTTTCCATGGTTTTAAAATCGACCAAATTTTCAAAGTCTTTCAGCGGAGGCAGGTAAAAAAATGAATCCTGTTCGCAATTGAAAAGATGTTCTGTTTCAGGAAAGGGGACGGTCTCATTATTTAATGCCCAAAGGGCGCATCCCAGCGCTTCAAAATATGGGGCTTCTTTTGGAACTACCAGGTTCTTTATTTCTTTTTCAAGATAATCAATCATTACAGAGTTTTGAGAGGTTCCCCCGATGATCATGATGTCTTTTCTGGGAATTTGCTTAATTATTTCCAAGACTTTTTCGGCCATCATCTGACACAGCCCTGCGGTAATCCGTTTTTTTGGTACTCCTTTATTGGTCGCGTGTGTACAATCGCTTTTACAAAAGACGCTGCAACGTCCCGAAACCGTATAAGGTTCTTCCGCTTGAGCGATGCTGATCGCTTCCTCAAGAGGTATTCCCATCCGTCCTATCTGCTGCAGGAAAAATTCTCCGGTGCCGGAGGCACATTTATTACCTGTTTGCACGGATCTTATTCTTCCATCTTTTCCCAGGGCATATACCATAAAGGTTTCACCGCCGGTGCTGACGACAGCATTGAAGCGTTTTCCGTCGCCGTTTAGATGGAGAAGTGCGACCTCCACGGCTTCCGGTTCCGAAATAGAGGAAAGATTGACAAAATTCCTGAATTTTCTGCCAGTTACAGCAATTTTGGAATAGTTGTTTATGTTTAACTCTGCCAGGGTTTTTAAAAGGCTTTCCTGAGGATCACCATTATGAGGTTTTATGAAGATGTTTGTTGTGGAGATATTGCCGTCTTTGTCGGCAATCAAGCCGACTAATGACAGTGTTGTAGCTCCTATGCATATCCCGAGCGATCTCATATTAGTTCTTTTTAATCAGCAAAACAATTCTCATAAATTGCATTATTGTTTTATTTTCAAGGTGTGGATACCAAGTACTTTAAGGACATAATTGAACGAGCCTGTAATGTCTTTATCTAAATTGACAAGGGTTAGATCAGAATCAAATATCATCAGGTTAGTCTTAGCCATTTATCTTTTCGTATCGATTGAATGAGAAGGCGGCTATAATAAAGTATAGGCAAGTTATAATGAACACGTCCCACTTTATTTGTTTGGAAAGTGTACAAAAAATGTGTGCTGATTACAAGAAATATCATGATGATTCGCGAGGAAAAGCTGAACAATAAAGCTGTATGTTAATTGTCACATTGTCACATTGTCACATGTCACAATGTCACAATGTCACAATGTGACAATATCTTGAATATATTTCGGGATCGGATTTGAGGTTTCATCAGATCCTGAAAAGAGTTTCGAAACTGTAATCGCTCCATGCTTAAACATTTTTCGGATACTTCTAAGGACTTTGAACTAAGAATTCTGCACAGCTAAAAATGTTTGGCGTCTTTTGTTAATAGATTGAATAAACTAAGAGAATTAGTCATTTTATAAAGATAAAATATGAACTCACCATATCTCTTTCATTTCCTTAATAACAATAAAGAAAGAAAACAAAACCCTAAAAGTTTCTTCCCTTTTGGCACGCATTTTGAACAACTTGATAGAAAATAAGAATTTAAACTCGAATAGATAAAAAATCAAATATCAGGATAGCAACTTCTTAAGGCCTCGAAGATAGAATCTATAAAAAAGCCGGCTATAGAAATTACTCATCATATTCACCCTCGACTCTAACTAGTTACGGGCAATATTTATCCATTACCAGGAATAAAAACTAGGGGATCATTGTTGAAACCTGCTTAATTGACTTAGGGCTTATGATCAAAATGGTTGTGAATTTGTTAAATAATTAACGACTCTAAAGATTTGCGGTTATTATGCCGAGAAAGACATAATAAGAACTATAATATGACATATTTGCCTGCAGCAAGATCGGGAACCGGTTAATAACATGAAAATAAAACAAGACCTTAAGATTGTTGAAAGAAAAGTAATAACTTGCCCTGATAATTGTTGCGATAGAGTGGTGATATGAGCAATCAGCCGTTAAATAACTTGTGTGGTTCAAGGATGTTAAGGAAGATTTATGGCCGTAGATCAGGGTGTTTTGATCTCGAGATATCATCCCGCCTGTCTACTATATCGGAATCATTGGAGTTAATATATAAAAATGTTGCGCCCAGTTTTGTGCTGCTTGGCGGGGAACTTCAGGCTATCTGTTCTGATGCTAACGAGCTGACTGAACGTACTCTCAAATCCACCAGGCTGGTTACAGGAGATTCTGAGAAAAGCGTTCTCGATAACGTCGGTACGCTTACCACTTATTCTCTTACGGAGCTTCAGAGTTGTCGTGCTACGGTATCTGACAGGCTTGGCAATACCAACGTTATTGCCGGACACCTCACCGGTCTCAATAATATGTGTGCTGAAATTGCTAAGATTGCCGGGGTTCTCAGGGCTGTGGCGACGTATATCGGGGTCGAGAGTTCCCGCTCGACAGAAGCGAGTTTGATGTTCACCGATTTTGTTCAGGAGATTAAAGAACTCGTGAAGAAAATGGACCTGATTTATCAGAGTATTGTTGACGATTCCAGAATGGCGAGTATCAGTCAGAGCTTAGCCTACAAAGAAATATCAGTGGGTTTGAGTCAATTAAGTGAACTTATTGATGCGGCGGAAGAGAACGTGCGTGAAGCCGTCATTAAGACGGAACAGATCATGAAGCTATCGCTGGAAGCCCTGGAAAAAGTTGGTAGTCACTCTCAGAATATCTCACGTCAGGTTGGCGAGATTGTTGTGGCGATTCAGTTTCACGACATTACACGTCAGAAGGTCGAGCACATGGTGGAAAGCCTGTACGACATTGGAAAGATCTTCTCCGGTAATACGTCGGGGAAAACCAGAACAGGGAGATTGAACGACGCTCATTCAATTTTACGTATCCAGTCAGAGCAGTTGAAGCATATAATAACTGAAATCAATGCCGCTTACGAACAATCTGTTAATGCCTTCGGGAAAATTGACGATAGGGTTAACCAGCTTGTAAACAGTGCGGCAGGTCTTTCACACAACAGTGACGACGAAGGTCAGGGAGAGGATTCGTTTTCGAAACTTAATTCGGCCCTTCTGGATCTTTACCAGCTCCTCAGTCGTGGTCGTTGTCTTGAGGATAATTTAAAGAACGCGGCCCGGCAGGTATCCGATACGTCAGCACAGGTTTCGTGCCACCTTGAAGGTGTTCGTCAAATTAATCATGAAATGCACATAAAGTCGCTCAATGCGATTATAAAGACGGCACATTTAGGCAAAGAGGGTGAAACGCTTGATGTTCTCGCCCAGGAAGTGAACAGACTGTCAATTCAATCAAACAAGTTTGTTGGTAAAGTTTCGGGGCTTCTTGATTCAATCACTGTATCGGCACGAAAATTGGGGGAGACAGAAGAAATACCTGTTGAGAATAGCGATCGCGGGATATCCGTCGAAGACGGCATTCATGAAATTTCCAGCACATACGAACGGTTCATAAAGGAGACCTCGGATGCGTTACAACAGGCCGAGTCGTTACAGATGAATATCTCAAAGACCAGTTCGGGGCTGGTCTTTCTTACGGAGTTGGCCTGTCAATTGACGGAAAACCTGACTCAACTGGAAAAAGTAGTAGAAGAGATTAGTTCATGGACTTCACGGGATAATAGTTGGGATAAAAAGGCAGCCAGCGAAATTGACCAGATAAAAACACGATACACAATGGAAAAGGAACGAATGATCCATGAGGAGGTTGTTGGTTTGCCTCTCAGCAACATCCGTCAAAATGAATCGGAAACCATATATGAATTTTCCGGAATTGGGGGAAAGAATCATGGAGAAGATTATTCAGTAGAGCCTGAAAAGGCCGATGGCGAGGATGCTCTGGGAGACAATGTTGAACTCTTTTGAGTTAAATGAGTCAACTATAAAATTTGCGAACAAAACATAATAGCGGGGAGAGGCAGTGGCTTTTAAAAAAGAAGAAAATGAAAAAGAAGTCATTTTGGAGATCGAAGGCGCTGTGACGGTATATGAAGTGGCGTCCATTCGAGATGAACTTGTGGACTGTCTTAAAAAATCTAAGGGATTGATTCTCAAGCTTGATAGGGTGACTGACTGTGATACTGCCGGTATTCAACTCTTGTGTTCGGCTTACAGGACGACCGGAGACAGGGTCAGGACATTTTCCGTGTCAGGGGTATCTGACGTTATAAGTAATGCCATAAATCATCTTGGGTTTGATACGGAAGCTTTTTTTACCGCCGATGAGGAGGCATGAAATGTCAAAGGTGATCATGACAGTCGATGATTCTGTCAGTATAAGGCAGATGGTGAATTTTACGCTCAAGCAGGCGGGCTATGAAGTTATCGAGGCCGTTGATGGTCGGGACGCTCTGAAAAAGATCGTGGGCAGTACCGTTGACATGCTGATAACCGACCTTAACATGCCGAATATCAACGGTATCGAATTGATTACACAGGTACGAGCAAGGCCGGAATTCAAGTTTATTCCGATCATCATGCTTACCACTGAATCCCAGGATGGGAAAAAACAGGAAGGCAAAGCAGCGGGTGCAACCGGTTGGATTGTAAAACCTTTCAAACCGGAACAGCTTTTAACGGTTATTAAAAAGGTCCTCAGATAAGTGGTTACCGGGAGTTAAGATGGACAGACACGTTCAGACGTTTTTACAGGAGGCGGACGAGCTGATTGCTGAGCTGGAGGGCGCATTGCTGGAGATGGAAGAATCACCGGACGACCTTGATCTTGTGAACCGGGCGTTTCGAGCAATTCACACAATAAAGGGTTCCAGTTCAATGTTTGGCTTCGATAGTATCGCTGACTTTACCCATCATGTGGAAACCGTGTTTGACCTTGTTCGAGAAGGCCGGATACCCATTACCAAACAACTAACGGATCTAACCTTAAAATCATGCGATCAAATAAAACTGCTTTTGAATGCTTCAGCGGGCGGCCCGGTGGCAGAAACCGAACATATTAACCAAATTGTTGCCGGTCTCAAGACGTTTTTATCAGATAAAGAAAGCGTCGGTGACACTGTCGACGCAGATACTGAAGAACCTTCTCCCGTAGTCGGGACAAGAGGGGAAAATGTTACCTATCGCATCAGGTTTCGCCCCGATCCGGCCATTTTGCGTTCTGGTATGGATCCATCATTGCTTTTAGACGAAATACGCCAGCTTGGTGAATGTACTATTATGGCACATACCGAAGATATTCCGGTGCTTGACAAACTGAACGCTGAACAGTGTTATCTTTTTTGGGACATGATCCTGACAACAGACCATGGTGTTGACGCCATCAAGGACATTTTTATTTTCGTTGAGGACGGAAGTGAGATTTCAATTCGCGAAATTTCTAATCATTCGGAAAATATAGGTGGAACTAAACAACGCTTGGGCGATATCCTGGTTGATCGGGGTGATATAACCCGGTCACAGGTTAATGAAGCCCTGAGCTATCAGCAGAGAATAGGCGAATTGCTCGTCAAGTCTGGTGCTGTATCTAAAGAGAAAATAAAATCGGCGTTGAAGGAGCAGGCGGTTCTGGACAGGAAAACAAATGCCGCAAAGGTAGCCAGTGTCCGTGTGCCGGCCCAAAGACTTGACAAACTCATCAATCTTATAGGGGAGCTGGTCATTACGCAGGCTCAGCTTACCCAGGTTGCCGCTGCCGTTAATCTAACTGATCTTATAAGCCCTGTTGAAGAGATTGAAAGGTTAACGGAAGAACTTCGCGACTGCGTCCTTACCATTCGCATGTTACCCATTGGGACCACGTTCAGTAAATTCAAGCGTCTTGTGCGAGATTTATCTGCTGATTTGGGTAAAGAGATAGACCTGGTTACCGAGGGTGGAGAAACAGAACTGGACAAGACCGTAATAGAGCGTTTGGACGATCCTCTTGTGCATCTTATAAGAAACAGTATTGACCATGGCATTGAATCACCGGATGAACGGATTGCCTCAGGCAAGCCCCGTAAAGGAAAAATCCGTATGGTTGCAGCTCACATAGGTGCCAATGTTGTTATCACAATTCAAGACGATGGAAAGGGGCTTGATCCCGAAGTTATCAGATCCAAGGCGATTCAAAAAGGATTGATCGAGTCGGAAGCCGTGCTCGATGAATCCGAGATATTTAAATTAATCTTTATGCCGGGTTTCTCGGTAGCCGATCGTATTACCAATGTCTCCGGCCGTGGTGTGGGCATGGATGTGGTTAAGCGAATAATAGACGTCCTGCGCGGGTCGATCGAGATATCCAGTGAAAAAGGAAAGGGTACGACCATTGATCTTACTTTGCCGTTGACTTTAGCCGTTATAGACGGATTACTGGTGAAAGTGAAAGAGAACCAATATGTTTTGCCGCTTTCCATGGTGGAAGAATGCGTGGAGCTTTCAAGGATAGACATCGAAGATGCTCATAGCCGACACCTGATATCGGTTAGAGGTGAACTGGTTCCTTACGTGTGTCTGCGAGAGATATTTTTAAAGCCCGGCAAGAGACCGCTTGTTGAGCAGATTGCCATTGTGCGGACAAACGGCATGCGAGTCGGCATAGTGGTAGACGAGATAATCGGTGACCATCAAACCGTTATTAAGTCCCTGGGCAGGGTGTATCGGGACGTTGAAGGTGTCTCCGGGGCAACTATTATGGGAGACGGCAGTATTGCCCTGATAATCGACGTTCCGAAGTTGATCCGATGCGCTGAACGAGAAGAAGCAGCCGAGTTTAGAGTCCAGAATTAAATCTTTATATAAAAAGAAGGGTGGTGATTGGGGAAATTGTAGACGGCACATGTTTGTAAACAGGAACCGTAATTATGAAACAGCAAAGCAGGTAAAAACGATTACGAATAAGACGGATAATGATATCTTAGATAATTCATAGATTATGACGACAATACTTCCGGGAACGATGTTTCATAAATAACTGAAACACTACTATCGAATTTCGATAATAAGGAAGGTGGATTTTAAAATGAAATTAAATATGAAAATTAGTACAAAGATTATATTATTGGTAGCCGTGTCCTTGCTCATTGTTTCAGTTACTGTGGGACTTTTATCTATCTGGCAGTTAAATGATAATGGGCAAAAAGCTGTTGTGCAAATCGAAAAGATGAGCGCGGATAATATAAGTGAAATGGAAAAAGGCGTCGAGAAATATCGCCAACAGCTTATTTCACAGAAGAAAGAATATCTCAAATCTGAGGTACAGACAGCCATGGCTATTCTTCAGAAAGCATATAGTGACGCTCATAACCCTGAGAAGCTGAAAGCCGTGTATCGAGAACCTCTTTTAAATGCAGTCAATACAGCTTATTCTATTCTGGAGAGTGTTGAAAAGGAACGAAATCTCAGTCTGCGAGAAAAGCAGACAAAGGCGATTAATCTTATCAAAAAGCTTCGCTACGGTCCCGATGGCAAGGATTATTTCTGGATAAACGATTTGCATCCCAGGATGATCATGCACCCTTATAAGTCCGAACTGAACGGTACGGACATTTCTGACAGCAAAGACCCGAACGGTAAAAGAATTTTTGTTGAATTTGTCAAAGTCTGTCAAGAAAAAAAGGAAGGATTTGTTGATTACTATTGGCCTAAGTATGGTGCGGAAAAACCTGTGCCAAAGCTTTCATTTGTGCAATTATTCGCGCCATGGAACTGGGTCATAGGCACGGGTCTTTACGTGGATGACATAGATGCGATGGTTGCTGCCAGGAAAGCGGAAATAAAAAAAGCGGCAAATGTGGCATCGGTTGAAATGAGAAGGCAAATAGATTCGACGAAAGCGGATGTTAGACGGGTCTCGGGAATAATCGCTCTGGTATCCTTGATTTTGTTGGCAGCAGTTTTGACTGTGACTTTTTTCATTAGTCGAACCAGTATAATCAAACCGATCAATGCCGTGATAAACGATGTAAACATGCTGACAGAGAGCGCAGTTGAAGGGAGACTTGATATGCGCGCGGATAGCTCGAACCATGATGGTGACTTCAAAAAGATCGTTCAGGGATTAAACGACACGCTGGATACGGTAATCAAACCACTGACAATTGCCGCCACATATGTTGACCTTATCAGCAAGGGTGATATACCTGAAAAAATTACTGCTGAGTACAAGGGGGATTTCAACGAGATTAAGAATAATCTGAACACGATGATCGATAATATTACGCGTTTTTCGATCGATGTGCAAGCTGCCGCTGAACAGGTTGCTGCGGGTAGCGAGGAGTTGAGTTCCGCTTCTGAACAGATGTCACAGGGTTCCACCGAGCAGTCGGCAAGTGTCGAGCAGGTTTCAAGTTCCATGGAACAGATGAACAGTTCAGTGGCTGAGAATGCCGATAACGCCAAAGAAACTGCCGCGATTGCGGATAAGGCAGCCGCCGACGCGGAGGAAGGTGGAAAACGGGTAGCTGAGACTGTTAAAGCTATGAACAGTATTGCGGAAAAAATCGGCATTATTGAGGAGATTGCCCGACAGACCAATATGCTGGCGCTTAACGCCGCTATTGAGGCTGCTCGTGCCGGGGAGCATGGCAAAGGTTTTGCCGTTGTAGCTGCCGAAGTACGCAAGCTGGCTGAACGCAGCCAAACGGCCGCGAAAGAGATTGGTGATCTGTCCTCTACCAGTGTGCAGATTACAGAAAAGGCGGGCGAGCTTATAGCAGAGATTGTGCCGGGCATTCAGAAAACAGCTGAATTGATACAGGAAATTAGTGCTACCAGCGCTGAGCAGTCCAACGGTATTCAGCAAGTTACGGAAGCTGTTATACGACTCGACCAGGTGATACAGCAAAGTGCCGCCGCCACTGAAGAGATGGCTTCGACAACCGAAGAACTTTCGGGTCAGGCGGCTTTACTCCGTGAGACTGCGGCGTTTTTCAGGGTAAATGGAAATTCCGCACAATCGCAAGCACAGCTAATAAGTGACTCTCAACTTCAGCATGTTTCAGATTCAGGGAATAAAGCGAAGCTCGAAACAGCACTACATAATAAACAAGGAGCGCAAGCGTCAAAAAATCCCGCAAGAGATGATGGTGAATCGGTTGATAATGTGGCACCGAGTGTTATTCTGGACATGACTGATGAAAGAGAATTCGAGCGATACTAAAACAGGGGGAAGGGGGACGTATTATGAGTTCAAAAGAATTGAACCAGGCAACCCAGTATCTCACTTTTGTTCTGTGCGATGAACAATTTGCACTCCAGATTGCAAAGGTGCGAGAAGTTTTGGATTTCACGACCATTACCAAGGTGCCACGAATGCCTGATTTTCTACGTGGAGTGATAAACCTCCGTGGGAACGTTGTGCCGGTAATCGATTTACGTTTGAAACTCGGGATGTCCGCAATAGAGAGAACGGTGGATACTTGCATTGTGATTGTGGAAGTTGAGGCTGAAGATGATTTTATACAGATCGGTGCCCTTGCTGATTCGGTGCAGGAGGTAATTGACCTTGACCGGAATCATATATCACCACCACCGAAAATTGGAGCAAAAATCAACACAGATTTCATACAGGGTATGGGTAAATACAATGATGAAAAGTTTCTGATTATTCTTGATATAGACCGAGTATTTTCTGAATCTGAACTGGCGGTGATGCAGAACACTCCGGGGATTTCAGCCTCGAACACGGATAATAAGGGTATGGAATTCAAAAAACCATCGCAGGACATGGACATGGGAAAGCTGGGCGATGATTCCTGCGCCCAGGAGGTAAGGATATAGGCATGCAACAGGTAAAGACCTCCGATTTGAGTCGGAAATAAGCTTTATGTCCTCCTGCAAAGGTATATTCAGCAATTATACGGGTTTTTATGCTTGATTCAAAATGTTATGGGCGGGAGACTTCAGATGTGTTCACAAAATGACGGTCCTGTAGCTCCGTCGTTTCAAATTTACACAATGTCTGACCGTGAGTTCAGGCGCTTCAGTGAGTTTATCTATCCCCGATGCGGTATCAAGCTGCCTCCTAGTAAGAAGCTCATGTTGACATCAAGGCTTAACAAGCGTTTACGTGCTCTCGGCATGACTTCATTTGAACAATACTATAATTATATAATAAGCCCCGAAGGTCACTCTGAGGAGCTTGTTCATATGATCGATGTGATCACAACAAACAAAACGGAATTTTTTAGGGAATCAGCGCATTTTGACACACTGACGCATGAAGTATTGCCAACACTTCTCCGGTCAGGCCGAGTCGGTTCACGGAGGAAGCTGTATGTCTGGAGTGCTGGTTGTTCAAGCGGGGAAGAACCCTACACTCTGGCCATGGTTCTTTCGGAGTTTTTTTCGGGAAATGTGAAGAACAATTTTTCCATACTCGCAACGGACATATCCACAAAGATGCTGGCAACTGCCAGACAGGGTATTTATGACAAAGAAGTAATTGAACCGGTTCCTCATATGTTAAAACGTAAGTACCTGATGCGTGGCAAGAATTCAAAGGCCGGTTTTTTCCGTATTGTACCGGAACTACGCGACTGTATTAACTTCCGTAAACTTAATCTCATGGACAGGGACTTCGACATCAAAACACCAATAGATATTATATTTTGTCGTAATGTAGTTATTTATTTTGATCAACAGACGCAGATTAAATTATTCGGTAAATTCTATAACTTACTTTCTCAGGATGGGTATTTATTTATCGGGCATTCTGAATCGTTACACGGCATTAATGGTCAATTCCATTTAGTTACTCCGACTGTCTATAGGAAAACAAATACCCCTTCCCCGGCGATAGTAAGCAAAGAGATTTCAAGGGAATCCAGCTTTGATAACCACATGACATCTTGAGGTAATTACGGGTTGAGCAAGAAAATCAAAGTACTTATTGTCGATGATTCTGCCGTCGTGCGTAAATCTCTTCGGGAAATTCTGGAGTCGGACCCTGCCATTGATGTTATAGGTGCCGCGGCAGATCCCTACATTGCTGCAGATAAAATTAAAAAAGAGACACCTGATGTCATAACCCTTGACGTTGAGATGCCACGGATGGATGGCATCACTTTTTTGCATAAAATCATGAGTCAACATCCGATTCCGGTGGTCATGTGTTCCAGCCTTACGGAAAAAGGGTGTGAAACCACCCTCAAGGCTCTTGAATATGGCGCGTTGGATATTGTTCAGAAGCCAAAGATGAGTGTAAAAAAGTTTCTGGAAGAATCGCGTATAATAATTTGTGATTCTGTCAAAGCGGCTGCCCGGGCACGTGTTAAACCTATTTTAGTCAGGCAAAGCAGGGTGGCACCCAAGCTGACTGCTGACGCTGTCATTGCCCCCCCGAACGGTAAAGCAATGATCCGTACCACTGAGAAGATAATAGTTGTCGGCGCATCTACCGGCGGTACCGAGGCACTCAGTGTCTTTTTAAAGGCGTTACCCCGGGATTGTCCGGGCATTGCAATTGTTCAGCATATGCCGGAAAATTTTACACGGGCTTTTTCAGAGCGTCTCAACAATTATTGCCGTATTGAAGTTAAAGAGGCGGCTGAGGGAGACAGTATACTGCGGGGCAGGGCGCTGATAGCCCCTGGGAATCAGCACCTCATTTTACACAGAAGCGGCGCTCGATACTACATTAAGATCAAGGATGGGCCGCTCGTTTCCAGACATCGTCCTTCGGTTGACGTATTGTTCCGTTCAGCGGCAAGGTACGCAGGTTCCAATGCCGTCGCTGTTATCATGACGGGCATGGGTGACGATGGTGCCAGAGGTATGTCTGAAATGAAGAAAGCTGGTGCCTTGACCATTGCACAAGATGAAGCAACATGCGTGATTTTCGGTATGCCACAGGAGGCCATTAAGCTGGGAGCGGTGGATAAGGTTCTTCCTCTGGAGGCTATTGCCGACGCAATTTTACGGGAGCATTAAGTGTAAAATATTCAATAAATAGTAAGGTTTACTGCAAGCACTTTCAAAGCTTACCCTTCCAAGTCAAAAGTCAAAAATACTTACAGTAGATGACCCTATAGCTCTTCTTTTCAAATCGAGCTTATTTTATATTGACTATTTGTTATTGTGTGTGATAATTTTCCGTGTCGCTTGGATCCAGGATTGCTGGACTGAGACGAGAGGGTTAACAGATACGTTATAGTCGAAAATTTTGTCACAGCGATGGTTGTCTGTCCTTGAACGTCAGAGCAGGGAATGGGCTTCATTGCGGAGATGGCAATAAAGACTTCTAAAGCCTTCCGGAACCAGTCTGGAGGGCTTTTTTTGAAGGTGAGGAAAATGTTACTGAAAGATAGCATTGCCATTCTTGGTATGGGAAAGGTAGGCACCGCTGTGGGATATCTTCTTCGATCCGCGGGCTACAGAATTACCGCAATAGCAAGCAGGTCGATTAAGTCGGCGGAAAAAGCCGTTAAATGTACGGGCGGGAAAATTTATGCCAGTTTTACCGATGCGGCATCTCAGGCAGACTGTATTTTTATAACTACCGCTGATGATGCCATTGCCGCTGTTTGTGAAAAAATAGCTGGAGAAAGGGGGGTCGGTGTCGGCAAAAAGTTGGTTCATATGAGCGGTGCGGGAGGACTTGATCTTTTGGAATCAGCTTCTAAGGCCGGCGCTCACGTATCAAGCATACATCCCATTCAGTCTTTTGTCAGCGTGGAAGGTGCCGTGAAAAATATTCCCGGGAGCACCTTTGGTGTTACGGCTGAAGAAGAAATCAGGGACTGGGCGGTTCAAATTGTCAGGGATCTGGGTGGAGTTCCTTTTTTTCTGTCAGATGCGGATAAGCCGCTTTATCACGCCGCCGCATGTATGGCATCGAACTATTTGGTTGTTCTGATGTACATGGTTGAAGAAGTCTACAAGAGTGTCGGTTTAAACCGGGAGAGCGCAATAAAGGCTTTCTGGCCGCTTGTCACCGGAACAATAGACAATATTGAGAACCGGGGAACAGTCCAATCGTTAACCGGACCGATATCGAGGGGTGATATCGAAACGGTAAAAATACATATTGAGGCATTTCGTGACAGGCTTCCTGAATTTTTGGATGTGTACAGTATCATGGGGGCTTTCGCCTCGGATATCGGCCTTAAGAATAAAACTCTCATATATGAAAGAGCAAATGAAATCAAATCACTGCTGCTTGGAGGAGGATCGAAGGATGAGTAAAGAAGGAAAAGTAAATAAAATAACAATTCCTGTAACCCTTGAAATGAAAAAAAGGGGTGAAAAAATCACCATGCTGACCGCGTATGATTATTGTACTGCCGCACTTTTGGATGAGGCCGGTGTTGATATTATGCTGGTCGGGGATTCTCTTGGTATGGTGATCCTCGGGTATGAAAGTACTCTGCCGGTAACTATGGAAGATATGATTCACCACATAAGACCGGTAGCCCGTGCCGCGAAACGTGCCATGGTTATCGGAGATATGCCATTTATGTCCTATCAGGTCTCCACTGAAGAAGCTGTCCGCAATGCCGGACGTTTCCTGCAGGAGGCGGATGCGCATGGTGTAAAATTGGAAGGAGGGAGGGAAATGGCCGAAACCGTCAGAAGAATAACATCGTCAGGAATTCCGGTTATGGGCCATGTGGGTCTTACACCTCAGTCCGTTCATAAATTCGGGGGATACAAGGTACAGGGAAGGGAAGATACGGCAGCTAAAAAGATTATGGAAGATTGCAAAATACTTGAAGAGGCCGGAGCGTTTACCATTGTTCTGGAGTCTGTACCTGCCGGTCTGGCAAAGAAGATCACAACATCGCTTGAAATACCGACAATCGGTATAGGCGCAGGTGTCGACTGCGACGGACAGGTGCTGGTGGTCAACGATATGCTTGGGATGTTTGAAAAGTTCACACCGAAATTTGTCAAGAAATATGCCAATCTAAATAATATTATGAAAGGTGCCGTCAAACAATATCTGGATGAAGTAAAGGCAGAAGTTTTCCCCGCTGAGGAACATTCGTTCTTGTAAGTTGATAAAGCTCTCATAAAATGTGGTGCAACCATCATAAAAAGCTTGACACAAACTATTTTTTAGGGTAGCTAATTTATATTAGATACCTCTAACATCTATTTGCTTATCTAATTATATGGGAATTTAGCGGTACTCTAACTGATCTTTAGGCCGGAATTTGGAGTAATGGCATTATGGGCAAAAAAAAGTTGAGTTCCACAATGGAAGATTATCTGGAAGCTATTTTTAACCTGGAGAAGTCTAAAAAAGTTGTTCGAGTTAAAGATATAGCCAAAGAAATGGAAGTCAAGCTGCCAACGGTTACCAGCATGATGAATACGCTTGCGCAGAGAGGTTTGATAAATCATGAAAAATATGAATATGTGGAACTGACAACAAAGGGCAAACGTATCGCAAAAGAAGTGTACCGAAAACATGTGATTCTACGTGATTTTTTAACTGATGTATTAAACATCGACAGAGAAACAGCGGAAGAAGATGCATGTAAAATGGAACACGCTGTCAGTCCTGTTACGTTAGAAAGCTTTGTGAAGTTTATGGAGTTTGTTGAGAATTGCCCAAGGGGTGGTTCTGACTGGTTGCAGCGTTTTGATGATTTTCAACAACATGGTCGTATTGATAGTAAGTGTCTGGAACGGATGAAAAGTTTTGCGAGACAGTATAATACAAGAATAGAAGAGTTGGAAAGTAAAATAGAGTAATTTACAGGGTAAAGTTTGGCTCGCCCATTACATAAGGAAATACGGTGGATTTAAAATGGAAAATAATACAAAGTTCTTAACGACAGTCGCGCCGGGTAAAAGAGTGAGAATTGTGTCGTTAGTTGGTGGTAGGGGAATGCAGGAACGTCTTATAAGTATGGGTCTGGGTCCGGGTTCAGTTATTGAGATTATAAGACGAGGTGCGCCCGGTCCTTTTATTATTGCCGTTAACGAATCTCGCCTGGCTGTCGGAGCGGGAATGGTGCAAAAAATTGTTGTTTCGGATAATAATGTGTCCTGATGAAGGAAAAATTTTTTTGGCAAATAAGTTAGATATATAAAAGATTGTATTATGGGTCTAACAGTTATAATTATATGGTGGCTGACGGCCAACTGCTTTTCCAAAGGAGGTTGATTGTGACTTTAAATGATATTAAGCCCGGTTGTGAGTGTCGTATTGTGGAGGTGAAGCTGAGTGGTGCAACCGGACAGCGCTTGATGGATATGGGTTTTACTCCGGGAACAAAGGTAAAGATTGTCCGTAACGCACCTCTGGTCGATCCTGTTGATCTGTTGCTCAGGGGATATCATGTCAGTATGCGTCATGATGAGGCGAAGGGTGTGGAGGTCGAGCAATTATGAAAGAAATAATTGTGGCTGTGGCCGGACAGCCCAATTCCGGTAAGTCTACCATCTTCAACATGCTGACCGGTGCACGGCAGCATGTGGCAAACTATCCCGGTGTCACCGTCGAAAAGAGGACCGGAAGATACGGTTACGAAGGGAACACCATTACCCTTGTTGATCTGCCGGGAACTTACAGCCTTACTTCATACAGTCCGGAGGAAAGGATCGCGAGGGATTTTCTTCTACATGAAAAGCCTGCCGTTGTACTCGATATAGTGGATGCATCAAACCTTGAACGTAATCTCTATTTAACTTTCCAACTTGCAGAAATGGGCGTTCCCTTGGTGATCGCATTGAATATGATGGATGTGGCGGAGAACCGCGGTCTTAAAATCGATAAAAATAAATTAAGTGAACTGCTCGGTGCTCCTGTAGTTCCCACTGTGGGAAGCAAGGGCAGGGGGAAAAAGGAACTTAAGGAGGCTGTTCTGAATACTTATAAGAACAATCATTTTCAAACGGGTTATGGAGAAGCTTGCAAGGACTGTGGCGTTTGTCTTGACATGTCGCGTGAAAAGGATCCCTTTCGCGTCGACTATGGAGAGAAACTGGAGCCGATCCTAAGCTCTTTAGAAAAGATGCTTTTAGATGATCCGAAAATCTCTGCCCAGTATCCCGTGCGATGGCTTTCGGTTAAACTGATCGAGGGCGATAGCGAAGCAATCAGACTTATTGAACTGGACAGCAAGCGCTAACCCCCTTGCTTGCAGCGGGGTTAGCGAGCGAATAAAATCAACAATTCTTCAAAGAAGAATAACATCAGTAAATTTCCTTAACAGTCGGAGATTATTCTTTAAATTACTTCATTCCCCGCAGCTTGCTGCGGGGAGCTTCAATGTTCGAGAAAAGAGGAATAAAAATGGAAAGCGGAAAAGGCATCTTGGAAAGTGTTGAACTGGCAAGGAAAGATTTCCTTTTGCGGCAAAAGTCTGCGCCTGAGAAGATTATCGCACAGAAACGTTATCAGGCCGCTGAGGAGATCGCGGAATGCACCATTATAAGAGAAAAAACAACAAACAGGACCACAACGGACAGGATTGATCGAATCGTTTGCAACAGATTTCTCGGGCCGGTTATTCTTCTTGCAGTTATCTATCTTTTTTACGAACTGGCGATAGTCCAGGGTTATAAAGCAACCGCTTATACATGGCCCGTTCTTGCCGCATTAAAGGGTTTAATCGCTTCCATACTCCCGTCGCCGGGATTTATCTTTGATCCTCTTCTTCGGTCGGTGTTCATAGGAGTTATCGACGGCATCTTTGCGGTGTTGAATTACATCCCCATATTCGTTATTTTGTTTGCTCTCATAGCCATTATGGAAGATACGGGTTATATGGCACGTGTCGCATTTATCTTGGATCGCGTTTTTCGATATTTCGGCCTGCACGGTCAGTCCGCACTGCCGCTGATATTGAGTGGTGTCTTTGTGGGCGGGTGTGTTATCCCCGGTGTCCTTGCGTGTCGAGGCATCAAGGATGAAAAAGCCAGACTGGCAACCATACTGATCTGCCCCCTCATGAACTGTCTGGCCAAGACGCCACTGTATATACTCCTTGTCGGCATGTTCTTTGTCGCATACAAAGGCCCTATGATGTTTTTTGTGGCTACAATCACTATTATCATTGCTCTTTCCGTAGCTAAAATCCTCAGTCTGACGTTGCTCAGGAAAACGGAAACCGCCCCATTTGTTTTAGAGATGCCTCCGTATCATATACCGACGATAGGCGGTGTGTTGCGCCGCTGTGTGGAGCGACTATGGCTTTTTATCAAGAAGATTATGACGATCGTTGTGGTATTTGCGCTTGTAATCTATCTACTCTTGAGCGTGCCCGGTGTAAATGGGGATAGAAAAACTTATTATCAAAATCAGGCAAACCATAAGGTCGAGGTGTTTTTTAATAAGATAGGAAGCGCCAATCCATATGCCAAACTGCTTGAAGGACAGAATTTAACTCGTTTTGCGAATTACTGGGACGACTATAAAAAGGCGAAAATGGGAGCCGGCGGCAAGGATGCGAAAAGGGCTGTTGATGAAAAATTCAGAGAAAGAAACGGTGAATTCTTTAAGATCGTAAAAAGAGGTAAATACACAGTAGATGGTAAAAAAGTAAATGATAATGCTGCCGGAAAGGTCAACAAGGCGTATAAGAAGCTGGGTAACGAGAGAAATAAGATTAGGAGGGATATCGATGAGGAGACTATTATAGGAAGTGTTATGGGGCGGCTGGGAGTTTGGTTGGAGCCGGTGACGAAATACGCGGGATTCAACTGGCGCATCAATATCGGTCTGATCAGCGCTTTTGCCGCCAAAGAAAACATCGTGGCAACTATGGGAAGCATTTACCGGACTCCCCCGGGTGAGACGGAAAAAACCCTTGGTGCCAGGATGAAAGAAAAGGAGAAAGGGTGGACGCCTCTTCATGCCCTGGCGATCATTCTTTTTATGACGATGTACCCGCCATGCATCCCGGCAATGTTATCGGTCAGGCTTGAAACCGGAAGCACAAAGTGGATGCTCTTTGCAATATTCTATCCCATAGTTTTAGGTTCCATATTTGCTGTCCTCGTCTTTACCGGCGGAAATTTGCTCGGCCTCAGCGGGATACAGGCGATGATTGCTTTTTATGTGTTTGCTTTGATTGTTACCATATTCATGGGGTTTATCAAAAACAAAGATATATCGGAAGAATATGGTTGAAATGGGATCAGGAGTTCAAAAATTGTAAGTTTACCTTTAACCATGAACCTGTGAATACTTACGACATTTTTATAGAAAGGAGGTGATAAATTGTGAAAAAAGTTATGGTTCGTTCAGTTGGTGTACTAATGCTGATGTTTTTCCTGAGTACCTATGCGCTTGCACATACACCGCTATGTTCCTGTTATGACAACGGTGACGGGACGATCACATGCGAAGGTGGTTTTTCGGATGGGTCGTCGGCCGCCGGAGTCGACATAACGCTTCAAAGCAAAGGCGGTACGGTACTTCAAAAGGGGAAGATGAATGAAGATAGTTCATTTACCTTTAAAAAACCCGGTGTGGCTTACAAGGTTATATTTGACGCAGGCCCCGGCCATGTTGTCGAGGTCAGTGACAAAGACATTACCGAATGAAATTTAATGATAAGGAGAAGAATATGAAAAAATTTATATTAGGACTATTCCTGATGCTGGTGCTTGCGCTGAATACCCCGGCAGGGGCACACTTCCAGATGATTTACAGTCCCGACAGCATACCGGTATCGAAAAAGATAAATCTCAAGCTGGTGTTCACGCATCCCTTTGAAGCGGGGCACACCATGGATATCGGGAAAGATAAGAACGGAAAGATTCATCCCCCGGTAGCCTTCGGCGTTTTGCACAAGGGGAAGAAAAAAAATCTTATTAAAAACTTGAAACCGATCACCTTTGCCAGCCTTACAAATAAGGGAAAGGCATATGAGGCTGATGTAAAGCTCAGGGGAATGGGAGACTATATTTACTACTTTGTTCCCTCACCCTATTATGAGGGATCGGAAGATATTTATATCCAGCATTGTACCAAGGTCATCTTTAATGTGGCAGGCGCACCCACAGACTGGGACGCTCCGGTCGGCGATCCTCTGCCTGTGGAGATTGTTCCTCTCGACAAGCCGTATGCCCTGTGGGTCGGCAATGTCTTTCGCGGAGTTGTGACCTGTAACGGCAAGCCGGTTCCGAATGCCGAGATCGAGGTTGAATACCTGAATCATAATGTTGAGGGTAAGACTTTTGCGAAAGAGGCAAAAGTTAAGGCGCCCCATGACGCCATGATTACGCAGACAATCAAGGCCGACAAGAACGGTGTCTTTGTATTCGGTATTCCGAAGGCGGGCTGGTGGGGTTTTGCCGCCCTCGGCGCTGGTGGTGATTTGAAGTACAATGGCAAGGAACTCTCCCAGGATGCGGTTATCTGGGTTCAGGCATTCGATATAAAATAAGAAGAAGGGTCAGCAGGGGTGAAAGGTTTGGCGGCCACTCCCCTTGCAGACCCCTCTCAAGCCTTCAAAGACAACTCCTCCGAAAGGGAAATTCTATGTCTTTTAGGCCTTTTATTTATTTTAAGAAGATTTCTGAAAAATGTCAAAGAAAAACAATATTAAAGACAAGGAGAATAAAGTGAAAAGATTATTGGTTGTCATGATTATATTTGTTTTCGGATTGGTGTTTCTTGGTTCTCTTCCGGTCTTTGCCGGAGATGTTGAAGATTTGTATGAACGTATCGAGCAACTTGAAGAAAAAGTTGAGAAACAGGAACAGGAATCGAAGGAAATATTGGGCAAACTGGGTGAGAACATAACATTCAGTGGAGCTATTGAACTGGATTATTCCTATGCGGATCCGAAGGATATTACGGTTGTGAATAGCGATTCCACTTCCGACCTCGATATAGGAACCGTAGAGCTGGGAGCTGAAGTAAAATTTCACGAGTGGGTAACCGGTAATCTCCTTCTTAAGGGGGAGAACCTTGATGATAATGATCGTGTTTTCTGGGATGAGGCCACGATTACCATACAGAAAGAGGGCTTTCCAATTTATTTCGTGGGCGGACACAGAGGTCAACCCTTCGGTGTGTTTGAAAGCCATACAATCAGTGATACTATCACAAAGGATTGTTATGAGGTTGTCAAGTCGGGCGCCACCATGGGGTTTACGCCCGATTTTCTGGGACTCGATGTATCCGCTACGGTATATAAAGGTGAGGTTCTTATGTCTCACTTGGAAGAGGCCGGGTATGGCTTTGGAGGAGCAATAAGGACGGATGATACGGATCCAAATTATTATGAGGATCAGACAGACGACGTAGAATCTTATATTACCAATGTAACGATATCGCCCATAGAGGGTCTTAACATCGGTGATTTAACTTTTTCTGCTTATTTTGATTCCGAGCCCGGTGATAATGAACGTAATAACACAGCTGGTGGAACAATCAGATACCAGTATAATATATTTACCTTCGACGCGGAGTATATCAAAGCTTGCAAACGTGAGAAAGGCGCTGATGGTGTAGAAAACAAAGAATCTGCCTGGTTTGCCGCAATTGCCTGTCAGGTCGTAGATCCATTGGAATTAGCGGTCAGGTATGAGGCTTATGATGATGACATAAGCGGTGATCAGGACGGACATCTGGAAAACAGATATATTGCCGGAATCAACTACACGCTTTTTGAAAAAGAAGATTTTACAACTACTCTCATGCTTGAATATCGCAAAAGTAATTACGAAAAAGCAGCGGGTAGTGCCGTTGATGATACTGTAGATGAGGTCTTTGCCAGAGTGGCGATGGCGTTCTGATTTATGGATTAACATGTGATACCTGACAAACAGCAAGGGGAGATAGGCAAAAGAGACTGTGAAACTCAAATTTATTAGTATGGAAAAAGACAGATATTCTATTGCTCGCTCCTTTCTTGTTTGATACCGGCGAAAAATCATGTCGGTTCTTAATTTATAAATTTTTACCTTCTTATTATGGCTATGGGAGCAGGTTTGAAATCTGTTCCCATAAACCCCCTAAAGGGGAGAATGGGATGAATCAGACAATAAAGGAGGAAGAAATATGTCAGAAAAAATTTTGGAAGCATTCAGGGAAAAGGAAAAATTCAATATATTTGAATTAATGCTGAGGCTGAGGGTTGATAAGGGTTCATTGAAAGAGGCGTTAAGTACTCTTGTTGACCAAGGCAAACTAAGAATTGCTGAAAGACGTTTTCCCCGTTCAGATGGTTCACCTGCGTACAAGGGTCTAAGCAGTCGAGGCAGTATAAAGGGATTTTCCGGGGAGATTTATATGATGAATGAGTAAAAATTTTTCAGCTTAAAGTTAGATATACAAAATAATATTATAATAGTAAAACAATTTTCTCGAAGGGAAGTTTAAGATAATTAGGTAGTTTAAATAAAAAAGGGGAGATAAATTTAAATGGAAATGCTTTTAAAAGAGGTTGGACCTCATGAAAAAAAGTTCTGTGAGGTCTCAAATAAAAGGAAACCTCTCTGGGAGATCGATTACGTGTACCACTGTTCAATAGCAGGTACCTGTTTGACCATGTTTGAGCAAAAAAAAATATTGGCGAAAGAAAAGGTTCTATACAGGCATCTCCGTGCGTTCGATATACATACTATTATACTTTCAAAGGCGAAAGAAGAGAATCGCATTTCCCGTCGTGTCAACGATCTCTTAAATCGGAAATATCGGAAGGAAGTACTGGAACTGTCGGATTGTGATGAAGATAATTTCTTATCAATCTGGGAAAAGAAGCTTAAGGTTGGAGAAATTGACGGACTTTACTGGGTGGCTTTAAGCTGCAGAGACTATTCTGCGGAGACACTGAATAGGCTTTTTGGAGATGTGCATATGCTTTCCCACATTAACGGGGGTGAAGTAGGGAATTCTTTGCAGGAAGTTGCCAGAATTAAAAAGGAAAATGAAAGGTTAAACAGGGTGTTGAAACAGGAGAAAGAGGCAAGAAGACAAATGAAAAAGAAAATAGGTGCTTTTAAGAAGAGCCTTGCTGAAATGGAGGTAAAATATAATGACATAACTGTTGAAAACAGAAAATTAGTAGAAGAGCTATCATCGATTTGTCATAGCAGGCCAATTGACGAGCTTCGGGCTGAAAATGCCGCCTTAAAAAACCGGTTAAACAAAGATGAAGTTGAATTAAAAAAATATACAGAGTTGGTCAAGTCTCTAAAAAATGAAAAGAAGAAGATGCTTTCAAGTTTGTCGAATCTGGAGAAGACCAACGGTAACTTGAAAAGTGAACTTGATAATTCTATCAAACAATTCTCCGAAATATTTCAAAGATGTGATGAGAAATGTCCCTCTTTTGATCTTTGCGCGAAAAGAATTTTGATTGTCGGAGGGATAACAAAATTGAAATCTCTCTATCGTGATTTGGTTGAAGATAGGGGAGGGATGTTTGATTATCACGATGGCTATATGCGGGGCGGTGAAAATGTTTTGGCAGAGAAAGTCAGGCGTTCTGACGTGGTGTTGTGTCCGGTCGATGTTAACAGTCATAAAGCCTGCCTGAGTGTTAAGAAGGTTTGTAAAAGATTGCAAAGACCTTATCAGATGCTTTCAAGCTCAGGTTTGACCGGAATAACCCGGGCACTGGTGGACATAGTTGAGAAGTCCGAGGGCGTGAGAATGGTTGGGAGAAGTTCCTGATTGTGGCTAAAAATTTCAGAATACATATTTCTCGAAGGAATAATAATCTGTACCTGGATTTGAAAGGTGATTTTGATGGAACATCCGCGTACCAGCTTCTTGAAACGTTGAAAAAGTATTACCATGGGGATGGGAAGGTCATTATAAATACTAAAAGTTTAAGTTGTGTTGTTCCTTTTGGTGTAAGGGTATTCCGAAGTGATTTACACACTACGAGGTGCCGGCGAAAAAACATAGTTTTCATAGGTAAATCAAGTATATATCAGTAGGGAAGTTTATTTACGCTAAAAATTTCTTTCGATTCGGTCCATTGCTTCTTTCAATCTTTCATCGGTTACCGTGAGAGATATCCTGATGTAATCTTCTCCGTATTTTCCGTACGCGGTACCGGCCGCAACAACGACAGCGGTCTTTTCAAACAACTGATTGGTAAATTCCAGCGAACTGAGTCTCCTTGGCGTTGGAACCCAGAGGTAAAATGTGCCCATGGGCGGTTTAAAGGAAATTCCGATGCGGTCTAAAGTCTTCAGAACCAGCTCCCGCCTTCTGGCATAGATAGCAATCATATTCTCAATATTTTCCGTTTCATTCTTCAGGGCATAAATACCGGCATACTGGATCGGATTGAAAACGCCGGAATCAGTGTTCTCCTTAACTTTGCTTATCGCCGCTATGAGATCGGGATTTCCCATTGCCATTCCGATTCTCCACCCGGTCATATTATAAGGCTTGGACAGAGAGGACAATTCGACCCCCACGTCTTTTGCTCCCGCGGCTGACAGAAAGCTCAACCTCTCCTGTCCGGCAAATACTATTTCGCTGTACGGATTGTCATGACATACGGCGATGTCATTTTCTTTTGCGAATTCCACCAAACGATTAAAGAAATCTCTTGTGGCGCAGGCGCCGGTAGGGTTGTTAGGATAATTTAAAAACATTCCGGTAGCCCTTTTAACAATATCGGCTGGGATATCTTCAAGAACCGGCAGATAGCCGTTTTTCTCTAAAATGGGCATAAGATAAGGTTCTCCTCCACCCATCAGAATGCTTGACCTGTAAGCGGGATAACCGGGGTCCGTCATCAGGACAATATCCCCGGGATTTACCCTTGCCAGAACAAAATGATGGCAGCCTTCCTTGGAGCCGATGAGGCCCAAAATTTCATCGTCGGGATTTAATGAAACGCCGTACCTTTTCTGATACCAGCCGGCAATCTCCTTCCTGAAAGAGATCATCCCTTTTTCTTCGTCTGTTGGATAACGGTGATTTTCCGGGTCTTTCGCCGTTCGGCAAAGTTCATCAATGACGCCGGCAGGCGTCGGCTCTACAGGGTCACCTATAGCGAGGCTTATTACATCAACGCCGTCGGCTTTTGCCTTTGCTATCTTTTTTCTCAATTCCATAAAAAGATATGGCGGAATTCCGGACAGTCTTTCAGCTATCTGCAATGTACTCCTCCTCGTTGCTCATCATGTTTCATTCTTGATTCACTCGTAAAAAGTCAGTTTTCTTCGCTCAGGACCATTTTGGGTATGCTGTTATTGCCCGGCTAAAAATCTAAAACTCGTGCTTACGCACTCAAACAGTTAGATTTTCTTAACGCCGGTCACTGCCATCATCTTTTTCCCAAAATGCTTCGATGACTTGCGTGATTCTACGAATGCGCTCCGAAAAGACTTTTTGCGAACTTGTCGTTTTCCACTCTTCATTATTTCCAGGCCTCTTCCCAGAGGTAACCCTGATACACGACACTGGTTTCCCCCTCCAGATAAACCTTTTCAAACCCACTATCTGTCTTTTCAAAATATATCGTTAATGTTTCTCCGCTTCTTACCTTAACATCAACGGGAGATTCAACATAGCCCTTCCATGAAGCTATCAGCGCGGATGCCACGGCACCGGTACCGCAAGCCAGTGTTTCATCTTCAACGCCTCTTTCATAGGTTCTTATTTTGAGAGTGTTTCCGTTTATGACACGTACGAAATTGGCGTTTGTCCCCTCAGGCTGGTACGCTTTATGATAGCGGATCACGGGGCCGTAGCCTCTGACGTCGTAAGAATCAAGGTCGTCAACGAAACACACAACATGCGGAACACCTGTGTTTATGCTGTTTACGACGTATGGGCTGTCCTTGATGTTAAGATTATAGTCGGTTTTCAAGTCATGCGGCTCGGTTAATCTTAACTTGACCGTGTTTCCTTTCACTTCGGCGTCGATTATTCCCGCGACGGTTTCGAAAGAGAGGCTTTCTCCGGAAATGCCTAAAATATTGGCGAGACGAGCTACACATCTCCCGCCGTTTCCGCACATTTCGACCTCGCTTCCATCGGCATTAAAAAAACGCCAGCGAAAATCTGCCCTGTCGGAGGCTTCTATTATGATCAATCCGTCCGCCCCCACCGAAGTTTTCCTTTCACATATCTTTTTTACGAAATCGTTTATATTTCCCACGGAAAGAGAATTGTCCCTGTTGTCGATCAGTATAAAATCATTTCCGCTTCCGCTCATTTTGAAAAAATCTATCATTATTAAAATCCTTTAGTGTCAGTGTTATGTCAACGATACTCTGTCATTTCGAAGGAGTTTTTACGACTGAGAAATCTTAGATTTCTCTCGGAGTTTACCCTGAGCAAAGCGAATGGGGTCGAAATGACATTTCTTGATTGACATGACACTATAGTAGAAAGACCGGTTTTTCACAATATTTTATTGCAGAGTTGCATACTGTTCATTTTCAGTTGCGCAGCGGCTTTCCGGTCTTCAGCACGTGTTTTATCCTGTCCTGGGTCTTGGATTCTCCGCAAAGGCTCATAAAGGCTTCTCTCTCCAGGTCGAGTATTTTCTGTTCGCTAACAGGTGTCCCCGCTTTCGAATCACCGCCCGCGATAATACCGGCGAGCTTCATCGCGACATGGAAATCATGGTCGGAAATAAGATTTTCACGCCTCATATTAGCCAGAACAGCCTTGCAGGCACTTATGAATTGTTCTCCCATAACAAAAATCGTTGCCGGCTCCGGTTTCTTATAAGATTTTGACAATCCGAGAACAACCTCTTTGGCATCCCGGATCTGGTAGTCACGGTTGATACTGACGGTATCTGTTTTTCTGATGTAACCCAACTCCATCGCGTCAGCGGCACTGGTGGACACTTTTGCCATGCCTATATTTTCGAAAACCATATTATAAGCAGCCGGAAAGGAAGATATCGCTTCACTGGCATCGGCCGGTATCTCTTCAGTGAAGCGCACCATCAATTCTTTCGTTCCCCCTCCCGCAGGGATAACACCGGCCATTACTTCCACCAACCCTATATAAGTTTCTCCGCATGGCTGGCATCGTGCCCCGTGCATCGAAATTTCACAGCCTCCGCCCAGAGCCATGCCCGCCGGAGCGGTTACTACCGGCTTTTTGAGAAATTTCATTCTCATGTTGGCATCCTGGAAGGCCTTTATCATTCGATCAATAATTTCCCATTCCCCCCTGCCTATTACATCGAGAACCATAAATAGGTTGACACCTACCGAGAAATTAGCGCCGTGGTTCGCGACGACCATTCCGAGAAAATCCTTTTCGACAATGTCGCAGCTGTCAAAAATCATCTGTATTACATTGTCGTCTATCGTGTTCATCTTTGTATGAAATTCGAGACAGGCAACGCCATCTCCGATATCCACAAGGCTCGCGGAGGGATTTTCCCTGACGATTTTTTTCCTTTCTTTTAAAGGGGGAAGAAGAATTATCTTTGGGTTAACTTTAAGTTTCACATAGCCTTTCGTTTTAAAATCGTAGTAGTACCTGCCATCCTCTTTTTTGAGATAAAAAGATTCACAGCCGGCCTCCAGCATTTTTGTGATTTTTCCGGGAACGTCCAGTTTCAGATTGTCCATCACCTTTAACGATTCCCTCAGACCTATGGCATCCCACAGTTCAAAGGGCCCCAGTTCGTGATTATAGCCCCATCTCATGGCGTTATCTATCTCCACAATGGTATCGCAGATTTCAGGGATGCGGTTGGCCGCGTAAATAAAATTTCCGCAGAGGTACTCACGGATGACACCGGCGGCGATGTCGGTCCCGTTGAAGAGCGCCTTCAGCTTTGCCCCGGTACCCCCTTTCATCTTCTTCACTTCTGAAATCGAGGTAAAGGCTGGGTTTTTAAGAGGGATGTACTCCATTTTATTGTAATCGAGAACCAGTTTGACACTCTTTGCTTCTTCATCCTTCGTTCTTTTATAAAAACCCTGACCGGTCTTATTCCCCAGCCATTTCTTTTCCACCATCCTGTTAATCAGATCCCGCGGCACAAAGATGTCTCTCATCTCATCGTCCGGAACCGCTTCAAAAAGATTGATCATGATATTAGAAATCGTATCCAGACCGATCAGGTCGAGAGTCCTGAATATTGACGAGCCCGGCCTGCCCGTTTCCTTGCCGATTATGGCATCCAGCTCCTCTATCGTGAGGCTCTTATCAAATATGATCTTCGCCGCGTTCGACAAATCGAATATCCCGATGCGGTTGGCGATAAAACTGTTTACATCCTTGCAGATAACCACGCTCTTTCCGAGGGTCTCCTCGCAGAATGTCGTGATATAATCCACTACCTTTTTTTTCGTTTTTTCGCCGGGGATAACTTCTACAAGTTTCATGTGACGGGGAGGATTAAAGAAGTGAACGCCGAGGAAATGCTCTTTCAGACCTGTGCCGAAGTCGGCGGAGATATCTTTAATCGGCAATCCCGATGTATTCGTCGAAACGACGCAATCCGGTTTCACAATTTTTTCGATTTTTGCCAGAAGTTCCTTTTTTATTTTCAAATTTTCGACAACCGCTTCAATGACCCAGTCTACATTGGAAAGCCGTTTGAGGTCGTCCTGAAGATTTCCGATGTCAATTAATGAAGCAGTCTTGTCGGAATAGAAACTGGGAGGTTTGGATTTCAAAGCTTTTGCCAGGCTATTTGCCGCCTTGCGGTTTCGCCACTCCGGGCTTGCCTCGGTCAAGCCGTTTTTTTTGTCGTCATCGGTCAGTTGAGAAGGTATGTTATTGAGCAAAAGGCACTCGATCCCCGCGTTTGCCAGATGAGCGGCAATCGCCGTACCCATGACCCCCGCACCCAGAACGGCAGCTTTCTCGATTTTATATGGCATAACATTCCCCCCTGTTTACCGTTAACACAGTATCATTTTTGGCCTGTCCCGGCTTTCAACAGCCGCTTAAGAAATCCTGTATAACCTTAAGTAGATTATTGTTTTTAGAGGTGTTTTAGGTATTGACACAGGCCATTCTTAACTGTTAAGAATATTAACAAAACTGAAGATAATAAGGCAAGGCAAATATGCCCGAAAATATGGTCAATATCATTATTCGTGATGGAAGGAGTTCGAATTGATGATAGCTGTAATATCCTTTATTGGCATTGTGGTAGGCGCGAGCCTTCAATATCTGTTTACCCGC
>CAZZBF010000014.1:2387-9018 GCA_964652795.1 uncultured Syntrophales bacterium | reverse complement strand
CATTTGAGAAACTTGGGGCCACTATGAATACAGACGAACAGCGTAAAGCGTTTACCACCATGGTTCTAATAATGCGGAATGATTCCGGCAGTCAGTCGGGAGCAAAGATTGAAGATTTAGAAAGAATTTTATTAGGGGACTATGGAGAAAACACATAACAAACTACTGCACAAGGGTGCTGTGTAGGGATAGGGGACGTCCTTAAATAATTAGATATAGACACTGGAACAAAAATATTTGACAATTTATTTAAAGACTTCCCTCATAGTTTTTTCACCCGAATCGGCTCGATTTTAGCAAGATAAGCCGCGAACTGTCTCCCCGAGCCGTTCCAGCATTATTACAAGCTGTATGAGTCATGAAATGGTTAATATTTATGATGATCTGGCTGGTCAGCATCAGCCAGTGGACATCGGCGACAGTAAGCGCTGAGATTCACAAAGCCCGGCCACCGCTACGCATCACGGTGGTTTACAACAACATAACGCACACGCCCGGTCTCACTACCGCCTGGGGCTTCGCTGCGGTGATCGAGGACGGCACCGATGTAGTGCTGTTCGATACGGGCGGCGACGGCCCGACGTTGCTGGCCAACATGGAGCGGCTTGGAATCGCTCCGGACTCGATCGGCGCGATCGTGCTGTCCCATATCCACGGCGATCACATCGGCGGACTTGACGCTTTTCTCGCGCGTCGGCCTGATGTTACGGTCTATATGCCCCGTTCTTTCCCCGCGGCGTTTCGCCGTTCCGTGGAGCAGCGGGGGGCACGCGTGGAGGTTGTGAGTGGACCGCGGCATCTGTTAGCAAACATGTATTCCACAGGTGAGATGGGCGACGGCACGATCGAGCAGGCGCTGATCATCGACACCGCCTCGGGTCTGGTAGTGATCACCGGGTGCGCGCACCCGGGTATTCTTAATATTGCCCGTGCCGCGCGCGTGTATCTGGGGGAAGACATTTATCTGCTTATGGGCGGTTTTCATTTGCTCGGCTTACATCCGGAGCAGATCCGTACGACCGTCGCGGCACTGCGCCAACTCGCCGTACGCAAGGTGGCACCCAGCCACTGCACCGGTGATGCCGCGATCGCGCTGTTCCGTGATAGATGGGCAAAGGACTTCATCGAGGGCGGTTGCGGGGCAGTCATCGATGTTCCTTGAGCGGGCATTATAAACGGCTGACCGGCCTCTACACACGGATCGCTTCGAGCCTTCGGCTTCCGGTCACCGATGAGCCTTAATGTTGTGACGACAGGCCATGCTCACCATCACAACGGAAAATAAAATGAGAATAAGAGGTGTCGAAATGTCAATCAATAGAAAGTATGTTCTGATACTCGTCCTGGCGGCAATCGGTATGCTGTTGCCTGCCGTTGGTTTTTCAGCAAAAAATACTCCCACTGCGGGAAAAGGAAAGGCTTAAAAACCAGGTAACAATCGAATGATGGATAAATTACCTGAAAAAACCATGGTGACCTTTATAGGTTTCGTCCTGCTGTACCTTCTTTTTTTCATTTTTTTCGATCGTCCGATTGATCTGTGGGTGCATACTCATTTTGCCGACACGTGGGTCGACACACTGGGAACTTTTATTTCCTACTTGGCGTGCAGCCGGATTGTTAAGGTCGGACTCGCCTTGAGCTTTATTGCCGGGATCATCGGTGTCATTTCAAATGGCGGAAGGAATCAAAACTGGACTTCTTGCCTCTTTTTTGTGTGCATCAGTTGCGCTGTTGCCATTATGATCGGTGAAGGGCTGAAAATTGTAATGGGACGGTATCGCCCCGTGATGCTTTTTGAAAGTGGACAATACGGGCTGCATTTTTTCTCCACAAAATGGGCGCTTAACTCAACTCCATCAGGACATACTCTTCGCGCATTTTCCATCATGACCGCCCTATCGATGCTCTTTCCGCGGAGATATATACTGTTTTTCACTATCGCCGTTCTTGTCGGTATAAGCCGTGTAGCAGTGACCGCTCATTATCCGAGTGATGTCCTGTTCGGTGCGTTTATCGGTATTTTCTCAGCTTTATGGGTCTACAAATTAAAAAACACATAACCCGTCAATTCATTTTGAGCGTTTGCTGAACAAGACTCAATCTTGCCCGGTGCGCCAGACTCTATCGAAGAAACTGAACTGAACAGCGAGCGAATGAAATCAACATATTTCCTTAACAGTAGGAGCTCCCTGCAGCTTGCTGCGGGGAGCTTCAATTTATGAATATACGGTGTGGTCAAACGTGAATGAATCGCGCCTTTGGAAATAGAAAAAATCTTTTTTATTACTAAAGTTAGTTCAACAATGTTCCGATATAGAATCTAAAGCCTTTGACTGACTTCAACACCTAAATAAAAACTCAATCCCTGATAAAAGGATAGCAGGTAAGAGAATAAAAAGGAAGTTCAAGCTCAAGGCTCTCATAGACCAACTGGGATACTTGTTAAAATAACGGTATCCCGGTGGTCATGATGATGAAATATAGAGACTTTTAGATAAATTTTAAAAGGGCAAACCTTTCGAAAGGCAGGGACGCAAAGCTTCCGACCTAAGTCTTTATGGTAAGGATAGGGTAGCGGGGTTGCAAAACGGTTATTAAAAACCCATCTCTGCGCTTTTCGGAGATGGGTTTTGTTTTATGGTATAAGATCATGAAAGTTACCGATACTGCCGATTACATTCGGCAACAATATCCTGGTCAATTCAGGAGTCCTGAAGATGGTGAGGGGCCGTTTACTCGTGTGAACGGTCAGGAATTTAATAATATGAAAGAACAGAAAAAAAGTGCCGTTTACATAACCGATAAAGAAGTCGTTTCTTTCGAAAGAGACACTAATTCTGATTCCACTAAATTCTTTGATTTTGATGTCGGGATAAAATGTAAAACCGTAAAAGTTGAAGACACAAGCGAAGAAGAAAAATCCAGCCAACAGTATAAAGAAAACCAAAAGGAACAAGTTACCATTAAAGAAGAGAAATCCGTCGATTTGTGGGCATGATGAAGTTGAAAAAAGTTACGGGGAAAAGGTTTTTCGATTCTATTGAGATGTTTCCGTAAGTTTTGTTAAGAGTTTTTGACACGTTTTGTTATGAGGATTTATAGACAGGACGAAATTAAGTCTGCTGGTAATTTCTTCTTTCTTTAAACTATCCGGATTTGAAAGATATTCGAGATACTGTATGCAGGCCAGATTCACATGGGCTTCCTCCTGAAGAGGATTTAATAAGATTGCTTGTTCAAAGGCCTCGGAGGCCGCATTGTAGGCCTTCATCTCTTTATAAATAGAGCCGATATTATTCCACGCTTCGGAATTATCGGGATTTAATTCTAATACACGATTAAACGAAATGATCGCCTTTTGATAATCATCGAGCTGAACGTAGAGATTCCCCAGATTAAAGAATGCTTTAAAATGATGAGGATCTTTATTCAAGGTGTTTTTATATTCCTCTATTGCTTCGTCAAACATATCATGATGGTCATATAGAACAGCAAGGCAGAAATGTGGTGAAGCTGCGTGAGGATCTGCCTCTATCGTTTTTTTGTACTGTTCAACCGCGCCATGATAATCACCTTCCAACTCAAGAACCTGGGCGATATTGAGCATAGCTTCGGTGTTTACAGGGTCCAGTTCCAGTGCTCGATCATACATCTGCTTCGCACTACCGGTTAGGTCCATTTTTTCATAGACATAGCCCAGATTATTGTAGGTTTCCGGTTTGTTCGGTTCCAGCTCAGCTACTTTCTTAAAACATATCAATGCGTTATCGTACTGTTCCCTCTTTAAATATATAAACCCCAAATTTACGTATGGGTCAGCAAATGTGTCATAAATCTTTATACTTTCCCGATAAGCTTCTATAGCCTGGTTAGAATCCGGCTCAATATTGTCATATCGGCATCCTTTGGCAAACCATTCTCTTGAGATATTTTTTTTCATAGAAACCTTTCAATCCTGAAAATATAGAATCTTTATCATAGTATAAAAATCTCATATCAAACCAAGCTCTTCTTCTCCACTCCCAAAAATTTTCAGAACAGAATCCCTGAGTTCGCTCCATGTATGAACAGGATTGGCAGAATGAGAAGACATGAATTGAGGATGTTGCTGAAGGGCCTGTGCCGCCATAGTTCCTGCCAATTTAACACGGTGCTTAATGGTCGAGGATTGAGCTTGTTTAATGATATGAAGAGGAAGATTTACGATAAATTTCATGTCTTCTACTTCTAATTTTACTTCCAGCGAATTTGTGTCTTCGGTTACGGCAGTTTGGTCGGAACCCGCCGGTAATCCGTCTGCCTCGACTTTTTCCAGGATAGGCCGAGATTCTTCTTTCTCCTGTTTCAATTCTTTGTGATCGACCACGGTGGGTGCTTCAACAGGTTTCGTCAATCTCATTGAATCTAAGTCCTCTATAACCGATTCAGCTTCATGTTTTTCATGATACGCCGAAGTTCGTTTCAGGTCATGTTTCGTGTCTTCAATCTGTTCTTCTGTCGCTTCTTGTTCAAATATTTTTCTCGGGTTTCTCTTTTGAATGGCAAGACTAGTCAATCTTTGAAAACGCTCACCGATCATATTGACGTTCTCCCCATCAATGAAACTGAGTCCGTTTGTTTCTCCCGCCTTCAAACATAACTTGCATATCTTATTGATAAGACGGGGAACTCCGTGTTCAGAGTGTTCCCATAAGGGATCGTATGCATCATCGGTGAAAATCCTTTTTTCTCCGCCCGCGAGCTTAAGTCGGGTTTCAACATAGGTTTTCAATAACTCTTTGGATTCTATTTTATTGACTCTGTTATACGTTCCGATTCTTTGAAACAGATTGGCCCGTTTAGGGTGCTCCAATCGCCGGCCAAGTTCGTTTTGCCCGGCAAGCACCATGGTGAATAAATTCATCTGATCAATCTGCATATTGGTGAGCAGTCTAAGGCTTTCGAGGTTTGCCGGAGAGATGGCATTTGCCTCATCAATACAAATGAGAACCTTTTTGCCTTCCTCTATGGTTTCAAACAATAGCTTATTAAAGGTTTCGAGAAGGTCAATTTTTCTTTTTTCATCACATTGTTTGCCCGTAAGCTGACCGATAATTTCTTTTACCAGTTGCAAAAAACTTACGCTCGGATTGGTAATGAGAGCTATTTTATATTTTTCCTGATCAAGAGAATCTATAATAAGACGAAGTGACAGGGTTTTGCCCAGACCCACGTCACCTATAATGACTGCTATGCTCTCTCCTCCTTCCTCTATGGCAAACAGAGTTTCCGCTATGGCATTCTCCATCGAGGCGTGACAGTCCGCATACATGGATGGATCAGGGACATTGTCAAACGGCGGTTTTTTTAGACACCAATATTCATAATACATAATATTTCACCTCCTTATGCCTGGATTTTCAAGATATTCGTTTCTGGTAAGATACTCCAAAATATCTTCTAACAGAAAACGTCTGACTCTACCCAGTTTATAGCTCTTTACTTTTCTTGTTTTGATGAGTTTCATCAATAAGCTTTTGCTGATCTGTAGCATTTCACATACTTGCTCCGTTTTCAGCATCCTCAGCGTATTTACTCGATCAAAGTGAAAATTTAAGCTGATTTGCCCGTTTTCTTCCTGCTTGACATTTATGGCGGTACCGCTCGATATTCCTCCGGACAGATATTGAATAAATTTGCTGGATTGAATCAATTCGCACTGCTCAGGCGTCAGATTAAAGGACAGCACTTCGTGTTTATCTCCAATCAATTCATCAACAGAAGTTTGCTTTCCTTCGTGTATACTGATTTTATTCTGCACTGCCTGAGGAAATATCACACCCATGTTTTGCCTAGGCATTGTTTCTTTATAATTAGTGTGATCGGTTTCTTTTTCCACTTTTTGAACACCCTTTTTTCTTCTTCGCACAATACAGATTTTTTCCATAATGCCCCTTATTTCTTATTGAATCTCCACGCAGCAAGCTGCGAGGAACGAAGTAATTCGCAGAATAATCTCCTACTGTTAAGTAAATTTACTGATGTTATTCTTCTTTGAAGAATTGTTGATTTTATTCGCTCGGTAACCCCGCAACGAGCTGCAGGTTTTGTGCTCGCTGTTCAGTTCAATGATAGTTCTGGGTTCAGCAACAGTGTATATGGAAGTTTTCTTTAGCATGGTTTTTCCTGTAAAACTCCCGCCAGTTCCATTGATGCAGACAAATCTCAATTTTATAGCGATTGAGCGTGATTCGTTATCAATCACGTGTGGAGATTGATTAGTCAGGTTCTTTCTGAGTACAGAGAAAAGAAAACTTCGGTAGCCCGGCTATCACATTAAATATATGACCCGTGGTTTTGCGTCCTCCTCTCATGAGAAGTTTGCCTTTATCGGTTTTAAAAGAACTGAACTTATGAGATGGTTTGAAAATTTTTTAAATTAATCAAAACTGGACAAATACTCTAAAATTATATCTTGTATAAACAAGGAAACTGATTGCATTGTAACTCAATGTTTTAAAAGCGCAATGATACATCTAACACATTTGATGTGAAACATATCACACAAAGATGCATCATCCTCTCTTAAGACAAGAAAACGGCTGGTCACTGTTGATGAAGTGCTGGTCGAGACCGTGATTTTTAAATG
>CAZZBF010000014.1:0-2377 GCA_964652795.1 uncultured Syntrophales bacterium | reverse complement strand
ACTTCAGTGTGCCGCACTCCTTCAGTAGGGCTCTGGCTTGCTCGTCCATCAGACCGAATTTTTCCAGAGTTTCAGGGAGGGGAATGCCGTCGGGCGAGAACCCTTTTTCCTTATATACGACATCGCAAAGACGCTGGTAATCCTCTATTCTGATTTCCATCAGAAGCTTATGTCTTTCGGCAGGATCATCCGGCATCTTTTTCTTACCGAGACGTTCCTGCAGCCATTCATCGTAATATTCTGTTCGAGATTCATATTCGTTGGAATAAACAGGCCCCATTGCTCTCAACGGAATCTGATCGCTTGCGCGGGTTCCCTTACCCTGGCGCAGATTTATCATCTTTTGCAGTAGTAAAAGCCGCTCTGAATCGTCCAATATGTCCTGGAGGGTTTTATTGCTGCCCGTTGTTGAGTTCAGAAATTTGACATAGTATTCCAGCGTAGGAAAGTTTTTTGCCGGAGCTTCCGTTTTTGCGGCATCGGGATGACGCACATCGATCCATGGGAGTTTGCACAAACCGGTCGCATTGAACCATGTGCGGATCTGGGGGAACCATCGGAGCGCGTTGGCTTTAAGCTCAAAGGTAGGCAGCTCCTTGTTAACCTGATCAATAAAAATAAGCCATGACTCGTCATGCTGCGGCCCCTTGAGGGCGAAACCGTAACCGCCCTGCTGGGCAAGTGACTCTTTAGTGATGTACATTGAAAACTCAAGCCCTTTAACTTCCATTCCGAACTTGTTCAGCTCCTTCATCACATCGTCCGCTGAGATATCTTTCCCGGCTGCATATTTCTCCGCAACCCATCTTTTGCCCTTTGCTATTCCCTGGCCGACAATTTTCCCGAAACCTTTTCCATCCGCGATTTCATGCAATAAGCGGTCTGCGGCGTCTATGTTGCCGAATTTCAGGTCATAACCGATATCATCTGTACTGAGAAAACCGCGCTGAACGCACTCCATAAAAAATGATATCGTCACACCTGTTGAGATGGTATCGAGGCCGTATTCATCGCAATACCAGTTATATTCCATAATATACTGAGGGTCGAATATTCCCATGCAGGAAACGGATCCCACGGTTTCATATTCTGGGCCGTCAATATTGACCTTCCGTCCCGCCTCCGGTCCCCTTGTCAGCTCAACGTCTTCAGCGCCTTTGGCGCATGCCAGATTACAGCCGTAATAGCACCCGTCAGGCATCTTTTTACTGAAATACTTGTCTAAAAAGACATATGAAAAGATTTTTTTAGATTCCGGACTCTGCCCGTATTGATAATTCTTGATCGGGAAAATGTGAAATTTGTCCATATATTCGGAAAGGCCGGTGGTACCCCATATAGATAACTTGAGTTGTTCCGGGTCGTACTGCTTTAAAACTTTTTTTAACGCGGAACCCGCCTCGCGCACGCCTTCAGGATCTATTGCGTTGTTGCCGTCCGCTTTTTTAAGTCCGGAGCGTGCAATGACACCCCGCAGACCTTTAAACCGCATAACCGTTCCCGTTCCGCCTCTGCCGGCCTGTTTGGAACGGAGCCGTTTACGCTTCACGTCGTAAAAGAGGCTGTTGATGATACCGAATCTCGCATTGCATGCACCTTTACCCGCGGTTACCGCGGCAATATCGTTGTTGAACTCTCCGTTGTTAAAGTCTTTCAGAAGCGCTTCGCCGAAGGAGAGGGCGCCTTCATCTATTTTTTTATCGTAGGACGGTGCGTCGGCAATACTGATTGTTCCTGAATCTCCATCAACGATAATGACAACATCTTTTTGAGAAATTCCGGAAACGGCTATGGCGTCAAAGCCGGCTCTTTTCAGTGTCGGCGCAAAGTGACCGCCTATGTTTGAGTCAATGAAAGTATCCGTGAGAGGTGAAATAGTGCCGAAGATAAATTTGCCCGTACCTGGAAAACCGGGTTCGTTGCCGAGCGGGCCGCTGGCCATCACGAGTATATTTTCCGGGCTGTCATAGCGGGTTTCCCTGTTTGTCTCATCCCAGATAAGTTTGATTGCATATCCCCGGCCACCGACATATTTATTTTTGAATTCAGGCTCCAGCTCTACAATTGTAACATCCTTTGTTCCGAGATCGACTTTTAGTATCCGGTCAGTATATCCGCCCACGACACTGATGGGCTCATAGTTGATCTTCTGCAGTATTTTCATTCTTAACCTTTCTCACGTTAATATGTTATCAATTAATTCACTTAGTTAATACTCTGTCTTATTGGCCGTTCACTATGCATTAAAGCCGATTCAATGTCAACAGTCAAAATTGATTGCCCTTGACATACGTCATACGATTATTCATAATAATTCCCACCAAATGGAACGAGAACTGGAATTTGGTCACCATTTTAACCCCAAGGATGGCTTCCA
>CAZZBF010000013.1:33260-50097 GCA_964652795.1 uncultured Syntrophales bacterium | reverse complement strand
GAAGGAGACACTTGAACATATATTTGAGCCTTTTTACACTACGAAGGAGGCCGGCGGAGGAACCGGTCTCGGTCTCGCCACTGTTTACGGCATCGTAAAGAATCACGGAGGCTATATAACATGTGACAGTGAACCCGGCGAGGGCACCACTTTCAGGATATATTTCCCGACATTAGAGGACGCGGTTACTGAGAAAGTTTCGGAGGCTAAAGAGGCGGAGAAGATACAGGGCAGTGATGAAACGATTCTTCTGGTGGATGACGAGGAGTCCATTCTCAGCGTCGGTTCCGATATACTGAATCATTATGGTTATACTACTATCAAGGCCGTAAGCGGCGAGGAAGCCGTTGAAATTTATGAAAAGGAAAAAAACCGTATTGATCTGGTAATTCTGGACGTGGGTATGCCCGGCATGGGCGGCCATAAATGTCTGCGAAAACTTCTTGAGATTGACCCGGCAGTTAAAGTTATCATCACCAGTGGTTATTCAGCCGACGGAAGTTTAAGAGAGACCCTGAAGGCCGGCGCCGCCGGTTTTATCGGTAAACCATATCAACTTATCAATTTATTGAAGAAAGTGAGGGAGGTACTGGACAGCAAGTAGAGCATTGTCCTCTTCATCTTTCATAGTATCATTTCAACTTTTTATTTTTTATTTTATCTGCCAATTCTTTTATCGCCCGCATGTAGTCCTCCATCCCGCGCAAGAAGATGTCGTTATGATTGGCCCCAAGAATTTCAAGGAGCTTTTTATCCTCAGCGGGGGAGGCGTTATAAAGGGTCTGACCGTCTTCAAAGGGAAGGATATGGTCTTTCTCTGCATGGATAATCAGTGTGGGTTTATCAAAAGTACGGATTTTATCGATGTTGCGAAACCCGTCTTCCTCGCTGAGGTCGAGATTCTTCATGTTGATACCCAGAAGATTGAGCAGGGTTTGGGAATAGGCAAACCCGCTTTCAATTATGGCTCCGTCTATTTTATTTTTATAGCTTGCCATCAGCTCTAATGCGGATGCGCTTCCCAGCGATCTCCCCATTACTATAAATGGACCGGTATAGCCATTTTCCGTGAGCCAGTTATATATATAGTCAAAGATCAGATGTGAATCTCGCATCATGGCAGTTATCGTGGGTGAACCTGTAGAACGCCCATATCCCCTGTAATCAACTGGAAGGAAATTGATGCCAGCCGACTTGTATAAGGTTCCTAAGTCATCGTAATCCCCAACAATTTCACCATTGCCGTGAAAGAATAGAATATTGGCATTCGTTTTCTCTGCAAGATGGAACCGTGCCCCCACAACTACGTTCTCTTCCACGGGGATCAGGACATCTTCGGCAACCGTTCTTGAGTCGGATGTACCGTATTCAGGACGGGGATGGAACAGGTACACCATTAATGCGGGCCGATCAAGAAGCGAATAATCAATTTTGGTAATATCTATCATCGAATTTTCTCCCCACGTATTCCCAAGATTCATTACAATAAATCAGCTTAATTTATATAATACAAGCTTTAATTTGTACATCATTCTGTCTAACCGGGGGGTCACATCAGATTTGACAGGACATGTAAGTTAATCTATATTGAAATAGCTACTAAAAGATTTGAATGAGGTAAAAAAGTGGGGTGGATCTTAGCAACTTTGATCTTGATGTGCGGGCTCTTCGCCATCAAATTAATATATGTTCTTGCTACAGTATCGGCTCATCCTGTCACACAGGGAGCAATGTTTGTACCTACTGCGAACATAAGGGTAAAAACCTTTCTTGATGCTGTTCCGATGAGCAGAGACACTCTCCTTGTGGATATAGGTTGTGGAGATGGCAGGGTACTTCGGGCAGCAAGAGTGCGTTACGGAGTCAGGGGCTTGGGATTTGAAGTGAATTTTCTTGCCTATTTAATTGCCAAGATTCGTTGTTTGGGAATTGAAGGGATTCGAATCAGGTGGGGAAATTTCTGGAAGGTGGATCTTGGTGATGCAAACGTGGTTTTTTGCTATTTGTTTCCCGATGTAATGGAGCGTCTGGCAAAGAAATTGGATGCGGAACTTCACCCTGAAGCACGGGTTATTTCATGTAATTTCGCTATACCCGGTTGGAAACCCCTGGAAGTGCTTTCACCAGATTCATCTCTCCATAATGATCCTATCTATGTCTACCATATTGGGGCACATCTTGCGTAAATCGCTTTCAGAGTATTTTATAAAGATATCATAATTTATTGATAGAAATTTTTATATTATAGATTAACAGCCGGATTGATTCATCAGGAAACAAATTTTAGTCTGCGCTTATATATTAAAAAGTTTATCATTCAAAGAAAAGCTCGTAACACCTCCAAAGGTCCGCGGATGCAGGGTTTCAAACCAATATTTAGACTTCTTTATTTTTACTGTTGGGTTTCTTCGACCGGGATAACCAGGGAGTATCCGTTGTGGCGATGGATGTCGACGGTGACGCCGTAGACCGCTTTCACGGTTTCGGCCGAAATCTCCTCTGGACGGCCCTCATCAAAGATCCGCCCATTTTTCAAAAACACGAATTTATCTGCGAACCGCAACGCCATATTCAGGTTATGCATCGTCATCACTGCGGCAAGACCGTGGTCCTGAACCGCATGTCGCAGTAACCGAAGTATCTCAAGCTGATTCTTAAGATCAAGGTTGCTCGTAGGTTCATCCAAAAGCAACAGCTTAGGTTCCTGCACCAAGGCCCGGCCAATAGCCACCTTCTGCAATTCTCCGCCGCTCATCTGGTCGACATATCGCATGGCCAGCTCTTGGAGGGAGAGGCTCTTGATTGCCCCATCCACGATACGAAGATCTTCGTCGGAAACCCGCCAATTGATATGGGGGCAACGGCCCATGAGGATGGCATCGAAGGCGGTTATTCGTCCCGCCGACTGCTGCTGGGGCACATATCCTACCCGGCGGGCAATTTGTTGAGGGGTTAGTTCCGACACCTTGTGCCCGTCCACCCAGACCGTACCTCCGGTGGGCCTGAGAATGCTGTTGATGCACCGTAGCAGAGTTGTTTTTCCAACTCCGTTAGGACCCAGAATAACCATCATCTCTCCGGGATTTACGGAGAGCCGGACATCGTCGAGCACCCTTTGGCCATTGTATCCGAAGCTTATGCCGTTGACTTGCAGAATCACCGTTGATACCCCCGTAGAAGTAGATAAATGAAGGCCGGTGCCCCCATGAAGGCCGTCAGTATAGATACCGGAAGCAGATGAGGCGAGAGAATCAGACGTGCAACGGTGTCGGACAACAGCAATAGAAGCCCGCCGACAATAACCGTGGCCGGTAGCAAGAACCGGTGGTCTCCACCAATGACCCGTCGAACCATATGGGGACAGACTAAGCCGACAAAGCCGATAATCCCCAAAAATGCCACAATAACAGCCGTAACCAGAGAGGCGACCAGCATGCCCAAGAGCCGAATCCGTTCCACCCTTACCCCGAGTCCCTGAGCGGTTTCGTCACCGGCATCAACAGCGTTGTAGTTCCAGCTGTTTATAAAAAAGTAAAGTACCGCCACTATCGTCACGCTGCTGAACATGGCCAGCTCGGACCAGCTCGCCCGGCCGACATCACCGAAGGTCCAGAAGACCATAGCGGCAAGCTGGACATCGTCGGCAAAAAACTGCAAAAACATTGTGCCGGCTGTAAAGAGGGCACCCAGAGCCACGCCGGTCAGAATCATGATCTCCGGCGAAGACCCCCTAAATCGGGAAACAGCGATGATCACCGCTGCCGCCATCATGCAGAAAACAAAGGCCGTTGCCGTGGTGAGAATCGGCTTTGATATGGTGACCGCACCTACCTGGGTACTGGTCATAATCCCCGTATGGAAAATCATTACCGCCAGAGCCGCGCCGAATGCCGCGGCCTGGGAAATCCCCAACGTGAATGGAGAACCGAGGGGATTGCGCAGAATCGACTGCATTACCGCTCCGGATATCGCCAAGCCGGCACCGGCAGCTACCGCCGACAGGGCCTGAGGAAGCCGGATATTCCAGATAATGATTTCATAACGCTTGTCGGCACCGATACCGATCAGGGAACGGACAACGTCTTCCAAAGGAATGCCGGCAGCTCCCTGGGAAATGCAAATCAGGATAGCCACCGTCAGAAAGAGAAAGCTTGCCCCGATAAAAACGGTTTTGCGCGCGATGTACTGAGTATAATGAAGGGGAATCTCCCCTTGGGCAAAATGCACCTCTTTTCCTCCTTTACTTGATCGGAATAGGCCGAAACACCAAATTATCGAAAGATTGGCTCATCTCACCAAAAACCGGTTTTCCCACCAGGAAGGTGTAGATTTCGTCAGCAGTCTGTACCGGGTCGATGTCTTTAAAGAATTCGGGATAAAGCTTCTTGCCGATGTAGTAAGAATTGGCCAATATGGATCCGAAATTCCGGGTGTACCAATTATATGGAAGCAACCCGTATACCTTACCGGCACGGACGGCACTGAGCGTCCGGTAGGCCGGATCAGTCTTCAACTCGAAGAGCCCACCCGCAGCAGCTCCCATCTGTAATGTCGAAAGATCGAGAAACAGGACGTCTGGATTCCATTGAATAATTTTTTCTTTGGCTACGTTGCTTTGCCGAATCATCTTTCCGGCCGGTAGTTCATCGGTAGCAACGTTTTTCGCGCCGATAAAGGCAAATGGCGGATAACCCGGCTCAGTGGATTGGAAACCGTGGGGACCCTTGAAAGCGATCCCCCCCACAAAACAGGTCGGACGTTTTTCAGGAGGTATCTGATTGGTCCGGCCTTGAAGATCGGCAATCCTTTCCTCAAAAAATGAAATGATCTCTTCTGCCCGCTGCTGTCGATCGACAACCTCGCCTATGAGGCGAAGCGCATTGTAAAGCACAGTTCTGTTTCTGGCAAGCTCACCGTACTGGACAATCACCACCGGGATTCCGGTCTTGTTCTGCAGTTCGACCGGATCGTGGCCCATACCCGGGTAAGTTTTTAGAATAACTTGGGGAAGTGGATCGAGAGTGAGAATCAGCTCCGGATAATCATGGCCTCGAAATTCACCAAAAATCGGATACTCTTTAAACTGCGGGTTTGCCAAGGCATATGGCCGGGCATCGAAAGTCGGCCTTTGCTTTTCCATATCGTCTACGGCGACGATCATGTCGTCGGCTTGGAGGTAGGTCAAAAGTCTCAGGGAGCCGGGTCCTGAACAAATCACTCGCTTGACTACCTCGGGTACCTGCACGCTTCTGCCGGCACCGTCTGTGACAACCCGGTCAGATGCGCCGACATTGGCCGCGAGAACCAGCAGCAATAACCCGGCCATAAAACAACGCGTCGGATGCAACATCTTCATTTTCTCTTTCCCACTAAAAAATAAGTTAATTTTTGAAATCACAACTGTTCCAATACCCGAAGCCATGTAACACACATTTGATAATCGTGTTACTGGCTTATTAAAAAAATGTCGTTATTAAGTCGCTTTCCCCGTTCCGGACATGTTCAGTGTTTCATGCGTGACACCCTTAATGGATTTGAGGGTATCGGACAATCTTTGAACATCCCCGGCCCGACCCCTTACAGCTATAATCTCACAACAATTATCATGATCCAGGTGAATGTGCTGGGTGGAAATGATGATATTGAGAAAATTGTGCTGAATGTCGTTGATCCGGTTCAAGACCATTCGTTGATGGTGGTCATAAATAATAGTGATGGCCCCGATAACTTCCTGATCCCTCTCCCATTCCTCCTTGACGAGTTCCTGACGGATAAGATCACGAAATGCTTCAGAACGATTAGTATATTGTCTCGTTCTTATCAACCGGTCAAATTTCTCGAGAAGCGTTTTATCTAATGAAACGCCAAACCTGGCAATCTCCGACATATAAGGTACCTGTGCTACGTTTTGTCAGTTCGTAACATAACGAAAAGGGAGTTGCAATCTTTTTTTGAGGCAACATCCCATGAAATCGAATCAAATCCACAACTGGATTCACATCTTGATAAGCCATTAATTCATTGACAAGAATTTTGACATATTATAAATTCGCGATCGGATTGATTCCTATAGTAGCTATGAGTTCTATTCTGCTTACTTGCTGAGAGGTTGATCTTTACGCGTAATTCCATGAGAAACTTCTGATACTGGATCAGATGAAAGGGGAACATATTGTGAAAGATAAAAGCGGTGATAGCAGCCATGATTTTCAAAGAATCAAAGGACTTGAAATTAAATGTAGCAGATGTGGGAAAGAGCTTCCATTACTGCATCCCCACATAATCGTTGAAAGAAGTGATGAGCTGGGAAATTTAATTTGTGAAGAGTGTTATTTTTCAGAAGATACTAAATGACCGTCCGGAGTTATACCATTAATTTTCGAGGCATTGGAGTTTAAAAAGACTTTCAAATCAATTATCTCCACGGTTAATTATTTATGTGGTTCGATAATTACTTTAATACATTCTTTGGCCCCGGCAACAAGCTGGAAACCCAGTCCTGCTTCTTCCAGTGTTAATCGATGCGTGATCATTTTATTTACATCTATGCGGCCTGCTCGAATCAGTTCTATTGCTTCCATTGCATCGAGAGGGCTGTTGCCGTATGAGGGTATTAATTTTATCTCATTTCGCCAGAAATCGTTAATTGGAACCGAGAGTTCAATGCCCGGTTCGGTTGTCGCAAAGCATAGAACAGTGCCTCCTCGATCAACTGACCGCAATGCCTGAGTAAAAGCGGCCGGGGCTCCCGTGCATACAATGACCAGATCAGCAAGTCTGTCGTTAATCTGAAGTGTACGGGAAGGAACATCATCACGGGCGTTCATCACCGCATCAGCGCCAAACTCTTTCGCAGTAAGCAGGCGATATTCATTAACATCTGACATAAGTATTCGTCCCGCGCCCAGGGTACGGGCAAGCAAGAGATGAAGGAGACCGGAAATGCCGCTTCCGAGTATAAGAACGGATTGTCCCGGCTGGAGGTTTGCAATCCTCTGTCCTCGGATAACGCAAGCCAGCGGTTCAATAAAAACACCGTCTTCGAAGGTTAGTTCTTCAGGAAGTAAAAACACTCCGCGATCTACGTTGAGCCGGGGTACCCGTATGAACTCGGCGAAGCCACCGGGGTCGTAGTTTGTCGTATGCAGGGTCTCACATGCCGTGTGGTGACCTCTCAGGCAGTAGTGACAGGTATTGCAAGGAATATGATGAGAAACGAATACCCTGTCGCCGACGTTGTAATGTTCAGTACCTTCTCCTACTTCTACAACTTCTCCGGCGATTTCGTGCCCTAAGACCAGGGGAGCCTTTCTGGTACGATACCATTCCATCACGTCACTGCCGCAGATACCGCTGGCGATTACTTTTACCATAAGTTCGCCGGGTCCGATTTCTGGTATCGGCAGCTCTTCCAAACGGACATCACTGTTATTGTAATACATTGCTACGCGCATAGCTCATTGCCTTCTTAAACAGACATCTGTTTTTTTTCGGGCGAGATGATTTTTACTTCTGTTCATTAACAATGGTTTGAAACAGATCCCAGGCTTCTTTAGCGGTGTAATTTTCGTGGATAATGGCCTTAAGGGCTCTGCTGACGGCAACGGGATGGGGATTCTGCCAGACGTTTCTCCCGAGATTAACACCGACGGCACCTTTTTGCATTCCATCATAAACAAACTCAAAAACTTCAAGCTCCGTTTCACATTTGGGTCCACCCGCCATGACAACGGGGACGGGACAGGTATTTGTAACTTTATCAAAGTCTTCGCACCAATAAGTTTTTACGACCCGCGCGCCGAGTTCCGCGGCGATACGGCAGCAGAGAGCAAGGTATCTGGCGTCCCGTTTTTCCAACTCTTTACCCACAGCGGTAACAGCCATTACCGGAATGCCGTAATCTTCGCATTGATTGACGAGCTTGGAAAGGTTTGTCAGTGATTCATGTTCATACTTACTTCCCACAAAGATCGAAATTCCGACAGCGGCGGCGTTAAGCCGGATAATTTCTTCAATTGATGTGGTAATACCTTCATTTGCCAGGTCTTCACCAATTACGCTTGTACCGCCGGACACCCTGAGAATAATGGGTTTGGTATTTTCCGGGTCGATTGATGAACGGAGCACGCCTCTTGTAACGAAAAGGGCATCGCAATAAGGAAGAAGAGGTTTAATAGTTTCGCCGGGTTTTTCGAGGCAGGTGGTAGGACCTTGAAAATAGCCGTGATCTATAGGCAAAAAGAAGCAGTTACCATCTGACTGAATGAGCCGTGACATGCGATTTTCCATTCCCCAATCCATTTTAATACCTCCTTGACCCGGACTAACCGGAATAATTTTATTTGAGTAATAAAAGATGCATTCGCAAAAAACCTTTTACGAAAATGTCATAATTTAATTATCAGCATTTAGGATTATCTGGTTTCAACCTGACCTTCAGGCGTATCCCACTGTTCGTAGTCCGGAGCATAGATGTCTTTTTTGTTTTTTTTCTGTCCGTTGCCAATATCATATTGTTCGTAATCCGGAGCGTAAATATCGACTTTACGTTGTGGCCCTGTTTTATCTTTTCCCCACTCGGTGCCCCCGACGGCCTCGAAACGGAGCGCTTCATTTTGCCGGGCCGGGGGAAGAGTCTTACGGATAGATTCATCAACTGTTGCCTGGAGCGCTTTACTCAACTCCGCGGCATTGGATGCCGGAAGGTAAGAACCGCCTCCAGTGCTGGCTATTTCACGCAATTGCTTTTCTTCTTTTGAATCTTTCTTTATGTCAAAGCCGATTACCTCTATGTCAATCGGCATACCGCTGACCTGATTCGCACTTTGTGCCGATGCCGGCAAAACCCAAACCAAACAAACGCACATTATAAGAGCGATTTTTATTTTGAGAAGATATTTCATGGATTCCCCCTTACTTGATATCAAAAATCTTGGAAGTCGTACGAATGGCCTTAGCGGCTTCAACGGGCTTACCATTACAACTTTCTCCGCCATCGGAAAGAAGAATGATTTTCCCCTTCTGTCCACTGCCATTTTGCCTCAGATAATTTGATGCTTTTTTCAGAGAATAAGCAATGGGAGTTCCTCCTCCGGCGCTAAAATTGAGTTTGGATGTAATAGCGTTAGGATCTTGAGTAAACCCTTGCAACATGCGGCATGAACCACAACCGCTAAATACAAATAAAGCCATTTCCACCCCCAGGTCGGTTTTTAAACCCGAGACTGTATTGCGTACCGCGTTCTTAGCCGCGCTGAGTTTGGAACCCGACATACTTCCTGAAGCATCAACGACAAAGACTATGGAAAGATTAAGCTTAGCGGATCGAGGAGTGACGGGTGGGGTAACGGAATCAATTCTTGCAACTTCCTGATAAAGCGCTTTTTGCATTGCACGGACTAATTCCTGGTGTTTTTGCGCCAAGGCCTGAGCTTCAGCGTTAACTCCAAAAACTCCGGAGTTTGAAACTTTTCTCCATGCCTCAAGCTCTTCACCGAGTTTTCTGTGATAGGCCGTTAATTGATTGCGAAGGGTTTCAAGTTCCGTTTGTGTAAGACTGTTAATGTCCTCGGGAATATATATACCGCTGTTTGCAAGCCGGTTCAGTGAATACGTTAATGAAGAAGACCAGTTGTTGACCCCTTCTTTGAATGGATCGTGGGGAGAATTACCGCCAAATAAGCTTATATATTCCTTTAAATATTTTGCCTTCCGCATAAAATTTTCCATGCCCCCGAGTGTTTCAGCTTCACCAGGGGACATTGAACTTCCCACGAAAAACATGCCGTACATGTGATACCATGAACCCATCTTTTCATTGTAATAAGTATCGCCGACCGGTCTTAAATTTTTCAGTTTCGAAGAAATATGGGATGAAGGGATGCCGCCAGTCAAGCTTGTGTTTAAGTAGCAATTTTTGTTGAATTTATCCCTTTCAGCATGGGTGACCTCTTTTAACAGGTTGTGAGTAGTCAGCATGGCTAAAGGATAATCTCCGTTAGTTACATCAAGCGCCATACCAAAAACATCCGCGGGAGCCAGAACTCCGCTCCCCGGAGCTGCCATAATCTTATCGGCAAGGCGTCGTTCGTAACTCTTATTTCCTATGGGTTCCATCGTTATTTTTACGTATGGATTATTTTTAGAAATAAGTGATGGCTTATTCGTATCCCTTAAAAGATATCCCAGGCCGCTTTCATCCCTCAGAGATCCTTTTATCACGGATATTCTGGGGGAATAATTTCGCAGTTTGCTATACTCAATACCGTAGGTCTTATGCTGCATAACGGCTTTCATAATATCTACGGACATCTGATTATCGAGGCTGGTCATCTGTGTAAAACCGGCTTTGGCGGAACAACACAGAATTATCGTTATTGCCGCAAAGACGGTCAGTATTTTAACTGAAGTGCTCCGGTTCATTTTGTCGTTCCTCCTTCGCCTACGCAAGCTTTCAAAAAAGCCTCTATTTTTCTGAATACATGAAACCATCGGAAAGGTTACGTCAATCTCTTTCCACAGGGCAGTATTTCAAGTTAAGAATATACTCTATTACCCCATCTGCAATGCGGAGTTTTCGGGGTGTTTTCCCTGTCAGGGGACCCACAGATACATAAAGTGGATGCCCGGCGGAGTTATAAGACCCTTTCCGTCAATGGAAATCAGATTAATTGTATTCGAGGGGACCTTTGGAAGCGCGGAATAGATGCTTCCTTTATAGGTTCCGGGCCTGTAATAGGTAATTATGGACGCGTTTTTGATGCCTGCGTATTGTTTCATTCGGTTTACCGCGTCATCCAGGTAACCCACCCGGTCGATCAGACCCGCTTTCAATGCCTGGTCCGCGGTGTATATACGGCCGTCCGCAAGTTTTTCGACATCCTTTCTTGACAGGGATTTTCGCCCATCGGTAACCGTACTTATAAACCTCTGGTGGAGGCTATCGATAATTGTCTGTATGATTTTCCTTTCCTCCGTAGTACTTGGCCTGAATGGCGACCAGATATCCTTTTTATCACCGGATTTGACGGTTTCCTCTTTAATCCCTATACGGGAGAGAAGACCCTCCACATCGAATCTCAAAGTAATAACACCGATGCTTCCTGTGATCGTTGTAGGATGGGCAATTATTTCATCCGCGGCAGTAGCCACATAATATCCCCCCGACGCGCCAACATCCATTAAACAGGCTGTTATTCTCGCACCGGTTTTTTCCTTAAATAATTTTAACTCATGATGAATGATATCACTCGCGGTGACGGTTCCGCCGGGAGAATTGATCCGGAGAATAATGCCACAGATATCATCATCTGTTTCCGCCTTCTTTAATGCCTCCTTCATCTCAGACACGATAGACGCGCCTTCACGCAGTCCGCCGGAGGTGTTACGTTCTTTTTCGGAAATTAAGCCGGAGATATCTATAAGAAGGATTTTGTTGTATCCTTCACCCTCCACGACACGTTCTTCAAGTTCCTGTACCGAAGGGAAAAAGGGTACATTAACGATAGCGCAACCAATTACAAAAATGGAGGAAAAGAGGAAAAGCAGGATCAACCATAGGGATTTACGTCTGTAGAATGTCATATTTTAACCCCAGTAAAAAGAATATCACAACTGTTTTGATATAATTTTCTAAGATTGTAAAGGGAAAGATGGTAAATAGTCAAGAATATTTACAGTAAGTTGATGTTGCTTTCTTGACGTGGCCATGGACGTTATGTTAATTGGAAGTAACTGTCACAAGAGGAGTCTGCTAATATGGCCATTTCCAAAAAAATTGAAGGCTTTATAGCCCAGTCTTCCTGGATAAGGAAGATGTTTGAAGACGGCGTCAAACTTAAAAAAAAGTACGGTGAAGAAAACGTTTTTGACTTCAGTCTCGGTAATCCCAATGTTCCCCCGCCTCCGCGTTTTAAAGAAGTCCTGCGGGAAATTGCCGCACAAGACATTCCCGGCATGCATGCGTATATGCCCAATGCCGGTTATCCGGAAACAAGGGAAGCCGTCGCAGCGTATCTGAGTGGTGAGCATACTGTTTCCCTCTCCGCAAATAATATTATTTTAACATGTGGGGCAGGGGGAGCGCTGAACGTAATTTTGAAGACTCTTCTCGATCCGGGGGATGAAGTTATTATACCGACCCCATTTTTTGTTGAATACACGTTTTATGTAGATAATCATGACGGTGTTACCAAACTTGTGGAAACCAGGAATGATTTTTCACTTGACCTTACGGCAATAAGAAACGCCATAACGGGAAAAACAAAAGTTGTTTTAATAAACTCCCCCAACAATCCCACAGGAAAAGTCTATGATGAACAATCAATAAAGGAGCTGGCAGATTTACTTGATGAGAAGGAGAAAGAACACGGAACAGAAATTTACCTTATCTCCGATGAACCGTACAGTTCTATAGTCTATGATGGAGCAACAGTGCCGAGTGTGCTAAAAGCCTATAAAAACAGCATAATAGCAACGTCCTATTCAAAGACCGTATCTATTCCGGGAGAAAGGATTGGTTTTATAGCAGCAAGTCCGGAACTTTCCGATCTTGAAAAAATTATGAGCGGTGCGGTTTTATGCAACAGGATTCTCGGTTTTGTCAACGCATCCGCCCTTATGCAGAGAGTAGTCGCTAAAATGCAGGGAATAACGGTTGATGTTGAGGAATACAGAAGAAAAAGGGAACTGTTCTGTGACGGCCTTTCGTCGTTAGGATACAAATTTATCAAGCCTGAAGGAGCATTCTATCTGTTTCCGAGTACACCTATAGAAGACGATATCGAATTTGTCAGGTTACTGCAGAAGAAAAACATTCTGACCGTCCCCGGCAGCGGATTTGGAAAACCCGGACATTTCAGGATTTCCTATTGCGTGGAGGATGCCACTATTATCAATTCAATGAAAGGGTTCGGTGAAGTGATATCTTCGCTATAGCCTTCTCGATCAGGCACATAGGGCTAGAATTTCTTCAATTTCCCGCTTGCCGATTGCCTGGTGTTCACCGAGTTTTACCCCGCGCTGTTCAAACCGTTCAGCAACGATCCCACAGTCGGATGGAGTGATGCTATAATCGCTCAGTCTGGTAGGCATTCCTATACTTTTAAAGAATTCGACCGTTCGAGTTATTGCAGCGTCAATCGTTTCATCGTAGGCAAGGTCTTCAATTCTCCATACGCGCCGCGCATACTGAACGAGCTTTGGGCCTTTTTGCTGTCTCTGGTGATACAGCACCGCCGGAAGCACAATAGCCAGAGTCTGACCGTGATCAAGGCCATGAAGCGCCGTAAGTTCGTGGCCTATCATGTGAGTCGACCAATCCTGAGGAACTCCGCAGGCAATCAAGCCGTTAAGGCCATGAGTGGCACACCATACGAGATTGGCCCGCACGTCATAGTTCTCAGCATCTTCTAAAACCTTGGGTCCTTCTTCGATAAGCGTCGACAGTATGGCTTCGGCCTGTCTATCCTGCAGGGGAGTGTTTACGTCGTATGTCAGATACTGTTCGACAACATGGACAAAGGTGTCGACAATGCCGTTGATCACCTGGCGTTCGGGAAGCGAGTAAGTTGTTTCGGGATCAATAATTGAAAAATTCGGATAGAGATGTTTACTGGAGAATGCAAGCTTTTCCCGAGTTGACTCGCGTGAAATAACTGCAATCGAATTCATCTCCGAACCTGTGGCCGGCAGGGTCATTACGCATCCGAGAGGCACAGCGGAAGTGACAGGTGCTCTCTTGCCGAGAATATCCCATGGGTCATTCCCTTCGTATCTGATGGCTGCGGCGATAAACTTTGTGGCATCCAGCACCGAACCTCCACCAGCTGAAAGGAGGAAGTCAATCTTTTCGGATTTTGCTTTTTTAACCGCCTCCATGCATATTTCATAAGAAGGATTTGGTTTAATGCCGCCGAACTCCACAACCGAATATCCCTTCAACGCGTCCATAATCTGGTCATATACACCGTTTTGCTTGATAGAACCGCCGGCTCCACAGGTCATCATGATTTTTTGATCCCTTTTTATGAGATTTGCCAGCTTTGCTATAGTCCCTCTGCCGAAAACAATTTTGACCGGATTGTGATATACAAAGTTAAACATGGCTTTGCCTTTCTCTTCCGAAAAGTACTCAAAATATGATTTCCAAAGCTCTGCAGATGTGTGTTCTAATATTTTATTCTAAAATCCTCAAACTCACCCGTATAAAGTTCTTCAACAAGATCAATATTTATTACCGAGGCATAGGGCGGTCCCTGGCTGCACCATTCAATCATTGCATCGATTCTTTCTTTTTCTCCTTCAAACACCGCTTCAACCCTGCCGTCCCGTAAGTTTCTTACCCAGCCTGTCAGGTTGAGAGAGTCGGCCTTGCTTTTTGTTTCTGCCCTGAAGAAAACACCCTGGACCTTGCCTGTAACAAAAACATTAACTCTTTTCATAACCATTTATTATTTAAGTTTCCCGCAACGAATTGCGGAGAACCTCCTGCTGTTAAGGAAAATACTTGCGGTATTCTTCTTTGAAGAATTGCTTGTTTTGTATTTGTTTGCTGACTTCACTACGGGCAACTATACCTTTGAATAACTGAAAAATACGGTTCTGTGGAAGCGGATCAAAAATTTTGCCATATAACGGTTCAGGCTTTTCCGACAAACTTTAAAAACTCCTCCTCATCAAGGACAGGTATTCCCAAATCTTTTGCCTTATCATATTTGGACCCAGGAGATTCTCCCGCGACAACATAATCGGTTGTTTTTGTGACGGACGAAGAAACATCACAACCCAGAGATTCAACGATTTCCTTTGCCCTGTTTCTGGTAAGGCTCTTCAAAGTACCCGTAAAAACAAAAGATTTTCCTGAAAAATCACCCGATTCTTTTGAAGCGGTTTCTTTGGGTTTAACACCGGCTTTCCTGAGTTTTTCTATTACTCTTTGGTTAGAGGTTTCCCTGAAAAATTCTTTTACGCTTTCCGTGATTTCAGGCCCGATTCCGTTTGTTGTTTTGAGCTCCTCTTCGGTCGCATTTATCAGGTTATCAAGGTTTTTGAATTTTCTGGTCAGAATCTTAGCGACATGTTCTCCCACGTGCCTTATCCCCAGAGCGAAAATAAGCTTCTCAAGATAAGGGTGTTTCGATTGTTCCAGAGATTTAAGGAGATTTGTTGCAGATTTATCCGCCATCCTTTCAAGTCTCATCAATTTTTCACGAGTCAGGAAATAGAGGTCTGCAGGATCCTCTATAGTTTTTGTGTCCAATAATTGCAAAACCAGCTTTTCTCCAAGACCCTCTATGTCCATGCCTCCTCTGGAAGCAAAGTGTCTTATATTTTCCCTGATCCTGGCAGGACAGCTAAAGCTGATACACCTGTGGGCGGCTTCACCTTCAAGCCTGACAACTCTGGAACCGCATTCGGGACAGTTCGCCGGTATTCTGAAAAGTCTTTCACCGCCGCTTCTCCTTGACTCGATAACCTTCACAACCTCCGGTATTACGTCTCCGGCACGCTGTATGATTACCGTGTCTCCAATCCGGATATCCTTTTTATCTATTTCATCCTGATTATGGAGGGTGGCCCGGCTGACCATTGCTCCACCCACACTGACCGGTTTCATCAGAGCCACTGGGGTAAGCACTCCTGTTCGCCCGACCTGCACCCTGATATCCTCAATTACTGTTGTTTCCTGGGAGGCGGGAAATTTGCACGCAACGGCCCATCGTGGGCTTCTTGAAACAGTACCAAGACGATTCTGAATATCGAGGGAATCTGTCTTTATGACAATGCCGTCAATTTCGTATGGAAGTTCGTTTCTGACGCGAAGTATATAATGGTAATACTCAATACATTCACCGATATTTTCTGCCTGTCTGATATGAGGATTTACCTTAAAACCCCATTTTGAAAGGGTTTGAAGAACTTCTTGGTGTCTTTGAAAAAAAATTCCTTTTAAAGCTCCTATCCCATAGCAAAAGATATCAAGCGGCCTTTTTACTGTTATCCTGGAATCAAGCTGACGAAGAGAACCCGCTGCAGCATTTCGGGGATTTGCAAAGGGAGGGTCACCTTCATTCAGCCTCCGCTTGTTCAGCTTTTTGAATGCGTCAATCTCGATATAAACCTCTCCCCTTATTTCGATCTTTTCAGGGATTGGGACATTTTCCTTTTCTTTCAACTTGAGAGGAATGGATTGAATCGTCCTTAAGTTTTGGGTGACGTCTTCCCCCACGCTTCCGTCTCCTCTCGTTAATCCGGCCGTTAATATGCCTTTTTCATAGATCAGGTTAACGGCTACACCGTCAAGTTTAGGTTCTACAACAAACGGGATATTTTCACCGCTGCGCAAGAAACGCTTCATACGCGCATCAAACTCTCTTATATCTGCTTCGGAAAAGGCATTTGAAAGGCTCAGCATCGGGGTGAGGTGAGAAACCGTATTGAACTTTTCAAGAGGAGTCGCCCCGACACGCTGGGAGGGAGAAATCGCAATGTCAATGTACCCCGAAAATTTTCTTTCCAGAGCGATCAACTCCCGCATGAGGTTGTCATATTCCGCGTCAGAAATTTCAGGGTCATCAAATCGATAATACCGTTCGTTATGATAATTAATCTGTTCTCTCAGTTCTTTTATTCTTTTTATGGCAAATTCTTTTTCCATTATTTAACCAGTTTAAGATCAGGTTTCTTTTTATCGGGTGGTTTTTTGTTGCCCTGGCGACTCTTACTTAGACTGAGAATATGTTCATTAAAGATCTGGTTCTTTGCCCTGACAGAATTGATAATAAAAAAGATGATTACCGATTTTTCCCATTCCTTGCCGGTATCAAACTGCTCCATT
>CAZZBF010000013.1:16509-33250 GCA_964652795.1 uncultured Syntrophales bacterium | reverse complement strand
CATTCTCAATTTATACTTTTTCCAAAGACTGACGAGAGAAGCCTCATCCAGCGCAAGAATTTTTTCGGCAATCCTGTTTAAAGTTGATTCCATTTATTTGATTCCTGTTTTGCTCTCTTACATATTTGTAAAAAATTGGTTTTATCGGCCGGGAGCGTACCAGAAAGCCTCGCTTCTCAGGCGGGAATACTTAAGGCTGTTGTGAAGTTACCTGGCCCAAAAACAAAATTTAGTAATTATGGCTCAAATAATTAGATTTTTAAAACGCCCCGAATCCATTATTTTTATTATAAAATATATGCCTCAACACGAAAAGTCAAATCGAAAGCATAAATAAATCTTCGCTTGCTGAACTGAGCGAATAAAAAATAAACTTTTTCCTTAACAGTCCGAGATTGCGCGCAATTTGTTACGGGAAATATCAGTGTCTGTGTTTGAAGGCAAAAAGTTTGCAAATAATTCTTGTCTTTTTGTGTCATATCGATATAATTCTTTCCAGTTTTACGGAGGTTTCTTAAGTGAAGATAGGGGTTATTTCGGACACACACCTTAAAAGTTATGATGAAAGACTCAGCATAATTATGGAAGATTATTTTTGTGATGTCGATTTGATCTTACATGCGGGAGATCTGGTTGATATCAGCATTCTTGATGTGTTTGATGGAAAAGAGGTAAAAGCGGTCTGCGGTAACATGGATCCGCCTGAGGTAAAAAAATTACTGCCTGACAAACTGCTTCTTGACCTGAATGGCCATAAGATAGGTTTGATTCATGGTTGGGGTATGCCTTTCGGCGTAGAAAAAAAGCTGAGGGAAAGATTTGATGATATAGATTGCCTGGTTTATGGCCATACTCACAGGGCTGTCAATATGGTTAAGGACAATGTTCTTTTTTTTAACCCGGGATCAGCTATTGACAAGAGATTTTCAGAAAGCAATACAATCGGAATACTTGAAATAAATGATAAAATAACAGGGAAAATAATAGAACTTAAATACTAATATAACAGAAATAACACCTCAAAATGAAAACAATATTTGCTCCCTGGAGAATGGAATATATAAAAGATGATAAACCAGAGGGATGTATTTTTTGCAGGGATTCAATCAGAGATAATGAATTTGTCCTTCATGAGAAGAAACACTCCTTCGTCATGATGAATAAATATCCTTATACTAACGGGCACCTGTTGATCGCTCCTTTCAGACATGTAAGTAATCTGGAAGATTTAACTTCCGATGAAAAGCAGGAAATATTTGATTTCCTCAGTATCTCCACCATTGTTTTAAAAGAAGCGATAAAATCTGAGGGATTTAACATAGGTATTAATCTGGGGAAGGTTGCGGGAGCAGGGATCGACGACCATATTCATGTTCATGTTGTTCCAAGATGGAATGGTGACACCAACTTTATGACGGTCTTAGGGGAAACAAGAGTTATTCCTGAAGATATTATAAAAACGCGGGATGTATTATTGCCATATTTCGATAAACTAAAAAAGTGCCCGGATGAAAAATAGCAGTTTTCTTTCAGGCACCAAAGAGGAGGTCAAGGATGAAACTTATTGCTACTATTATTATTACGTTCATTGTCTTATTTGTAGTGACGTTTTCTCTGCAAAATACTGCTATGGTTCCACTTAAATATTACGGGTTTATAGATGTAGCGGTGACTGTTTACTTGTTGATTTTTATATCATTCTTTGCGGGATTAATTCTTGCCGGATTTTTTGGAATAGCAGAAAGGTTCAGGTTGTCAAGGCAAACAAAAAAATTGAATAAAAAGATTAAAAAGCTGGAGAAAGAGCTCGCTACAGGTAAGAATCTAATGGTTGAGGAGGAGACCGAATCTTCCGCCTCAGAGTCATAAATGATCACCTGAAGGCGATTTTACGAGTTACCCTTGATGATTTCGCTAAGCTGGACTTTTTTAGCACACAAAGGTTTCGGCAAGCTACAATCGTTAAACAAACTCGGGGTGATAAAAAAGGTTGCATGTTCAACATAGTTTTAGCCGTGTTATATTTCGCTGAATCGAGCTGAAAAGCGATGAAGTTTTTGGCAGATCCAACACTTGGCAAATTAGCAAAGTGGTTGAGAATACTCGGATTCGATACCATTTACTACAGGGGAAATATTGACCGGAACTTTTTGAGAAAGGCCGAAAGAGAGGGAAGGGTAGTCCTGACGAGAAAAAAGGACATGGCCAACAGAAGTTTTTCAGGTCGGCTGATCATTGTCAATGAAACCCTTGCAAAGCATCAGATGAAAGAGGTTATTGGTGAACTTTCGCTGAAACCGGATCCGGATAATTTCTTCAGTATCTGTCTTAATTGCAACAGAGAATTGAAAGAGGTTTCAAAAAAAGAAATTGAGGGAATTGTTCCGGATTATATTTCTGAAAGTTATAGTGATTTCAGGTTGTGTCCAGAATGCCGGAATGTCTTCTGGCCGGGGACACACAGGGAGGATATGCTTGATACAATTAAAAGAACATTGAGTTTTTCTTTATGAATCAATATGTATTCTTTTTCTGTGTCCTGTTTCTCGATTTTTATCTCTCTCTACCTTTTTTTCGTTTTAAACATATGGAACCCCCTTTTTATTTGCTGTTTTCCTCCATGTTATATCCAGCACTTCTTATCTTGTAAAATAAATCCCTTCTTATATCGTAAATGTGTGTCATCATTCCAGTCGTATTTCAAAGTGTGCTGTTTATTGAGTTTCCTGAGATTGACCAGAAGCGCACCCGCAAGCCCCGCCCTGTTGGTGTGAGGTTTTGCGATATCGTACATCTGTGCAGCCATTATGTAAAAACTGAAAGTGATACTACCTTTATTTAAACCTGAAACCTGAAGAATAAAGAGATGCATCGTTCAAAGCTTGAATAAACTCGCCATACATATCAATTCGATACTTTTGAAGTATTCTATCCATAAGAAACCAACTTTCCTTTAGTTGTTACTTAGCCACTCGTTTGTGCATCCTGCCCGTTTTTTACGGGGCAATCAAAGAAATCAGAATTTTCGAACCCGTAAATCAGGGTTTTCGAACCCGTAAATCAGAGTTACCCCGATAGTCAAAACATTTCTTTTATTCTATGAGTAAAAACACGTTTTAATATCAGGAAATAAAGAAAGGGTGATCAAAATAGATTTCAGTCTAACAAAAGAACAGGAAGAGATTAGAGAGAAAGTTCGCATGTTTGCCGAAACGGAAATAGCGCCGGTTGTACTTGAACTGGATGAAAAGGAAGAGTTTTCCGTAGAACTAACTAAAAAAATGGGCAAGCTCGGCTTGTTTGGCATGATTGTACCCAAGGAATACGGCGGGCAGGGTATGGACTATTTATCCTACGTCATAGCCGTGGAGGAACTTGCGCGTGTAGACGGGTCCCAGGCTATCACTGTTGTTGCTCATAATTCGTTGGGGGTTAATTCCATCCTTCATTACGGTACTGAAGAACAAAAGAAGAAATATCTTCCAAAACTCAGCACAGGTGAACTCATTTGCGGGTTTGGTCTGTCGGAACCGGACGCCGGAAGCGATACCAGGGGAACCGTTACCACAGCAGTTTTGGATGGTGACGAATGGGTGATTAACGGATGTAAGAACTTTATTACCAATTGTGGCACGGATATTACTCTTGGCACAGTAGTTATGTGTAATACCAGTACCTCTAATGATGAGGAAGCGAATTATAGCAACATCATTGTTGAGAGCGGTACCCCCGGGTTCAAGCAAATGAAAATGCGTGGAAAATTCATGTGGCGGACATCCTCGACAGCCGAGCTCTTTTTTGACAACTGCCGCGTCCCCAAAGATGCTGTTCTCGGAAAACGCGGCGATGGCCTTCGTCAAGCGCTCGGAGTGCTGGATGAAGGACGTCTTGGCACCGCCGCCATGGGAGTTGGCGGCGCCCAAGGGGCATATGAGATGGCTTTAAAATATGCCCAAGAACGGAAACAATTTGGTAGTCCCATCTGCAAGTTTCAGGCAGTGGCATTTAAACTGGCCGATTGCGCCATAGAAATCGAATGTGCGAGGAACCTTTTATACAAAAGCTGCTGGCTGGTAGATAACAAGCAACCTTTCAGTAAAGAAGCAGCCATGGCGAAGGTGTACTGTTCGGAGCTCATGGGTCGGGTGGTTAATCACTCAATGCAAATTCATGCCAGTGTTGGCATGATGAAAGATTGTCCTGTAGAGCGATTCTATAGGGATCAAAAGGTGTTGGATGTTGGCGAAGGGACCTCGGAAATTCAGAGGGTTGTCGTTTCAAGATTAATCGGATGTTGATTACGGTTAATCTTGAGAGATTTAATAAAATCAAAGTTCGAAAGAGGAGGAAAAAAATGAGTGCTAACAAAAATTTAATCCCGGAATTTGGACCGCTTAGCGGAATTAGGATACTATCCTTGGGTAGTATTGTAGCAATGCCCAACGGTGCTAACTTGATGGCCGATTTTGGTGCGGAACTTATACACATTGAGAGACCTAAATTTGGAGATACTTATCGTGTTTTGGCACCCTTTGCAGAGTGTAACGGCACCAAAGTAAGCACGAGCTGGGCTCAGGATGCCAGAAACAGAATGAGTTTGACCTTGGAAACTGATCTTTCGAAGCCCGAAATAAAGGAAATCTTTATGTCCTTGATTAAGAGAGCCGATATTTTCATGGAGAATGTTGTGTGGACAGAAAAATACGGAATATCCGACGATATGCTTATGGAAGCCAATCCCAAGCTGGTTATTGTTCATGTCAGCGGGTACGGACGGCCTCAATTCGGTGGCGATCCCGAAGTCTGCAACAGGGCGTCTTATGACATGATTGGCCAGGCCCAGAGCGGGTGGATGCATCTTCAAGGAGATCTGGAGCCTTCTCTGCCTATGGTTGCCAAACCATGGACAAATGATTACGTATCATCCCTACACGCGGTGTTTGGTGCTCTTGCCGCATACCTGAATGCTCAAAAAACCGGAAAAGGACAGGTTGTGGATGTAGCGCAGTTCGAGGCCATGGGCCGCATAATGTCGGATACATTTGTATCATATACAGAAGCCGGTGTTCTGAGAACCCGTACCGGGGTCAAATCCGCCGCCTTCCAGCCTTATGGGGTATTTACAAGCAAGGACGACCGATATATTGCCATTGGTGCCTTTGGCCCAGGAGTGTATAAGCGTTTCATAAAAGCGGCAGGCTTTGATACCGAGTATTATAATTTTAAGGATTGTGCCTCATCACCTGCAGCAGTCGGCTCTGAAAAAGGTAAAGACCTGGATGCGAAAACAATAGCATGGGTGAAAGAAAGAACCGCTGCCGAATGTGTAGAACATATGGCAAAATTTAAGGTTCCCTGCACCATTGTATATACGGCTGAAGACGCTGTTAATGATCCGCACTGGCAGGGTAGAGATGATTTTATCGAGTATGAAGATCAAACTCTTAAAAAGAACATCAAGGCTTTCGGTATCGTTCCAAAGATGAGTGGAACCCCGGGTAAGGTATGGCGTGGTGCACCGACGATAGGTCAGGATACCGATCAAATCTTAACGGAAGTTTTAGGCTATAGTAAAGAGAAGATCGAAGATTTGAAGGAAAAAGGGTACGTATAATTACCCGTATGGCATAAACGTCGGATGTATAAAACTTCGACATGGAAAAGCGTAGTATGGAAGTCAAACTCCCCGCCAACAGGGCGGGGCGGCTTTCATACTGCGCACAATCCTTTCGTTTTTAATGATTGCGGTATTGAATATAGGGGATAACAAAAGAAATATTCTCCGGTTACTTATTTTTTATTTATTTTTATAAGGTGGCACATTATGAAACCGGCAATTGTCATAGTTGACATGCTTGAAGACAATTTCAATGAGGAAAATAGGTCGCCAATAACGCCATTTGCACGTGCAATTACAGAAAGTACCAATCGCCTGACAGAATTTGCCAGGAATCGTTTGATACCGGTTATTTTTGCTATGGACAGTTTTCTTCCGGGTGACTTCATATTTCAGGGAAAAATGAGGGAGCATTCTATCCGTGGCAGCGAAGGGGCTAAAGTTACGGATGAACTTGTCCAGTGTGACACGGATTTATTCCTTCCAAAACGACGATTCAGTGCTTTTTTCAAGACAGATCTTGATCAAACTCTGCGTTTGTACGGGGTTGATACCGTTGCAGTTACCGGAATCACCACTCACTGGTGTGTTTTGACAACTGCCCTGGATGCCCTTTCTCATGATTTTCGCTCTTATATTATTGAAGATTGCTGTGCCTCTTTCAACCAGGAAATGCATGAAGCGACATTGAATATTTACCGAAGAAATTCTCTTTACCCTTTATTTAAAATATTAACTTCAGGAGACTTTATAAAAGAATTACAATCAACACCAATTCAGAGCGAATGATCAAACAATGCCGTCCCTTTAATTGTGTTTAGCGGCGATAGAAACTGTCAGCGTTTTATTGAATTAGTGCCAATGATATTTCTTGGAGAGTGGTCATGGAATGACGTATCATTTTGTAAATATTTGAAAAATGGTTCAGAGATTTAAACATATACATGTCATTATGCGGTAATCATATTTATTCATAGAGTCTGGTAGCAAGAAAGATGGTTTTTACAAAACAGGGGAGGAATTTTCAATCAAGGATGGTGAAATAAATCACAAATAAAATAAAAATTTAAAAGAAAGGATTGAAGGATATGGATTTCAGATTTACAGAAGAACAAGAGTTATTGGCGAAGAGTCTTACAGAATTGTGTCATCAGGAATTTCCCGAGAGCGTGCAGGCTGAGCTGGATGAAAAACACGAGTTCCCGTGGGATGGCTGGAAAATGCTTGCCGACAACGGCATCCTAGGTCTGGGTATTCCCGAGGAGTATGGCGGTACACCGGCTGATGTTCAGACATTGACACTCGTCTGCGATATACTTGGGAAGCATGCATGGGCACTAGGTGTAGCATATGCCATAGGTATCATTACCGTCAGGGATATCATGCAGTTTGGCTCCAAGGAAATTAAAAAAAAGGTCCTGCCCGGCATAGTAGCCGGAGACCCACCTGTGGCGCTGGGCATTAGCGAGCCACAAGCCGGTTCCGATGCGGCAGTTCTCGCTACAACCGCCACTTATGATGGCGACAATGTCATCTTTAACGGACAGAAGATCTACTGTACCCTCTCGGGATTAGCCAAGTACATTATGCTTATGACCCGAGATCCGAAGGGTGAAAGTCCTTACTCTTCCATGTCGATGTGGTTGTTACCCTGCGATACACCAGGTGTACGCTTCAACCAGCTTAACAAGATCGGTTGGTTTAACATCCCAACTTACGAGGTATTCATCGACAACGCTGTCGTCCCCCGCAAAAACTTGATAGGCAAGGAAAACCAGGGCTGGCCGCAGTTGATGGCCAACTTCGAGATCGAGCGTGTCGGGCTGTGCGCAGCTAGCGTAGGTGCAGCTGATGCTGCTTTTGAAGATGCCGCTATTTATGCCAATCAGCGTGTTCAATTTGGAAAACCGATTGGTAAATTCCAGTCTATTGCCAATAAGATCACCGACATGGCCATTGCCATCGAAAACATGCGCAACTACGTATATAAAATCGCATGGATGATGGATAATGATATGCCGGTCCGTCATGAACATGCTATGGCCAAGCTCTACATAGCTCAAGCCTCATTTAAGGCAATCGATGACGCGATGCAGATCATGGGCGGAATGGGCTATATGAGGGACAACCGCATACAGCGCCTGTGGCGAGATATACGCGTGATGCGTGTCGGCGGAGGCTCTGATGAAATTATGTACAACATCGCCGGGCCGCAATTGCTCAAGAAATACCGTAGCAAATAACGTTATAGTTTTGGGATTATTACTCGAACTTCCGGCAGGTCGGTAAGATGGTATAAAAAGAAAATTCCAAAAGCTGGCGAAGGTTATCACTGAGTTTTTGAGATTGCATTGAGACTGGAAAGTGTCTGGTGAAATGTGTGTTCCAAGCGATGATGATAGATTGCCGGACACTTTCCAGGCCACCTTGTGAGCCAACGGAATTTTAATTAACAAAATGAGAGAGTATAGTATGACATACGAATTCAAGACACTCAAAATTGTGGTTGATGAAGGCGTGGCCGTTCTGTCGCTCAACCGGCCGGAAAAGTTTAATTCCCTCAATGCACAGATGATCGCCGAACTACGCGAAGCTTTCACGGCTCTGCGGGTTGACCCGGAGGTGAATGTGGTGATGCTTACCGGTGAAGGGAAGGCCTTCTGTGCCGGTGGGGACGTCAACGAATTACTCGACGGCAGTTTAGAGTTGGACTATGTGGGCAGCCGCACCCTGGGCAAGACAATCATGTCCATTTTGGGGATCGAAAAGCCGGTGGTGTGCGCGGTCAACGGTATTGCTGCTGGCGGTGGGGCAGCGGTTGTTCTTGCCTGCGATGTAATTTATGCTTCCGAGAAGGCCAAATTCTCTGAAATTTACGCCAATATCGGCATGTTTCCCGATATGGCCAACCTGTGGTTGCTACCGCGGGTGGTGGGTCCTTACAAAGCTAAGGAGTTGTGCTTCACCGCCGAGATCATCGACGCCAATGAAATGTACCGCTTGGGGATTGCCCAAAAGCTTTTCCAGCCCGAAGAACTGATGCTGAAAACAATGGAGCTCTGCAAGAAACTGGCTGCCGGTCCGCTCCTCTCTTACAAGTTCACCAAGACCTTTATTGATCGGGGCTGGGGAATGGCGCTGGAGCAGTTCTATGATCTGGAAGCCTTGGCGCTTGAAATAGCGATTCAGAGTGAGGATGTCAAGGAGGGTTGTGCGGCTTTCTTAGAGAAGCGCAAACCTGTCTACAAGGGAAAATAACAACAACCTGTTGATTGGTGTTTGTTGTTTTGTAATTTTAATCCGGGTCAAGAGGAAAAAGAGAAAAACTTTCTGCTCTTGACAGTTGGCATTAATATAAATTGGTGGATCTTTGTTAATTTGGGTTAAGGGCTATAACCCGCAGGAGAGCTTTGCATAATTATCAATCTGGTCATTACAATGAGTAAAGCGACGTTGTGATCTTATGGATTATTAGTATGTCATAAGATTGCTTCGCTCGCAATGGCAATGATAGAGTTATGCAAAGCTCCCCCTCCGCAGGTAATCACAGCATATGTTTAATGATCAGAGAGCTTTGAAAAACTTGACCTTTCTTCTACTCCTGCGAAGTTTGTCTTAGGCTCTGATCGGGGAAAGGAAAGGTATAACAACTTAAAGAGACTGGAATCTCGTTTACTGGAATTGCCACTTGACAGTCTATACCGAAATTCAGAGGTTTCAATTATAAGAACGCTTTTTTATATTCGCGTTCGTTAGGTAACTTTTATTGTTGGAGGAAGTGCAATGAATATTATTACGTGCTTTAAATTTACTCCCGATTCAGACGACATAGAGGTCAAAAGTGATGGATCGATTTCACTGGACAAGGCGGAATGGGTCATCAGTGAATATGACCTAAACGCTGTCGAAGCGGCAGTCAAACTGGCCGAAGAAACCTCGGGTAATGTGGTGGCGCTCAGCGTCGGCCCGCAAAAGATCAGTAACTCCAAGCTTAAGAAAGATATCCTCTCGCGTGGTCCCAACGAACTGGTCCTGGTGATGGATGACCGCTTAGCGGAGAACGATACCCACACCATGGCCGCCGTGCTGGCCCAGTCCATCAAAAAGCTGGGACAGGTGGATCTGGTGATTTGTGGTGAAGGCTCATCCGACCTGTATTTCCAGCAAATGGGTCTCCAGTTGGGTGAAATGCTCGGGTGGCCAACTGTCAACGCAGTTGGCAAGTTAGAGGTTTCCGGTAGCGGCCTAATGGTAGATCGCAACCTTGAAGATGAGATCGAGGTATTGGAAGTTCCACTGCCGGCAGTGCTGTCGGTGACTACTGACATCAACCAGCCCCGTCGGCCGACCATGAAAGAAATTCTCAAGGCCGGCAAAAAATCGGTAACAGAATGGAAACTGGAAGATCTGCCCATGCCCGAGTTGAAGGCCGGGGTTGACGTGCTCGGCATTATTGCTCCGAAGCAGGTAGACCGTAAGGAGATCGTTATCGAGGCCGACACGGAAGACGCCGTTAAAGAGGTAGTTGGTTATCTGAGCAAAGAAGGCGTGATTTAGGAGGTAGAAAATGGTGTCACAAGATGTATGGATTTATTCAGAAAAACCGGCCCTCCTGGCCGAATTAATCAACGGAGCGCGCCTTCTGGCAGAAGAACTGGGAGGTTCGACAGCGGTAGCGGTGATCGGGCCGAGGGTTGAGGCAGAGGAAATAATTTCTTTGGGTGCGGATAAGGTCTTCTGGCTGGGTGAAAAAAAAGACGACTCTCTGGTCGAAGATTATATTCCCACCCTGGTAAAGCTATTGGAGGAACACAAGCCGGCTGCTCTTCTGGTTGGAGCGACCAAACGCGGCAAGGCCGTGGCCGGCCGTGTGGCGGCAAACCTGGGTGTCAGTGCCATTACAGATGCAAAAGAGTTCATGATTGAGGATGGTAAGCTGTCGGTGCGGCACATGATCTTCGGCGGCGGAGCGATGCGCTTTGAAAAATCACTTTCCGAGACCATGCTGGTCACCGTCGGTTTGGGCATGTACGAAGTGCCTGTGGCGGATGCCGGGCGCAAGGGCGAAATCGTTGAAGTACCATTTGTGGAGCCGGCCTGGAGGGTCAAGTTCAGTGAGCGCCGCGAGAAGAAGGTTACCTCCGTGAACTTGGCTGCCGCCAAACGGGTGGTCTGTCCGGGGCGCGGAGTTGGGAAGCAGGAAGACATGGCTATGATCAGTGAACTGGCCAAAGAACTCGAAGCCGAAATCGGCTGCACCCGGCCACTTGCTGAAGGTCTAGATTGGCTGCCGCGTGAGACCTATATCGGCGTTTCCGGTGCCTTCATTAAACCGGAGTTGTATATAGGTATCGGTGTTTCTGGGCAGGTGCAGCATACTATTGGAGTGACCGACTCACGGGTCATCGTTGCCATTAACAAGGATAAGAACGCATCCATTTTCAAGCAGGCTGATTATGGAATTGTTGGTGATTTGTACGCGGTTGTGCCAGCTCTAATCAAGGTGCTAAAAGCAAGAAAATAATTATGAGGGGGTAACCGGAGCACCCGTGAAGGGACTCGCCGATTTGGCGGCATTTTATGTCGCCCCCCTCTGTCCGGGTTAAGTAGGAGCAGATATGGAAGAAAAATTTGATGTAATTATCGTTGGGGCAGGGTTGGCTGGATGCGCTGTGGCTGTTAAGCTGGCCCGCGAGGGCCTTCAGGTAGTCTTGATTGAAAGAGGTGCTTATCCGGGCGCAAAAAACCTAAGCGGTGGAGTGTTGTACGGCCGCATTTTAGAAGACCTGATTCCGGAATACTGGAAAGAAGCCCCGGTGGAGCGCTGCATTACCAACCAAGTGGTAACCTTCATGACTGAGGAGGCTTCTTTTAATATCGATTTTAAAACCCAGGAGTTCGGCAGACCGCCCTACAACGGTTTCTCGGTTCTGCGAGGCAAATTCGACCGCTGGATGGGCGAAAAAGCCGAGGAAGCTGGTGCCATGCTGGTGCCGGGCATCCGCGTCGATAAGCTTATCAAGGAGGGCAACAGTGTCGTCGGCATCGTGGCTGATGAGGAGGAGATGTATGCCAATGTGGTCATCGCCGCTGATGGTGCCAACTCTTTCCTGGCTCAGGAAGCTGGTCTGTGCAAGCGCATTGAGACTGGTCACCTGGCAGTGGGCGTCAAGGAGTTGATTGGCCTGTCACGCGAGACCATCGAAGAGCGTTTCAACCTGACTGATGATGAGGGTACGGCTTATGGCATCGTGGGTTTTGCCACCAAAGGCATTCCCGGCGGAGGCTTTTTCTACACTAACAAGGAAAGCCTGTCCATCGGTTTGGTGATGCACTTGGATAAGCTCGTCCACGCTGGCGTCAAGCCGGACGAGGTCATGGAAAAATTCCTGGTGCACCCGATGGTTGAACCACTGGTTCGCGGTGGCAAGCTGCTGGAATATGGCGCTCACCTGGTACCGGAAGGCGGTATCGCGATGATGCCCCGCCTGTATATGAACGGCATGCTGGTAATCGGTGATGCAGCCGGCCTTTCGGTAAACAACGGTTTTGTAGTGCGCGGAATGGACCTGGCGATTGGTTCCGGTATCGCCGCCGCCGAGGCTGTTCTGGAAGCGAAAGCAAAGAACGATTTTAGCGCCCAGAGTCTGAGCGTTTACCAGCAGAAGATGAACAAATCTTTCGTTATGAAGGACATGAAGACATACTCTGGCGCGCCACATTTCATGAAAAGACCACGCATGTACGAGGCTTACCCCGAGATGGTGACCCGTATGATGGCGGAAATTTATCGGCAGGAAGCCATGCCCAAGAATCATATCCGCGGCGATGTCTTAAAAGGATTCAGGGAGAGTAATGTCTCTCTGATTGACTTGGTGAAAGATGGTTTAAAAGGAGTCCAATCACTATGAACAACATGAGTATACCCGAAAAACTGGCAATTAATAAGTACGAGCTGGATGAAGGTCATCCCCACATTGAGTTGAACAATGAGATCTGCCAGAAGTGCGTGGATAAAGCCTGTCTGTTTGTTTGTCCGGCTGGTGTATATACGGAACAGGATGGCAAAATTATGGCAGATTGGGCTGGCTGTCTCGAGTGTGGAACCTGTAAGGCGGCTTGTCCTACAGAGGCGTTGACCTGGGTTTACCCGCGCGGCGGTTTTGGCATCATTTATCGCTACGGATAAATAAATGGAAAACATAGATTTTTAGCAAACAAGGATATTGTTTTCCACTGTTTTCCTGCACTGAAAATTAATTAAAGAAATGAAGGGGGGTGAAGAAAATTCCTGAGATGATTAGCGTCAGTTGACGCGACGTACCTGCGGTAGGTCAAGGCACTACGCTATATAGTGAAAAGCTTAAAAACAATAAATAATAAAAAAGAGGTTAAAATCATGAATGACGTTAAAACAACTCAGATAGACATGGGAGATCCTGGTGTGATGGGATTATGTGCCTTCGGATTCGTTCTTTTTATACTGGGATTTGAATTGACCGTGACAAAAGCAGTTGCAGGAGCCGCATTGTACGCAGTCTTTTATGCGGGACTTTGTGAATTCTTGGCGGGAGTGATGCTCATTTTTAAGAATCAGACATATGTCGGAACTGTAATGGCGGTATTTGGCGCATGGCTTTTGGGATATTTTCTGCTGATGACCCAGGGAAAAGCACTCGGCGTTTATAATGCAGAATCAGTTGCCATATATGTACTGGCGCTTGAATTCCCCCTCGTGTTCCTGGCGATTCCCGCTTTCAAGTCGAAGAACATTCCGCTTTCGCTGGCGTTTTTTGCGATCGGGGTACTCGTGATTGCACTTGGAGCCGGTGTGGCGCTTCATAATCATACTTTGGTATTTGCCGCGGGCGTGGCTTCCTTTGCCTCGTGTATATTTATTTGGTATATCGCGCTGGACCACATATTACACCCGCACTGACAGATTCAGTGTTTAAAATTGAGTTAAAAAGTTGGTTGTACAAGGATGGGGAATCTTCAAAAAGATTCCCCATCCTTAAGTTAAACTACAAAATCAGGATAGAACCACATTATTCTTACGATAGATATTTTTTATGTTGGCAATGATTAGATTAAGGGAAGATAAAAGAGGTAAAGTAACGACCACGTTCAATGCCACCATTAGAATGTTAATGCTCCAGGTTAAACAGGAACTCTCCGTGTCGGGTGTGATAGTGCAGACGGTATCTTAAAAAAGCGGACAGACGTCCTGCAGAAAACAGAGGAAAAACATTTTCAAGCGATGGTTTGAGTCAGAATTCAAGAGATGTCAGTCCCTCACGGATGGCATACTTCACAAGTTCCGACATTGAATGGACACCGAGTTTATCCTTGATATTTGAACGGTGCGTTTCAATTGTCTTCACGCTTAAGTTAAGACGGGAAGCGATCTTCCCCATAGATAACCCCTCAGACATGAGTTGCAGAACTTCCCGTTCCCTCATTGTAAGATCTGTAAATGCTGTTCGTTCAACACCGACTGATTTTCTTATGGAGTGTTTTACTACTATATCAGCTATCTTTGGGCTAAGGTAGATCTGGTGATTGACCACTGTGTGGACAGCCCTAGCAAGTTCATCAAAGGCACTATCCTTTAGTAGATATCCTGAGGCACCAGCATCAAGCATGCCCAGGACAAACCTCTTGTCGGAATGCATGGAAAGTGCGATAACTTTAACTGTGGGAACTTCTTCGAGGATCGCACGGGCAGCATCAATTCCGTTCATGTCTGGCATAGTAATATCCATTATAATGACATCCGGCGGTGCGTCTCGTGATAATTTTACCGCCTCCCTGCCGTTTTTTGCCTCGGCAATTACCTTCATGTCGGGTTCACTTTCAATCAAGGTACGAAGACCATCACGAATAATCTTGTGATCATCAGCCAAGAGAATTTTTATGCTCATCCTAACAACTTTCTCCTCGTTTTCTTTAAAACTTTTGGAAGGATAGACATGGACACACGAGTTCCGCCGTCTATTTTGGAATCTATGGTAAGACATCCTCCCAGGTAATCCAGCCTTTCCCTGATGCTGAAAAGTCCAAAACCTTTTGACCGATCGGCGAAAAAGTCGCTATCGGCAAACCCAATTCCATTATCTTCAACAGTAATAACCACATAATCATTATCCCTGCTGATGGAAACAGAGGCTTTACTTGCTTGTGCGTGTTTAACAATATTCACCAACAGTTCCTGCGTTCCGCGGAAAAGGAGAAAGGCAACTTCCTTATCAAGATCTATCTTTGTATCACTTTTTTCAAATATTATCTCAATATTATGCTTTTCATAAAATTGCTCTACGAGTCCATCAAGGGCAGCTTCGAGACCAAGAATATAGATAGCCGGAGGGCTGAGATCGAGGATTAAAGAACGTGTTTCCTGAATCAATTGTTCCATGTTACCTATCGCTTCATTAAGTGGCCCTAAAAGACTCAAATGAGATACATTTTTGTGTATAGTTTCCAGCTTCATTTTAGTTACAGCTAACGTTTGAATAATTCCATCATGGAGCTCTCCGGCGATGTATTGTCGTTCACGTTCTTCTGTTAAAGACAGTTCAGCAGTTAATGACCGGAGCTTATTATAATAATCGAGAAGTTTTCGGTTTGCCTTTTTGTTTTCCGTAATATCTTCGTATACAACAGTGATTCTTTTGTCTCCTATAAATTTGCCAATCGCTGAGGCACTTACACGACATATAATATCTGTTCCGTCCTTTCGCCTGCACGGCATTTCTCCGGCATGATTCTTTTCCTTTCCATGTAGGTCATAAAACTCCTTCCCGATACTCTTATACTCCTCATCGTTCCTATATAGTATACGACTGTTTTTCCCCATCAACTCTTCAGGCTTCCAGCCGAATACGGGTTCTACCGCTTTATTGGCAAATATGATATGCCGGTTATCGATTCCCATAACGGCCTGGGTAATAGCATCCAGGATGGAGGACTCTATCGCCTCTATCTCCGCGAGCCGCGATTGTACTTTTTTCAACTCGTCAATATTTGTCAAATTCACCACCTGTCTTCGTAATTCATCATCACTATAGACCCTATCAAGCTTTTAATTTTACCAGCTGCACAAACAAAAAGCTCATTTTTTCTTGCCCGGGATATTATCTTAATAGCAGGAAGGAAAAGTCCTGTCAGCTCCCTTTCAGCCTAACCGTTGTCCGATTTGCTTATCGAAAAGCTTGCGGGAGATAGAAACCGGTCTGTTCAAACATCTTACAGCCGGGGACAGAACAAAATATCATGTCCGATGAGTTAAAAACCCTTTTGGAATCATCTTGTAAAAAAGATGTTGGATGATAAGAACGTGCAACTTTTTTAAACACCGCACTCTGAATCATCACCCTTGATTTTTTCTATAGTATGTTTAAGGGCGGGCAGAACAACGACCAGATTTTCTCTCACTCCCTTCGGGCTTCCGGGAAGATTGATAATGAGTGAATTCTTCCTTACTCCCGTAACAGCTCTTGATATCATCGCGTGAGGCGTCAGAGCTATGCTTTCCCGTCGCATTGCCTCTGACATTCCCGGGACTTCTTTTTCTATGACTTCAAGGGTTGCATCAGGGGTTACATCACGGGGACTTACACCTGTACCTCCTGTTGTTACGATGAGATCGAGTTTCTTTGTGTCGGAATACTCAACTAACTTATTAATAACAATATCCTTTTCGTCAGGTATTACTTCATAATCAATAACTTTTATTGAGATGCCTTCCAGCAGTTTCCTTATCTCTTTTCCGCTGATATCTTCCCGTTCACCACGTGAACCTTTGTCACTTACAGTTATAATTCCAGCAGTAATCAATACATTCTCCCAAGGACGGCAAAGCCGCAATTCCAAAAGTGACTAAAGTTTGAAGTACCTAAAGTGAGCTAAATTTAACACATAAACCTTCGGCATGGCCCAATTGAAGCTCCCCGCAACAAGTTGCGGGTAATCTCCGACTGTTAAGGAAGATTGTTATTTTTATTCGCTCGCTGTTCAGTTCAAAACAGACCGCGTTGAAAGCATATTCCTTAACTTTAGGCACTTAAACTCACTTTACACTTTTAACTAAATTTTGTTATTTGAACTGGTATCAATATTTGAACA
>CAZZBF010000013.1:15427-16499 GCA_964652795.1 uncultured Syntrophales bacterium | reverse complement strand
ATGAAACCACACTTTACCACTGGAGGAACTATGAAAACCAGAACTAAAAATCAAATTTTACTCTTCCTTTTTTGCTTCAGATACTATCTTTTCGGCAATAGCAGAGGGAACTTCCTCATAATGAGAAATCTGATAAGTAAAGGTTCCTCTCCCGCTTGTCATTGATCTCAGATCGGATGCATATGTTAGAATTTCTGCCAAAGGAACTTGCCCTTTTATTATTTGATTAGACCCGCGTGTATCCATGCCAATTACTCTGCCGCGCCTGCCGTTTAAATCTCCTATCACATCTCCCATATATTCATCGGAAATTTCTATCTCTAAATCTACTATCGGTTCAAGAAGCGTCGGCTGACAATTCATCACACCTTTTTTAAATCCCATTGAACCCGCTATCTTAAAAGCCATTTCAGAGGAATCCACGGTATGGAAAGAACCATCGTAAAGAGAAACCTTTACATCCACAACGGGATAACCCGCAATAACTCCTCCCGCCATGGCCTCCACAATACCTTTTTCGACCGCTGGTATATACTGCTTCGGGATAACTCCGCCCACTATTCTGTCCACGAATTCGAAACCTTCACCCCTTGAGAGAGGTTCTATTTCCAACCAGGTGTCTCCATATTGGCCTCTTCCTCCTGATTGTTTTTTATATTTTCCCTGGACCTGAGTTTTCCCTTTAATAGTTTCCCTGTACGGAACTTTTGGTGAAGTCAGATTAACCTCCACGCCGAATTTCCTCTTCAGTTTTTCTATCGTAACCTCGATGTGAACCTGTCCCATACCCGAGAGTATAATCTCTTTGGTTTGATCATCTCTCCGAATGGAAAGAGCGGGGTCTTCTTCAAGAAGTCTGTTTAGAGAGGTTGTTATCTTCTCTTCATCACCCTTCGATTTCGGTTGAACCGCAAAGGACATTATAGGTGGTACAGGCGACAATTTTTCGAATATTATTGGGGATTTTTCACCGCATATAGTATTCCCCGTAACCGTTTCCTTCAATTTTGCCGCAGCTGCTATATCTCCGGGTACCAATGATTGGGCGGGTTTTTGGTTTTTTCCTTCCAGG
>CAZZBF010000013.1:0-15417 GCA_964652795.1 uncultured Syntrophales bacterium | reverse complement strand
CCTTCCAGGAAAAAAACATTTCCAAATCTCTCGTTCACTTTTTGTGAGGAATTATAAAAACTTGAGTCCGGAGTCAGGGTGCCCGAATAGATCCGAAATAGAGTAAGCCTGCCCGCATATGGATCTGCAATTGTTTTAAATACTATTCCTGAAAATGGAGCGTTTTCTTCCGGCAATCGTTCTTCAACGTCTTCCGTGTCCGGTTTTTTCCCTATAACCGGTCCACGATCGACCGGCGACGGCAAGTAGCTGACGATCATATCGACAAGAGGAATAACCCCAATATTTTTTGTGGCAGATCCGCATATTACAGGAATAAGATCGCCCGACATTATACCTTTTTTCAGACCTGATTTCAGATCATCAAGGTTGAGGGCGCCATCCTCTAAATACTTATTCATAAGTTCATCATCACACTCAGCTATGTCTTCAACCATTACTTCTCTGTAGTTATTAGCATCTTCCACCACATCTTCAGGAATATTTTCTGCTTTAAATTTTCCATCAAGAGTATCGAAGATCAGAGCTTTCATATTTATCAGATCGACAATGCCCTTAAATGAATCCTCTGCTCCTATAGGAAGATAAATAGTGGTTGCCTTCTTTCCAAAAACATTCTTGACACTGTCAACGGCTTTTACAAAATTGGCACGTTCTCTGTCCATCTTGTTTACATAGATGATTCTTGGAAGTTTAAACTCATCGGCAAATCCCCACACTTTCTCTGTCTGGAACTCTACCCCCCCAACAGCGTCTATCAGAATAATAACGCTATCAACGACACGAAGGCAGTTTTGAATATCGAATACAAAATTTAAATCACCCGGGGTGTCTATTATGTTTATCTTTTGTTTTTCCCAGTTTATAAAATTTACGGCAGCATTTATCGATATATGTCTTTTTTGCTCTTCCGGCTCAAAATCCATGCAGGATGTGCCTTCGTCAACACGCCCCAGTCTGTCTGATTTACCGGTAACAAAAAGAAATGATTCACAGAGTGAAGTTTTGCCCGTTCCACCGTGTCCAACTAATGCGATATTTCTCAGTGATTTGGATTGGTACTTTCCCATAGAAGCTCCTTTCAGTCAGTCGTATTTGAAACTCCCTTTATAACAATGCAGAGGGGTTTTAAAACATAGCGCAATAAATGATTTTATTATACTTGTTCGCGGCTGAACAATTTCCATATCTGAAGCTTGCGTCTACCTTAAGAACGATGGCTTGTCAAGTATATAAATACTGATTACTGAGAGTAAAACACTCTTGTGGGCGGGAGAGCTTCACATCATAAGGTATTATAAAAACGTCTCCCCGCGGCAAGGTGAACTTTTGGAGATGTGAAATTAATATATGGTAAAATAATTTTTAGCATATATTAATTTGTTTCGCTATGGTGAGTTCAGTGTAGAAAAAATCAAATAATCATTATTTTGAGCTCATATTGACAGAACTGATGACACTGATTGACTAAATAAAATCAACCTTTTCTACCATATTTTCCTCTTTAGCCAAACTTCTTGATAGAACCTCCCTATGCATAAGAATATCGCAAGCATGAATAATCCTATCATGAAGGTAGGAGCCGTATTTAACTTTTCGTCCAGCCAGTATCCTATAAAGAAAAAGAGAAACGAGGAAACAACAAGGACAAAACCCCACGCACTCAGCATCATTATTGCTGAAAATGGTACTCTGCCTTTTTTGCTTTTAGCCACAAACATTTCCCCAGCCCTCCTTTCCGATAAAATTAGGTGGAAGGGGTGAGTTCCTGCCCTTCCGGATTAGAAACTCACCTCTTAGTTAACGAGAGCTCTAATGGCATCCACAGCAGGAGAAGTAAACAGGGCAATCAGAACAGTATAGAGAGCAAAGGAACCGATAGCCTCGCTGAGATACATTCCCTGATATTTGTTTTTTAGAGAAGTGATAATCAAACCACCTACGATTAAACACCCCAGATGAAAGTAAGGGAAATTGCTCGCTCCTGCCGCGACATATTCGGCATATCCGAATGTGGCTGTGGTCAACACCACAAAAACCGCGACTATTATTGTTGAAAGTGTCTTTTTCATGATTTAATCCTCCTTTCCGTTTTCTCCTTTGTCTTTTAAGAATGAAATTATCATGCCAGCTTGAGCAATTTTCGCAAAATACTTGTAACAATTTGATATTAAAGAAATATATTATGATTGCAACGATCTGTTCAAATAGAAAATTGATGAAAAAATGGGAAATATTGAAAAAAACGTTAAACAGAATTGAATGAATTTTTCAGTAATATATACGGAATTCACTTGCTCAAACCTTGATGGCTTTGTGAAAAAATGAAGCTCCATCCCAACAAGACAGGACTTGCGGATATTTAATGAAGTTAGCGAGAAAAACCTTGAAGCGAAAAATGTTTGTTGTTAACATGCAACCCGATATTTGGCTGTTAGCTTACAATAAAGTTCTACAAGAAACAGGTTTTTATGCGGGTCGTTGTTCAAAGAGTTGATTATGCTAAGGTCAGTGTGGGTGGTCAGGAAATTTCATCCATAGGCCGGGGTATCCTGGTTCTGCTCGGAGTTGAGAAAGAAGATAGGAGAAAAGATGCGGACTACCTTCTTGAGAAGATAGCCAATCTCAGAATATTTGAGGATTCTGATGGAAAGATGAACCGCTCTCTTCTGGAAATTTCGGGCAGTATACTTGTGGTCTCTCAGTTTACCTTACTGGCTGATTGTCGTAAAGGGAGAAGGCCGTCTTTTGGATACGCCGCGGAGCCTGAACTGGCCAGTGAGCTTTACAAATATTTTGTAAACAAAGCAAAGAGTATGATAGATGTGGTAAAAGAAGGGAAATTCCAGGAGATGATGCAGATTGAGTTGATAAATAATGGTCCGGTGACTATTCTCCTTGATAGCAGAAAGATTTTTTAACCATCATCTGCCGGATTTCAGCGAAAATATAGGATTGAAAGATTACAGGCGACAACCATCCATTTCTTCTCGCTGACAGGGTGTTGATTTGAAAACAGCCGACGGTGATCGTATTGCTCCATGTAATATCAGAATAGACAAAGAAGGTGTCTGGTATTACAACGATGTAGAGATGTTAAGAAAGGAGATAATCAAATTTTTTTATGAAAATCTGAAACGGGATGAACGTGGAAGATATGTTATCGAAATTAAAGATGAGAGATGCTATCTGGATGTCGAAGATACCCCGTTTGTGGTGAAAATGGTTCGCCGGTCACATTCAAAAGGTGTTAAAAGCGAGGCCATATATATCTTATTGAACGATCAGACAGAAGAAAAACTGGATCCGAGGACACTGTGGATAGATAAAAATAATATTCTGTATTGTTCTATAAAAAATAATAATTTTTACGCAAGGTTTTTAAGGAAAAGTTACTATCAAATTGCACACTACATAGAATATGATATAGAAAAAAACGATTATTTTATTTCACTTGGCGGCTGTCATTATTATATAAGAAAAGTTGCAGAATAAGGGACTCTAAGACATAATAAGGTTAAGATCAACTATCCTGAATTATCTTAAACTGCAGATCTGCCAATTTGTTTCGGATTTAATGAAAGAAGTTAAATTTCTTACGGAGGCGTAAAATGTTAGAAGATAAAATAAAAGAAGGACTTACCTTTGATGATCTTTTGCTTATTCCGGCAGAATCGAATGTCCTTCCGCGGGATGTTAATGTTTCTACATTACTCACAAATAATATATCCTTAAATATTCCTTTAGTAAGCGCGGCAATGGATACCGTAACGGAGTCAGATACCGCCATATGCATGGCCCAGGAAGGTGGTATAGGGATCATTCACAGGAATATGAGTATCGAAAGACAAGCTCTCGAGATCGATAAAGTAAAAAAATCGGAAAGCGGTATGATTGTTGATCCGATAACTGTAGAGCCTGAACAAAAAGTAAGTGATGCCCTCGATATAATGAGCAGATACAGAATATCAGGTGTTCCTGTCGTCAAAAATCGTAAACTCGTGGGGATTCTGACGAATCGTGATCTCAGGTTTGAAACTAATGTTGATCAACCGGTTTCCAAAGTTATGACCAGCGAAAATCTGGTGACGGTTTCTGCAAATATTTCACTCGAAGATTCAAAAAAATTACTCCATAAGCACAGGATTGAAAAGCTCCTTGTTGTAGATGATGAATTTATCTTAAAGGGGCTGATTACAATTAAGGATATAGAAAAAATAAAGAAATACCCTAATTCCTGTAAGGATTCCCTTGGAAGGTTGAGGGTAGGCGGTGCGGTTGGCATAATTGACAGAGATGAAAGGATTGATTCGCTACTGGCTGCCGGCGCTGATGTTATAGTCATCGATACCTCGCATGGTCATTCTGCAGGGGTTCTCAATGCCATAAAAGATACCAAGATTAATTTCCCCGATTGTGAACTTATAGCAGGAAATGTGGCATCAGCTGAAGGAGCGGAAGCTTTGATAAAAGCCGGCGTAGACGCAGTTAAGGTTGGAGTCGGTCCTGGTTCCATATGCACCACAAGAGTTATAGCGGGTGTCGGTATCCCCCAGATGACCGCCATTAAAAATTGTTGCAAGGAAGCTTCAAAATACAATGTCCCGATTATAGCCGACGGCGGCATCAAGTTTTCCGGTGATATAGTAAAAGCTCTTGGTGCAGGCGCTCACAGTGTAATGATAGGAGGGCTCTTTGCCGGAACAGAAGAAACTCCCGGCGATACAATTCTCTTTCAGGGAAGAACTTATAAGGTATACAGGGGAATGGGTTCTCTTGAGGCGATGAAGGAAGGAAGCAGGGACAGGTATATGCAGGATGATATAGAAAGTACTCTGAAGCTCGTTCCGGAAGGAATAGAGGGCAGGGTTCCCTTCAGGGGGTCACTCTCCGCAAGCATACATCAATTGATCGGGGGACTCAAAGCAGGGATGGGTTACGTCGGGTGCGACACAATAGAAGAACTCAGGGAAAAAGCCCGTTTTGTGCGCATAACGCAGTCGGGTCTCAGAGAAAGCCATGTTCATGATGTTATAATAACGAAGGAAGCACCGAATTACTGGCTAGATTAGATATCTTCTCTCCATATCACATTTTTCGCACAGATATTAGTGTCAGTTTAAACAGTAAAATTTATTAAAAGTGTAAAGTAAACTAAAGTGCCCAAAGTTGAAAAAGGCGTTTTCAGCGCATACTGTTTAAAATTTAATCGCGCTGCCTGTTTATCGCCGCCTGCCTGTCATGTTTGCACGTAGACAGGCACTGGCACCAGGCAGAAAAACGTTTATATCAACTTTAGCTCACCTTAGGCACTTTAAACTTTAGTAACTTTGGAAATCGCGGTTTTGCCGCCTCAGGATGCAGTTCATGAAACACTCAGATTTTGTCCATCTTCACGTACATACACAATACAGCCTCCTTGACGGGGCAATTCGCCTGGATGATCTCTTTGAAAAGGCAAAAGAATATAAAATGCCGGCCATTGCCATCACAGATCATGGAAACATGTTCGGGGTAATTGACTTCTATCAAAACGCTTATCGATTTGGAATCAAACCGATTATAGGATGTGAACTCTATGTTGCTCCAGGAAGTCGCCTGGAAAAGGATTCCGGCCGGGCAGGGGAAACAGCATTTCATCTTACCGTCCTTGTCAAGAATATGGAAGGGTATAAAAATCTCATAAAGTTAACGACCGCTGGATATCTGGAAGGGTTTTACTATCGCCCCAGAGTGGATAAAGAAATTTTATCCCAGTATAGTGAAGGGCTTATAGCTATGAGCGGATGTTTGCAGGGTGAGATACCGGGGCTTTTACTGAAAGGGAAGAGAGATGAAGCAAAGAAGGTTGCTGAAGAGTATCGAGAGATATTCGGCGAAGAAAGATTTTACCTTGAGATAATGGAGAATGGTCTCCCTGATCAGAAAAAGGCCAATGCTGAACTGATCGAAATCAGCAGGGAACTTTCTATCCCCCTTGTCGCGACGAACGATTGCCATTATCTAAACAGAGAAGATGCTGAGGCACATGATGTTCTTCTATGCATACAGACCGGTAAGACAGTAGATGATGATGACAGGATGAGTTTGAAAACCGACGAGTTCTATTTTAAGCCTCCCGATGAAATGAAGCAAAGCTTTAACTATTGCCCCGAAGCTATTGAAAATACAGTAAGAATTGCAGAGCGATGTAATCTAAATCTAAATTTTAAAGATATCTTTCTGCCGCATTTTGAAATAGACGGAGAAGAAACCCTTGATAAATATCTAAGAAGGAAGGCAAAAAGCGGGCTTGAAAAACTGATGCCGATAATTCTTAAGGGGCAAGACAATAACCTCCGTGATGAGTATGAAAAACGGCTGAATGGTGAACTTGAGATCATCAAATCTATGGGGTTTGACGGCTATTTTCTGATCGTCTCCGATTTTGTCAATTACGCTAAAAACAAAAACATTCCCGTAGGTCCCGGGAGAGGGTCGGCTGCCGGGAGCCTTGTTGCTTACTCCCTTGGAATTACTGATATTGACCCGATACGCTATGGACTGTTCTTTGAAAGGTTTCTCAATCCGAGCAGATTGAGTATGCCGGACATAGATATTGATTTCTGTGTGGAAGGAAGGGACGAGATAATCAGGTACGTAACTGAAAAGTACGGCAGTGACCGGGTAGCTCAGATTATTACATTTGGTAAGATGCAGGCAAAAGCGGTCATCAGAGATGTGGGAAGAGCGCTGAATATGCCCTATGGCGAGGTGGACAGGATTGCTAAAATGGTCCCCAATGTCCTCAATATCACCCTCGATGACGCCGTCAAGACGGAACCGCGTCTCAGAGAGGAAGAGAAGAATAACGAAAAGGTGAGGAAGCTGCTGTCTCTTTCCCGATCACTGGAAGGTTTGAACAGGCACTCGTCCACCCATGCAGCCGGTGTGGTTATTTCGGATAAACCATTGGTAGAACGGGCTCCTCTTTGTAAGAGCCCTAAGGATGAAATAGTTACACAATTTTCGATGAATGATCTTCAGTCGGTTGGCCTGACAAAATTTGATTTTTTAGGGTTAAAGACTCTCACGGTTATCAGGGATACCCTTCATTTTATTAGACAAAATAAAGGTGAGGAAATTGATATCAACGCCATTCCTCTCGATGACAGTCTCACCTATAAATTGCTTGCGAAGGCTGAGACAGATGGTGTTTTTCAGTTGGAAAGTTCCGGGATGAAGGAAATCCTTGTCAGCATGAAACCCGATTGTATTGAAGATATTATAGCTCTTATAGCACTTTATAGACCTGGTCCATTACAGAGCGGCATGGTTTCCGAATATATATCGAGAAAGCAGGGTAAGACAAAGATTGTCTATGAAGTCCCTCAGTTGGAAGAAATTTTAAAGGAAACCTATGGCGTGATTCTTTATCAGGAACAGGTAATGCAGATAGCCAGCGCTCTCGGTAATTATACAATGGGTGAGGCGGATAACCTCAGGAAGGCGATGAGCAAAAAAAGGGCGGCCGTTATGGAAAAAGAACGGCCTAAGTTTCTATCGGGTGCGAAGAAAAAGAAGATACCGGAAAACAAGGCGAATAAGATATTTGAACAGATGGAAACCTTTGCCGGATATGGGTTTAACAAATCCCACAGCACCGCCTACGCCATGATATCGTATCAGACCGCTTACCTGAAGGCACACTATCCTGTTGAGTTTATGGCAGCTCTCCTCACGAGCGAAAAGAATAATAGAGATAAGATCATAAAATATATCAGCGTATCCAAAGATATGGGAATCAAAGTTCTTCCTCCCGATATCAACGAGTCCCTGAGGGACTTTAGTGTGGCGGGTGATAGCATAAGATTTGGTCTTGCCGCCGTAAAAAATGTGGGTGTAGGCGCAATTGATTCTATAATGTCTGTAAGATGCGATGTCGAAAAATTTAGTTCATTTTATGATTTCATAAGCGGGGTAAATCTCCAGAAGATAAACAAAAGGGTAATTGAAAGCCTCATTAAGTGCGGATCTTTTGATTCAATGGGACATAAGAGACGACAGTTGATGGAAAACTACGAAAGAATAATGGATGTAGCGGCAAGACAGCACAAGGAGAGGATCAGTAATCAATCCGGTCTCTTTGAGCAATTCGATACGGGAAATCTTTCTAAAGAGATCGAAATGGCGGAAGTGGATGAGTGGGATCACAACCAATTGCTTTCCTTTGAAAAAGAAACCCTTGGGTTTTATATAACAGGTCACCCGCTTCTAAGGTTTATAGACAGTTTAAATAAGGTTACGGATACGGATTCGGAAAGCATTACGGAAAGAAGGGATAAGGAAACAGTCGCATTTGGAGGCATCGTAAGTGACATACGAGAGGTCACCACAAAGAAAAAGGAAACAATGGCATATGTTACAATCGAGGACATGAAAGGATCTATTGGCGTTATAGTATTCTCTGATTTGTACAGAAAGGCTATTTCCATCCTTCACGGTGAGGAACCGGTTCTTATCAAGGGAACCCTGGATGTAAACGAAGAAAGCATCAAGGTTATAGCATCTGATGCCGTTATCCTATCAGACGCGCTGGAAAAACCATTTAGCTCGGTGCATTTCATGGTTGACGTCGAAAAATCGGCAGGGAAAGATATTGAGTTGATAAAAGAGTTGCTCCAAAAACATAAAGGTAAGTATGATGGGTATATCCATTTAATAGTTGCAGACAAAAGTGAAACAGTAATATATCTGGGAAAAGACCTGAAGGTCAACATATCGAATGATATAAAGAGAGAGGCGGACAATGTCCTCGGTTCGGGAGCGACACAATTTAAGTGATTAAAGTTTAAAGTGCCTAAAGTGAAATAAAGTTGACCGGGAGCGTACCCGCAAGCCCCGCCTTGTAAGCGGGGAAATTGACAATACGTAAAAAAACTTTTACGAGTCCATCAAAGTTAGAGTGGACATAAATGAAATACCAGGAAAGAATTTACAGAAACAGAGTTTCGAAAAAAGAAGACCTGGTTTCTTTTCAAATAAAGGTCGGTGAAACCGACCTATATATCAGCACCGGCAAGAATATAGCAGACATAGCCCGTAAGTCAGTTTATAAATACAGGAAATTTATTGAGGAATATATCAAACATCGGCCTCAATTTTTTGACTCACTTGTGCCGATCAATCCTGATGAAATGGCACCGGTTATCATAAAAGATATGCTTAAAGCTTCGAGAATCTCGGGAGTGGGACCTATGGCTTCTGTGGCCGGAGCTATTGCCCAGCATGTAGGAATGGATCTTTTAGAATACTCTGATGATGTCATAGTGGAAAACGGTGGTGACATATTCTTAAAATCCGAAAGTGAAATAACTGTCGGGATATTTGCCGGCCAGTCTCCCATTAGTTACAAAGTCGCCCTGAAAATACATCCTGAGGATATGCCCCTTGGCATTTGTACTTCTTCCGGTACAGTCGGCCATTCATTGAGCCTGGGGAGGGCAGACGCTGTGTGTGTAACGTCTAAATCAGCATCACTTGCCGATGCTGCCGCGACATCTATCGGGAATCGAGTCAATAAGGAAAATGATATAAAAAATGCCCTTGATTTTGGCGCGGAAATTGAGGGTGTGCTCGGTATATTGATCATTGTCGGAGATAAACTGGGAGCGTATGGAGCAATAGAATTAGTGTAATATGAAAAAAACTGATATTAACAGATATAAAATAGCAATTCTTCATTATTCCTGTCCGTATGTTGTTGGCGGTGTTGAGGAAGTTGTTGGACAGCATGCTTCACTCTTTCACCGGTATGGACATGAAGTTAAGGTTATCGCAGGGAAAGGGGATGTTTACACGGAAGACTTTCCCGTAATAATTAATCCCATCTTTTCTTCTATGAATGCCTTTGTTAATAAGGCTCATCAAGAACTCAAAAAAGGGGAACGCTCCCACTTCGATCACTTGATCGAAAATATGTTTCTGGAGTTGAACACCGAACTTGAATCGTTCGATTTCCTCATCGCTCACAATATAATGACCATGCCGTATAATCTTCCTCTTACCTTTGCCATCAAGAATCTGGCATATTCGGGGAATGTGAAGGTGATAAGCTGGAATCATGATTCCAGCTATTTTTTTCCTGACTGCCTCGATATTTACCACTCAGAACCATGGGATATACTGAAAACAATGTTTCCTTCTATACATTACGTCTGTATTTCTAACACCCGGTGTCGACAATTCCATCGGCTATACAAAACCAAAGAAAAAATAACGGCTATCCCTGACGGCATTGATCCTTCAGAGTTTTTTCAGCTTGCTCCGGATTTACAACAGATAGTTCGCGAACAGAAGCTGTATGAGGCTGATCTCATAATGGTTCAACCGGCACGAATGATTCCACGGAAGAACATCGAGCTTGGCCTGAAAGTCGTTTATGCTCTAAAAAAGAAGGGTGTCGATGTCCGATATCTCATTACCGGTGCTTATGATCCGCATGAACCTAAGAACGTAAGATACTACCGCGAGCTGAAAAAGATAATTAAAGACCTGAATATAACGCGAGAAGTACTTATTATTGCTGATTACCCTGCAAGAAATGGCAAGAAGATCATTCCGGATTACACATTCATCCGCGATTTGTACCTTATTGCTGATATTCTCTTCATGCCAAGTTTATCAGAAGGATTTGGTCTTCCACTTCTCGAAGCCGGAGTGACCAAACTGCCAATCGCCTGTTCTGACATTCCTCCATTCATGGAAATCGGCAGAGATCATGTATGCTCCTTCTCCGTTACCGACGCGCCTGACCTAATTGCCGAAAAAATATTGCAATTTCTCGCAACGATTTCAACGCACAATATGTATCGAAAAATAATCGAAAACTATGCGTGGGATTTTATCTATCGAAATCATATAGGGCCTCTGTTCAAAAAATTGAAGCTCCCGGGCATGAAAGCCCGGCAAGGTAAAGTATGAAAGATTTTAATGTTTTAATCATAGGTTCCGGTCCGGCAGGCCTTTTTGCGGCAAGCTGGCTTGAACGCCTGGGTGTTGACAGGATTGCTATCTTCGACCAAAATCAATATCCCGCCGGAGGTCTCCTGAACGACGGCAAACTGAATTTTGATTATCATGTTGGAATTGATCTTGACGAACTTCAGATTGAAAAAAAAGAAGCTCAAAACTTAATGAATGAGGTAAAACAAGTTTTCGTTAAATTTCCCCGCTGCCAGCAGGTTACTTTTACTGAAAATAATGAAAAAATAAACGAGTGGAAAAAAATTGCGAATGAGCATGGTGTACAGTTTATTGCTCCTGAGCAGTGGCATTACGGTACGGACAGCGGCAAACAATTGGTTGATTATATGAGAGGCCTCCTCAAACATACCACTTTTTTTCTCGGCACCAAGGTTACGTCTATCAAAAAAAATCCACCCATGTCTCTTTTAGAAAAGGTGGGAAGGGGGAAATTATCAAACGGAAGATACTTCTTTGTGTGTCAGAAAGGCCGAAAGACGGAAAAATATTCAGGAAAGGTTGTTCTCGCTTCTCCGGGGCGTGGCGGCGCATACTGGTTCAGAGATTCATCGAAAAAAATTAAAGTTAAAAACAATTTTGGACCCATTGATGTGGGTATCCGGATAGAACTAAACAGAAAGTTTTATGACCCTATAACTGATGTTGTATACGATCCGAAGTTTATTTTTTGCACAAAACGCCATGATGATAGGGTAAGAACCTTTTGTACCAATCCGGGTGGAAGGGTAAGAATTGAAAATTACGGAGATTTTAAGCTGGTTAACGGTGATGCTCTTTTTAACCGCAAAACGGAAAATACAAATTTCGCTTTAATAAATACGATTTCTCTGACACAACCCTTTTCCGATACCACCGAATTTGGTCAGATGATTGCAAGACAATTTTTTCTGCTGGGTGGCGGCAGGCCGATTGTTCAGCGGGTTGGGGACTTCAGGGAAGGAAAAAGAAGTTCTATATCAACTTTTAACAGCAAAACCCGTCACTTCGACTGTTGCAAGGCTACCTATAACGCGGTACCCGGTGACATCACACTCGGGTTACCCGCGCGCATTGTAGACAATCTGTGGGAATCACTGAAAACCCTTGACAAGATTGTACCCGGCATCCTTCATCCTTCAACTTTGCTGTATGCGCCTGAGATCAAATTTTTCGATACCCATTTTCCAACCGACCAACATCTTGAAACGAACATTGAGGGTATCTTCGTAGCCGGTGATGGTACAGGGAAAAGCCGGGGAATAGTTGGAGCGGCCGTTTCGGGAATCATTGCCGCGAAAGGAATATCCGAAAAGTATTTTTAATGCCCGACATAAATAACTCTTACGTGCTACTTCCGTTTACTGCACGGGGCATTCAGGCATAACTTAATAAAAAGAGAGGGCACTGAACAATAATCTGCACCCTCTCTTTATAATTTTATTTCCGCAATTGAATCTCCCCGCAACAAGTTGCGGGGAACGAAGTAATTTGAAGAATAATCTCCGACTGTTAAGAAAGATTGTTATTTTTATTCGCTTGCTAACCCCGCCGCAAGCAGCGGGGTTAGCAAGCGCTGTTCAGTTCAATTTCTAAAATTCAGCATTACTCAGTTAAGATAAACGCTTCTTCAGGAGGCGCATAAGGTCTTGGCGCACCGGCTCTTTTTCTCGCTTCTTTGACCTCATTAATGCTGTATCCTTTTCTGGGAATAGAAAAAATCTGACCGGGATATATTAAATCTGGATTATTAATCAGGTTACTGTTGGCGTCATAGATTATGGGCCACTGAAAGGGATCATTGTATACGTCTTTGTACTGGGCGATCCACCAGAGACATTCACCCGGCCTCACAACGTGATTATCAGTGTAGGACATTTCTTTAAGAACAGATTCTTCTCTATCACAGGGTTTTTCTTTAAGAACAGATTCTTTTTGTTCAATAGCTCCTTCCTTGGCTGAAACAGTATCTGCCGGTTTCTTGGCACATCCGGAAAAGACAAGCCCCACGATAAGAAAAATAATCATCAAAGCGCTTAATAAAGTGTCGCGTATCATACCTGCTTACCTCCTTTAAATATGAATTAAAAACAGTTTTTCTTAACCTTTTAGCAACATACAAGCATCAAAACTCTTTGTCAATAAAAAAGAGTGAGATTTTTTGTTAGTAAGTATTGAAATTCAAGACAACAATCAGCGTGGAACGGAGTAATTGAAGCTCCTCGCAACGAGTTGCTGGGGAGCTCCAACTGTTGAGGAATATGTTTATTTTTTATACGCTCGCTATTCAGTTCAAAGAATAATGCTCTTGCCGTTCAATTCATTAGTAACAGTATGGGGAAGATTTCTGTTTCTCATAAAAGCCGATAAGCTAATGGAAATCATACTATTTTTAACGACAGTTCCATTAATTGTTCTATGCTGATTTCCCCGGGGGCATCCGTAAGAGGGCAGGTTGCTTTCTGAGTTTTTGGGAATGCTATGACATCCCGGATAGATTCGGCGCCAGCCATCAGCATAATCATCCTGTCAAAACCGAAGGCTATTCCACCATGAGGAGGGGTACCGTATTCAAGGGCATCCAGAAGAAACCCGAATTTCATCCTTATTTCATCTTTTTTCAATCCAAGGGCATTAAAAACTTCCGACTGGATTTCCCTCTGGTGTATTCGTATGCTCCCTCCGCCTATTTCGGTTCCGTTCAGGACCAGATCGTAGGCTCTCGCCTTGACATTCCCGGGATTTGTTTTCAGGAGAGATACATCCTCTTCTACCGGAGAAGTGAAAGGATGATGTTTAGCCGCAAATCTTTTTTCTTGTTCACTGTATTCAAACATGGGAAACTTGGTAATCCAGGTGAAAGAGAATGCCTCATCATCAATCAACCTTAATTTTTGGGCAAGATGAAGCCTAAGACTGCTGAGAGAATCGTTCACAATACCGGGCGAATCTGCAACGAAAAGGATTACATTACCTGGAACCGCCTCCATTTTCTTGTTTACCTGTTCAATTTCCGCGGGTTTTAAAAATTTAAATATAGGAGAAGTCCAGCCGTCGGAGTTGACTCTTGCCCACGCGATACCTTTCGCTCCATAAGTGCTGACATGATCTGTTAAACTATCAAGGTCTTTCCTGGAAAGGCCTTTACCATTGTCAACTTTTATTGCCTTTACAACCCCACCACGATCGGATACTTCCCTGAAAACCTGAAACCCCGAGTTTTTTACTATTCCGGTCAGGTCTCTAATTTCCAGGGAGAATCTTGTATCAGGATTATCCGTTCCATATCGAGCCATGGCTTCATCGTAGGTCATCCTCATGAATGGGACATTGAGTTCTTTGTTTATGGATACTTTAAATAGATGGGCCATAAGGCCTTCCATCGTTTTTATAATATCTTCCTCTGATATGAAGGACATTTCTATATCAATCTGTGTAAATTCAGGTTGGCGATCCGCCCTGAGATCCTCATCACGAAAGCACCTGACTATCTGATAATACTTGTCAAAGCCGGAAACCATAAGCAGTTGTTTAAAAAGCTGTGGTGATTGGGGCAACGCGTAGAACATTCCATGATTTATCCTGCTCGGCACAAGATAATCACGCGCCCCTTCAGGAGTACTTTTTGTCAGGAATGGAGTTTCAATTTCTATAAAACCTTCTTTCTGCAAAAAGTTTCTTGTTTCAGCGGCGACCTTGTTTCTCAGTATTAATTTTTGTTGAATCTTGGACCGTCTCAAATCGAGATATCTATATTTAAGGCGAATATTTTCGGAGATATCAACATCGGCATCAAGAACAAAAGGCGGAGTTTTTGATTCGTTGAATATTTCCAATTCATCAACCATTACCTCAATTTCACCGGTTTTTAAATCCGGATTAACCATTCCTTTCGGCCTGGGCCGTACTTTTCCTTTTACCGCGAGGACAAATTCACTCCTTATTCTGTGGGCCTCCTCGTGGGATAGGGGAGTTACTTCAGGGTTAAAAACAACCTGTGCCAGACCTTCTCTGTCCCTCAAATCCACGAATATTACTCCTCCGTGATCCCTTCTTCTGTGCACCCACCCCATCAGGACTACTTCTTTGCCCGTATCGGAAGGTCTGAGATTACCACAATAATGCGTTCTTTTATTAACGGTAATGAAATCAGACAAAATATGTTTACCTCTTCTTATTCTTTAACGTACTCGCAAAAGTCCGTTTTCTTCGCTCAGAATCATTTTGGGGATACTGTTATTACCCGGCTAAAAATCTAAAACTCGTGCTTACGCACTCAAACAGTTAGATTTTCTTAACGCCGGTCACTACCATCATCTTTTTCCCAAAATGCTTCGATTACTCGCGTTGTTCTCCGAACTCGCTCCGAAAAGACTTTTTGCGAACTTGTCATTCTTTTACTATATCAATTATCAT
>CAZZBF010000012.1:34785-52983 GCA_964652795.1 uncultured Syntrophales bacterium | reverse complement strand
CAGAATACATCTCGGCCGTCGGCAAACACCTTGGTGATTTCAGATTGAAGTACTGACGCAAATTCGCCGTCTGAGGAAGCATGACTGATGAACAGATTCGGCTTCTCTATTTGGTGACTGGGCATATCATTTCATCCTCTCGTCTATGGGCTAACGCGGAACTCACGTGACACCGAGGGCCACAGGCCCTCGGTGTCACGTGCAGTGATTTGTTATGGCTTCTATCCCTAACTGCTTATAATATTTGAATGTCGCTACCAGGGATTTCATGTCGAAGATCCCCCTGTGGAAACAATGAAGCTTCCGGAGTTAATAGCAAGTCCACGAACTGTTTTAAAAAATCGAAAGAGACCACATGAAAGATATCGAAGAAGTCACTCTTTTTCCCTTTCGATTGACCAAAGTGCTCAAACCGCGCATCATGGGTTACCCAAGGAACGCGTTCGAATGATGCCTTCTTGTCTTCAACACACATTGCAATTATAGGAGCATTTGTGACAAGTAATGGCGCGATGCGGATGACTTGTGCACCTGTAGGAGCGTTTGGGAGATTATCTAGATTATCTATAATTGCTCGTATATTGCTCATAAGCTGTTCATATGCGAGAAAAAATTTGTTATGCGATCCCTCACGCTCCATCTCATATGCATCAACGGAAAGGTTTTTCTTGCGCTTGCATCTGAAAAAATTACCGCTACTAACCATATATATCTTACGAATGTCGAACTTTTCATCCTTCCAAGCACTATCGGCTTTACGATAAAAAATACGTTGCGCAAATTCAGCTGTGTAGGGAAGCTTCTGCACAAGGACGAATCCATCAGATGGATGACCTTTGCATTCCGCAACAAGAAGCGTACGCAATATTACGTTATTAGCAAATCCTATTTGATCAACGACTTTATGGCTCCTCTCGACAATGTCTGCTAAAATTTGCTGCGTATCATAAAAAACATCAATTTCAGTTAGTTGACCACTTGACCGAATAAGAACAAGTCCCACCTCACCATCACCACTAATCTGCCTGGATGCGTAGCTGTTAACATATTCACGTATCAGAGCATAGCTCCGATGCTCCAACAGGAATCCAGATTTCTCAACGCATTCCTTAAGCTTGCCAGCGTCTATTTCAGGTGGCATACTTTACTCCCTCTCTTTTTCTCAGGCCATAACGCTTGGCTAACCGGTGCGGAGCATCCGCGTTGAGCCAATTGTTAGGTCGAGTTTTCCTGCTTGTTGTCTTTGTTTGTTTTCTCTGCCAACAAAAATGCTGTCACGAGGTTTGCACCAATAGCTGCATTGACCGCTGGAAATACATATATCCACACACTGAGGGTGTTCGAAATCGGACGAAGTTCATCCATGAACTTTTTGCCATCCATTCCAAATGCCTCTACCATTCTCGGGTCTGGCTTAAGTGCCTGCAAAAAATATAGAGAAAAAGCTGCCCACAAAATGAGGCCGACACCAACAAATAGCAACCCGTAATATTTTGGCTTTGCCTTCTTGAACTCGCGCAAAGCGAACAATGACGGCACCACACAAAATAGAACAATGCCGATGTTTATAATGACTTGAGCCGTCGATGCCTCACTCATAATGATATCCTCAATTAAATAGTTGACCTAACGGCCTGGCTAACCGGCTTGCCTGAAACGCGAAAGCGTTTTTGGCAAGTCCGCCGTTGAGCCAGTTGTTATAGGGCTTTAGTTATTTTATTTTTTCGCAGGATACATTTTCTAATACATTATGTAGTACTTGTGACCCTTTGTTTGAAACCACACTTTTCATGCCTATCATTCTTTCAATTCGATTAATCTTGTATGTAGTGCGTTGGTATTCAAAGACTTTATTGGTGTCCAAACGTGAGTTTACTATTTGCTCAAAGAATATGCCTTCGTCTGTTTGTTGTGCTTTCCCAGTTATATCGCCGACTACATTTCCATCTTGGTAGATTTTATTCGGATCTCGTGTTTCAACAATCTCTGCTATTTTTGGTTTTTTATTTAAATATTTTTGAATAGTTGCCTTTGGATCTATTTGCGATGTCCATGTCCAATAAAGTGCTTGAGCAGCAAAAATGACAATAATGAATGATATAATTAATTTTAATAAAGTTTCCATCTCATTCCTCAGACCTATAACGACGAAATCACCCGGAGCGTAGCGATCGGGTGGATTGCCTGGTTGAAGTTCTATTAAAATAGCCGAATGAACTAAAAGTTGAATAATGCAATTTCAATCGACTTAAACGATGTAGGTTCAGCGAAGAGCACCCCCTCAAGTCTTTCTTTTGTTAAAAATGGCTCTGATTGCCCGATGCCAAAAATAAGATGTTCCCAAGGTTGTTGATAATAATTTCTGATATCGGCCTGCATTTCATCGACAACCTTTGATTTTGCTTCCTTTGTGCTAATGATCTTATATTCGACTAGCGTTTTAATAGAAGGTAGTGCTGAATCTGGTTGTCGGTATGAATCAGCTAAAGTTAAGGATGGTGATGAATTTAGATCTGGATACAATGGCAGTAGTAGTGATTCTGCCAATCTGTCAATATCATTCTCGCTCTGTATGGAGTATTTTAGTATATGTGCGGAAGCCGGTATTGCCTCTAATATATTTTTTATCCTAACATCAGTTTTTTGATAGCCAGTGCTTTCACCCGCACTGACTACATTCTTCACAGAAGCGAGCACTTCCCAAAAGCTGTCAGCAACTTTCAGCATTGGCTCGTCAATGTATCTGGACATATATGAAGAAAATAGATCGTTCTCTCTTTCCTTCCATTTCTCTTTTAAATGTTCTGATATTAGTTTAAACCCATGCTTTTCCAAAAAACATTGAATTGTTAAGTATGATATTCTTAGCAGGTAGGCAACATATTCTTTGTCTGCTTCCGGACCTTCGCTGCTTTGTTCAAATACAAATCGCACTTCCCATTCGCTAACTGCTTTTCTGACTGCAACGGTTACAGCGTCCAATTCCTTAATCATCAAAGAGCTCATTTTATCCTTCCGTTTGTTTCTTCAACATTTACATATAAGGCATTTTTGCTTGATATCCTGATATTGAACGGACAAACAGGCAATTTTGCTTGTTTACAATATTAAATTTCCCCGCCTCTAAGGGGGTGGCCTAACATTAAAACTCAGACGCGGCTTATATTGGTCAGACAAATTAATCCACGACATCTCCCGTAATCCACAACGTGGCTTTTCCTATCTCTTGAAAGGGAAATACCTTGATCTTCGCGTTGATAAAATGACCGGCAACTGCTTCAGCAAAATTCCCAATCACTGAATTCGTCACCAGCGCGACACGGGACACTTTTTTATGATGGTCTTTAACAAACGTGAGGTGAGAAAATAACGCGGCAAAGGAATCCCAGCCCGGAAAGGACTCTGTGTGAATCATGATTCCGTTTAACCGACCCGTTTTCTCTATAAAAGGATCGATGATCGCGGCGGCTGACTGAAAATCGGTTTTTGATAACGCTCCATCCGGTTCAAGTATGGCGATACCATGTGCTTCGTCAATTTTTACAGACAACATTTTCTTTCCCCCATTGATACGTTTTTTGTCTAATGGTTGGGTTCACCTGTTTCCGCCGAAAAACCGGAGAAAATAGTGGCGGATCATTTCAGCCAATCGAATTCTTCAATAAAATGTGTTTTCATCGGACAGCATATTTATTTTCCTATTAGATATAAATGAACCAATCAGCATAAAAATCTCAAATATTATGGTAAATTGAAAAGGCCATGTCAAGGGCAATATAGACAAAAACTCAATAAGTTAAATCTGTTTTGCGTGCTTTACGGTGTGGCGGAGATTATTTGCCACAGGCAGAACACACATTTTTTCATGGACGGCACGGACTTTAATGATATTTTTCTTGCCAAAACCAGATAAAACTCGTAATAATATTAAGGTTGAGGATGTAACCATTTAATAAAGGGGGCATGGCGTAATGAAAAGTTTCCCGTATATCGGCTTTATAATCCTGCTTGCGATTTCTTTGTCCGTCGGATGCGAAACCACCAAGGAAATCAAAGGAACCATAACTTCAACGGTGAGTTCAATTTCTTCTGACGTGGACCAAAAGCTATTCGCGCAGGTTCCAGAAGATAAAAAAGAGGGGGTCAAAAAGGCAGAGTCTGACCTTGGGATTTTAGAAGAAAAATTTAAACTCGCCGAACTCAAAAAGGAACTGGCTTCAACTCAGGAAAAATACGCGGGCTATGAACAGGATCAGGCCCAAAAGTACCGGCAGGAGGCCGCGATTACTCTTGACATAGCTAAAATGGAAGCGATAGACGAGTCGGGTCTGGGTAAAAAGGACGATAACATCAAAACCATAGGTGATTTAAGGGCTAAGAAACTCAGAATGGAAGCCGACAGGGTCAACGTCGAGGCCAAGCTTTCTACCACAAAATTGCGGATCGATAACCTGACTAAACAGATTGAGGCGCAGGAAGAAAAGATCAAATCTATGGAGTCGCCTGAAGAGAAAGCCGGAGAAAAACCCGCGGCCATAACCGCGGACGAAAAGGAACAGCAGAAATAAAATCGTATAACCCGGCAACAGGTGGGGAAGACCCCACGTTCGAAAAAGCAAAGCAGAAGGCCTTCCGCCTCCTTTCCGTCAGAGGAAGAAGTACAAAGGAGATACGGTCGAAACTCAAAGAAAGGGGCTTTGAAGAATTCATTGTAGAAAAGGTCATCGTCAGGCTTCTCGATCTCAAATATTTGGACGATGAATCTTTCGCGAAACAGTGGACCCGCAATCTGGCTGTTAACAGGCTCTATGGAAACAGAAAGATTGAAATGAGCCTTCTGGAAAAGGGGATTGGCAGAAAGATTATTGAACAGGCTATCCCTCTGGTCAGGAAAGAAATAAGCGAGAAAGAGGCCATAAATATACTTATAGAAAAAAAGTTTAAAGGCAGAAAGGTCGTTGAACTTGGCGAAAAAGAACGGCGAAGACTGGCTCAGAACCTTATGGGAAGAGGGTTTCCGGCGGTGTTGGTTTTTGAGGTGTTAGGAGGAAATTATAAATGACGGGAAGTGAAATCAGGAAAAAGTTCTTAAAATACTTCGAGGAAAGGGGACATACGGTGGTGGCAAGCTCATCCCTTGTCCCGAAAGAGGACCCGACTCTGCTTTTTACCAATTCAGGCATGGTTCAGTTTAAATACTGCTTCCTGGGAGAAGAAGACCGGGGCTACACAAGGGCCGCTTCCTCCCAGAAATGTGTCAGGGCGGGGGGGAAACATAACGATCTGGAAAATGTGGGCTATACCGCCCGTCATCATACCTTTTTTGAGATGCTGGGAAACTTCTCATTCGGCGACTATTTTAAGGATGAAGCCATTACATGGGGATGGGAATTTCTAACAGAAGTAATGGGCATTCCCAAAGAGAAACTGTGGATATCAATTTACGAAGATGATGACGAAGCTTTCGAGATATGGAACAAAAAAATAGGAATACCCGCGGAGAAAATTGTCCGAATGGGACAGAAAGACAATTTCTGGATGATGGGTGAAACAGGCCCCTGCGGTCCCTGTTCCGAGATTATGTATGACCAGGGTGAAGGGGTGGGTTGCGGTCGGCCGGAGTGCAACTTGGAATGTGAATGCGACCGCTATCTTGAACTCTGGAATCTTGTCTTCACCCAGTTCGACAGGGACGAATCAGGCAACCTGAATCCGCTGCCAAACCCGAATATCGATACGGGAATGGGCCTGGAGCGCTTAGCGACAGTGATGCAGGGAGTAAGCAGCAATTATGATTCTGATTTTTTCACGGAAATTATCGATTCTATCGAGAAAATCAGCGGGAAAAAGTACAAAGAAAATGAGGATCACGACACTTCCATCCGGGTGATAGCCGACCACAGCCGTGCCATCACTTTTCTTATGGGCGATGGCGTCCTACCGGGCAATGAGGGAAGAGGGTATGTCCTGAGGAGGGTATTGAGAAGGGCCGCACGCCATGGGAAACTTCTCGATATAAACAAACCTTTTCTGCACGAGGTGGTACCGGTAGTTATTAATGTCATGAAAGAAGCCTATCCTGACCTTGTCGATAAAGAATCATTTATCAGAAAAGTTGTCATAAACGAGGAAGAACGTTTTATAGAAACTCTCGATACAGGTTTGAAAATACTGAATGATGAAGTGGAATCTCTCAAAACTGCCGGCAAAAATATTGTCCCCGGTAACGTTGTCTTCAAACTCTATGACACCTTCGGGTTCCCCGTCGATCTGACGGAAGACATCATCAGAAAGGACAATTTCTCACTGGATATGGAAGGTTTTGAAAAGGCCATGGAGGCTCAGAGGGAACTGGCGAGAGAATCGTGGAAAGGAAGCGGTGGCGAAGCCGTATCAGAAATTTACAAAAAATTGTCCCTGCGGGGAATTACAACTAAATTCACAGGGTACGAGGGGACAACGGAAACAAGTTCCCGTATCACAGGCATCCTTAAAAATGATGAAGTGGTCGATTATTTAAAGGAAGGTGAAAACGCCGAGATCTTCGTTGAACAGACCCCGTTTTATGGAGAAACCGGCGGACAGGTCGGAGATACCGGAATCATTAAAGGGGAGGATTTTCTTTTTGAAGTCTGGGATACTCAAAGACCCCTCGATAATCTCTTTACACATATTGGAAAGCTTAAAAAAGGACAGATTAAGGTCGGGGACACCGCAGAGCTTAAAGTAGATGAAGAAGAAAGAAGGGCAATAGAAGCACACCATTCCGGCACACATGTCCTGCAGGCGGCTTTAAAAGAAGTTCTCGGGGATCATGTCAAGCAATCTGGTTCTCTTGTAACGCCGGAAAGACTTCGGTTCGATTTTTCTCACTTTTCCAAAATCGACGAAGAAGAGATGGAGAGGGTGGAAACCATAGCCAATAAATATATCAGAGAAAACTCCCCTGTCACAACCAAGGTATTGCCCAGAGATGAGGCGATGAAAACAGGCGCGACGGCTGTCTTTGACGAAAAATATGGTGAGGATGTAAGGGTTGTCAAGATGGGTGATTTCAGCATGGAGCTATGCGGGGGTACTCACGTCAACAAAACCGGTGATATCGGATTCCTCAAGGTTACCCATGAATCGGCGGTAGCAGCAGGGATAAGGCGAATCGAGGCGGTAACCGGGGGAGAATCTCTGAAATACATCAGAGAAACGGAAAAAGAGCTGAAAAAATCAGCCGCTCTTTTAAAATCCAATCCCACGGAACTGTCTGAAAGGATAGAGAAACTCCAGAAACACCAGAAAGAACTTGAAAGGGAAATCGATTCGCTGAAGAAGAAATTGGCAGCCAAAGCCTCCTCCGACCTTCTCAGCCAGGCCGAGGAAATAAAGGGAGTCAGAGTACTTACAACCACGGTTGACGCGCCCGATGTGAAAACCCTGCGGGATTTAGGGGATAAGCTGAGGGACAAAATCCAATCAGGAGTAATACTGATCGGTAGCAAAGCGGATGGCAAGGCAATGCTGCTCTGTATGGTTACAAAAGACCTTACCGATAAATATAACGCCGGTAAAATCGTAAAAGAGATTGCGCCGATTGTAGGAGGAACCGGAGGGGGACGCCCTGATATGGCCCAGGCAGGAGGATCAAAACCTGAGAATTTAGGACAGGCTTTGAACAAGCTGAAGGAAATTCTATAGGATTAAGGACGAATTATGATAGGAGTTTTTGACTCCGGTTTCGGCGGCTTGACGGTACTGAAAAGTATCGTGCGGGAACTCCCCGAATATGATTACCTTTATTTAGGCGATAATGCGAGAGTACCTTACGGGGGCCGCTCCGAGAAGATAATATATAAGTTTACAAAGGAGGCGGTTTCCTTTCTTTTCAAGCGGGGATGCCCTCTGATTATTATCGCCTGCAATACTGCGTCTGCCGAGGCACTTCGGAAAATTCAACAGGAATACCTGCCTAAAACATATCCTGAAAGAAGAGTCCTCGGGGTCATCCGGCCGAGTGCCGAAGAGATTGTAAAAATAACCACAAACAATAAGGTGGGGTTACTGGCAACAGAGATGGTCGTCTCATCAAGGGCTTACGTTAAAGAAATCAATAAACTAAATCCGTCAATTGAAATATTTCAGCAGGCCTGCCCTCTTCTCGTACCGATTGTGGAAGCGGGGGAACACAACTGGGAAGGAACTGATCTGATTGTTAAAAAATATCTAAGGGGACTATTTGATCAGAATGGCGACATAGATACCCTTCTCCTTGCCTGCACGCATTATCCGATACTTTATCGAATATTTGGAAAGCATGCACCTTCAAATGTGACCATTCTTAAACAGGGACCCATTGTGGCAAAAAGTCTTAAAAACTATCTCCTGAGACATCCCGAGATTGAAAAGCAGCTAACCACGGGAACAACACAAACCCTGCTTACGACCGATCTTTCCGAAAGATTTGACCGCATAGCCCGTGTTTTTTATGGAGAACCAATTCACTCGAGTCTTGTTTCCTTAGAGCTTGACTGAAAAAAATTATTGTGTTATTTCACAGGCACTTTTTGAACCATCCTTAAAAATAACCAAAAGATTTATTCTTATGATAAATTTCACGCATCTTGACGAAAAAGGCAGAGCTAAAATGGTCGATGTTTCCGGTAAGGAATCTACCTTGAGGGAAGCAGTGGCCCAGGGAAAAGTATTGATGAACCCGAATACCGTAACAGCCATTGAACAGGGAGAGATGTCGAAGGGTGACGTGTTCGGTGTCGCAAGGATCGCGGGGATAATGGCCGCCAAAAAGACAAGTGATATCATTCCTATGTGTCACCCCCTCGAACTTACGGGAATAAATATTGAATTTTCAAGTAATATTGAAAAGGGCGAGATAACCATAAAGGCAAATGTTAAGACTGTGGGAAAAACAGGTGTGGAAATGGAAGCCATGACGGCAGTGAGCGCTGCGGCACTGGCAATTTACGATATGTGTAAGTCCGCGGACCGTGGGATAATACTATCTGACATAAAATTACTAATAAAGAGCGGTGGCAAGAGCGGAACCTTCGTAAGAAAAGAGTGAGACCTTTAAAAAACTGAAAAATATGGTTTTGAGGAGGTGAATTAAGATTTTTTCGCTAACCATTCTTGTTCGAAGCGCAGTGTCCGCAAATCCAATGTTTGAGCGTGAAACGCGAGTTTTGGATTTGCAGCGAAGTGAGACATAGAATGGTCGAAAAAATGTTCTGAGCCTTGAAAAACCATTTTTAAAAAGTTTTCAGAGTGACGGGCATAGGCAAAAATATGTCAAATGTCGTATATAAAATCGGGAGAGCGTTAGTAATTCCTCTTGCCATAGATGTGTTGCTCCTCTTTACACTCCTTTCAATTTCCCTGTTTGTCGGTGGTTCTCCTATGGAAAGAATAGCCCTGTTCGTTCTATTCATACCGCTTTTATATATGTTCCTTGAATCGATTTCCCGTAAGGTAATCATAAAAAACAACGGTATAGAAATAAAAAAGCTGTTCAGGAAGAAAGCGCTCGACTGGGGAGATATTACCAGTGTAGGTACTCTTATTATACAAAAAAAAGCTTACCTTCTATTAACCACAACAAAGGGTTTTCAAGCGCTGTCCAATTCTTACGAAAATTTTACCGCTCTTGTTCAGAATATTGTTGATAATATCGATAAAGACAAGATAGAAGAAGAAGTTCAAACTCTGATTGAATATCCGATAAAAAAAATTTCGAACCTTATTGCAGTCTGGGTTGTAGTTGTTATACTTTTAGCAACTATTTACATAAAGCTGACTCACCTCTAATAAAAGTGGTTACCATGTAATCATTGATATTTGAATGCCAATTTATGATGAAGAAAGGAACGGTTTCTGTCATGGATGTACAAAAATCTAATAGAATGGTTATGGATGAGGCAGCTCAAACATCATTATTTCCAGTTGTGGAAGATATCATCGAAAAAAAGTTAGAAGACATTGTCACGCTGCTCTGTTCGAAAGACACGGAAAAGAGCAGATTATATGAGGAAATATTATCTATATTTGAAAGCAGCTTAATAAAGATCGCCTTAAAACGTTCCAATAATGTTAAGACTGCCGCCGCGGATTTTCTCGGGATAAATAGAAACACCCTCCATAAAAAGATGGGCAAACTCGGAATTAACCTTGAACAAGAGTGAAGCAAGCATCTATCGACACTCAGTTGTCAACAAAACTTTATTCAAAAACTGTCCCGTTATAGAATCTTTCATACATGCCACTTCTTCAGGGGTACCGGAAGCGACAATTTCCCCTCCTCTTTCCCCGCCTTCAGGACCAAGGTCAATCACATAATCGGCGGATTTTATCACATCCAGGTTATGTTCAATTACCACAACAGTATTTCCCATATCCACCAGTCTCATTAAGACATCGAGAAGCTTCTGAATATCCGCAAAGTGAAGGCCTATCGTAGGTTCATCAAGAATATAAAGGGTGTTTGCGGTAGCCCGTTTACCCAATTCTCTCGCCAGTTTTATCCTCTGTGCCTCTCCGCCTGAAAGAGTCGTCGCAGATTGGCCTAATTTGATGTACCCCAGGCCCACATCGAAAAGGAGCTGCAGTTTCGATTTTATCGCCGGAACGCTGTCAAAAAATAAAAGCGCTTGATTGACAGTCATATCCAGAATATCCGCTATATTCTTCCCCTTGTATTTAATTTCAAGGGTGTCCTTGTTGAATCTCTTTCCTTGACACACATCACAGGTCACATAAACATCCGGCAAAAAATGCATCTCCACTCTTATCAGACCATTCCCATGGCAGGATTCACATCTTCCACCCTTGACATTAAAACTGAATCTGCCCGGTTTATACCCCCTGATACGTGATTCGGAAAGCCTTACAAAAAGTTCTCTGATATGTGTAAATGCTCCTGTATACGTGGCTGGATTTGATCGCGGGGTACGTCCAATCGGTTGCTGGTTCATGACGATAACCCTTTCGATACCGCCAAGAGTCCCTATCTTTCTCAACTTCCCCACTCTGCCCCTGTATCTGTATAACCTGCGAGCAAGAACCTTATAAAGCGTTTCGATGGCCATGGTGCTTTTCCCCGAACCGGACACACCAGTCACACATGTAAAAACCCCCACCGGAATCTTTATGTCGATATCCTTCAGGTTATTTTGATTAGCACCCTCAAGGATAATAAATTCATCAGGGATATGTCTTCGCCGATCGGGTACCGGAATCGACAACATCCCTGTAAGATATTTGCCCGTCAGGGATTTTTCACTTCTGCAAATTTCTTCCGGTGTACCTTGAAAAACAACCTCACCTCCATTCAATCCCGCACCCGGTCCCATGTCAACAATACAATTGGATGACATTATCATCTCAGCATCGTGTTCCACCACTAAGACCGTATTCCCCATATCGCGGAGATGTTTGAGTGTGGAAATAAGTCTGATGTTATCCCTCTGGTGCAGACCGACTGTCGGTTCATCCAACACATAAAGAACCCCTACCAGCCCGGAACCTATCTGCGTGGCAAGTTTAATACGCTGCCATTCCCCGCCTGAGAGGGTACTCGAAGACCTGGCCAGATTAATATAATCCATTCCTACATCGAGGAGGAATTGAAGCCTTTCCTTTATCTCCTTCACTATCCTTTCAGACACAATCATATTCTGATCCGGCAGAGAAAGTGTTTCAAAAAATTTCATACATTCCCCGATCGACATCTGACACACTTCACATATATTTTCCCCCCCTATAGTCACGGCAAGACTCTCTTTCTTAAGTCTATAACCTCGACAGGTAGGACATTCCCTAACATTAATATATCTCGCCAACCCCATTCTGACTTCATTGGAATTTGTTTCCCTGTATCGTCGGTCAAGATTGTTGACAACTCCTTCAAACGGCTTGGTATAGAAATACCGTCTGCCGCCCCTGTCAAAATGAAATTTAATCTCTTCATCTCCTGAACCGTACAAAAGGACAGTTCTGATCATTTCCGGCAATTTATTAAACGGGATGTTAATATCAAAGTCATAGTGTTTGGAAAGTGCCTCCAGCATCTGATAAAAGTTAAGAGAATTCCTGTTTTCCCAAGGGACAATAGCACCTTCCCTTATGGAAAGTCCCGGATCAGGCACAACCAGCTCCTCATCAAAATACATCCGTGTTCCCAGACCACCACAGTCAGGACAGGCACCGTAAGGACTATTGAATGAAAACATACGCGGTGTCATCTCAACAATGCTAACACCGCAATCCTGACAGACATACCCTTCACTAAAGATAATTTCCTTATTCCCGTCGGTCGTGATTCTGACAAGCCCTTCGGACAGGCCCGTGGCAATTTCGAGAGAATCTCTCAATCGCTTTCGTATCCCTTTTTTCATGATAAGCCTGTCAACCACAACATCTATACTGTGACGCTTATTTTTATCCAGTTCTATGTCTTCTCCAAGCTCCAGCGTCCTTCCATCAATCCTGACCCTAACAAAACCGTCCTTGCGCAGTTTTTTCAGCTCTTTTTGAAATTCGCCTTTCTTTCCCCTGACAACCGGCGACATAATATTTATCTTTGTCTTTTCGGGAAACGCCAGTACACTATCAAGTATTACATCCACGGTTTCGGATTTAATCTCCCGTCCACATTTATAACAGTGGGGTACTCCTATCCGCGCATATAAAAGACGGAGGTAATCGTATATCTCGGTTACTGTTCCAACCGTCGAACGGGGGTTCTGACTTACTGTTCTTTGTTCAATCGCTATGGCGGGCGATAAACCCTCTATCAAGTCAACCTCGGGTTTATCCAACTGACCGATGAACTGGCGTGCGTAGGTAGAAAGTGATTCCACATACCGTCTCTGTCCTTCGGCATAAATCGTATCAAAAGCCAGAGACGATTTGCCCGAACCACTGACACCGGTTATCACGACAAGTTCATCTCTGGGAATGTTTATATTTACATTTTTCAGGTTGTGCTGGCGAGCACCCCTTATCTTAATATAATTCATGTAATCAGGCATTTAGTGTCTCAGCATAGACGAGAGCTTTGAATAACTATCATTATCTGTCATTTCGACCGTAGGGAGAAATCTTAACAACCGTGAATCATTAAGATTTCTCGTCGCTAACACTCCTCGAAATGACAAAATTCAAAGGTCTCTAGACAACATAGTTTGTCGATATGACAAAATCTTTGTAATTACTGATGGGAGTGAGCTAAAGTTTAAAGTGCTTAAAATGAGCTAAATTTAATGGTAAACGCCTTTGGCGAGGTCAAATTTGAAATAGCTTGCGCTGAAAGCGCATTTTTTAACTTTAGGCACTTTAGTTCACTTTACACTTCACACTTCTTTGACCGGAAGCGCACCCTGCAAGCCCCGCCCTGTGGGCGGGGAGCTTCACTTTAAAGCCTTATATCTATATAGGATTTTCTCCTCAGCTCTTCGAGCCAATCATAAAACTTCTTCTCAATCTTGACCTGACCTATAATGTCTTTAATTTCTTCACGTACAGACTTTAGCGATTTTATCCCCGCACCTTTTCTGTCCGTTACCTTAATAATATGAAAACCTATGGAAGATTCGATAACATCACTTATCTGACCATTCGCCAAGTTAAAGGCCTCTTTGTCCACCTCCGGGAGAACCATCCCTTTCCCGACAAAACCCAGGTCCCCTCCGATTTTCGCGGCAGGACCCTGGGAATGCTCGCTTGCCAACAATTCAAACGATTTTCCCTCTTTTAACTGCTTATGTATCATTTCAGCTTTCGCTTTCAGTTGCCGCTTCTTTTTTGCGCTGCAATCTTTTGGCAACATTATCAGTATCTGTTTAATTCTAACTGCCTCTTCTCCTTCATAATCCCCCCGATGCTCACGATAATAATTGCCTATCTCCTCATCGGTAACGGAAACTTTTGATTTTATGTTTTTTCCAACCAGTCTCACCTTCATCAGGTGTTCTTTAACTTCTTCCTTATACCTATCCAAGTTGCCTCCTTCTTTTGCCAGGCTCTTTAAGAAATCTTCCATCTTGACATTTCTTCTGGCGAGCATATCACCGATGGCTTCCATAACATCTTCCTCTTTCACGACAATTCCCAGTTTCGTCGCCTCTTGGTTTACCAGGGTTTCATCAATCATCTTGTTCAACATTGCCAGCCTGGCCTCCTCGATAATCTTTGCCCCGTTTTCTCCTTTGCTCGCCTCCTCTATCTTTTTCAAATAGGGTTTAAGTTCTCTTTTCAACTCAACGAGAGTTATAACTTCATCATTCACAACGGCAACGATCTTATCTACAATTTTAGCATTGAGCGGATTGGATAGAAATACCACGACAAAATAGGCAAATACGGCAATTTTAAATACTTTCATAGACACCTACCAATTTTTAGTCACTCTTTTTTACGACACTTTAACCTTCCTGAGGAGGTCTCTGTTAATTTTGATATCCACCTCCGACCTTAACTTTTTCAACCACTTCACATATTCGAGCTCTTCTTTTTCTTTTTTCAGATCGGATATGATCTTCTTTTTTACTCCCGAAAAACTTATCCTTTCACCTTTGCTTTTCTTAAAAACCTTGAAGATATGATAGCCGTAAGGAGTATGTACCACCTTGCTGATTTTCCCCGGGGGCAAAGAAAATACAACTCTGTCAAAGGATTCCGGCATCACACCTCGATCAAAAACTCCGAGGTCTCCTCCCCTGATACCTTCCGGACCTGTGGAAACCTCTTGCGCAACCCTACCAAAATCCTCTCCATTCTTCAATCTTTTCAAAACTTCTTCTGCCTCCTTACGACTTTGGACGACAATATGAGCGGCATGAACCTGTTCTTCTGAGATATACTTTTCCGGGTGATCCTGATAATATGCGAGAGCTTCATCCTCTTCAACCAGAGTGTTTGAATTTACATCATGTTGAACCAGTTTCTCCAGCAGCAATCTTTTTCTCAACTCTTCCTTCCAGATATTATAATTTATTTCACTTTTCGCAAATATTCTTTCAAATCCACCATTAGGATAATCTTTTTTTATTTCCGAAATTTTCTGCTCCAATTCTTCATTGCGAACAGACAGTGAAAGCTTTGCAGCGCGAAGCAACATCACCTTCTCATTGATAAGTTCATTCAATACTTCCTCTTTCAGCCGATCAGTTTCCTCTTTTTTCAAAGACGAAACACTCCCTATGATATCCAGTTCCCTTTTTAATCTTTCATTAAAATCACGCAGGGGAATCTTCGTGCTATTGACAGTAACAACATATTTCTCCGCAGTGTCATCCACACCTTGACAGCTAAATAATACAAGTAAAAAAATGACACAAAGACACAAAATATGCCATGTCTTATACGAGCTACACGATCCTTCTCTATACATCTTAACTCCTCAATCAAATTTCAGATTCTTAATTTCGAAAGGTTCTTGAAGTTAATGGTCTCGTAAAAAACCCGTTCCCCTCGCTCAGAACTATTCTGGAATGCTGTTATTACCCGGCTAAAAATCTAAAACTCTTACGCACCCGAACAGTTAGATTTTCTCAACACCGGTTACTATCACAATTCTCCCCCAAAATGCTTATATTATTCGCGTTGTTTTTCGAACTCGCTCCGAAAAGACTTCTTACAAACCTGCCAAGGTTAAAATCATATCATGCGGTTAAATCCCTAAGCAAACTCTTTGCCTTTCTTAGCGCTTCATCACAGCTAAGGCCCGACATCGGAACACTTAATTTAAAATCGGGTGTAAAACGCGACCCTTTAATCTTTTTCTGGGAAAGTTCTATTATCTTTCCAGGCTCAACGGGACTATTTTTGTGAAAATAAATGGAAATTTTCTCCCCGTCATACTCCATCTTTTTGCCCCAAACATCTTTCAAGAGATTCCTGATACTGATAATCTCCAGAAGATTTCCCACCTGCGGAGCGACAAACCCATAGCAATCTTCAAGTTCTTCTCTAATCTCGATCAGGTCATCATCCGTCGAAGCCATGGATACCCTCTTATAAGTTACAAGCCTCCTGTGCATATCGGTAATATAATCATCCGGAATAAAGGCCGGTAATCCCATATTGATTTCCGGTTTTATTTCTTCTTCGGGCAACTTTTCACCTCTGAGTTCTCTAACAGTTTTTTCCATTAGCTGAGTATAAAGCTCATAGCCCACGGCGGAAATATGACCCGACTGCGATATCCCAAGGAGATTCCCGGCTCCCCTTATTTCTAGATCATGAGAGGCAATCCTGAAACCCGAACCGGGTTCCGAAAATTCTTTAATTATCTGAAGCCTCTTTCTGGCGTCCTCTGAGAGTATTGATCCCTGGGGAACCAGGAGAAAAGCGTAAGCTTCTTCCTTTGACCTCCCTACTCTTCCTCTCAGTTGGTACAATTGGGAAAGCCCAAATCTGTCCGCACGATTTATAATCATTGTATTTGCCGTCGGGATATCAATTCCTGATCCTATAATAGTGGTACATACAAGGACATTGTAATCCCGCTGGAGGTATTTCACCATGACATCCTCAAGTTCCCTGCTCTTCATCTGGCCATGGGCTACTCCAACCCTGGCCTCGGGAACCAGCCTTTCTATAAGCCGCGCTATTGTGTATATCGAACGTACCCTGTCGTGAAGGAAGAAAACCTGGCCACCTCTTTCAAGTTCTCGACTGATAGCGTCTCTTATCGCATCTTCATCAAAATCTAAAGCATACGTTTTAATCGAAAGACGATCATCAGGAGGTGTGTTGATAATGGATAAATCCCTTATCCCAATTAACGACAGATGCAGGGTCCTCGGTATAGGGGTCGCTGTCATTGTCAGAACATCAACAAGGGCGCGTAATTTTTTCAGCTTTTCTTTGTGGCTCACCCCAAAACGCTGTTCTTCATCAATAATCACAAGCCCTAAATCTTTAAAAACAACGTCCTTCTGCAAAATCCTGTGGGTGCCGATTATAATATCGACCAGCCCTCTGTTTATCGCCTCGATGATCTCCTTTTGCTGAGCCCTGGTTTTGAACCGGTTCAAAACCTCAACGCTGACAGGGTATTTTTCAAGTCGCCTTGCAAAAGTTTGATAATGCTGTTCCGCCAGAATTGTTGTGGGAACCAGAACCACCACCTGTTTTCCCTCCATTGCCGCCCTGAAAGATGCCCGTAGTGCCACTTCAGTCTTGCCAAACCCGGCATCCCCGCAGATTAATCTGTCCATCGGTCTGGAATCACTCATATCAGAAATGATGTCATCTATAGCTTTTGCCTGATCCGGGGTCTCATCATACTCAAAGGAAGACGAAAACTCATCATAATATCTGTCGGTAGGAGAAAACGAGTGCCCCTCCATCACTTCCCTGGCGGCATAAACAGAAACGAGTTCTTCCGCAATTTCCCGCACGGACCTTTTTACTTTTTTCTTAACCGCATCCCACGAAGAGCCACCCAATTTGTCAATGTTCGGGACATAACCATCCGGGCCGATATACCTCTGAATCTGATCAAGGCGATCAACAGGAATATAGAGCTTATCACCTCCAAGATACTCAATAATCAGGAAATCATTTTCAATCTTTCCAAATGATAACTTTTTTAGCCCAAGGTATTTACCTATGCCATGATCGGTATGAACAACATAGTCATCCTCCCGTAGCTCTCCAAACGATTTGAGAAAATATCCCTCTCTGACCGGTCGTGCTTTTCTTCTTTTTTCCTTTTTGCCAAAAACTTCCTCCTCACCAACGACAACAAGCTTGAGACCTGGAAGATGAAAACCCTCAGTTATCTTTCCATCTCTTAAGATCAGCCTTCCTTTGCCATCATGACGTACCATTTCAGATAAGAAAGGGGCGTCTGATCTGGTAACGGGGAGGGAATATCCCTCAAGCAGATGGGACATTCTCTGAATTCCCTCTTCTCCGCTACATAGGAATGATACAAAATTCCCATCATCCGTCCATTTTCTAATCTTTTCCACGAGAGGGGCCAGAATACTATCTTTCATGCTGATTTCAGATGTTTTCCTCTTCAGCCCGGTACTGGTTTCAATATGAAAATTAACTGCAGGACCATTTTTATCATCAATGCCAAATTCAAGTTCCTGAATATATAATTTTTTAAAATCCGAAGAGCGCTGAAACAGTTCCTCCATGGATACACAAAAAAATTCTTTCTCCAGATAGAATTTATCT
>CAZZBF010000012.1:34010-34775 GCA_964652795.1 uncultured Syntrophales bacterium | reverse complement strand
ATCTTCTCTTTCCGCCCTGAGCAGGAATCTATCTATATCATTTAAAATTTTTTCTTCAGCCTGTTCTATGGCGATAAAATCGTCAAAAATCAAAATGCTATCCTCTGGAATATAATCAAAAATCGTATCAAGACTGTTATAAAACAAAGGTAAAAACAACGGGTTGATCGAAGAGGAAAGATCATTCTTCAGTATTTCCGCGATGCGATTTCGTACGGTTGCGGAAGTGCCCAGCTCGCCCGCCCTTTTCTTCAAATTCTTCATAGCCTGTCGCTGTACATTATCTGACAGTATAAGCTCTCTCGCGGGGGTGAGAATAAACTCATCGAACTCTTTGGTAGATCTTTGTGAAACCGTATCAAATTCCCTGATCGACTCTAATTCGTCTCCCATAAACAGCATTCTCAATGGCACATTTAAGATTGGAGGAAAAATATCAATAACATGACCCCTTACACTAAACTCCCCCTTCTCCTCCACCAGGGCTACCCTCCTGTAGCCCCCCTCGTCCAGCTTCGCTGTGAAACTATCCCTTTCCAGGGTATCTCCTATGGATATTGTCTCAACATAGTCTTCGAGAATGTTTCTCGGAACAGTTTTTTGTATAAGAGCAGAAATCGGAATAACAAATACGGCGGGATTGCCGGAAACCAATCTGGAAAGGGCATCTATCCTCTTCGGCTCCACATCCCCATGGTAAGAAAGCATATCAGCAGACACTATTTCCCATGGCGGATAAAAAATAACATCGTTACCGTCAAGAAA
>CAZZBF010000012.1:26388-34000 GCA_964652795.1 uncultured Syntrophales bacterium | reverse complement strand
AGGCATCCTGGTATACGTTTTTTGCCTCTCTCTCGGTGGAACAAATTACAATCTGGGGGGTTTTTCTGGTTTTAAAAAGCAGAGCGAAAAGGAAGGACTTTGCCGAACCTTGAAGACCGCTAACCTTTAATTCGCTCTCTCCCCGGTCAATCTTCTCGATAACGGCATTAAAGACGGGATCAGATATTAAAATTTCTTTCACCAAAAAAAGTCTCACTCCCGAAGTATTTGAAACATTCGGCTATCATTAGCCGTCAATCTTCAGATCCAATTTCCAGCATCGCTTTAAGGGTTTTTTCGGCTGGAATCCGCACATCTTCAGGAACCTTGATTACGTGTTTCATTTCCAAGAGCGAGCTTAATATATCTTCAAGCGTCGTGTATTTCATGGTACGACAGATCAGATTATCCGAGATAGAAATGAATTCTTTACCCGGATTTTCCTTTTTTAGCTGACACATGATTCCTATCTCGGTACCGACAATAATTTGCCGGGCATCGGTTTTTCGGACAAATTCGATAATCCCTTGAGTACTCCCAACATAATCCGCCATGTCAAGCACCTCCGGGGCACACTCGGGGTGCGCAGCAAATCGCGCCCGAGGATACTCAGCTTTCACATTTTCTACTTCCTGCAGTTTTACAAAATGGTGAACCGGACAGTAACCATTCCATGGAATGATCTCCTTGTCGGTAAATCTGGCCGTGTAGCGGGCAAGATTTCCATCTGGAACCATGAGAATTTTTTTGTAATTATCAAGCGATTTGACTACCCGTACCGCATTGGAAGAAGTACAGCATATATCACTGTGGGCTTTAATTTCGGCGGAAGAATTCACATAGGTCACCACCGCGGCATCCGGATTTTTCTTTTTTGCCCTTTCCAGCTGCTCGACGGTGATCATGTCTGCAAGAGGACATCCCGCATCCAGCCTTGGAAGAAGCACGGTCTTGTCGGGAGACACTATTGAAGCACTCTCCGCCATAAAACGAACACCCGCAAAGACAATAATATCGGTATCCGTTTTGGCCGCCTCCATACTCAAAGCGAGTGAATCACCTAAAATATCGGCAATTTCTTGAATCTCGTCTCTTTGATAATAATGTACTAATAAAATGGCATTTTTTTCTTTAAGAAGATTTTTTATCTTTTTCTGTAAATCAAGGTGCTGCATTGTTTTAACCGCCAAATATAAATAGTTGGCTACCAGAAGGCGGCAAATAGCCACCGGAGCATGGGAAAAACCGACCGCTGATAGTTGAACCCCTACCTATAACATCAATTAGATTAATTCAAGTGAAAAAGACCCTTGTTCCATATTGACAAGGAAGCCCTTTTAAGATAGCGTTCCTCAGTTAAATTAGCAATGCGACCGGATAAAAAGGCGTTCACGGTGCGAAACGCTGACGGAGGATCATACAATGATAATTGTTGAAGAGGCGCTTAGTCGAATACTCGGCTCTATCACTCCCCTCAGTCTGGAAAAGATCGATATACTGAATTCACTCGGAAGAGTTCTGGGAGAAGATATATGCGCCGACATGGACATTCCCCCTAAAAACAATTCGGCAATGGACGGCTATGCCCTCCGCCGGGAAGACACTGCGGGAGCTTCAAGGAAAAATCCAATTACTCTTACTATTATTGAAGACATCCCGGCAGGACATATCCCTCGCAAGATGGTCAATCCCGGCGAGACATCGAGGATAATGACCGGGGCTCATATACCACCTGGTGCCGACGCAGTTGTCAGGATGGAAGATACCGAGAAAACCGGGACAAGTGTAAAGATATTCAGCGAAGCTACAATAGGGCAGGATATAAGGTTTGCCGGCGAAGATGTCAAGGATGGTGAGCTTGTTATTTCAGCAGGGTCTGTTATTAGACCAGCCGAGATAGGCATGATGTCTTCACTGGGCCGCTCTTTTATAAATGTATATCAGAGACCTATCGTGGCAATTCTGGCCACAGGTGACGAACTTGTCGACATAGATGAGAAAGTATCGCCGGGAAAGATCAGAAGTAGCAACAGCTATTCACTTGTCGCTCAGGTAGCGGAATGTGGCGGTGTTCCCCTGCAGATTGGTATCGCCAAGGATATCAAGGAAGATTTAATTGCGAAATTCAGGGCGGCGAGACGGGCCGATATTATTATCTCATCAGGCGGTGTGTCGGTAGGAGATTATGACCTCGTGAAAGAAATTATGAAGGAAGTGGGAGATGGAATACAGTTCTGGCAGATAGCTATGAAGCCCGGTAAGCCCCTCGCCTTCGGCGCTATTGACGATGTTCCCGTCTTCGGACTTCCCGGCAATCCGGTATCTTCCATGGTTTCATTCGAACAATTTGTCAGACCCTCGATATTGAAGATGATGGGACATAAAAAATTATTTAGAAAAGCAATACAGGCGGTTTTGACGGAAGACATAAAAAAGAAAAAAGGTCGCAAGCATTTCATAAGGTCTCACGTAAGATACGAAAACGGAAAGTTCATAACCTCGACAACGGGAGAGCAAGGTTCCGGTATACTGAAGTCGATGGTAGCGGCAAACGGACTTATCATTATGCCTGAAAACGTATCGCACATCGAAAAGGGAAGTAATGTTACGGTTCAATTGATTGATACTTCATTTGAACTGACCGCACAACCGGAATACCTGTACGGTGTGGTTATTGAGCTTTAAGGTAAATACAGACAACAATTCGTAACCATTGACATTTAATGAATAATCAATTATTAACAAACTCAGCGCGGAAGTGCCAAGGTCACTGGTGGGCCTCCTGGACTTCAAATCCAGTGTGGGGCGCTAGAACCGTCCCAGGTGGGTTCGATTCCCATGCACTTCCGCCAATTTATTAGCAAATTTCGATTTTTATCGAATAAATTTCTTTAACCTGACTTTAACCTTTTTCAACTCAAACCCTTCTATGTAGTAATTCTTGAAAACAAAATCTTATTTTAGCGAAAGTCTTTATAAATTAAATGCTTGAGCAATGGTATTTGGCAATTGTGCTCAATTGGGAAATACATATTCTTTGTTACGTATAGCGGCAAGTCGTTCACACTCTTTCGTTTGACAGTATTGATTGAGATATTTAACACCTGTAAAAATTTTGATTATTATACCTTGAACGTCTCTTTGTAATGCTTCTTGACAAGATATCATAATAGAGTTAGTAATTTAAATTGTTGATTTGGAATATACAATATGCGCTTTTAAACAACTAACTCAAGGAGAAGTATGTGTCCGATCACCTAAAGCCCTATTTCTTTAAATGGTAAATAGGGCTGTTTATTTATTTGTAATGATATTTTCATAAAACATCCAATTTGATATATACCCGAAAGATTTTTCTCAAATTTTCCCCCATAGGGGAAATGAATTTCTCTTTTGCTCCCTGTTTCTCACTATGAAATAGGAGAATAAATCACAACATCTTAGCAGCGAGAAAGGGGAAAACGATGACAAAAAAAATAGTGGCAATATTTGTGGTTGTCTTCGTTTACAATTTTATTTTTCTCACGGGTTGTTCTACTCATATTCGACCTAATGATGAGTGCCAAAATAATTCACAAATTCAGGTTATTGAAAGAAGCTATTCCGATGATTCGGGTAACATCTCGATTGGTATCGCAAATATAAGCAATAAGGTTTCACCGTCAGGAACTGGCAGTATTGAAGAAAACAAACAAAGAATATTGAAAATTATTGATGTATTCAGGAAATATAAAGTAAATATGGTTATATTTCCCGAATTCTCTTTGACTGGATATTTCTGGAAGGACTCTCCGGAATGCTGGAAATACATGAAAGAAGGGGTAGTTAATAAACATTTGGAATGGCTCTTTGAAATCAAATCAAAATTGGATGATAATTTGCAGTATATTATCTTCAATAATATACGTTTGGATCCTGATGATCCTACCGGCAAATTTTTGAATTCAACATATATAGTCGATAAGAATTTTGACATTACAAATCTGAACTCAGAATCGAATGAACAATTTCACATTTATGATAAGACATTTTTGCCGGGTATAGAAAAAATCTTCACAAATTCAGGCAAAACGGATGCATTAATTCTTGACACCAAATGGGGGAAATTTGGTTTCACGACTTGCTATGATATGTGTTTCACTCAATTATTCCAAGAATACGCGATGTTCGACAAGATTGACGCATTGTGTCAGGTTTCAAGCTGGAGAGGTACATCGGAAAGAAATTATCCAGGTATGAAGGTAGAACAGAAACATTATTATGGCTTTATTTGGGATTTAATGGTGTCGGGTCAGGCGGCATTTAATCAGGTCTGGGTTATTGCCAGTAACGCGGTAGGGCCACAGAAGAGAGGAAATTACGAATTTTGGGGCAGTTCCGGGCTGTGGGCACCCTCTGGAATAGGATTGATTCAAGGTTCAAATAATTCCGAGCAACTTATCGTTATTCATAATATCGATCTTAAAGGACAAACAAAATATGAGCACGACGACTTTTTTTACTATGACGATTTCATCAAAATATATCATCCTTTGAATGGGAAAAAGACCTTTACTCGTATAAGAGAATGACAAGAATTGAATCTCCCCGCAGCAAGTGCAGGGAGCTCCTACTGTTAAGGAAAATTGTTGATTTCATTCGCTCGCTAACCCCGCCGCAAGCAGCGGGGAACGAAGTAATTCAAAGAATAATGCACTCGCTATTCAGTTCGAAGAATAACGCGCTCGCTGTTCAGTTCAAAAGAAAACCGTGATCAATAGTTTTTTAAATTAACTTTCCCCCGGACAGAACATGGATTAAAATGCTACTAAAGGAAAATAGGAGGCGGTGACGATTATTATATTGACACACAAATCCGCTCTACTTATACTTACTCAGGCAGAAAACAACATCTTATAAAACCAAAATATAAAATTGGCACGATTGACTTAAGAGAAATTCATATTCTTTATAATCTTACGGCAACACTGAATTTAATTTGTATATAGGGGGCTATGGATGGCTGAAAAAGCATTTCAGGACTACTACAAAGATGAGCTCAGTGTCTGTTACGGTTGCGGTCGCCTGAACAGACATGGGTTACAAATAAAAAGTTACTGGGAAGGTGATGAATCAATTTGTCGATTTACCCCGTTGCCTTATCATACGGCCATGGCAGGTTATGTTAACGGGGGAATTATTGCGTCGGTTATCGATTGCCATGGAACCGGAACGGCAGCCGCAGCAGCCTACCGAGCAGCAGGTCGTGAGATGGGAACCGAACCGGATTTAAGATTTGTAACGGCATCGTTGCATGTGGATTATTTGCGACCGACACCTATTGATGCTCCTATGGAGCTTCGTGGTAAAGTTAAGGAAATCAAAGGGCGTAGGGTTATCGTAAGTATTACACTATCCTCTAAAGGTCAAGTGTGCGCAACAGGAGAAGTTGTCGCTATGCGAATCCCGGAGAACCTGCGATGAAAATTTCTGCAACCATCCTGTAGTTATCCATTTGCCAGAGTTACCATGCAAAACGTTTATATGCCTTTATGTGTAAAAACTTTACCTCTTCCCGAACAGTTGGTAGTTAGTCTCATCCCATCTCTTTTTTCTCTTCCTTAAGCTTTTCTTTCACGTCTACATAAGGGTCTTCCAGTTTTGCCTTCAAGATTATTGCCATGCCCTCGGCCGCAATTTTCGGGTTTTGACCTATTTTGTAAGAAATTGTAACGATCATCAATGTGTCGGCTTTTTTAATCCCTATGATTTTCAGCGAGGCACTCTGAACAACGGTAGTCATTCTTCCTATTCCTACCATACCGAGCGAACATGTACGGCCGGCAGTAATAGAACCAGTTATAACAGCCTGCACTCCCAGTGCTTTTCCGGCTTCAGCCATTGTCTGGACGCTGTACGGCGCCTGAATATTTTTTTCTCCAAAGTATTTTTCTATTTTATTCCAGTCACAAACCTGATATCCCAATTTCATCAATTCTATACGAAGGTTGTCTCCCACTACGGCCCCCAGATCACCTATTCTTCCGTATGGTCTGACCGGGTTTTCCTGCCCTAAAAATATCGCTACTCGTTTAATTTCCTTCAATTCTTTTTTTGTAACGGGTGGAATTACAGCAGTATTGATATCCGCTTCTTCAACGGATTGATATGCAAATGTGCCGAGCTGCACCGTGGTAGGAGCAACAGCGATTAAAGGTAAACTCTGACAGCCTATGAGGAAAAATTGGATCAGCAGAGTAATGAGACTGAAGCTTAACCATTTTTTTGGAAAGCGCAATATTTTTTACCTTTAAAACACTACATTATATTGGGGTTCGACCGAAGGTCGAAGAAAACCGCCCCTAATCAAATCAGGAGCGGGTTTCTTCAAAAAACATGATCAAATAATCAGCGGATCTGTATGTCTTTGAATGGATTGTCAGTTCCCTTTTTAAAGAACAGGAATCGATTCCCCTTTGCTTGTTGCGTCTGGAAAAGGATACCTTGCTGTTTCAGGCCGTTGAAAAGCTCTTTTTGAAAATCGAACCTCTTGCCCTGATAATTGACATCAAGCTGAAAGTTCCCGGGGGACTGATTTCGAACATATCTGTCCTTAAAACCGTTCATACGTTCAATTACATCCACAATTGTGAATATTTCTTCCTCTGAAAAGTTCCTGAACCACAGATCATAACGTGCACCCGCATGCACCGAGCGCTGAAAGTAAGCCAGAGTATCACCAATCAGGGCTTCGGCCACGGCTTTCCCCACGTTATCCGCGGCCTTGGCCGCCTGCATGTTGTCGTAATAGTCACCGGCCTTTATAGTCTTTACGTACAAATCACCGGTCTTCTGTGCAATCAGATCGGCCGTGGCCGGGGCAACGGCACGCAGAGCGACTTCCACTATAACACCGCCGAAGTACTTACTTTGGCCTCCAACCTTTCTTGCAGCATGCACATCATAAACCAAAAGAAGATCTGCCCTGTACTTCAAGGCAAGGGCCGACAGGTCATCCATATCTATATCGATACGCCCCGCCTGTTCAATCTCATTATAAACATTATTAATAAACATTCGATCAAGGACTATAAACCCCTTGCGGGCAAATACACCGTTGATGGCTTGTTCGGCTGCCCGGACAACCCTTGAATTCCGTTGGGCGGAACTCTTGGTCTCAGGCACATATACCGCCATAAACCGGGGATTGCCGACCGTTGCCATAAGAATACCTACGGCCCTCAAATCATTTTCGATCGATGCTGTCTGGACATCAGCTCTGATGGTTACCGTGTAAAGGGAACCATCCGGGGTCTTACCTTCAGACAATATGCTGTAATTTGTAACATAACCGCTTGCTCTTGAATAGATTTTGTCCTGAAGTACCTCGAAATTGGCCACCTTTGTTTTGGAGTCAACCAGCGTGCCGACACCCTGCTCCACCGCGGCCCTTTTTGCACCTTCAATAGCTTGCAGACGAGCTTGAGTCTGATCACCACCGATGATCGGTGCCTGACCAACTGCCGTTACAGTCGCACCATAGACCAGCGGGACACAGAAGAGGAACACTCCTAAAAATATACTCGCATAAAAAATAGCTTTTCGTTTCATAACGATCCTCCTTGCCAAGGCA
>CAZZBF010000012.1:22880-26378 GCA_964652795.1 uncultured Syntrophales bacterium | reverse complement strand
AAGATCGGAGACGTTGAGTACCAGGGCGACAAGACCAAGGCAATTTTTTATTACCTGTAAACTTTAACTTCATTAATATATCCGTACCCCGCCTCCTTCATCGCTTTTTTTCACCGGAGTTTTCTCGAGCAGCCTTTTTTGCTGTTCGTATTTCCGGCAATTAGAGACAGCCGTGTTGATCCTCGCTACTGCTTCTATATAAAGAGTGTTGTCTCCGTACATAGCCGCTTTTTTGTACATTGTTCTCGCGTTTTCAAGGTTTTTAAGGCCTCCAAAATTTTCATAACCAAGACCGAGATTATAATATGCCGCAGAGTTTGTGGGTTCGGTCTTGATTACCTCTTTCCATATCTCCATGGCCTCTTTCCACGCTCCGCGTTTGGCAAATTCAATGCCCCGTTTTATCATAGTGTGTCCACCGAATCCGTATTTACCGCCATCATCAAACTGCACGATAGTCGCAATCCGAGTCGGGGAGATTTTTGCGACAAGCGCGGCGGCAACCTTGGAGGAAAGTTCATTTATGGTTTGATTCGGGGCGGGAAGTTCACTCAATTTATCACCAAAAAAGAGGGCGTTCTCCTCACTGCCGCCAAACTTTTCATTATAATTTTCCGTAACCTTTCCTGTAGCGATGATTTTTCTGGTCCTGAGATCGAATACTTTGAAACCCGTGGTCAGCGAAGCCTGTCGAATGATATAAGGAACAGGTCTCAAGACTGTACGTTTTACTTCTACATCAACCCACTTGCCAAATATATTCTTCTGCTTTTTGTAGCGACCAGTACCTTCTTTCATCTGAACTTGATCATAGCCTCGAATGTCATTAACATCAGCAGTTACCCGACCTGTAATTACGCCGTCGGCATGAATATTTTCAAGGGTGGGCAAAACCCTTGGATCATCTATCTGGTCATAGATTACTCTTTCCAGGGAGCTCATCTGGGTAGTATCAATAAGACTGAAGTGCTCAATCTCAGCAAGCTTATTATAAAAATCACTCCTTACAGTTTCCCCGTGCTGTCCATCGAATTTAAGGACGGCCAGCGTTCGAATACCTCCCACAGATATTTCGGCAGGTTTGATGCCATATACCTTTGTCTTCGCCGCACAGCCAAACACAAACATCACGGCAAACAGTATCAAAAACGCACTCAACCCTAACTTTACAATCTGACGGTTTTCATGCATGATTTTTCCTCCTTATATGCTTCAATTCTCTTGCCTTTACAGAATACATTTCACAAACAGAATTCGGAAACGGAAAAGCGTTATACTATAAGCAATTACACTTTTTCTTACTTTGTTTATCAAACATAATTCGACATTTAATGTCAACAATTAATTGAAAGGCCGAGGTGGCAACACACTTAAATATCCCTATTGAAGATATTTTACTCCAAAATCGACGGTTGTTGAAATCGACTAACCTGCCACGGAGAGATCCCGATCAGACAATCGGTTAGAAGTTTACAAAGAAACGGCCCGGCCTATAGCGAAAGAAAACTTAATTTGAGTTATACATATGCATCTTACTATAATTGATTGTCCTTAAAGAGTTAAGGAAGGGGAAGGGGAAATCGGTTACACGAACATATGAGAAAAAACATTATAGATTTTTAAATAAACGGGTGACGTAGACCAAAACGATCGGGAGAGTAACCGCTATTCCTGCTTTGTTGGAAGGGTAACGGGCGTAGAATATAATTAAATTATCCTTTACCGGAAAGCCCCCGCCCTGGGGCGGGTAACTTCACTTTTCAACCCTTCGCATACACCTCAAAATACCATCACATACGTAACAGCAAGGACAGAAAGGAAAAATACGGCAATTAGGACAGGAACCCCCGAAGGAACAAAATTTGTTGTCTCCGGCGTTGGATGGCCGGATGCAGAATCATCATCAATAGCCGAATATTCCGCACCATGATAACCGACTAAAGTAGAAATCGGTTTTCGGGTGAAGGCCGACAGTTTTGCCGGAAGGAGGCGAATAACCAGATAGTCAAGTGCACTGGCGATGCCGGCAGATATACCCGTGAAAACGTATATGGCAAGTCTGGCACCTTTCCGGTAAAACCAATCTGTATCGATGGTAATAGTTTCCGTTCTTTTCAAAAGCTTCAAGAAGACAAAGAATGCCAACCCTGAGAAAAATAGGAGTTGCAGCATTCTTACTACGTGCATCCCCGTGTATGCATGGTAATCGACAGGATATGGCAGTATTTTATAAATCGGGTCAGGATAGACACCTATGGCAATACATAAGAAGGCAAAAAAGACCATTGCCCACTGCATGTTCCACTTGGGATCGGCTGCCCTGAGCCCCTTATCTTTTGCAAAGAAGACAAAATATGGGAATTTGATTCCCGCATGGAGGAACACACCGGCCGAAGCTGCTTCCAGCATGAGGTATATAATAATCAAATGTTTATCTACCGCGGCCTGAAGAATCATTGTTTTGGTTGTAAATCCGCTTGTCAGTGGAAAGGCGGATATAGAAGCCGCAGCAATGCAGCAACAGATGAGCGTCAGAGGCATTGTCTTATACAGGCCTCCAAGATCTGTACACTTCGTTTTACCCGTCATCTGGAGAACAGCCCCCGCGGACATCCACAGCAATCCTTTATAGATGATATGGGCAAAGGCATGCGCAGCAGCGCCATTAATTGACATCACCGTGCCGATACCGATTCCGCAAACCATAAAGCCTACCTGATTGATAATGCTGTAAGCGAGAATCCTTCTGCAGTCATTCTCCATAATGGCATAGATGATACCGTAGATTGTCATGATGGCGCCGAGCCATATAAGTATTTCCCAGCCGGGGAAAACGCGGAGCAGTGTGTATACAGCGGTTTTGGTGGTAAAAGCACTTAAAAAGACTCCACCGGTAGCCGTGGATTCGGGATATGCGTCAGCAAGCCATGCTTGAAGAGGAGGCACTGCGGCATTCAACAGGAACCCCAGCAAAATTAGCCACGAGGCAAGTGACTGAGTTTGAATACGGCCAACTGTCAGATCGCCGGTGTCATGAATATATAATAAGATCCCGGCTAAAAGCATAAGCCCTCCCACAATGTGAACGAGGACATATCTGAAGCCTGCATCCAGTGCTTTCTTTTCTCTTCGTGCCCAGATGAGCATTACGGACGCGACAGCCATAAACTCCCAGAATATATAAAGAGTAAGGAAATCTCCCGCGAAGACAACTCCCAGTGCACTACCCACATAAACAAGGGACGAAAGGTGTTCCAGCTTACCGTTAAGATGTAAAGCGAACAGAAAACTCCCGAATGCGGCGATACAGAAGACATATCCGAATACCTTGCTCAATTTGTCAACATGAAGGAAATTCAATTCATATTGCATGAAAGGCACTGTTATCGACGCCTCGGGGGTGAGGTTCAAAACATACAGGAAACCTAACGCAGGTACTACCAGTATAAGAATTTGCTTTGCCTTCCCCTTAACAGCAAGCAGTAAAAGCGCACCGAT
>CAZZBF010000012.1:16718-22870 GCA_964652795.1 uncultured Syntrophales bacterium | reverse complement strand
GTAAGAAAGCTAATTATCATAGTAATTCTCATCCTTTTTTAGCCAGTATTGTCCGAGCAGTTTGGAAACTATTATCATTGCGGCACAAGTAACAAATCCAAATATCGCATACGATCCGGTAGCCCCCAATGGTCCATGTCCACCGCCATGGCTGGACACAAAAAATTCAGCGACAATACTTAATGCAAGTATAACATAGCTAAATATCTTTAATTTCTTTATGTTTTCGGCTTTATCAAACCAGTTAAATTCTTTTTTCATTCTATCCTCCCATCACAGCCTTGGCAGTCATCCGTGCCAGCTCAAGGAAAATCCCCGGCCATACAAATAAAACAAAAGAGATAAAAGCAGTAAATACAGGGGGAGCCACAGCTAAAATAGGAGCTTCCTTAATGGTTGTTTCTTGATTAAATCTACCGCCATGTGTGAAAAAGGCATTATAGGTTATTGGTAAAAAATATGCTGCATTCAAAAGAGAACTTGTCAAGAGAACTACCAGTATGGGGATTTGGTTTATATCAATGCAACCCAGGGCAAGATTCCACTTGCTCCAGAATCCACCGAAAGGAGGCAGACCGATGACGCTCAGAGAACCGAAGAAGAAGGCGGCCATTGTTACCGGCATCATTTTGCCGATACCTTTCATCTCGCTGATCTTTTTTATGCCGGTGTTCACAAGTATCGCACCCGCGCAGAAGAACAGAGTGATCTTACCAAAAGCATGCATGGCTATATGAAGCACACCTCCAGTCATACCGAGTACACTCATAAGTCCTCCCGCCATAACCACATAAGACAGCTGACTTACTGTTGAGTAAGCCAACCTTGCTTTCAGGTCATCCTGTCTCAAAGCAAATAACGAACCCACAAGAATAGTAATAGATATAAAGTAAATCAGAAAGACATCAAGAGAAAGAGAATGCATCAAGTCTATACCAAAGACATGAAAACAGACGCGCAACACCGAGAACACCCCAACCTTCACGACGGCAACAGCGTGTAAAAGCGAACTGACAGGTGTCGGAGCTACCATCGCGGAAGGCAACCAGGAGTGAATCGGCATAATAGCCGCCTTGCCTATACCGGCGATGAAGAGCACAAACATAAAGGAAAGCATAGCTTTCGAGGCAGCACCGGTCAATATCCCGCCATCTGCGAAATCCAGGGTTCCCGTAAAATTATAAGTTAATATAAGCGCCGGAAGCAGAAATGCTATAGATGCACCCATAAGATATGTCAAATACTTCCTGCCTGCAGAGCGAGCTGCTTCATCCTGATGATGCGTAACCAGCGAGTAAGTAGACAGTGATAGCATCTCATAGAATAGATAGAGCGTGAGAAGATTGGCTGAAAAGGCAACTCCAACCGCCGAAGAAAGAGCAAGCGCAAAGAAGGCAAAATATCGCGTCTGAGAATGCTCTTTAAGGGGACGCATATACCCAATAGAATACACGGATGTTACTATCCAGAGTGAAGAAGATACCAGCGCAAAGAGAAGACCAAAAGAATCTACTCTGAAGGCTATTCCAACACCGGGGAGCACATCGACAAGATTATAAAATATCCTTTGCCCCCCGAGGATCAAGGGTATCATGGAGGCAATGATACCAAATTTCGTAAATGCTATTAAAAAGGTACATGCCTCTCTTAAATTCGGTTTTTTGCCACATATAATAATTAAGAGTGAACCGAAAAGAGAAACAGCCACTGCCAGAAGAGGCTTAACAGATACAATAGTTTCCATAAACAGCAATAACTCCGTGAAAAAACTGCCCAGAATCGGCGCAAAGCACATCAGGAATGAGCATACTCTCCTCCACCAGAAGAATAACTACTCCTTAAGTTGCAAGATGTCGTGACATACCCTGCTTCAAAATGTGACGCCTCTATAAACCATAAATCGTAAAATGTCAAAGGAAAAATATGGCTTCTAATAATTTCACTATTCCATACCTTATTTATTACAATTTTTGAATGATCTGATTTTAATTATACATTATTATTTCTTTAGGACATTGGAACTGTAGATGCTCCTTGACAAAAATTACAAAGTAGGGAATTATGCCCTGAAAAGTTTAATAAGGCTATTTCATTAAAAATTGCCGGGATATGGTAACATTTTGCTATAATATACTAAACATTATTAAGGTATCATTGAAAATTAAAGAAGGAAGTTAAAATGTCCAAACTTTTACTCATAGATGATGAAAAAGCAATTGTAAGGGTCCTTTCCATTTCATTGAAGAGTGACGGTTATGATGTAGTTACTGCGTACAGCGGCAAGGAGGGTATAGAAGTATTCGAGCGCGAATCTCCTGATATAGTTCTTACGGATATAAAGATGCCAGGCATGGACGGCCTTGAGGTATTAAAGAAAGTAAAAGAGCTCAATCCCGATACGGAGGTAATTATAATTACCGGCCATGGAGATATGGGTTCGGCAATAGAAGCTCTTCAGTACGGCGCCTCTGATTTTGTCAACAAACCTGTCAGAGATGAAGTCATGGCGATAGCTCTTGAAAGAGCTAAAGAAAAATTGCTCATGAAGCGGAAGCTAAGGGAATATACTGAAGATCTGGAAAATATGGTTTGGGTTGCCACCGAAGAGGTAAGAAGAAAATCGGATTTTCTGGACAAACTAATAACCAGCTCAAATGATGGAATAGTGGCAACGGATGAAGGAGGAAAAATCGTAATTTTTAATCCCGGGGCACAGAAAATATTCGGCTATTCTAAGATTGAAGTTGTCAGAAAGATGGATATTACTGACGTCTTTCCGCCCGAAATAGGAGAATATTTCAAAGAGGCCCTGGAACACAAAAAGATTTTTAAAGAACCTGATTGGAAAGAAATCGTGGTTTCATCGAAGAATGACCGTAAGGTGCCGACAAGATTTTCAGGATCTATTCTTTATGAAAAGGATGAACCTATCGGCAGCGTCGGTTTTTTCCAGGATCTTACGGAAATTAAACGTCTGGAACGGGAACTGATTGAATCAGAAAGGCTGGCCGCTATCGGACAGACCGTGGCCGGCTTAGCTCACTATATCAAAAATATCCTTAGCGGACTTAAGGGCGGGGCTTATGTGGTAAAAATTGGTCTTGACAAAGACGATACAAATAAGGTAAGAGCGGGCTGGAAAATGGTGGAGAGAAATGTGGGGAGAGTATCTGAGCTGGTTCTGAACTTACTCACCTATTCCAAAGTTCGTGAGCCTGAATATGAGGTTTGCTTCCCCAACGAAATCGCCGAGGATGTATGTATTCTTATGGAAACGAAGGCAGAAGAACATGATATTAAAATTGTAAGAGATTTTGATGCGTCCATTGGCGAAGTAACTTTAGATTCAGATACAGTTCACCGCACATTACTCAACTTAGTTTCCAATGCTATTGACGCCTGTATTTTTGATGCTGACGAAACCAAGAAATGGCGGGTAAAAGTTAAAACCACCCTCGAAGATAATGAAATGATTAGATTCGAGGTCATCGATAACGGATGCGGTATGAGTGAAGAGATTAAAAAAAATCTTTTCACTTCTTTTTTCAGTACTAAAGGTGGTAAAGGTACAGGTCTCGGTCTGTTAGTTACACGGAAGTTGGTTGAAGAACATGGTGGTAAGATAGACTTTACTTCCAAGTCGGGGAATGGTTCCACCTTTGTTATACATTTGCCGTATAGTAAGGCAATTCACTAAAGTCGTGGCGTCTCAATACACAAAACAGACGTGCCTGTCTTGCAGAGAAGTCATAACTGTTTCACGGAGGACCTATTATGGGAAAAAGGGTACTTGTCGTAGATGACGATCCTGATATAGTAGCTTTTGTAGTAACTGTTTTAGAGGAACATGGTTTCATTTCCATAATAGCCAAAAACGGTGAGATGGGCATGGCTAAAACCGTCGAGGAAAATCCAGATCTTATTATCCTGGATATCTTGATGCCCAAACAAAGTGGCATCAAGATGTACCGTGATTTAAAAAGTAATGAATCTCTCAAGAAAATTCCTGTCATTATTCTATCCGGAATAGCCAAGAGGACATTCCTCCGTTCCCAAGAGGCTTTGACTGCGTTCGGCAACCAGACCGTGCCGGAGCCAGAAGCATACATGGAAAAACCGGTTGAACCTGAAGAACTGGCAGAGATGATAAAGAAATTTATAGCCTGATACTCGACTGAAATTTGAGAATATTGCATGAGGTTGTAGAGAAAAACGTGGGAACGAAAAAACTTCTGTTTGTTACACAGTTTGAAGAGTTATGGTTTGATGCCGTACAATCGCTGATGGATCTCAGAAAAGCAGGTCTTGAACACGTGGTATTTATCCATGTGGTTGAGAGAAATAAAGTGGCTATGCGGCGCGGCAAAGGCTATCTCAAAGACGAAGAAATAAAATTGAAGGAAATGGCCAATGTACGTTTTATCGACTGGGCAGAAAGTCTTTTTGAACAGGGAATGGAAGTTGGGGCCTATATAGTTGTGGGCGAGCTTGTCCCCAAAGTCATTTCCGCTGCTCAAGAGGAGGATGTTGATCTCATAGTTACAGGTTACCACAAGAAAGGTAAGATTGAAGAACTTTACGCCGGTTCGGAAATCATAGAGATTCTTAGAAGGACATCCAAGCCTGTATTTGTATATAAGTATGTCTTGCCTTCCGGGAAGGTGAATGACAAGCCTTTCGAAAAACCGCTTCTGGCGACGGACTGGTCTCCTGCCAGCAAAAAAGCAGTCGAAACTCTGACAAATTTTAAAAATGTTATCAAACAACATATAGAGGTAATTCATGTTGCCAGCGAGAAGAGTTTAAAGGGCTCTTCAGCAATGGGCGTACAAAAAATCCGGAAGGAAACCAGGCAAAGGCTGGATGAGACATGTGAAATTTTTCGCGCCGCCGGGATAGAAGCCGAACCTCATTTATACGTCGGCGACATTGCAGAACAGATCAATAGAGCGGCGCATGAACGAGGAGCAAGCATGATTGTTGCCGGGACAACGGGCAAAGGACAGTGGAAAGAGAGATGGCTCGGAAGTGTCCCGCAGAAGTTAGCTGAGGAATCAGAGTTTCCTACCCTGCTGGTTCCGGCTTAAATTAAAACGACCAACAGTTAAAGAGGATTGTTTGGATTGTGATGAAACTCCTTTACGCAACTAATCTCGAAGAAACTATTCTTTCTTTAAGCATGGTAGAAGACTTATCGGTTTTGAAACGGGCAGGGCTTGATGAAATAGTGTTTTTACAGACAATCCCTGACATCATGATGGATAAGAGTGAATCTGACTCAAGAACTAAACGGCTTGCAGACCTGTCTAATCTTGGAATTAAATCCAGCGTTTTGACAGAAGAAGTACTGTCTCTAGCAGGAATTTTAAATGCGGCCAAGAAGGAAGAAGTATCACTTATTGTGGTGGATCTTGACAGAAAAACAAACAATCCATCCCGCAGTACCCTCATCAATAATCTGATAAAATATTCTCCTATACCTATTTTGATTATCAACGACAGTCAAGAGACAACGGCGGAAAAAGACAAGGGGTTATTCGACCATGTTGTCTTCACCACGGATTGGTCTCCTGAGTCTGACAAGGCCTTGACTTACCTTCTGGGTTTCAAGGAAATACTCGGCGCAGTGGAAATTGTAAATATCATAAACGGAAAACTAACTGTAAAGGATATGCGCGAGTTGAAAGAGAAGCTGGCTCTCACACGTAAAATATGCCTCAATCAAAACATAGATGCGGAATCACATATCTATGCCGGCGAGATATCGGAAGAGATAATAACGGCTTCCAAGGATTACAGAGCCACCCTTATTGTCTTGGGCGCTATATCCGAAAAACCGCTTTTTAAGAAAATTTTTAAAAAGAGTCCAACATACATGGTTGCCGAAGAAGCGGCAGTACCGGTGTTAATTATACCTTAGCAGGCAGTTGGAATTTTTATAGAACGGAAGGGATTTGAACTGTGGAAGTAACTCTCCTGATTCAGGCAACAGATGATTCATTTCGTGTTATGGAAGAAGCCAGAGAGAAGGCAGAAGGTTTATTAACCACTGCCGTCAATATAACATCCAAAACACGACAGATAGAAGAACAAAAAATTCAAGCTCTCTTTAAAGGGGCACAGGAAACAAAAGCCGGCTTACAGAATTTCAT
>CAZZBF010000012.1:7617-16708 GCA_964652795.1 uncultured Syntrophales bacterium | reverse complement strand
CATTCTGATGGTTTTCTGGGCTATGTTATCAGGGAAGTTTGATCTTTTTCACCTCTCTCTCGGTGTTATATGTTCCATTTTAATTGCTTTTCTGACACATGATTTACTTTTTGCCAATACGAGGGTGGGAGATATAAGAGTAATAGTCCAAAGGTTTATTGTTTATATACCGTGGCTTCTCTATCAAATCGTTCTTTCCAATTTCCATGTAGCCTATCTGGCTCTGTCTCCAAAAATGCCGATTGATCCTAAGATAATCAGATTTAGCACAAAACTGGAGAGTGATATCTCCTGGGTGACGCTGGCAAATTCGATTACTCTTACACCAGGAACCATCACCGTGGACATTATGGAAGGGAAATTTTTTATTCATGCCCTCAGTAAAAAGGTAGCAGATGATCTCAATACCGGGGAGATGGAAGACAGAGTCGCCCATGTCTTTATGGAAGCGGATCACATCTATGTACAGGATGTATTGGACGTTGCCCGCATATACGGGGCATTGAGAAAGCAGGTTTAGATTATCTCTTGCCCTTTACAAAAAAGATGTGAAAATTTTTTATAACCAAAACTAATTTAAAACTGTAGGAACTTCAGATGATACGTCAAAGCGATGATATAATTATCAGTACGGTTGCAAGAATGCTGGTACCGTTTATCCAGCTTTTTGCTCTCTATGTTATTATGCACGGGCACTACAGCCCGGGAGGAGGGTTCCAGGGTGGTGTCATCCTTGGGGCAAGTCTCGTCTTATTGCTCATAACGCACGGTATGCCGGAAACTAAAAAACTTATATCCGAAAAGGGTGTGGCAATACTGAGCAGTTTAGGCGTGCTGATTTATGCGGGAATTGGGTTCCTTTGCCTAATCCTTCTTGGAAACTATCTCGATTACAGCCAATTGGCGAAGATCCTCCAGGTCGCTCCCAATGAGGCACGATCACTTGGTATTTTAGGTATAGAAACTGGTGTAGGGCTCACTGTAATGGCCATTATGTTTTCAATATTTATTGATATTTCTACAGGCGGGGTGCTTCCTGAAGACGAGGAAGAGTAACCTCCTGCCATTTTGTTAAGGGTTTATGATGAATCAATTTTTTCTCGGTGCAGGTATAGGGATAAGCGTTCTTGTTCTTCTTGTTCTTTATCGCGTTGTCTTTGGCCCAGGGGTCTATAACAGAATAGCCGCCATCTCGGCTATCGGCACCAAGACCCTGGTCATTTTACTCATTATGGGCTTTGTCTTTCATCGGGTAGATATGTTCGTAGACATCAGTATGGTCTATGCTCTGCTCAATTTTATAGGCTGCGTAGCTGTTGCCAAGTACCTGGAGATGGAGAGTTAATCGATATGAGTGAAATAGGAGTTATTGTACTATCGGTGATATGCATATTAGGCGGGATATTTTTCTTTACCACGGCAACCATCGGGTTGCTACGCTTTCCCGATTTTTTCGCGCGGTTGCACGCAACGGGTAAAGGGGATACGCTGGCTGTTCTTTTATGCCTTATAGGTCTTGCTGTCTACGAAGGAATTTCCCTGACCGGTCTGAAGATAGTTTTCATTGCGGTATTTATGGCTCTGGCCCAACCCACCGCCACCCACGCTATCTCCAGGGCGGCACTGAGGCGCGGTATTCAGCCGTGGACGAAAGGGGAAGACAAAAGATGATTTTACCATTCGATATAATCATTCTCATTTTTGTAGTAATATGCGCAATAGCCTCGATCACCGTGAAGGATCTTTTAAGTTCCGTTATGATACTCGGAGCTTATAGTTTCTTTATGTGCCTTATGTGGGCAGAGATGGGTGCCGTAGATGTCGCCTTTACGGAGGCATCCGTTAGTGCCGGAATCGGAACGGTACTGCTCGTTGCCGCTGTGTTCAAAACCACTAGGAGGACAAAGGATTGAAAATCTTAAACCTGATCGTTGTAATAATTACGGGAATAATCCTGATTTATGGCACACTTGATATGCCCGGCTGGGCTAATCCTAATTCTCCTGCAAGCAGGCATGTATCTCCACGCTATATTAAAAAGGCAGCGAATGATACAGCTACACCAAATATGGTAACCGCTGTCCTTGCCGACTACAGGGGTTATGATACCTTGGGTGAAACAACGGTTATCTTCTCTGCGGGAATGGCCTGTATTTTACTGCTCAGAAAGAGGCGCGAAAAGAAGAGATAGGACGAAAAACTTAAAGTCATTAAATACACGGGTTTCAGGAGTTTAATCATGCTCGATTTTATCGCTAGTAAGTACAATTACTGGATATACATAATTCTGATGATGATCGGTTTCTATGCCATGATCGGTAAAACAAATCTGGTAAAAAAGATTGTCGGCATGAATATCTTTCAGACAGCGATCATTCTATTCTATGTTTCTACGGCCTGCAAGTGGGGCGGGGCTACTCTGCCGATTTTAATGGGTGGCCATGGTCATGGACATGCCGTAGATGAACACGCTATTAACGTTTCTAATTACATTAATCCGCTGCCGCATGTCCTTATGCTTACAGCCATTGTTGTTATGGTCGCTACACTCGGTGTAGCCATAGCTATCGTCATTATGATTTACAGAAAATATAAAACTCTCAACGAAGACGAAATCTTAAAGGCAATGAAATGATAGAACAGGCACCCATTCTCATAGTAGTTATTCCCTTGATATGCTCTCTTATCACACCGCTTCTCGGGTTGTTGAAAAAAGAGCTCTGCTATCCTTGGATCATACTGGCCCTTACCCTGTCGGTGCTTTTCTCCATTATCACATTAAATACCGTAATCAGCACAGGGGTTATCCACTACCATTTGGGAAGCTGGTTGCCTCCATGGGGTATCGAATACGTAATTGATTATCTTAATGCCCCCATGATGTTGTTGGTTTCAGGAATTGCGCTTCTTGTGGCCATTTACGCCAAAGAAAGTATTGAACAGGAAATACCGGGTAAAACCGTTGCTTTTTATACTGTATTCCTTCTTCAGGTCACGGGATTTCTGGGCATCGTTATAACCGGTGACTTATTCAACCTTTATGTATTCTTAGAAATAGCGTCACTGACAGGATATGCTCTAATAGCAGTAGGAGAAGAAGGGGCTCCTCTGGCCAGTTTCAGGTATGTTGTTATGGGAACCGTCGGGGCCTGTTTTTATCTTCTGGGAGTTGGTTACCTTTACATCGTAACCGGTTCACTCAATATCGCTGATCTTGCCCAGCTTTTACCAAGCCTTTATGGTTCCAAAGTAGTCCTTGTTGCTTTCGCCTTCTTCATGGTCGGTATCGCTATAAAGATGGCTCTTTTCCCATTACATGCATGGCTGCCTGATGCCTATACCAAAGCACCTTCAGCGGCCAGTGCTTTACTCGCGCCGCTTATGACGAAGATCTCAATTTATGTCATGATAAGGCTAATGTTTACGGTTTTCCAGCCCGATTTCTCGATCATCATGACACATACTACGGACATTATGATCTGGGTCGGTATTTTAGCTATCTTTGCCGGCGCAATAATGGCGCTTGCTCAAACAGATTTTAAAAGGATGTTATGTTATATCGTTGTAGCTGAGGTCGGCTATATGGTAGGTGGGGTAGGTCTCGCCAATACCATAGCTATCAAAGGAGCAATCCTCCATATTATAAATGATGCCGTGATGACCGTTGGCGTGTTCGCCGTTGCCGGTATTGTATGTTACCGCATGAAAGGCCACAATATCTCCGATTTCAAAGCCCTCTTTAAGAAAATGCCTTTTACCATGACTGCGCTTGTTGTGGCCGCTCTTTCAATGATAGGTGTACCGCCCACTTGCGGGTTCTTCAGTAAGTGGTACCTTATCCAGGGTGCCCTGGTCGCCAACTCCTGGGCATTTGTCGTAGCGCTGCTCGTATCCAGCTTGGTCAATGTCGTGCTCTTTTTCCGAATTTTTGAGATCGGGTACGTTTTCCATGAAAGCCACGAAGGGCATGAGCATGATTCCCACGCTCATGGAGACGAAGCGTCAGTCATTGAAGAGGCCCCTCTGAGCATGCTGATCCCTACGATGATAGTTGCTGTTGGGATCGTCCTTATCGGCATTTATAATCAGCCGATACTGATAAACATTATTCAGCTTGCTGTGCCGAAATTATAACGCAAAGGGAACCTCTGCCATACAATGGCTGAAAATTCTTGATTTACACTCCCGTTCTTGGTTCAGTAAATTTCTGAAAGCATTGAAAAAGTGGTTTTTGATGCTCAGAACATTTCTTCGACCGTTCTATCTCTTGAAGAGTTCACAGAAAATCTTTTCGAAGCGAGTTCAGAGAACAATGCGAGCAATCAAAGCATTTTGGGGGAAAGATGCTGATAGTGACCGGTGTCAAGAAGACCTAAATGTTTGAGTGCGTTAGCACGAGTTTTAGATTTTTAGCCGGGCAATAACAGCATCCGCAAATTGGTCCTGAGCGAAGAAAATGAATTTTTTTGCTAATTTATGCGGATGTATTAATTCACCTTCAAAATCATATTTTCAAAACTCCATGTAGGGTAATTATTTTACAAGGGCTTTTATGGCTTTTCGTAACGGTCTGACAGCAACCCCCGCTTCTGTAATAATGGCGGTAATAAAGCGATTCGGGGTTATATCAAAAGCGGGATTGTAGGCCTTTATACCATCCGGGGCAATTCTTACACCACGAATAGAGAGTACCTCTTCGTCATCCCTTTCTTCAATGGGAATATTTCCTCCATCCTTTATCTCGATATCAATGGTGGACAGAGGCGCCGCCACATAAAATGGAATGTTGTGCTCGGCAGCCAGAACAGCAAGCGAATAAGTCCCGATTTTATTAGCAACGTCGCCATTGGCGGCAATGCGGTCAGCTCCCACGATGACCAGATTTATCTTCCCCTGTTTCATGAGAAAACCGGCCATATTGTCGGTTATCAATGTCGCAGGAATTTTATCACGCATCAGTTCCCAGGCTGTCAGACGTGCCCCTTGCAGAACAGGCCGCGTCTCGTCTACAAAAACATGGAGTTGTTTTCCCGTCTCGCAAGCAGCCCTGATTACCCCAAGGGCGGTGCCGTAACCGGCAGTTGCCAGGGCACCGGCATTACAATGCGTAAGAATATTGTCACCGTCTTCGATAAAACTCCTGCCATGCAGTCCTATTTGCCTGTTAATTGCAATATCCTCTTCACATATTTTTATCGCTTCCGCCACCAGTGCGATCTTTATATTATCAATGCCTGACTCGAGTTTCTTTTCAAAACACCTCTTCATCCGCTTTATGGCCCAGAAGAGGTTTACAGCCGTCGGACGCGTCTTAGAAAACTCTCCGCATATTCGGGAAAATGAATTTTTCAGGGCATCCTTGGACGAAACGTCCTGATTTTGCATACCGAGGGCAATGCCCATCGCCGCGGCGACACCTATCGCAGGAGCTCCTCTTATACTCATATCGTTTATCGCGGCTATAACTTCCTTGTAACTGCGGCAGGTGAGGTATTTCTCCTCATGAGGCAAGGCTTTTTGATCAATCACAACAACGTCATTATTTGTCCAGGTAATTGTTTTAATCATAAACTTGTATAAAAAATGCCGAAAAGTGAAAAGATTGAAACCCTGTAAGCTCCCCACCTACAAGGCAGCGGGAATTACAGATGTGCTCCCTGTCAATCCGCAAGCATTTTTTTAAGGAGCTCATTGACGAGTTTCGGGTTGGCCTTTCCTCCGGATAATTTCATTACCTGACCAACAAAATATCCGAAGATTTTTTCCCTGCCGCCTTTATATTGTTCCACCTGGGTGGGATTGGCAGCGAGAACTTCCGCAACGGTTTTTTCCAGAACACCCTCATCGGTTATCTGTACCAGCCCTTTTTCTTCTATTATTTCTTTCGGGGAACGGCTGGTTTTATACATATCTTCAAAAACTTCTTTGGCAATCTTTCCGCTGATCGTACCATCTTCTATGAGGTTTATCATATCTCCGAGCGCTCCAGGTTTAACAGGACTCGCGTTTACGTCAATTTTTTCATCCTTAAGATGTCCCAGAAAATCGCCCATAACCCAGTTACTTACTATCTTCGGCTTCCCGCAAAGTTTCACCGTCTCCTCATAGAAATCCGCCAAGTCACGGCTCGCGGTCAAAACACCCGCATCGTAGGGTGGGATTTCATATTCCCTGACAAATCGTTCCCTCTTCTCCAGCGGAAGCTCGGGGAGGGTCTTTTCTATTTTTTCTATCCATTCATCGCTGATAACTATCGGAATAAGATCCGGATCGGGAAAATAACGGTAATCGTGCGCTTCTTCTTTCCCTCTCATGGAATGGGTGACACCTCCGGTATCGTCCCACAGTCTCGTTTCCTGTATTACTTCACCGCCGCCTTCCAGAACATATTGCTGTCTTTTTATCTCATACTCAAGGGCTCGCTGGACATTCCTGAAGGAATTCATGTTTTTCAGTTCTGTTCTTGTTCCGAAGGATTGCTGCTCCTCAGGTCTTATGGACACATTGGCGTCACAGCGGAAACTCCCTTCCTCCATATTACCATCGCAAATTTCAAGGTAGACCAGAATCTCGTGAAGCCGCCGCAAATAAGCCACCGCTTCCTCCGCGCTCCTCATATCGGGTTCACTGACGATTTCTATAAGGGGAACCCCCGCCCTGTTAAGATCTACATAGCTCGAAGGGTTGTTTTCATCATGGATAAGTTTCCCCGCGTCCTCCTCCATATGAATCCTGGTAATACCTATCCTTTTCTTTACGCCATTCGTTTCTAAGTCCACATATCCGTCTTCCGCGAGCGGGTATTCATACTGGGAAATCTGGTATCCCTTTGGGAGGTCGGGATAAAAATAGTTCTTTCTGGCAAAACTGTTCTCCCTGTTGATACGGCAGTGGGTCGCCAGAGCCATCCTTATTGTATATTCCACCACCTTTTTGTTCATGACCGGAAGAACCCCGGGCATGCCAATACATATCGGGCAGGCATGACTGTTGGGTGCTGCCCCGAATTTGGTGGAACAATCGCAAAATATCTTCGTATCGGTGAGGAGCTGGGCATGAACTTCGAGCCCTATAACAATTTCGTATCCCATTATATTTCCGGTCTCCTGATTTCCAGTTTCGAATGTTTCTCGTAAGCAGAGGCCGCCTGAATTAATTTTCCTTCTTCAAAGTGGCCGGCCAGGAGCTGAAGCCCTATTGGAAGACCACTTTTTGTGTAACCACAGGGGACAGAAATCCCCGGAATTCCCGCAAGGTTAGCCGATAACGTAAATATATCACAAAGATACATCTGTAAAGGATCATCAATCTTCTCGCCTATTTTAAAAGCCGGGGCAGGAACTGTGGGGGTAAGAATAACATCACATTTTTTAAAGGCCTCCTCAAAATCTCTTTTGATCAACGTCCTGACCTGGGAGGCTTTCTTGTAATAGGCATCGTAGTAGCCGGAGGAAAGAGCGTAAGTGCCTATCATTATTCTCCTTTTCACCTCTGCGCCAAAGCCTTCAGTACGGGTTTTTTTGTACATCTCCAGAAGGCCGTCCCCCTCCTTGAACTCGGATCGTAAACCGTATCTCACCCCATCGTAGCGCGCAAGGTTTGAACTGGCCTCCGCAGGGGCAACAACATAATAAACGGCAACGCAATATTCCGAATGGGGCAGGGAAACCTCTATGCATTGCGCCCCGAGTTTTTCCATGACCCCCATAGCACCTTTTACGGCATCCGATATCTCGGGATCAATCCCCTCAATAAAATATTCCTTCGGTACACCTATAGTCCATCCACCTATCCCTTTTGCAATATATTCTCTGTAATCGGGAACTTCCATTGGAACAGACGTGGAATCCATCGGGTCATACCCTGCTATGACATTCATCATTATGGCACAGTCTTCAACATCCTTTGTGAAGGGACCAATCTGATCAAGCGACGAGGCAAAGGCTACCAGGCCGAAACGTGAAACTCTCCCGTAAGTCGGCTTAAACCCGACCACACCGCACATGGCGGCCGGCTGCCTGATAGATCCCCCGGTATCGGAACCGAGAGAGGCAATACATTCATCGGTGGCAACGGCGGTAGCGGAACCGCCGCTGGAACCTCCCGGTGTCCTTTCGAGATTCCAGGGATTTCTGGTGATACCGAAGTAAGACGTTTCTGTCGACGAACCCATGGCGAATTCATCCATGTTGGTCTTGCCGATAAATATGGCGCCGGCTGCCCTCAATTTCTTTACCACCGTAGAATCATAGGGAGGAATATAATTGTGAAGTATTTTCGATCCACAGGTCGTCCTTACACCTTTAGTACACATAATATCCTTCAGCGCAACGGGTATCCCTGTGAGAATGTTTATGTTTCCCTTTTTTATCTTTTTATCGGCTTCTTCTGCTTCCTTTAGTGCCGAATCACAAAGGATCGTAATATAAGAATTAACCTTATCTTCAACAGCTCCTATCCTCTCACAAGCCGACTCAACTATAGCGGAAGAGGTAATTCCCCCCATCTTTATCATCTCATGTAATTCATGTATCGTTAACTGGTTTAATTCCATATAGTTTCCTACTCTATAACCTTTGGTACCCTGAAGCAGCTTTCCTTTTTATCGGGGGCATTGGTCAGCGCAAGGTCACGGCCAAGAGATTCCTTGACCACATCATCCCTGAAGGCATTATTCAAAGAAATCGCATGTGTCGTAGGGTGAATATCAGGAGGGGTATCAACCTGATTTAACTTTTCAATATACATCAATATATCATTGAGCTGAGATGTAAACTTTTCCTGCTCCACTTTGTTAAAATAAAGTCTTGCCAGATGAGCCACATGGCCCACCTCTTCTTTTGTTATCATAAACCCTCCAATTTTAAATTTCAATTTTTGCCGTCGTTTATGCGGTGTTGAGCATAACCCTTACCATTCCTTGTTAGATCCGGAATCGGAGAGATATTAACAGTATTGTGTAAAACCAATTTAGGAATGTGAAGCTCCCCGTCCACGGGGCGGGATTTCCCGGTAAGGAAATCGAAGATTCATGAGCCGAAGGCGAATCAACGGAGATAACACGCTGTTGCGAATAATATGTCTGTTTTAT
>CAZZBF010000012.1:0-7517 GCA_964652795.1 uncultured Syntrophales bacterium | reverse complement strand
CCGAAGGCGAATCAACGGAGATAACACGCTGTTGCGAATAATATGTCTGTTTTATATTACAACCCTTGCGGAATGCGCTCACGGTCATTGTAGTACGCGGCCTCTCGGGTTGTCATTTGATCGGCAGACAGAGCCAAAGCCCTGTGCTAAGGTTATTCGTTGATATCAAAACATAGACCAAAACGGCTTGATCTGCCCAATAACCGCTTCAATGATCGCATCTATTGAACTGTCGGCATTTCCTGCTGTTTTTGCCAGCTCCTCCTCAGTTACGCAAGTTTCTCCACACATCTCATTCAGCACTACCTTTGCCGATTCAGCAATACCGGTAATATGATAACCACCTTCAAGAGTGATAACAAATTTTCCACCGCAGCAATGATTGGCAATATCCATAAGGACACGTGTCATCTGACCGAAACCGGCAGGAGAAACCTTCATTCCACCCAGGGGATCCTTGTAATAGATGTCAAATCCAGCTGAAAGCATGACCATATCGGGATTAAACTCAACGGCAACCGGCTGAAGAATTGTTCTGAAAATCTTTAGATATTCACTATCCCCCGGCCCACTTCTGAGTGGCACATTGATAGTGTACCCTTCTCCTTTTCCCTTGCCAATCTCCTGAACACTACCCGTGCCGGGATAAAATGGGTATTGGTGCGTTGAAAAATACAAAACTCTGGGATCATTATAGAAGGAGTGCTGCGTACCGTTTCCATGATGCAGGTCCCAGTCAATAATGAGCACTTTCTCCATATCGTGATTCTTTATAGCATGCAAAGCGCCGATGGCGACATTGTTAAATATGCAGAAACCGGCTGCCCTGTTCGCCTCCGCATGGTGCCCTGGAGGTCTTACAAAAGCAAAGGCGTTGTCTGCCTCTCCCTTAACAACACTGTCTATGGCATTACACAATCCTCCAACTGCCAATTTTGCTGTGTCGTATGATTCCGGTGATGTAGATGTATCCGGATCAAGTGACGTATGAGCCCTGCCGGCTGTACTGGCAACCAGGTCTATATAAGAAGACTGATGGATCATCTCTATTTCTTCATGAGCTGCATGACGAGGTTCTATTTCAATAAACTTACCCTTCATATCCGGAGCCTCGATCATTTCATACATTCCTTCCAATCTTTCAGGAGATTCCGGATGAAAAGGCCCTGTTTTATGTCTTAGATATCTATAATCTTTTACAATTCCCGTTTTTAAAGACATCTGTCACCTCCATATTTCTTAACGTAAAGCAGATGGATGCTGTTTGAGGTTTCTACCACACAACATTGTAAAAATCAAAAAGTTTTGAAACAGCCGGGTGTTGTAAAAACCATTGACAAACATTAAAAACCATATATATTCGTTCGCAAAGGGACTTAAAGAAAAAAAGCGTTCGGCTTCCGATGCGGCATAGCCCGAAAGCGATGTTTTATAAGGGAGGAGGCAAATCCGTTCTCAGCCCTGATCCGGGAATTCCAAGTTACCGCTGAACCTGACGGCTAATAGCTTAATACTATATAGAGAAAGGATAATATTATGTTCGGTATTGGCATGCCTGAGCTTTTAGTTATTCTTGTCGTGGCATTAATAATTATAGGTCCGAAAAAACTGCCTGATATTGCTAAAGCTTTGGGGAAAGGTTTGTCCGAATTTCGAAGGGCCACAAATGATGTCAAGGAAACTCTCAATGTAGACGAAATCAAAGATGACCTAGATGATATAAAGGATTCAATCGTATACGGTAAAGATGACGAAAAATCAGTCTCATCCGAAAAAGATGATAAAAAATCATAAAAACAGTTTCGGGTTTTAACCATAGACTCAAAACTCGAAACCTGAAACTTGAAACTTGAGAATGGACAATACCACAGAAGAAAAACAGCCTTTTACTTCCCATCTGGAAGAGTTGAGAAAAAGATTCATCTACAGTTTGATCGCGATAGGTATCTGTTTTGTGATATGCTTTTCGTTTAAAGAATGGCTATTCAAAATGCTTACCTTGCCCCTTGTTACTATTCTTCCCGAAAATAGTTCCATGATATTTACAAGTCTTCCCGAGGCATTCTTTACTTATCTTAAGGTATCTTTTTTTGGAGCATTATTTATCGCCAGCCCATTTGTCCTGTATCAAATATGGAAATTTATATCTCCGGGACTTTACGCTTCAGAAAAAAAATATGTTTTCCCGTTTGTCTTTTTCTCCACCATCTTCTTTATCGGAGGATCTCTCTTTGCATATTTCGTAGTTTTTCCTTTCGGGTTCAAATTTTTCGTAAGTTTTGCTACGGAGTTTATCAAACCGATGCTTACCTTAAGAGAATTCCTCTCTTTCTCGTGTAAGCTCCTTCTCGCGTTCGGCATCATCTTCGAACTTCCAATCTTCATGTTTTTCATAGCCCGGATAGGTCTCATAGATTCCAAAACATTGGCCGCCAAAAGAAAATATGCCATACTAGTTACTTTTATTGTTGCCGCATTCCTTACCCCACCCGATATAGTGACACAGATAATGATGGCTATCCCGGTTATGCTTCTATACGAAATAAGCATCTGGGTCGTAAAATTAGCAGAAAAAAAAGACGCCAAAGAAACAGTATAATGACCGAAAAAAAACACCTTCTCAAAAATACAAAAAAAGGAAGCGATGGTAAAAAGGGTTTTATTTCCTGGAAAATTCTTTGGGTAATATTCTTTATTTTAATCATCCCTTTTCTGGCCGGAAGCGGATTTTTATACGTCGCAATAAGAGACCTACCGAGTATCGCCTCTCTCAAAGATTACAGACCAAGTATAATAACAAGGGTTTATTCCGACGATGATAAACTGATAGACGAATTCTACCTAGAGGATAGAAAGGTTATATCTATAACACAGACTCCCAACGTCGTTATTCAGGCCTTTGTTGCTGCGGAAGATGCCCGATTTTTTCAGCACGAGGGCATAGATCTGCATGGCATAATCAGAGCTTTTTTCAGAAATGTGGAAGCCGGAAAAATTGTGCAGGGCGGGAGCACAATAACACAGCAAGTCGCAAAATCACTCTTTCTCTCCCCTAAAAAAAGTTATATCAGAAAATTAAAAGAGGCAATTTTAGCGTACAGAATAGATAAATATCTTAAAAAGTATGAAATTTTGAATCTCTACCTGAACCACATCTATCTGGGACATGGCACATACGGAATAGAAGCCGCGACACAAAGATATTTCGGAAAAAGCGCGCGGGAGCTCACCCTTCCTGAAGCGGCTCTTTTAGCCGGTCTCCCCAAAGCACCCAGCAGGTATTCCCCTCTCTACCACCTCAAAAGGGCGTTGCAACGGCAGGCCTACGTCCTGAACAGAATGGTCGAAGACAAATATATCACTGAAGAAGAAAAGGAGCAGGCGCTTAAAGCCCCCCTGGAATTCAAACAAGTGAAACAGGAAGAGAAGATAGCACCCTATTTTACAGAAAATATTCGCCGGTACATCCAAACCAAGTATGGAAGCAATGTTCTTTATCGAGAAGGGCTTGAGGTTTACACTACTCTGAATATAGAGATGCAAAAAGCCGCCCGGACAGCGGTGTATGTGGGATTGCGGGAATTAGACAAACGGCAGGGATACAGAGGTCCTCTCCAGAGAATACCGAAGGAGCAATTTGATACTTTCCTGAGCGAAATGGATGAAAAGGTGGAAAAAAACCGTATTGTAAAGGCGCTTGTTGTAAATATTGACATCGAGAAAAAGATTGTACGATTAAGAGTCGGTAAATATACCGGCACTATGACCTTAAAGGATATGTCCTGGGCAAGGATACCGGATCCTGATGTGGCTCCGGGCAGCGTTAGGATCAAAAATCCCGCGGACGTCCTCAATGTCGGCGACTTAGTTGAAGCAAGCGTTATAGAAATATCGAAAACCGAAGAACCTCACTTGAACCTGGCCTTGGAACAGGAACCAATCGTCCAGGGGTCACTTCTCTGTATGGAGGTGAAAACAGGTGAAATAAAGGCAATGGTAGGAGGAAGAAACTTCAAGAAAAGTGAGTTCAACCGAGCGACTCAATCAAAACGGCAGCCTGGTTCCGCTTTTAAACCATTCATCTATACAGCCGCCTTTGACAAAGGACTGACACCTTCTACCATCATTATGGATTCTCCTATTATATTTAAAGACACATTAAAAGACAGTCTCTGGAAACCACAAAATTATGAAGAGAAGTTTTATGGGCCTACAACCTTGAGAACCGCTCTTGTTCATTCAAGAAATCTTGTAACTATAAAAACTCTGAAGGATATAGGTGTAGATTACGCAGCGGACTATGCCGTCAATATGGGCATAAAATCACCCCTTACAAGAGATCTCTCAATGGCCCTGGGAACTTCAGGAACAACTCTTCTGGAAATGGTCGGCACATACGGTGTCTTAGCCAACCAGGGGGAAAAAGTAGAACCGTATTACATCAAAAAAATTGTTGATAGAACCGGTCATGTTTTTGAAGAAAACCAACCCAAAATGGAACAAGTCATAGATCCCAGAATCGCGTGCATCACAACTAACCTTCTTCAAGCTGTGGTTCAAAACGGCACGGGGTGGAGGTTGAAGGCCATCAACCGGCCGGTAGCGGGTAAGACTGGAACAACAAATGATTTAAAGGATGCATGGTTTATCGGATTCACTCCTTCTTTTGCTTGTGGAGTATGGGTTGGTTTCGACGAAGAGACCCCATTGGGAAAACATGAAACCGGTTCCAGAGCAGCAAGTCCTATCTGGCTTTATTTTATGAAAAAGATTCTTGAAGAAACGCCTGTTGAGTTCTTCCCCGTTCCTGAGGGTGTTGTTTTCGTCAGGATAGATCCCAAAACAGGCCTTTTGGCAAAACCTAATTTCAAAGGATCAGTTTTTACCTGTTTTCTCGAGGGAACCGCTCCTACCGAATATGCGCAGGAAGAGAGCGCCCATGAGAAGGAAGAATTTTTCAAATACGACCTTGACACACAGAACCGAAACTAAAAAGATTCGTCGGGACGGTAAAAATTTAGCTTGACAAGAAATTTTCTTTATGTCAGGTAAAAAAGTCTGTTTAGAAAAAAAGGAGAATTACTAATGGTCCATCAACTTTTGGCCGTACCGGTCATTGTAGTAAGTGTAGTAGTAGTTACGGGGACCGCTGCTTAAACCTTATAAATCACTAAAAAGGAAAGAGCCGCGGACCCCGGGAAGGTCTGCGGTTTTTTTATAGAAGGCCGCACTTTGAAAGAGTTGCGGCTTTTTTTATTTTATTAAGTTAGACAAATTTTACGAGTTCATCAAGATAGGCAGGCATGTAAAAATGGAAAAAACAGGTTCTGATATAATTTTACAAACCTTAAAAGAAGAGGGTACCGACGTAATCTTCGGATACCCCGGAGCAAATACTCTACCCATTCATGACAGTTTAATTAAGAGTCCTATTCGGCATTACCTTATGCGGCATGAGCAGGCCGCTGCTCATGCCGCAGACGGCTATGCCAGAGCCACGGGCAAGGTGGGAGTTTGCATTGCCACTTCGGGTCCGGGTGCCACCAACATGGTTACCGGTATAGCCACCGCTTATATGGATTCGACACCGCTGATCGCCCTCACCGGACAGGTAACCACAAACCTCCTGGGAAGTGATGCGTTTCAGGAAACGGATATTATCGGCATTACCATGCCGATAACAAAACATAGTTTCCTGGTGAGTGATGTGGCTGAAGTGGCATCCGTATTAAAAGAAGCTTTTGAACTCGCGAAAAGCGGCAGGCCTGGGCCGGTTCTCGTAGATCTACCGAGAGATGTCCTGACTGCGAGTTACACGGGGGAAAGCGTAAGCAATAACGGACAAAGATCAAAGAAGCAACATGCCAGTCCCAAAGAGAAGCTTGAACAGATAAAACGTATTGCCACGTATTTAAACAGGGCGGAAAGGCCGATTATTATAATCGGCGGAGGCGTGAAGCTGGGCAAAGCCTGTGACCATTTAAGTGAACTGATTGAAAAAGGTCGAATCCCCTTTGTAACAACCATGATGGGCATCGGATCCATCGATTCATCAAACGGTTTCAATCTTGGTTTCATAGGAACACACGGTAACGAGTTGGCTAACAGCACCGTTCACCACTCGGATTTTATCTTAGCGGTAGGAACCCGTTTCAGTGATCGGAGCACGTCGACCATAGAGGAATTTGCTCCTCTTGCCACCATTGCCCAGATTGACATTGACCCGACTTCAATCGGCAAAAATATAAAGGTGGATCTCCAGTTGATCAGTGATATTGGTGAAGCAATAACCGAAATGATTCCACTGGTAGAAAAGAAGGAACGGCCTGAGTGGTTTCAAAGAATTAATAAAGAAAGAGAGCTGTCCGAAGAAAGAGGGTCCAGCAAAGGATGCGGTCCTGCCGGAAATCTTATCAATATGATTCAGAACGTCATGCCGGAAAAAACTATCGCGGTCGCCGATGTGGGGTTAAATCAGATATGGACCGTTCGTTCCTGGCAACCTAAAATACCCCGCGGCCTGATAACCAGCGGTGGGATGGGTACCATGGGATTCAGTGTTCCCGCGGCAATAGGCGCGAAAGTGGGAGCCCAGAAGCAGGAAGTGGTATCATTTTCAGGGGACGGAGGTTTCTATATGAATATTCAGGAATTGGCAACAATCAGTTATTATAACCTGCCGATAAAGATTGTCGTCTTCAATAACAGCAACCTCGGTATGATACGCCAACTCCAAGATCTATTTTACGGCGCCCGGTTCAGTAATTGTGAACTTGGAAATAAAGTTGACCTGGTAATGGTCGCCAAGGGATTTGGAATTGACGCTGAGAGGGTTTCCGTTAATGACCCTGAGTCCGGTATCGAAAAGATGCGTAAAACAGACGGACCTTATTTATTAGAGGTAATGGTAGATCCTGACACATATGTATTCCCGCTTATACCGCCCGGTCTATCTAACATAGAAATGATATATGGAAGGTCGGATTAATTGATTTTTGTTATAAAAACAAAAAGAGGAGTTAATCGATGAACGGTGAAGAACGTCTAATATCAATACTGGTTAACAATAAGCCAGGTGTACTATCACGTGTCGCAGGTGTATTCGGAAGACTCGGCTACAATATAGAGAGCCTCTGTGTGGCGGCAACAACCGATCCTGAAATTTCAAAAATCACTCTGGTTAGTAAATCGAATTCTGATTCCACCGAAAGAACTAAAAAGCAATTGGAAAAACTGGTTGATGTTGTAGAGGTTACCGAGCTGGGTCAAACTCGGTCCGTACAGAGAGAATTGATATTGATCGGAATAAAACTGCATCAGGAACACAGGGCTGAAATAGCGCGAGCGGTTGATATATTTGGGTGCAAGATTTTATCAATGAAATCTGATTACTACATTCTTGAAGTCGTCGATAATAAAGAAAAAATAGAGACGGTCCTCAGTTATTTTGCGCCACTGGGCATCGAAGAAATTGCCAGAACAGGGGTAATTGCTCTGGAAAAGGAAAAATAGCCGGG
>CAZZBF010000011.1:47131-53174 GCA_964652795.1 uncultured Syntrophales bacterium | reverse complement strand
TCCTGTCAGTGTTCCAATAACAATGATAGTGATTACATAAACAACTGCTTTTTTAATTCCGAAAACTCTTGCTATTGCAATCCAGTTGGGAAGACTCAATCCCGGCCCGGTAAGGAGGAGAGTTAAAGCGGGCCCCTTGCCCATTCCCAGTTTCATCAGGGTATCCACAAACGGCGCCTCCGTCATCGTTGCAAAGTAACTGACCGCCCCGATAAGCGTGGCAAAGAAAGACGCTGAAAGCCTGTTTCCGCCAAGCCAGTTTCTTATCCATTCTTCAGGAATAAGAGCCCCGATAATTCCGACGATAAAAACACCGACAAACAGCAGTGGAAGAATGATCTTTACAAACCACCATGTTTCCCTGAGCCATTCATAAATCTTCTCCCGCGGCAGGACTTTGACGGCATAGACAGCCATTACAAGGGTGGAAACACCCCAGACCATAACCTTAACAAGGTATGGACCTTTTTGTACAAGATAATTTGGAGATAGGAGAGATAAAATAATCAATATCAGAAGCACGATCTCCCGGCGGGAAATAAGTTCTAACTTTTTCTCCCGCTCTCCCATGGTAGCAACTGCCTCCTCTGGATTATCTTTCGTGCCGAACACCAAAGTCATCACACTGCCAATAATGAAAGCCATTATAAGAGCGGCAATTATCCGTGATATAACCATCTCGCTTCCAAGAATTGTACCCGTATATGTCAGAGCCAGTATATTTGCGGCCGGTGCAACCCAGAGGATGATAAATGCCACACCCACTCCGGCTCCCCCATAGAAAAGACCGCTGGCAACAGGGATAACGGTGCACGAACATGCGGCTATAAGAAAGCTCGATACGCTCGCAATGGAAAATGATTTGATCTTATTTGCATTCTCACCAAGGTAAAGGATAACAGCCTCCCGCCTGACAAATGTGACAATAGCGCCGGCAAGAAGAAAAGCGGGAACAAGACAGGTCAATACGTGCGTGGCAATGTAGTCTTTCAAGGCAAAAAGTCCCGCGATGAACAATTCTTGAATCAAGGGTTAACACTCCTTCTGATAAAATCTAAGCAGAATATTTTCGTATTTCTATTTAGCAATATATTAAACCCAAAGAATCTATTTATTTAAGATTTCCTCTCGCCTAATAGTGAAAAGTTCCTTAACAATTTGAACAATTTCAGGTTCATTTTCCAGCCAGTGTTTCAGGTTTCCCAGCATTGTTGCCGCATATGGACTTTTACTCCCATCTGCGAGATGATAATTGATCCACAATCCCTCCTTTGTAAACTTAACTAACCCTGCTTCTTCAAGCATCTTAAGGTGTTTGGACACAGTAGGCTGAGCCACCTTCAAGGCAGCCTGGAGTTCACAAACACACATGACTCTGCGCTGAAGCATCTTGAGTATTTTGACTCTATTGGGATCGGAAAGGGCCTTTATGACCTTAATAAAATCATTCACAATAAATCCTCCACATATTGCTATATGGTAATATATATAGCATCGGGATAATTGTCAAACATATTTTTGTCCTTCGCTCCAATTTGTGCTAATAAAAAATATTTACAGAAAGGACATCGAAAATGGCGGAACTACCCTGTGCTTATGAACTTGTCGCGTCTCCCTTCGGAAATGTCGGGCTTGTCTGGAGGCAAAAAAATCTCTCTCCATGTATTGTGAGTGTCTTTCTTCCGAAGAAGAACGAGAACACAACTCATGCTATAAATAAATTCTTCCCCGGTGCTGGCAGAAGATCACACGGAATGATAGAAAATATCTGCTGTCAGATTGAGGAATTCATGATGGGGAATCCGGCTGATTTCTCAATGGAATACCTCGATATGAGCAGCTGCTCAACATTTCAACAGAAGGTTTTACTTGAAAACAGGAAAATCCCGAGGGGGAGGGTGAGCTCTTACGGGAAACTGGCCGGCTCAATCCTCGTCCCCGGAGGAGCAAGAGCGGTCGGGTCAGCCATTGCCGGAAATCCTTTCCCTATCATCATACCATGTCACCGGATCATCAGATCCAGCGGGGAATTAGGCGGTTTCGGAGGAAGGTTGAACATGAAAAGAGCCTTTCTCGAAATGGAAGGCATTGTATTCGATTCGCGGGGGAAGGTTCACCAGGAGTATTTCACGGAGTGATTTTTACGATTGTTTCTTACGCTGCTTTTCCACGACCATATTATCCCGGTGTATAATTTCGTCGTAAGGTTTGCTTCCCAATACCTGCTCTATCCGGGATGTCTTGAGCCCCTTTATTTTATATAAATCGAGAGAGCTGTAATTCACCAATCCCTTTGCCAGCTGTATGCCGTTTATATCCTCACAGATTACAGGATCACCCTCCTGAAAATTTCCCTCGACTTCAATGACTCCTGACGGAAGAAGACTTTTGCCCTGATCAATAATGGCCGTTTTCGCTCCATCGTCTATGATGAGTTTCCCACCCGGTTTCAAGGTAAAAGCTATCCAGTGTTTTCTGCTCTTCATGTGATCATCCGAAGGCAAAAAGAGGGTTCCTGTCTTTTTGCCGTCGAATATATCATGAAGGATACCCTTTGTTTTCCCACGGGCAATAATAAACGGTATGCCGAATGCGGTAACCTTTTTTGCGGCCATGACTTTACTCTTCATGCCCCCCATTCCCACAGGATCAGCTTCAGCTGTGGCTACCGCTTCAATTTCGCCTGTTATATCTTTTACAAGCGGGATCAGCCGGGCTTTTTTTTCTCCTGCCGGATTTCTGTCATAGAGACCCTTGGTATTAGTCAAATTTACGAGAAGGTGGGCTTCGATGATATTTGCCATCATAGCGGCAAGATTATCATTATCTCCAAACTTTATCTCGTCGACGGCAACTGAATCATTCTCATTAATAATCGGAATAACTCCCCATTCCATAAGGGCTGAAATAGTATTGCGAACATTTAAAAACCTTTTCCTGTCGGTCAGGTCACTCATCGTCAGGAGTATCTGCGCGACAACCAGCCCATGCTTGCCGAAGGCGTTGGAATAAATTCTCATCAGTCTTCCCTGTCCTATGGCCGCGGATGCCTGCTTTTGGGGTATGCTTTTAAGTTTACCAACAAATCCAATCCTGTGCATACCGGAAGCAATAGCCCCCGATGTAACAACAACGATCTGGTAACCCCTCCGGGTGAGTTCGGCTATCTCATCGACCAGTTGTTCCACTATATCGAGATCAAGTCCATTTTGACCTGTTAAAACACCTGTCCCGATCTTGATTAAGACTTTTTTAACATTTAACAGTATCTCTTTTCTTTCTTTTACCATTATTATTCACAATGCCTTTCGCGCCTTCAGTGTTTCTGCTATCTCCTTCACAAGGACATCTATCCCCTCACCCGTAACAGCGGAAATCGGGAAAAGTTTTATTCCATATTCCTTGAAAATGGCAATTTCTTTTTTCATTCTCTCTTTCGTTACAGTAAGGTCTACCTTATTAAGCGCTACGATCTGAGGTTTTTCTATCAGAGCAGGATCGAAAAGTGCAAGTTCATTATTTGTCGCCTCGAAGTTTTCCCGCGCGGTTCCGTGAGAATTTTCAGATATATCAATAATATGAAGGAGGAGCGTCGTTCTTTCAATATGACGGAGAAATTTCATTCCCAGTCCCTGACCTGAGTGGGCTCCTCGTATCAATCCGGGAATGTCTGCAATAACAAATGTTTCCGAGTCGTCAATTTGCACAACTCCAAGGTTCGGTTTTAGCGTGGTAAACGGGTACGCTGCTATTTTGGGCTTAGCGGCGGAAACTTTTGATATAAAGGTGGATTTCCCCGCGTTTGGCTGACCTATAATTCCTACATCTGCAAGAAGTTTGAGTTCAAGCTCGATCCACCTCTCTTCTCCCTCGAATCCCTCTTGCGCGTAACGGGGAGCCCTGTTCGTTGATGTGGCAAATCTCGCGTTTCCCTTACCGCCATCCCCTCCTTTGGCCGCTATGAATTTCTGACCGTCGGCCGTAATATCCGCCAAGACTTCACCCGTTTCAGCATCCTTGACAAGCGTTCCGACAGGAACAACTATCTCCACATCGGGGGAATTTCTGCCTGTTTTATTACTGCCCTCTCCATGTCCTCCGTGTTTTGCAACATGGTGCTGTCTGAATTTCAGGTCGAGCAGCGTACTGCAACGAGCGGAAGCCCTTATGACAACATCTCCCCCTTTTCCCCCATCTCCGCCGTTCGGTCCCCCTCTGGGAACGTACTTCTCCCTTCTGAAGCTGACGCAACCGTTCCCGCCGTTACCAGCTTTGACATAAATCTTTGCTTCGTCAATGAATTTCATGGAAAAATTTGAAGAAATACCGCTAAAAAGTCTGTAAAACGCACATCGCTCGCTAACCCTGCAGTTTGTAGTGAGGCCAGCGAGCGAATACAATAAAATCAGTTTTCATGTTCAGAACCCCCCCGCAGCAAGCTACGGGAAGTTTCAATACATATTAACATTCGATGTGGGGAAATTGGGCGGAAGGGTTATGTTATTGGACAGCATAAACACTTACCTTTTTTCTACTTTTACCAAATCTTTCAAACTTTACAATTCCATCTATTTTCGAAAAAACGGTGTAATCCTTCCCCATTCCCACATTATTACCAGGATGTATTTTTGTCCCGAGTTGTCGAATTATAATGGATCCAGCACTGACTGATTGCCCGGCGTATACCTTAACCCCACGCCTTTGAGCGTTACTGTCTCTTCCATTACGGGAACTCCCCTGTCCTTTTTTATGTGCCATTATGCTCCTCCACTTACATGGAAATTTTCTTTATTTCCAGGCCGGTCAATTCCTGACGGTGTCCCGTTTTTTTACGATAGCCTTTTCTTCTCTTCATTTTAAATACTTTTATCTTTGACCCCTTAGTCTGAGCCACAATCTCACCGGTAACCTTGGCCCCCACAACATACGGAGTACCCACTTTGATCTCACCCTCCCCGGAGATCATCAATATCTTTTCGAAAACAACTTCGTTTCCCTTTTCACCATCGATTTTCTCGATATTTAAGGTATCTCCTTCTGAAACTTTATATTGCTTTCCACCTGTCTTTATAACTGCATACATAGTCGGCCCTTTTCCTGAGTGAAATTAGAACTTGTCATTATAGAAATTAATAACCATTTGTCAACAACATTTTTGCTAATACTTATGTTTTGTGCAATCAATGGAGTCAACTTCATCTGGGTTCGTCTTTTTAAATCACATTGACATACAAACCACATCACATTATACTTCTGCATGCGAACTTGAAAGGAGAGAAACATTGAAAACAGCAAATTCGATTTTAATTCTGGTAATAAGTATATTACTGATTTCAGGCTGCGATGCAGGATTTATAGTGGGAGACAATGTTGTGGGTGTCCAATCGGGAAAACTTATCTACACAGACGGCATATTAACGACAGATTACCCCTTCTCTTTTGACAAGGTATGGGCGGCCTGCGAGAAAACCATAGCCGACATAAAGGCTTACGATATTGAAAAAGACAAGAAGATAGCTACGGGAACGATTAATGCAACTTCAAGTGATGAAAAAATTAACATATCAGTAAAATACGCGGCAAAAAATCTGACAACAGTGGCTGTCCGCGTCGGTCTGGCCGGAAACAATTTCGCGGCACAGCTCATCCATGAAAAGATAAAAAATTACTTATTAAAAAGGTAACTGAGAGACATCCCCGATTCTTTTCCCCGAGTAAATCTCACCGCCCACCTGTCTGCATGCAACGCACAGGCAGGCAGTGCGGGTTTTGCGGATGCTCTCCCGTTCAATAAATCCGGACGAGACAATTCAGAAAATTCCCGCTTACGGAGCTCCTTTTCTCTTAATAATTATAACACCAATTCCGCACAATATCATAACAATACAAAGTACCTGTCCCATGGTAAAAGACCATAATACAAGCCCCAATTGCGGATCGGGGTCCCGCAGAAATTCAATGAAAAAACGAACCATCCCGTAACCGATAATATACAAAGAAAAAAGAGCTCCTTCGAAATATTCCCTTTTTCTTATAATCCAGA
>CAZZBF010000011.1:0-47121 GCA_964652795.1 uncultured Syntrophales bacterium | reverse complement strand
GATGCCGGAGTCTGAGATACGGATCCAAAGGAAAATACATCCCCCAGGGCACGGTAGTTACTCGACCGTAAAGCTCGCCGTTGATAAAATTACCTATTCTGCCGAACGTGTATCCCAGGGGAATTGCAGGGCAGAGAAGATCAGCAAAACGCCAGAAATTTATTCTGTGTCTGTGACAAAAGATAATGGAAGCCAACAGGACTCCGATGACACCACCATGATAAGACATGCCGCTGATTCCCACATATCGGAAACCGCCGGCAAAATCGAACGGAAATATAACTTCAAGAGGATGATTCAGATAATAATCAAAATTATAGAACAGAACATATCCAAGCCGTGCCCCAATTATGAGTCCTACAATACCCCATATAAAATAGTCCTGTATTGTTTCCGTTGAATATTCATAATCTTCACTCCTGATTCTGTACTGTACGAGGATATAAGTAAGAAAAAAAGCGATAAGATACATCAAGCCGTAATAACGAAGCTGGAATGATCCAATTTCAATGATATTAGGGTCGATGTGTTCGGGTATATGGTTCCAGTAATTGATGAATTGTTCCATTTTTGTTCCGGCAAACTGCCGGTTTAAATTACCCCTCATGTAGGACCGCAACTTGATGATGTACCGGACGAACAACCCTTAATGGCGCTGGATGAAAAAACAGATAAAACTTTTTTAACCCTGCTACCGCCACACTGCGGACAGTTTATCTTTTTATCATCTTCACTGATAGAACAAATTTGCTCAAATGAATTGTGACATTCAATGCATTCGTACTCATAAATCGGCATATCTTTCTCCTTCGTAACACCTTTCAGTGTTTGAAAACTTAATCTTTATTTTAATATCATATTCCCCAATAAATTTCCATGCTTCTTCCCGGGGTGGCGATGACCTTTTATGTTTCAAAAGATACGATTTAATCTGCCCTGAAATCACCGTAAGTCTCTCCTTTTAATTCCTCTATGTAGAGCTGCGCTGAAAACGCTGCCGTAGCTCCATCACCACATGCCGTTATTATCTGCCGGAAAAGTTTTTTTATACAGTCACCACAGGCAAAGATACCGCTTTCGGATGTTTTCATGTCTTGGTCTGTAATAATATATCCACTATTATCAAGATTTACAAGACCTCGAACAACATTCGTGTTCGGTACCAGACCAATGAACACAAACACGCCTTCCGCCTTTATCTCTCTATAATCGTCGGGTTTTTTAACGTTTTTAATCCTCACACCCGTAACATAATCACTTCCAAGCACCTCCTCCGGCACTGAATTATAGGCAAAATCTATTTTATCATTAGCAAGGGCTCTTTTCCTCAGGATACCCGCGGCGCGCAGCCGGTCCCGGCGGTGAATTATAGTAACCTTTCTGGCAAATTTAGTGAGATAAATGGCTTCCTCAACTGCCGCGTCTCCACCCCCGACAACAGCCACATCTCTATCTTTGTAAAAAGGCCCATCGCACGTGGCACAGTAGGATACCCCTCGCCCTATGAAAGCTTCCTCTCCCGGAATATTCAACTTGCTCCAGGACGCACCCGTCGCTATGATGAGAGAAAGAGAATGGTGGATATTATTGTTTGTCTTAACCTCCCAACCATTCGCTCCACCCAACTGTTTTTTCGTAATGGACGTCACATCTTCCAAGGTAACATCCAATCCGAACCTGGTTGCCTGTTCCTTGAATCTGTTATGGAGTTCAATTCCATTTATCGGCTCCGGGATGCCCGGATAATTCTCAACAAGATCGGTAATGGTAACCTGACTGAATGTGGAACCGCCTCCAATCAATAAGACCTTCAGGACGGCCCTGGCAGCATACTGTCCTGCCGTAAAACCCGCGGGGCCACCACCTATAATAATAATATCATAAACATTATCAGGAATTTGTTCTGTCTTCATTGTTCTCTCCTTTATTATTTAACCTGCCCGGTTAAATAGAGCAAATTTACTGCCCATATGTCCGTTCCGATAAAATTACTGTCTGATAATTCTTCTACACACTTTACCGTTTCTTTGCAAGGACCTCTATTTTCTTTTAATCTACATAATATTTTATGTAAAATTAATTTTTCCAGTTGCCGGATTAACCTGAAATGTTATAGACTTCATTTTATTATAACCCATATATCTCTGGTTTTGATTATCAAATATTCTTGGAAAGATTTCGGTAAAGCAATTTATAAATTTTTTAAATCCCACAATTTTTGAATGTTACCCACAATCCGGCGTCAACTCTCATCTAAAAATAAAAAGGAGGTTGTTATGCAAACATTTTTTCTTAAAAATAAGGGCTTTTTACTATCGATGATAGTTTTTTTCGCTTTTGTCTCGGGTTGTGCCACAACGACGCAACCACCTAAACCCGACGAGATAATGCCGCCAAAGCCGAGATTGGACAATAAGGGAGCTTATTTATCTCCTTATACGCAGGATGGAGTTCTGGCAGAATGGGTTGATAAAGCAATCAATGCCAAAATTGGCGCAACAATCGGCAAGCATGCCGGTACCTACGCGGGACAACAGCTATTCGAAAATGTCCCTTTTATCGCAGGTCTTGTAGGACAAAATGCCGGAGAGGCAGCCGGCCGTAAGATCGCTATCGAGGCTTCAGGAGGATGGGAGTACATGCGGGAAATGAGCGATACATCCTTTGATACAGTCGAGGATTTATCGATTTACCTGTACGCGGTATATTCTTCAAACGAACATTTCAAGGACGCACTTGAAGCAACCATGGAGATATATCCGGAAATGAAAACGAAATATTATCCGGCGATTACGCATGCCTCTAAAAAAGAAAGTGCTGAAAAAAAGGCTGAGTAGAAACTAATTGAATCTCCCCGCAGCAAGCTGCAGGGAGCTCCTACTGTTAAGGAAATATGTTGATTTCATTCGCTCGCTAACCCCGCCGCAAGCAACGGGGAACGAAGTAATTCGGAGAATAATGCGCTCGCTGTTCAGTTCATAATAGCTTTGAACCGGAAAAATTAATTTAATAAGCTTAAAAGGTTAATACGCGGGGATTGAACGGACAAATCGATTGATCGGAAGCGCACCGGGAAATCCCGCACTGTGGGCGGGGAGATTTAATTTTGACGCCCTCAATATTAGAATTCGGATAATTGTTTTGCAATAATCTTTCATGGGTAGATTAAATGGGGAAATTATGACTGATGCAATATTAAAAATGGTAAAAATATGTATTTTGCCTTGTTTGTGTCTCTTATATCTGAGCGGTTGCGCTACAATTCCCAAAGACGCGGCCGGTTCTCAGGCACACTATGTGGACCCCGGTCGGAAGAGTGAGGTCTACGGTGTAGGCATTGATTCTCAGGACATCATAAGTATAACTGATGAAATGATACATGATATGCTTTCGAATCCTTTCTGGTCTAATTCCGAAACCCTTCCCAAAGTTATAATAGACTCAAAATACTTCAAAAACGAAAGTTCGACAAGAATCAACAAAAAAATGATTACCGATCGATTGAGGGTAGAGCTGAATAAGGCTGCCCGCGGAAAGATGATTTTTATCGGACGGGAATATCTTAACATGATTTTGAAAGAAGCGGAGTTGAAACAGTTGGGACTCATGGGACAGGATAAAACGATGGACGAAATCAAGATTTATGAAGCTGATTATCGCCTGGGAGGTCGTCTTTCAACACGTGACGCGATTAATCCAAAGACAGGCGCGTTTTCCCGTTACCATCAGATTCTTTTCGACATGATTGACTTGAAAACCGGCGCAATCGTATGGAGTAATGGATATAATTTCAAAAAAACCGCTCAGGAAGATATAATCTATCGATAATTCCGGTGGTTTAAAGGCTATAGGCAGCATCATGAAAAGGTATTTTTATGTTTGTTTTATTCTATGCACGGTGTCTGCAATTGTAATTGGTTGCGCGGGCAGACAGAAATTTGAGAAAGCCGAAATACCCGAAAACCGCATGAGAGCATATCTCGCGGATAAACCAGAAGAGCTGAAACCGGGATTTCGAGCAATACTGGAAGACGGACAAAGGAACTACGTTTTGAACAACATGCAACTCGGTGTTGAAGCTTTGAAACTGGGATATACTGAAATTGCCGAAAAATGCTTTGACGACGCGCTTAAATATATTGAAGCGGTATTCGCAGATAATGAAAAAGCAAAAAAGGCCCGCAGTTTATGGTATGAGGAAGGCATGAAGGATTTCAAGGGCGAGCCGTATGAGAGAGCAATGTCCTATTATTACAGGGGACTTCTTTACATGCTGGATGAGGATTACGAAAATGCCCGGGCATGCTTTAAGGCCGGTATTATCCAGGATGCCTTTGCCGAAGAAAATCAAAATCGGTGTGATTTTGCCCTCTTGTTATTTCTTGAAGCTTTCTGTTCTCTGAAACTCGGCGATCAGGAATTGGCTAAAGCGGCATTGGAGGAAATGAAAAAGTTGCGTCCGGACCTTTCGCATCCTGATGCTAAATCGAATGTGCTGATCCTTGTAGAAACGGGAGCTTCGCCACGAAAACTTGCCGACGGGCTGGGTCATTCGGAATTAAAATTTTTCAGAGGACGAAACATAAAGGAAAAACAGGTTGTACTATATGTGGGTGATTCAAAAATAAAATCTTACCCGATAGAAGATGTGGCCTGGCAGGCAATGACCCGTGGTGGCAGGCCTGTTGATAAAATAGTTAAGGGTCAGGTTGAATTTAGGAAAAAGCACGAAAAGATAGGATCAACACTTACCGATATTTCGTCGAATTTGCTGCTGGCTGATCCGGTTATGCCAAATTCTGATACAATGGGAGCAATCGGCGCCGCTTTAGGAATTTTTGGCGTTGCTGAAATGGCCATGGCGTCCCGAACACGTATCCATGCCGATACACGCTACTGGAATAATCTTCCGGATACGGTGCACATATCAAACCTAGACCTAAGCAAGGGTTCATTCAAATTAAAAATTCATTATCTAAATGAAAAAGGTGCCATGGTATCGGAGGATCAGCATAAAACAACCCTTGTTGTTGATGACAAAGAAGATTTGATTCTTATCTGGAAGCGGCCGGATGGAATTTTTGTCATAAAATAAGAATTTTATACGATCAAACCCCCGTGTTTCAAATGCATGATAGTTTAATAATGGAAAAAGGGCGTTGACTAAAAGGGTGTCAATTCATCACTTATAAAAATAATTCGTAACCTTCGGATCTATACCCTCTGATTTTCTGAACATGAAAAGAAAGGAAACGACTTCCGTAATTTTCCACAAATTTACGCAGCTGACACCTCGCTTTTCGAAATTTTTCACTTTGAAGATTTTTCACCAGCTTGTCAATATCCTGGGTTCGCCCTTCACAGATAATATGTGGCCCTTCTCCTATAAGGACTTTCCATTCACCGGCTACGGTAATACCCAGTTCTTCCATGATCGGATAAAATTCATCACCGACAAAGCGTTCATAATCAGCCTTTTTGTTACTCACAATATTCCAAGTCTGGTTAAATTTGACAGTATCTTTTTTAACATCTCTTGAGTATGAATCCTTCCTTCCGGTGGGAACAAGAACCTTGGTTTTATAATCTTTTACATAATTGAGCAATTCTTCATTCAATTTTCCATATTCTTGACTTTTCAATGCTTTTTCTATCAAATCCAGATCACCGCTTACGCCCTCAAATATAATTTCGCAATAAGAGCCAACTAATACTGACCACCCTGCTACAGTATGAATTCCTAATTTATTTATTGTAGGGATGAAGTCACTTATAATAAATTTTCTATATTCCTCGCTTCTTTCTGAAATGATATTCCAATATTGATTAAATTTAACGAACATTTTTACTCCCTCCCATAATATAACTTATAAATCAACACCTTGACATTTAGTATATCCACAAAAGATACAACAAGTCAATTCTTATAAATGCCCTTTCTTTACAGAAACAATTTACTCGATTTTCCAAATAGTTTCCGTAGGGGTATCTTTAAGAATTATTCCCTTTTCCGCAAGCGTATCCCTGATTTTATCCGAACTTTCCCAATTTTTTGCCGCTCTGGCTATCCTTCTTTCTTCAACCGAGCGTTCAATATCTTCCACATTCAGACCGCGTTTTTGAGCTTCTCTGTTTTTGTCCTTCTGGAAGTATTCATCAGGTTCCTCAAGAAACAATCCCAATATCCTGCCCACTTCTTTGATACGTCTCTGAGCGACATCCAGCACAAAAAGCTTCTCGACAGTAATGGTATTTTCTTTTTCATCCAGATAACTGTTGATAAGCCTGACCGTATCAAATATGGAACCAATCGCCATAGCGGTGTTTAAATCATCATCCATTGCCTCGGTAAATCTGCGGGGAAGAGCTTCAACATAGTCGAATATTTCTTTGTCTCTTCCGGAAAGGGTTTCCCCGGAAATCTTCGAATAATCTACACCATTCGCAAGGATATCTCCGATATTTTTAAGGGTCGCATAAAACCTCTCCATCCCAGTTCTCGCCTTAGCGAGAGATTCACTGAAAAAGTCCACGGGGCTTCTATAATGGCTCTGGAGCATAAAAAGCCTCAACACCTCCGGGTGGTAACTTTTGAGTATTTCTTTTATTGAAAAAAAGTTGCCGAGAGATTTAGACATTTTTTCACTGTCCACTCTGACAAAGCCATTATGTAACCAGTACTGCGCAAATGTCTTGCCGGTAGCACCTTCCGACTGGGCAATTTCATTTTCGTGATGAGGGAAAATAAGATCTTTGCCGCCACCGTGTATGTCAAATGTATCCCCTAAAAACCTCTGACTCATCACCGAGCATTCTATATGCCATCCGGGCCTGCCTCTGCCCCAGGGACTATCCCACCACGGTTCTCCCTCCTTGCTCACCTTCCAGAGGGCAAAATCGAGGGGATTCTTTTTCTTCTTATCCACCTCAACCCTGGATCCCGCTACCATATCTTCGAGATTTCTTCCGGAAAGCTTTCCGTACCCATCGAATTTTTCAACAGAAAAATACACATCTCCCTCATTTACATAGGCCAATTTTTTCTCCAGAAGAACTGTTATATGCCTGATCATACCCTTGATATTTTCTGTAGCTTTCGGGGCTACTGTGGGTCTGGCCACACCTAGTGCATCCATATCTTCATTATGTTCTTTGATATACCTTTCGGATATATCTGAAATACTTTTCCTCTCGGCAGTTGCCTTCTCTATAATTTTATCATCAACATCTGTAAAATTTTTCACATAGGTTACATCGTAACCCCTGTACTTCAGATACTTGGTAATAACATCGAAAGCTACCGCCGAACGGGCATGGCCGATATGACAAATATCATAGGCCGTGATGCCGCACACATAAATTCCGACTTCTTTCTTCTTAACCGGCTTGAATTCTTCTTTCCGCCCTGTCAATGTATTATAAAATCTTAAAGCCATTTTAACCTTAAAACTATGGAAACAGTGATATTAACTTTAAACCAGAGTCTTCACTCAAACCGTACATCAGGTTCATATTTTGCACGGCCTGACCGGCCGCGCCTTTTACAAGGTTGTCAATAGCGGATACTATTATCACCCTTCCCGTCTCATCGTCAACAGTTAGCCCGATATCACAGTAATTTGAACCCCTGACTGATGAAAGAGCAGGAAATGTACCCTCCTTATAAATCCTGACAAACGCTTCATCATCGTAAAACTTTTCATAAAGATCTATCAAGTCAGATACGGATACTCTCTGCTTCAGCCTCGCATATATTGTACTTAGTATACCCCTGTTCACCGGCAACAGATGCGGCACAAAGGAAATCTTAACACCCGTCCCCGCAAGAAAGCCGAGTTCCTGTTCCATCTCCGGCATGTGACGATGCTTGCTGATTTTATATGCCTTAAATCCCTCATTCACCTCACAGAAGAGCGAGCCAATCTGCGGTTCCCGACCCGCACCACTAACCCCCGACTTCGAATCAACAACAATCGAGGTGATATCAATGCATCCTTCCTTCAGCACCGGGGCCAGACCAAGAATAACTCCGGTTGGATAGCAACCTGGATTGGCAATAAGCTGTCCGGTCTTAATACTATCCCTGTACAATTCAGGAAGCCCGTAAACCGCCTCTTTTATCAAATCCGGCGCCGTATGTTTCTGGTACCACTGCTCGTACACCGCGATATCACGCAAGCGGAAATCAGCGCTCAGATCAATAACTTTTTTCCCCGCTTTCAAAAAGAGAGGAACAGTCTCCATTGCCAAACCGTGAGGAAGTGCCAGAAAGATAACATCAGAAAGCTCAGCAATATCATAAGGGGATGCCTCGATAAATTCCATGTCGGTCAACCCTTGAAAAGCCGGAAACACATCGGAAACCTGAGTTCCCTTAAATTTCCTTGACGTCAGGGCAACAACTTCCGCTTCAGGATGCCTGAACAGAAGTCTTAGAAGTTCCTGACCCGTGTAGCCACTTGCCCCGTATATGCTAACTTTTAACATGACAAATCCTCAATAATTTATAGTAATCGGCAGATGGATTTTCCCTTTGGAAAATCATACCCTATCTTCACGGACATCCATCCATCTTCGAATGAAATACTCGTTACCGACATTGTTATTTTTAATGGACACTTATAGCGAACACCGTAAACAGTTATAATATTTTTTTATACACAAAAAAGGGAGGCCATAGCCCCCCTCCTCACCAATATTATCTTTTGGAAAACTGAAATCTTTTCCTCGCACCGGGTTGCCCGTACTTTTTCCGTTCTTTTATGCGAGAATCTCTTGTCAGGAATCCCGCTTGTTTTAGAACCGGCCTCAGTGAAGCATCGTACTCCACAAGTGCTTTAGAAATGCCATGTTTAATCGCACCGGCCTGTCCCGAAACACCGCCGCCACGAACATTAATATAAAAATCAAACCTGCTCATCTGCCCGGTAACCTCAAGGGGCTGCTTAATAAGCATCTTGAAGCTGTCTCCACTAAAATATTCGTCAATTTTTTTCTTGTTTACAACAAGATCACCGCTTCCCTCTTTCATCCACACCCTTGCTATGGAGGTTTTCCTCTTTCCCGTTGCATAATAACGTTTATCTGACATATTTATCTCCCACAAATAATTAACTTATAAACAACCAGTATTTTGAACTTAAGTTTCCCGCAACATGTTGCTGGGAATGAAGTAATTCTAAAAATAATGCGCTCGCTTTTCAGTTAAAAATGATATTTGCTTCTATTACCCTGCTCTATACTAAAAGTTTATTGTTAACAGCTGATTTATATCATAATTCCAGTAATCTGGGGGTTTGAGCCTCATGGGGATGTTCACTGGCAGAATATATTTTCAGCTTTTTAAGCATTTGTCTGCCCAGAGAGTTTTTGGGAAGCATACCCTTTACCGCCATGCGCAATAGCCTCTCCGGCTTTTCCTTCAACAATTTTTCGGCAGTAACAGATTTTATTCCTCCGGGATAACCGGAGTGATGATAATATATCTTGTCAGTCAATTTATTGCCGGAAAGAGAAACTTTCCCGGCATTTATAACTACTATAAAATCTCCCGTATCGACATGTGGCGTATAGACGGGTTTATGCTTGCCCCTCAAACGTTTCGCAATTTCACTTGCAAGCCTCCCAAGTATTTTTCCCTCAGCATCAATCAGATACCAGTCTTTTACAATATCCTCTTTTTTGGCACTATATGTCTTCATAAAACCACCCAGAGTCTGAAAATTTGAAAAAGGAAGATTACGTCAATTTAAACACATTTGTCAAGATAAAAACCTAAAAAATATTATTGATTCCTAGTATGCCTGTCTGATACCCCTGCCTACACTACGAATACCTTTAGGTCTAGCTGTTACCCTCCCGACCTTCCCCAGCCCATAGAGAGAAAAAATTACCATCCACACCCTGTCATCATCATCGTCAGAATAGGTGGCCATAACGCTCCAGCATTGCCTGTGATAATCCAGTCCGTATGTTATCTCGTGATAGATATTATTTAGCTCGTCCCTTTGGAAATCATATATAATATCCAGGGAATCAGTAACGCTGATATTCAGTAATAAGTTTATTTCTTCTATAGACCTTTGCGTATATCTATACTCAACAGAGGCAGTATCACCACGCCAGTCACTCATCTGAAGCTCATAGTTTGTTTTTTCCAACTCACCCGAATTAACATCAAAGCTGGTTTCCGCGTCAAATGTAAGGTACTGAAAAGGATCAAATTTAAGTTCCATATCCACATTGCCGAACGGCCTTTTTTCGTTCCCGTAATTGTCTGCTCGATGCTTCATTCCTTCCCTTATATCATATGTCTGACTCAGCTTGACGTAGAAAAATTCCCTGTAACTTATACCTTCTCCTTTAATCTTGTTTTCTTCTTTATCTTTATTTTTGTCTTTTTTGAGTTCTGGATTCTTCAGCCTGGCCATAAAACTATTGGTCAGTGAATAGGTTACACTGTTTGTTTCACTTACCGTCGCCGCAAAATTAGGGAGGTCACTCTGGTATATATATGGAATGTAAGTATAGGTCAACTCGGGTTTAATTCCGTGCCGTATCTTATCGACAGTCTCTCCCCCTATATTAAAAATCCTGTGAACTTCCGTGGAAAGCACCGCACCAACATCATATACCTCCCTGCCCCCATGCTCCTGTTTACTTGCCCCCTCCAACTCACTGGCATTCCAGAAGGTCTCTCTCACCCCTATCGATGGAGTAAAATCGAGATACTCGCTAAAGTTGAGCGGCAAAGAAAACGTGGGGTGAGCATCGTAGAGTTGTCCATGGTCGCCTTCAGTTCTTTGATAATTATTGAACGAAGAATCTATCTGAAAGTTTAGCGGAGTGTCCAGTATGGGCTGGTTAATACCGGTAAAGGTTATTTCGGGATATTTTTGCAGTGTTGAATTGTTGTCATAGCTCGCAAAATTATCAGTGTACTGAACAAGGGCGGTAATATTAAACAAGCTCCAATCCTTAACAAGACGGGCAGTTGAGTCCAGCGTAACGAGAGACTTATCACCGAGAAAAGAAACCTTACTAAACTTGCGCTCCCCTTTTTCGGAATAATTATCCAGATAGTAGTTATAACCGGAGAAATCTCTGAAATACCAATTATCGGAAACCTTTCTTATGTCTGTTCTTAAATAAAAACCCGGGCTGAAAGTGGTCTCATGATTCAGGTAATATGACCACCTCTCCTGTTTTTCCTTCCAGTTTCTACTTAAACCCTCATCTTCGATCATTTCTCCGGTTTGTTGATCTTTGAGATAGTCCGCATAAAAAGTGCCGTATGAATCCTTGCTTATAAAGTACCTGAATTCAACACCCTCTTTTAATCCATCTTTATCCATGTAACGTTGATAAAATGTGGCGTCTGCATTATTTGAGATCGCCCAGTAGAGAGGCAGTTCCGTGTCCCAGCCATGTTTGTCCGAATGTGAAATACGGGGTGGAAGGAAACCTGACTGCCGCGTTGTCTTCGCCGGAAATATCATATACGGTGTATAGAAGAATGGAAAGTTTTTCACCTGAAAGGTGCCATGTTTTACCGTACCGTAACCATCAATGGTCACATCAAGTTCTTTTCCTGTGAATCTCCATGCCGGCCAGTCTCCGTCACAGGTGGTTGCTGTCGCATCTTTTAGATGATATGTGGCTTCCCCCTTCTTTTCAATTTCTTTTCCGTTTATATAAAAATTATTCTCGGCAAAGAATAATTTTCCTTCGTAAGCAATACCTGTTTTTGAATTAATATTAAATTTAACCTTGTCTCCCTCGAGTATGTCATCATTACTTTGGATATAAACATTACCCAAGGCCTCGGCATCACCTGTAGTTTTATTCAAATCCACATAATCAGCCTTGAGAAAACCGCCGGTAAATGTAATTATAACATTTCCCTTTGCACTATATTTGTCAGTATCCTTGTCATAAGTTAGACTATCAGCTTCTATATTAACCGGCCCTTTTTGTATATTTCTTTCAAGAGCGAGGGTAAAATCAGCTTGAACGGGAAAAAGCAGGACAAAAACAACAGTAAAAAGGACTTTTTTCTTCATTGTGACTCCTGAATTGAACAGTAAGCGCATTATTCTTCTAATTATTACGTTCCCCGGCACCCGCGACGTGGAGCTTCAATTCTGATTCCAGTGTCTTTTTATCTCTCCAACAAGAAAAAGGGAACCGGTTACACAGATAAGATCATCTTTTTCGGCAAAAGAAAAAGCCTGCGAAAGAGCCCGGCCCGAATCTTCAATAATATCTACACTATTAATATACGTTTTTGCAACGGGCAATATATCCATCAAATGCAAGCTTCTTATATCTTTTGGCTCTGTGAGAATAAGCCTATCGGCAAGAGGAGCCAATTTTTTCAGCATCCTCTTGTAATCCTTGTCACCAAGTACACCGAATATAAGAATTAACTTTTTATAAGAAAAATTGTCCCTTAAAGCATTGCGAAGAGCAGATGCCCCCGCCGGATTGTGAGCACCATCCACAACCAGCATGGGAGAATTATGAAGCACTTCTAATCTCCCTTCCCATCGTACATTTCTTAAACCACGTATTAATGCGCTATCATCAATACTAAAACCTCTAGCCGTAAGAAGCTCTATCGTTCCAAGAGCCACAGCTGTATTTTCTATCTGATGCCTCCCTATCAAAGGGCAAACAAGATTTCGAAGTTCTTTTTTAATTCCTTTATAAGAAAAAGTGTCAAAATCTGGTACGTAATTTTTTTCAAGCCGGAGAGTTTTCACTGTCCCAACTTTCACGTCTTTTCCTAACCGGTAAAGTCTTGCTTTCCGTTCGCTGCATATATTCTCCAAAACCCTCAAGACGCTTTTCTGTTTCGCACCCGTGATGCATATGCCTCTATTCTTGATAATTCCTCCTTTTTCCCGGGCCACTGCTCCCAAATTAGTGCCAAGATACCTTACATGTTCCAAAGAAATATTGGATATCACGGATACTTCCGGTATTACAACATTTGTCGCATCAAGTCTTCCACCCATTCCAACCTCTAAAACAGCCACATCCGCACCGTTCCGGAAAAAATGCAGAAAAGCCAGAACCGTAACAAATTCAAAATAAGTTATATCCTCTTCAAGCTCATCACGCACCTTCTCAATAAGTTCGGAGAGTTCCTCCATCGATATCATACGGTTGTTTATCCTTATACGCTCATTGACATTAATGAGATGGGGTGATGTATAAAGGCCAACTTTTGCTCCCCCCTCCAGGAGAATAGAGGAAATCATTGCCGCAATCGAACCCTTGCCATTGGTTCCGCCAACTAAAACTGTTTTGTATTTTTCCTGGGGATTATTTAATCGGTCAAGGAGTTTAGATACGGGAACCAGACTGAAACGCATTCCCTTATCTTTTAATCCTGAAAGGTATTCAAGGGGATTTTGAGATGCCATTTATTCTCAGCTTTCAGTGTTCAGATAACCTTTCAATCTCAAAGTTAATTTATATCACAAGTTTTTTTAGGAGACCTTAATTTGAAACACAAAACTTAAAAGTTAAAACAAATGGTGTTTTGACCGGAGGCGTACTCCGTAAGCCCTGTCACTGTGGGCGGGAAGATTCACTCAACACTGATCGCTATAGGCTGAATGTTTACCCAATTTTTATCACTTCTCCTTCGCTCAAGACGTGAATATTTTTGTTTTTTATCAAATCTATCTCTTTCCTAATAGTGTCTTCAAATTGCGGTTTCATATGGTAAAGATAAATAGCCGGTGTTAAAGCGCCCAATTTCTTTAATTCAAGACTGAGGCTGGAAGATGTAAGATGACCGGTAATATTAGCAATATTCTCCATACTATTGGGAAGTGACACTTCAACAAATACAGCCTTCAAATCCTTGAGCTCCTGTATAACTTTCCAAATATCCTCAGTCGGGCCGGTATCTCCTATAAAGACAAATGAACCATTTTTAGATTCTATCACATACCCGATTGTCTCAACAGTATGATTGACCCTAACAGCAGTAACTGAGAGATTATTAATCTTAAAGCTTTCACCCAATTGGATTATCTCAAATTTGAGAAGAGGTTTCTCAGGAGTTGGAATCGATGAAAAATCAGGCCATATAATGTTATTAAAAAGGTTTGCCCTCAGTGCATCAATAACTCCCTGTGTACTCAAAACTCTAATTGCCGGATATTCCTTTTTGCCATAATAAAGATTATCCGCCAGAAACATTATATCACAGACATGATCGAGATGAGTGTGAGTTACAAGAATATATTCTATCTTAATTTGTTCTTCCAATGACAACACGGAAGTTATTGTGCCAGCATCAAGTAAAATTTCTCCATTCAATAAGAAGCACGTAGTGTTGTTGCCGGGGAGCTTGGACCCGTGACAACCCAATACCCTTATATCCATGTAATTATTCCTTTTCAGACTTTTATCACAAAAATTAAAAGTCCCCTAAAGATCATTACGGGGGCTTTTCAAAGCATTAAAAAGTAATTATTAAACTTACCCGCTATCCATTTTTACATAAATAAAAGCTTTAAAAGAAAAATCAAATCGTCGGCTCACTTTTTCAGACAGCTACAAAAACATATAGCTCCCTAACTTCTCTATTTAATCAAATAACCAGATATTTGGCACTAGCCAAACAAAATTCACTTTTCCTTAACCGCAACCGCATTATCAAATATGACCTCCAATCCAAAAATTTCAGATTTAAAAATTAATCTTGGATTTTCAGATGGATCGGGAAAAGTTTATATAAGAATCACTGTGGATTGTCGTAAATATCAATTCTTTAGGCAACTCTAAGTCCACCGTCTTCGGCTTTTCGCTATGAACTTATTGTCAAATTATTCTTCTGATACAATCTTAAACATCTCATCGCCAGGACGAACCCGTTCCGCTACCTTAATTCCTATATAATCACCAACTGATGCCTTTTCAACTTTTTCATTTTCTATTTCCATTGAGTCAATTTTACTTTCAAAATCTGTTGTATGACCCGTGAACTTAACCGTATCGCCTACTCTTAATTCTCCATCAGTAATCTTGACCGCTGCAACGCTTGGCTTAGCAAAAAACTTAACAACCTCTCCAATTTTTGCCTCTGCCATGACTTATCCTCCCTTACTCATCACATATACATTAGGGTTCAAAAAATATAAGATAATATTCGCTTCAATGTGCCGAGATATCGCAACATATCAACACATTATGCGTTGACGACTTTTCATTATATTTCTTTTAAGAAAAATTTCAAGGAAAAACATAAAAGATAAAGGTGCTGCAAATAAAAAGGCAAGGGGTAATCCCTTGCCTTTTTTTATTTTGCACTTTTTATTTTATTATTTTCCCGCGGTCAAAACTTACTGTACCAACTATTTCGGGGACCTTTTTTCTCCTTCTGAAATTAACTCAATACTGGACATAGGAGCATTGTCACCTGCTCTATAACCTACCTTTACTATTCTCGAATAACCCCCTTCTCTTTCACTGTACCGAGGTGACAGCTCTTCAAAAAGCTTTTTGACAACTTCTTTATCCCGTATAAAAGATAGAGCTTGCCTTCTTGCGTGGAGACTGTCCTTTTTCCCCAAGGTAATTATCTTTTCGGCAATTTTTCTCAACTCTTTTGCCTTGGCATCGGTCGTAACGATCTTTTCATGCTTAATGAAGGAAGTTACAATATTTTTCAACATAGCCTTTCTATGACTCGTGGTTCTACTAAGCTTCCTCCCCGCCTTTCTATGACGCATTTAAAATCTTCCTTTCTAATTAATGAATCTATTCACTATATTTCTTTAGCTTCTTCATCATCTTTTACCGGTAGTGTAAAATCTACCTTCATACCGAGCCCAAGTCCCATCTCAGCAAGTATTTCCTTAATTTCACTCAGAGATTTTCTTCCAAAGTTCTTGGTTTTAAGCATTTCAGTCTCAGTCTTTTGAACAAGTTCTCCAATAAGAGTAATGCCGGCATTTTTTAAACAGTTTGCAGATCTTACAGAAAGCTCCAATTCATCAACGTTCCTATGTAAGTTCTCATTGATTTTTTCTTTTTCCTCGATCTCTTTATGTTCTTCCCGCTCTTCCTCAGCCTCTTCAAAATTTATAAAAACATTCAGCTGTTCCTTTAATATTTTTGCGGAATACGCTACGGCATCCTCTGGCAAAATACTCCCATCGGTCCATACTTCTAATATGAGCCTATCATAATCAGTAACCTGCCCCACTCTGGCATGAGTTACGGTATAGTTTACCTTTTTAATTGGTGAAAACAAAGCGTCAATATTTATAGTACCTTCCGGTTGGTCAGGGTCTCTTTCCCTCTTAGCGGGAACATAACCTCGTCCCATCTTCACCACCATTTCCGCCTTAAACACAGCATCAGCAGAGAGGGTCGTAATATAATGATCAGGATTCATTATCTCAACAGTTCCATCTGTAATGATATCCCCCGCGGTTATAACTCCTTCTCCTGAAGCATCAATATGTATAACCCTGGGACCATCTTCATGAAGCTTCAAACGGATGCCCTTAAGGTTCAAAATAAGATCGGTCGCATCATCTTTAACTCCGGGAATCGTAGAGTATTCGTGAAGAATTCCGTCAACCTTTACGGAAACAATAGCTGCTCCCTGTATGGAAGACAACAACACTCTTCTAAGTGAGTTACCTAAAGTAATGCCAAAACCCCTCTCCAAAGGCTGACAGGTAAATTCCCCGTAAAATCGAGTGTGGGTTTTTTCATCTACTTCGATTCGCTTCGACCGCATTAAACTACGCCAGTTTTTTTGCATTTCTTATAATTCCTATATAGAGTTGCTTTAACCGTCACGTGTTGATCACGTTATTTTGAATAAAGTTCAACTACCAATTGTTCCTGAATCGGCATGGTTATTTCTTCCCGAACAGGAAACATCTTTACAATACCCTTGAAGTTATCTTTATCCAATTCCAGCCACTGAGGAATACCACGTCTCGCAACCGTTTCCATAGAATCTAATATTCGCGACATCTTTCTGCTCTTCTCTCTAACCTTAACCTCATCACTAACGCTTATCAGGTATGATGGAATATTAACTTTTCTGTCATTTACCAAAAAATGATTGTGTCTTATAAGCTGCCTTGCCTCACCCCTGGAGCTCGCAAAACCCATCCTGTATACAATATTATCAAGTCTTCTTTCCAATAGAGTCAACAGGACTGTTCCTGTTACTCCTCTTTGCCTATCCGCCTTATTGTAATACCCTCTAAGCTGTTTTTCCAAAAGACCGAATGTTCTTTTCAGTTTTTGTTTTTCCCTTAACTGGACACCATAGTCAGAATGTTTTCGCCTATCCCTTGCCTGCCCATGCTCCCCAGGGGCATATCCTCTTCTTTCAAAGGAACATTTATCACCGTAACATCTGTCCCCCTTGAGAAAAAGTTTTAAGTTTTCTCTTCGACATAATCTACATAAAGATCCTCTATATCTTGCCAAAACACTCCTCCATTTTATTATGTAATAAAGCTAAGCTTCAGCTTTTATTATACTCTTCTCCTTTTCGGTGGGCGACAACCGTTATGGGGAATCGGTGTCACATCCCTTATAAGACTTATATCAAGACCTGCCGTCTGCAAAGACCTCAGAGCTGCTTCTCGACCTGATCCCGGTCCTTTAACATATACCCTAACACTTCTCATCCCGTGTTCCTTTGCTTTTCTTACGGCATCTTCCGCAGCTAATTGAGCGGCAAACGGTGTGCTCTTCCTCGAACCCTTGAAACCCCGTACTCCAGAGGAGGACCAGGTAATAACGTTACCACTCAGGTCTGTAATAGTAATAATTGTATTGTTGAAAGTCGATTGAATATGAGCAATACCTTCCGCTATATTCTTTCGTTCTTTCTTTTTCCCTGTTTTCCTTTTCGGTTTTGCCATTGTTCCTCCAGATGGGGTTAAAACCTGACCCCTTCAAATTACTTCTTCTTTCTCTTGCCGACAACAGCCCTTCTAGGCCCTTTTCGTGTCCTGGCATTTGTACTCGTTCTCTGACCTCTAACAGGAAGACCCTTTCTGTGCCTCAACCCCCTGTAGGAACCTATATCCATCAGGCGTTTTATTGACATGGAAATTTCCCTTCTTAAATCTCCCTCAATTTTATGGTCTCTATCTATAATGTTCCTTATTGAGGTTACTTCTGAATCAGCAAGATCATCAGTTTTTGTACTAAACTCTACACCTGCTTTTTCAAGTATCTTTCTTGATTTAGATCTACCTATACCGTATATATAGGTCAAGGCAATTTCCATTCTCTTATTCTTAGGTAAATCTACACCTGCAATTCTTGCCACACTCAATATCCCCCTTACAAAATAAATAACAATAGAACATTAAAGAGCCAAAAGATAAACTTCAAAATGAAGAGTTTTTTTCGCTCCTGACTTTTAATCTTTTATTTTGTGTTCTACTTTATCCCTGGCGCTGTTTATGCCTGGGATTTTCACAAATAACTCTGAGCACTCCACGCCTTTTAACAATTTTGCATTTATCACATATTTTTTTTACGGAACTCCTAACTTTCACTATACTTCACCCCATAACTACATTTATTTTGCTCTGTACACAATTCTCCCACGCGTTAAATCGTATGGGGAAAGTTCAACGGTTACTTTATCACCAGGTAATATCTTGATATAATGCATACGCATTTTCCCGGAAATATGGGCAAGAACACGGTGTCCGTTTTCCAGTTCGACACGAAACATTGCGTTCGGCAACGGCTCAATAACTTTACCTTCAACCTGTATCGCTTCTTCTTTTACCATAAGACATTTATCCTAATAAGGATACCAAAAACCAAAACAACAAACATATTCATTTATTCGAGCGTATTGCATTACCTTCTTAAGCAACCCTACTCAATATTACCGGCCCATCTTCCGCAATTGCCACAGAATGCTCAAAGTGGGCTGACAGTTTACCATCCGCTGTCACAACCGTCCACCCATCGTCCAATACCTTTACCTTGTAAGTTCCCTCATTTACCATTGGTTCAATCGCAAAAACCATACCTACTTCTAACTTAACACCTCTATCACGCACTCCAAAATTGGGAATCTGTGGCTCTTCATGAAGACTTCTTCCTATCCCGTGACCCACAAAATCTCTCACCACAGAAAATCCGGCAGCCTCAACACACTCTTGCACAGAAGCTGATATATCACCCAATCGATTTCCCGCTCTCATCTCTTTTATTCCATTGTACAAGGCTTCTTCGGTGGTTTGAATCAGTGCCTGCGCCACACTGGGGACCTCACCTACAGGAACAGTTATGGCAGAATCACCATAGTATCCCTTATGATATATTCCAAAATCTAGGCTTATTATGTCTCCCGTCCGAATTACTCTATCTGATGGCATTCCATGAACTACTTCACCATTAACAGATGTACACAGAGAAAAAGGATATCCCCTATATCCCTTGAAGGCCGGCTTAGCCCCCATTTTCAGAGCAAGTTCTTCCGAATACCTGTCCAACTCTATGGTTGTTATACCTGGTTTAATTATACCTCTCAATTCATTCAAAATATTCGCTACTATAACATTACTTGCCCGTATCTTTTCAACCTCGTCAGGAGATTTCAAGATTATCATAAATTTTAACCTTTTAACGTCTTTTACCCATACGTCCCTTTTTCAAAAATCCTTCATATTGCCTCGTCAATAGATGGGTTTCTATTTGACCTACAGTATCGAGAGCAACACCTACTACAATAAGAAGCGCTGTACCGCCAAAGTAAAACGGCACATTAAACTTACTTATAAGAACGCTAGGCAGTACACATACCGCGGAAACATACATGGCACCACCAAAGGTAAGCCTTGTCAGAATGCTATCTATATAATCCGCTGTCTTTTTACCCGGCCTTATACCCGGAATATAACCTCCGTGTTTCCTCATATTGTCAGCCACATCAACCGGATTAAAAGTTACCGCAGTATAAAAATAGCAGAAAAATATTATAAAAGCCACATAGAGCAATTCATATACAATTCTTCCAGGCATTAATACATCCGACACCATCTTCATCCAGGGATGTGGAACAAAATTGGCAATCGTAGCAGGAAACATTATGATTGAGGAAGCAAATATGGGTGGAATTACACCCGCCGTATTAACCTTTAAAGGAAGATGAGTCGTTTGTCCACCATACATCTTTCTCCCAACGACCCTCTTGGCATATTGAACTGGTATCCTCCTCTGCCCACTTTCCACAAAGACAATAATACCAACAACCGCGACCATCATTGCGGCAAGAATTATAATAAAAAATATTCCCATCTCGCCTGTGCTCAGCAGACGAAAAGTATTCGCAACGGCAGCGGGGCCTCGAGCTATTATTCCTGCAAATATAATAAGAGATATTCCATTACCAATACCCTTATCAGTAATCTGTTCTCCTAACCACATTATAAACGACGTACCGGCGGTCAGAGTAATAACAGTCATCAATCTAAAGCCCCATCCCGGGTTAATCACTATAGATACACCCGTAGGACCTGCCATGTTTTCCAATCCTACCGCAATACCGAACCCCTGAATTACACTTAAAAGAACCGTTCCATATCTCGTATATTGCGTTATTTTTCTTCTTCCGACTTCTCCTTCCTTTGAAAGCTTTTCAAGATAAGGAATAGCAACTGTCAGCAACTGCAAGATAATGGATGCACTGATATAGGGCATTATACCCAGGGCAAAGACTGACAAATTGCTCAGGGCTCCTCCCGCGAACATGTCAAATAATCCCAAGAGTGAACCCCTTGCCTGTTCAAAGAACGCCATTAAAGCCGCAGTATCGATCCCAGGAGTTGGTACATGTACACCTATTCTGTAAACAGCCAGCAGAAAAAACGTGAAAAGTATTCTCTTTTGAAGCTCCGGAATTTTCTGTATATTTTTAAGGCCGCTTAACAAATCAGATAACCTCTATTGATCCACCCGCATTTTCAATTTTCTCTCTCGCGCTACGACTTATTCTGTCAACTTTCAGCAATAAAGGATAATTTATAGACCCTTTTCCCAATATCTTGATTCCATCACCTTTACTTTTAATAACCCCATTGCTTATAAGAGTATTTGAATCAATAACCGAACCCTCCGGAAATTTATTCAGCTGTTCTATATTTACAGTGACAATATTCTTTTTGAAAATATTATAAAACCCCTTTTTCGGTAATCTCCGCAAAAGAGGCATTTGGCCACCCTCAAATCCTGGCTTCACCCTTCCACCCGAACGGGCATTTTGCCCTTTCGAACCCCTGCAAGATGTTTTTCCATGACCTGATCCAGTCCCGCGACCTACCCGCTTTCTCTTTTTTCTGGAACCTTCAGGTGGTTTTAAACTGCTCAAATCCATATTTAATTTACCTCAATTTCCTCTACGGCAACCAGATGAGTAACTTTTTTTATCATCCCACGTACTTCAGGAGTATTACCCAGCAAGACGGTTTTATTCAACTTTCGCAGCCCCATCCCGCGCAGTACTTTCCTCTGTTTCTCCGGTCTTCCTATAAAACTTTTCACTAATGTTATCTTCAATTTCTTTTCCACGACCTGCTCCCATGTTTTGGAAGTTACAAAAGTTCAGGTTTCAATACCAAAAATATCTTTTGACAATTTAATGCCTCAATTAACCCTCAAACATATTTTTAGATCTTTGAAGTCTGCCACAATAAATTTCGGAGAACCTCCCACCATTAAGAAAAATGGTTTTTGTGTTCGCTCGCTGTTCAGTTTAAATATCTAATTCTATACGCTAACAAAGTGTCAAATTTCGGAAATATCTTTTCCCCTGAGAGAGGCGATTTCTTCTGGTGTTTTCATTTTACAGAGTCCATCAATTGTTGCTTTGACCAGATTATGCGGGTTATGTGAACCAAGGCATTTTGTTAATACATTATGAACACCGGCAACTTCCAAAACCGCTCTAACAGCGCCACCCGCTATAAGACCTGTCCCCTCGGAAGCCGGCTTGAGGAGAACTTTCCCTGCCCCGGAGTGTCCTATCACCTCATAAGGTACCGTTCCGTTCACAATTGCAACTTTCATTTGACTTTTTTTAGCTTCATCCATACCCTTTCTAATTGCCTCAGGGACTTCATGAGCTTTCCCCAATCCAACACCGACAGAACCATTACCATCACCAACAACCACAACCGCACTAAATCTAAATCTTCTGCCACCCTTGACAACCTTGGCTGTCCGCTTAATAGCAATAACCCTATCAAGAAGTTCTAATTCTTCCATATTCCTGCAATACCCCTAAAAACTAAAAACATCGATTAGTGTATACCAATTAAACCAGCAAAAAGAGCAATCAACTAAAACTTCAACCCTGCTTCCTTTGCCGCCTCAGCAAGAGCTTTTACACGTCCATGGTAAAGAAACATTCCCCTGTCAAAAACAGCTTCTTTCACATCATTAGACAATAATCTTTCGGTTACCAACTTACCCACCTCACGAGCAGCATCTATTTTCTCCAATCCTGCAAGTTTGTCCTTTAATTCCTTACTAAGGGTTGAGGCTTCAGCCACAGTCACCCCCAAATCATCAGCAATTGCCTGTACGTATATATGCTTCGAACTTCTAAATACAGAAAGACGCGGTTTCTTCTGAGTGCCGAAAATCTTTCCTCTTACTCTTTTTTTGCGTTTAATCCTGTTCCTTATTACTTTTTTAGATACCAAAGTTCTACCTCTATATCGAATATATTGAGTTTTAAATTATCCTAAGAAGACCCTAAAACTTTAGATTTTCGAGCTATACGCCTGCGGATTTTCCAACCTTTCTTCTTATACGTTCACCTGAATATTTTATTCCTTTTCCTTTGTAGGGTTCAGGTTTCCTGAAACTCCTGATCTCGGCTGCCACCTTTCCAACAAGTTCCTTATCTATTCCAGAAATCATTATTGTTACTTGTTTGTCAACCTTAACGGAAACCCCTTCAGGTATTTTATATTCAATGGGGTGAGAATAACCGAGTAATAACCTCAGAACATTATTATTTACCTCTGCTCTATAACCGACACCTGATATTTCCAAAGTTCTTTCAAATCCGGCAGTAACTCCTGTTACCATGTTTGCAACCAACGTTCTTGTCAGCCCATGAACAGCTCTTCCCTTTTTATCATCGGAAAGTCTCTCCACAACTATGGTCCCATTATCAAAAACAATATCAACACCTTCGGGAATGTTCATCGTCAAGATCCCCTTTGAACCCTTGACCTCAATTATAGAATTGTCCTGCCTAATTTCTACTTCTTCAGGAACTTCTATTATTTTTTTACCAATTCTCGACATTTATAAATCTCCAGATTTCAGTATAGCTAACAGCTATCATGTTTCCCGGTCCGGACACGCCGGTACCCAAACAGACTAAGAATGAAAAATTGAGGCACTACCATACATTGCAGAGAATTTCGCCACCGACTTTTAATGTTTTCGCCTCTTTATCAGTCATAATACCTTTAGATGTGGACAGTATTGCTATACCATAACCATTTAAAACTTTTGGTATTTTATCACTTTTAACATAAACCCTCTTACCCGGCTTACTAACCCGCTGTATCCCAGTTATAACTCTTTCTTTTGAATCCGAGTATTTCAAATATATCTTCAAGATCTCCCGCCCGTCATTATTCTTTTCAACAGCGAACCTACTGATATAACCCGCCTTATTTAAGACCTGGGCAATATTCAGGTTCATTTTCGATAATGAAACTTCGACTTTATCGAACTTTACCATGTTAGCATTTCTGATTCTCGTCAGCATATCTGCTATAGGATCAGTCATCCCCATACTACTTCTCCTTAATGTTTATAAGTATTCAGTTTCTCGACTAAAAATGTGATAAAAGCTATTTGCTGACTATTGAAAGCCTATCCATTTTTACTTTTATTTTGTTGCTACCAGCTTGATTTTATCATCCCGGGAATTTGCCCTGCCAAAGAAAGTTTTCTCAAACATATTCTACACATATCAAATTTCCTGTAATATGCTCTGGATCTTCCACAAAGAGGACACCGGGTGTATTCCCTGACAGTAAATTTTTTTTGTCGTTTCGCCTTCGCAATTAAGGACTTTCTTGCCACATGCAACTCCTATCTGAGTTTCGATCAGAATAACCTGTAACTCTAAACTTTGAACTACAATTTTTCCTGCCGGTAACAGCCTCTGCAAAACCTCCGGCAAATTCTACCGTGCTTCTTAAAACTTTCGTGTAACCTACAATCTCAATTTTTAAAAGGTATCCCCATAAGTTTCAAGAGTTGTCTTCCCTCATCATCTGTTTTAGCCGAGGTGACAATTACTACATTCATTCCCCTGACCTTATCAATCTTGTCATACTCTACCTCAGGGAAGATGAACTGTTCCTTAATTCCCATGGAGAAATTTCCCGTCCCATCAAAAGATTTAGGCGAAATACCTCTGAAATCTCTAACTCTTGGAAGGGCAACATTAACAAGCCTGTCAAAAAACTCATACATCATGTCCTTCCTTAAAGTAACCATACATCCTATCGACATACCTTTACGCAGTTTAAATGTAGCAATCGATTTTCTCGCCTTTGTAACAACAGGTCTCTGTCCCACAATAACTGAAAGTTCCTGAACAGCATTATCAATTATTTTAATGTTTTGAAGCGCCTCACCCAAACCCATATTTACAATAATTTTCTCGAGTTTAGGAACCTCCATCCTGTTTTTATATTTAAATTCCTTCATCAAAGCAGGGATTACTTCTTTTTTGTAGTACTCTTTTAATCGTGCCATTCATTCTTCCTCAGTTTAATCATCCAATATCTCATTACATCTTTTACAAACACGCACATTCTTTCCATCTTCCAATAATTGGTATCCCACCCTTATTCCAGTGTTACATTTATTACACATCAGCATAACATTGGATATATGTATCGATCCTTCCTTCTCAACGATACCACCTTTCCCCTGTGCATCCGGTCTCTGGTGTTTTTTTATAAAATTCAACTTTTCCACAACTACACGGTTTTTCTTTTTGACAACGCTCAGTATTTTGCCGGTTTTCCCCTTTTCCTTACCGACAATAACCATCACCATATCGCCCTTTTTCAGATGTTTCCCATGCATATTCAAATCCTCAACTTTTATGCTTCCATTTGCATTCGACGATTTCACAACAGTATTACAAAACTTCAGGCGCCAGAGACACAATCTTCATAAATTGTTTCGCTCTCAATTCACGTGCTACCGGCCCAAATATTCTTGTCCCTATAGGCTCCATTTGATTATTTATAAGTACAGCAGAATTATCGCTAAATTTAAGGTATGTACCGTCCGGCCTCCCGATCTCCTTTGCTGTTCTTACCACGACAGCCCTCATCACATCTCCTTTTTTAACCTTTGAATTGGGAATTGCTTCTTTAACTGATACTACTATTATATCCCCAATACTGGCATACTTTCTCTTAGACCCTCCAAGTACTTTAATACAACCTACCTTCTTCGCACCCGAATTATCTGCCACATTTAAAATGGTCTGCATCTGAATCATGAAAAATACCTCAACAAAATTAAGCTAATCCCGTCAGAAAAATCCTACTTTTTATCGAACATTTTATTAGGTTGTTGTAAGACCTGCAAATATCTCAAAATCCATTCGGAGATGAATTTAATATTATCATTTACCCAAGAATGAAACTGCGGTTCAGCGTAGTAATCCGGGAATCCTACAAACGTTCAACACTAATCCAATAGCAAAACAAAAAAGAGGCCTTTTAAATAACATCCATTTGAGCCGGAGACTGGAAGTTTATGGTTAATTTGCCTTCTTCAGTATCTCGCGCATTCTCCATCTTACGTCTTTACTAAGAGGGCGTGATTCAACAATTAATACCCTATCACCAATATTGCACCTGTTTTCCTCATCACGAACTTTATATTTAGCTCGTCTTCTTAAAAACTTCTGGAACCTGGGATGTTTTACTAACCTTTCCACCAAAACAACGATCGTTTTGTCCATTTTATCACTAACTACAACACCCTGAACGGTTCTTCTATTGCCCCGATCACTCATGCTTATATTTGAGCCTCTCTTTCTCTTAAAACAGTCTTTATTCGAGCTATATTTTTTCTGACCTTCTTCATCATGAGAGGGGAATCCAATTGCCCCGTAGCGTGCCGCATGCGGAGCTTGAAAAGCTCTTCGACAAACTCTTTTTCTTTCTGTTTCAGCTCATCAATATCGATTTCTCTGATTTCCTTAATTTTCATCAAATATCTCCCTGGAAAGAAATTTTGTCGATATTGGAAGTTTATGTGACGCCAGCCTAAAAGCCTCTCGAGCCGTATCTTTTGCGACTCCTTCTATTTCATACAGAACTATACCAGGCTTCACAACAGCAACCCATTCCTCAGGAGATCCTTTTCCTTTCCCCATGCGGGTTTCTGCCGGTTTTTTAGTAAGCGATCTGTGGGGAAATATCCTTATCCAGATTTTTCCTCCGCGCCTAACATAGCGAGTTATGGCTATTCGTGCCGACTCAATTTGTCTCGCAGTTATTCTTCCACATTCAGTTGCTTGCAGACCATATTCCCCAAAAGACACATTACAACCTCTGCCAGGCTTTCCTTTCATGCGACCCTTTTGAAGCTTTCTATATTTCACTCTCTTCGGCATTAACATGTCTTTAAAACCCCCAATTCAGCTCTTAACTCTCAGCTTTCTTTTCCGGAAGCACTTCACCATGAAATATCAGAACTTTTACACCAATAATCCCGTAAGTTGTACGTGCCTCAGCAAAACCATAATCGATATTTGCTCTCAAGGTATGAAGCGGAACTTTCCCTTCTCTATACCATTCCCTTCTCGCCATTTCGGCTCCGCCAAGTCTCCCGGAACAGGTTACCCTTATTCCTTTGGCACCAAATTTCATGGCAGATGTAACACTTCTCCTCATAGCCCTTCTGAAGGCAACCCTTCTCTCAAGCTGGAGGGAAATATTTTCAGCAACAAGTTGCGCGTCAATTTCAGGCTTGCGTACCTCAAGGATATTTATAATCGGATCGCTTTTGGAAATCTTTTCAAGATCTTTTTTCAGTTTTTCGATCTCCGATCCCTTTCTGCCTATGAGAATCCCCGGCCTGGCAGCATGAATATTTACTTTAGCTTTGTCAGCAGCCCTTTCAATATCAATCCTTGATATACCTGCATGGTAAAATTTGTCTTTAAGGTACTTTTTAATCTCAATGTCTTCATGCAGCAATTCACTATATTTTTTTTCTGCAAACCACTGAGAACCCCATGTCTTGTTAATACCCAGCCTAAAACCGATCGGATTAACTTTTTGCCCCAAGCCTTTACCTCCTTATTTCCTACTCTTCATCCAATACGACGGTTATATGACTCATCCTCTTTTTTATCATAGCCGCCCTCCCCTGTGCTCTTGCCCTCCATCTTTTCAATGAGGGTCCTTGACCTACAAATATCTTTTTTACATAAAGTATTTTTTCATCGATATTAGGGTCCTGTGTCGCATTAGCAATTGCGGATTTTAATACTTTTTCTACAATGCCAGCAGCCTTTTTTTGTGTAAAGGCTAATATCCTTTGTGCTTCTTCGACTTTCTTCCCCCTGACAAGATCCACTACCAATCTTGCCTTTTGTGGCGAAATCCGAACATATTTGGCAACAGCCTTCACTTCCATATCTATTTAAACTCCATTACTTATCTTAATCATAAGAATCTACAGTAGTCAGAAACCGTATAAAAGGCTCATAAAATAACCGCCTTATAAACCGACTTCATTATCTGCGTAACCTTGTTTTTCTATCACCTGCATGACTATAAAATGTTCTTGTTGGGGCAAATTCACCAAGTTTATGCCCAACCATGTTTTCGGTGATGAATACGGGAATAAATCTTCTTCCGTTATGAACAGCAAAGGTATGGCCTACTAACTCAGGGGTAATTGTGGAACGACGTGACCAGGTCTTGATCACACTCCTGTCTCCTGAAGCGTCGGCTTTCCTTACCTTTTCTATAAGTTTTTCCTCTATATATGGTCCCTTCTTAACTGAACGAGCCATTCCTTAACCCCTTTTCCTGATAATATACTTGTCTGAATCCCGGTTTCTCCTCGTTTTATATCCTTTTGTGGGAACTCCCCAGGGTGTTACGGGATGTCTTCCTCCAGATGACCTGCCCTCACCTCCACCGAGTGGATGATCAACAGGATTCATTACTACGCCACGTACTTTGGGGCGTCTTCCCAGCCATCGTTTCCTGCCTGCCTTGCCCAGACTTATATTTTCATGATCAATATTCCCAACTTGTCCGATTGTGGCCTTACACTCCAATAAAATCTTTCTTACTTCTCCTGAGGGAAGTCGAACCTGCGCATATTTTCCTTCCTTCGCCATAATCTGACCATAGGCGCCCGCGCTTCTGATCATTTGCCCCCCTTTACCAATTTTTAACTCTACATTATGGATATGAGAACCAGGGGGTATGTTTTTAAGACTGGTCACATTACCTGATTTTATTTCTACATTTTCACTACTTACAACAACATCACCCACTTTAAGATCTACTGGAGCAAGGATATATCTTTTTTCTCCATCAAAATAATTTAGAAGGGCTATTCTTGAAGACCGATTAGGGTCATATTCTATAGAAGCCACCCTTGCCGGCACATCGATTTTATCCCGCTTAAAATCAATCGTCCTGTATTTTCTTTTATGTCTTCCACCGATATGTCTGCTGGTTATTCTTCCATTGTTGTTTCTTCCCCCGGTTCGACTCAAGGATTGTAAAAGTCCCTTTTCCGGTTGAGTCTTTGTAATCTCCTCAAACGATGAACAGGTCTGAAACCTTCTGCCTGGTGACGTCGGTTTATACTTTTTAATTGACATCTATCTAAATCCTTTATTCCTTAACTTTAAACCTCAAACCCGAAACTTTAACTAAACCCCTTCATAGACTTCTATTCTATCACCGGGCGCAAGAGTAACTATAGCCTTCTTCCAATCGCTCTTCTTACCTGCGACTCTCCCCATTCTTTTCTTCTTGCCTAGCATATTCATCGTAGAGACATTTAAAACTTTTACTTTAAAGAGCTTTTCAACCGCTTTGGTGATCTCAATTTTATTTGCTCTACGGTCCACTTCAAAGAAATATTTATTTTCTTCGTCTCTTGCAATGGCACTTTTTTCGGTAATAATCGGCTTCTTTACGACAGAATATATATCCATTATGAAAACATTGCTCCTTCAATCATCTTGACAGCCGGTTCTAACAAAACGAGGCTATCATACTTTAGGAGGTCATATACATTAACACCTTCTGTTCTCATCATCTTTATTTCTTTGATGTTTCTTGAAGATTTCTCCAGGATAGGATTTGACTTGTCCAGAACAAAGAGAGCGCTTTTTAATCCAAATCTATTTACTACTTCTTTGAACTTCTTTGTCTTTATCTTCTCCATAGGGAAATCTCTAAGAATCAATATCTTTTCTTCTTTAGCTTTCATACTGAGGGCAGAAATAAGAGCTGCTTTTCTTACCTTCTTTGGCACCTTAAAAGAATAATCCCGTGGTTTAGGTCCAAACGTAACTCCGCCACCTCTCCAGATAGGTGATCTTATAGTTCCTACTCTCGCCCTTCCCGTTCCTTTTTGTCGCCAAGGTTTTCTGCCGCCTCCACTGACATCACTCCTGCCCTTTGTCGAAGATGTACCACGCCTCCTCGCGGCCATCTGCATTCTCACAACTTCGTAAATAAGGGCCTCCTGTACCTCTACTCCAAAAATAGAATCGCTAAGCTCTATTTCAGAAACCTTGTTATTCTCAATATCATAAACATTCAAACCCGGCATTTTGCCACTCCAGATCCTGCTTAACCACGCTTTTTAATCGAACTCTTAACTAAAACAATACTGTTCCTGCTTCCCGGAACCGAACCTTTAATCAAAATTAAATTTTCATTCGGTCTAATCCCTGCCACCACAAGATTTTGTATCGTTTTTCTCTTATTACCCATATGTCCCGGAAGCTTTTTACCTTTAAAAACTTTCGAAGGATATGCACTGGACCCGATAGATCCCGGTGCCCTGTGAAACATAGAACCATGGGTAGCCCTACCCCCTTTAAAACCATATCTCTTTACAACACCCGCAAAACCTCTCCCTTTGCTAACTCCAGCTACATCAACATAGTCACCCACTTCAAAAATATCAACTTTCAGCTCTTGACCTTCTTCATAATCTTCAGGAGACGTTATTCTGAACTCCCTCAAAACGCGAGGAAAACCACTGTCTGTTTTTTTCAAGTGTCCTTGTATCGGCTTAGTAACGTTTTTTTGTTTCTTTTGTCCAAAACCCAACTGCAGGGCATCGTATCCATCAATTTCTTTGGTTTTTTTCTGTGTAATTACGCAGGGACCCATTTCGATAACTGTAACCGGAATAGCCATTCCCTCTCCTGAAAATACCTGCGTCATCCCTAATTTTCTGCCTATAAGTCCCTTTTCCATAACCACTCTTCTTTAAACTAATCTTTATAAAGCGAATATTGTATTAACCAAAAGCTCCGCACAACTGTACAAAAGCACTCATCTTTTAACACCTTCCGCAGTATTGTTATACAAAAAACAGGAGACGGATTTTCAGAAGAATCCATCTCCTTATGTGTTTCCACGCCCCTATAATTTTATTTCAACATCAACACCCGCCGAGAGATCCAGCTTCATAAGAGCATCTACGGTTGCCTGCGTAGGTTCAATAATATCAATCAGCCTTTTATGTGTTCTGATCTCAAATTGTTCTCTTGATTTCTTGTCAACGTGAGGTGATTTGTTGACACAGTACTTATTTATTACTGTTGGCAAAGGTATGGGACCGGCTATGCGAGCACCTGTTCTTTTTGCCGTACCAACAATATCTTCAACAGATCGATCCAGCAACTTATAATCATAAGCTTTCAGTCGAATTCTTATTTTTTGATTTTCCATTTATGCCTCTACCAGTAACCAGCATTCAACAAAAATGCGCGGATCCTTACCTTTACTTTTATAATCTTATTTATGTCTAATAGCAATTTGCGAAGCTTTTTCTCTATGCTATAATCTCACTTACAACACCGGCGCCAACAGTTCTCCCACCTTCACGAATAGCAAATCTGAGTTGTTCCTCCATAGCTATAGGAGTAATAAGTTCAACTTCCATGTTTACATTATCACCGGGCATGACCATCTCCACTCCCTCGGGCAGTGTAGCAACGCCCGTCACATCAGTTGTCCTAAAATAAAACTGAGGCCTATAACCGGAAAAGAAAGGAGTATGTCTCCCTCCCTCTTCCTTGGTAAGAACATAAACCGCTGCTTTAAATTTCGTGTGAGGGGTGATGGAACCTGGTTTTGCCACAACCTGTCCCCTTTCCACCTCATCCCTTTTGGTACCCCTGAGGAGTATACCGATATCGTCACCGGCTCTTCCCTCATCCAATGTCTTACGGAACATTTCGACACCGGTACAAACTGTCTTAAGAGTAGGTCTAATGCCGACCACTTCCACTTCATCTCCTGTTCTTATAATACCTCGGTCAGCTCTTCCGGTAACCACAGTACCTCGCCCGGATATACTGAAAACATCCCCAATCGGCATCAGAAAAGGTTTATCCAGGTCACGGACAGGCTCCGGAACATAGGCATCAACAGCATCCATCAATTCCCAAATAGACTTAACATCTTCGGAGTTCGGATCATCACTCTCGAGAGCCTTCAGGGCCGATCCTCTGATAATTGGAATATCATCTCCCGGAAAATCATATTCATTGAGAAGCTCCCTCAGTTCAAGTTCTACCAGATCAAGCAGTTCCGGATCATCAACCAGATCAACTTTATTCATATAAACCACAACATACGGAACCTGAACCTGCCTTGCGAGAAGGATATGTTCTCTTGTTTGAGGCATTGGCCCATCCGACGCAGCTACTACCAGAATGGTACCATCCATATGGGCCGCCCCCGAAATCATATTTTTTATATAGTCGGCATGGCCCGGACAATCAACGTGGGCATAATGTCTTTTTTCTGTTTGATATTCCACATGGGCAATATTAATTGTAACACCTCTTTCCTTCTCTTCAGGAGCATTATCAATAGCATCGAAAGACATATATTCTGCAAGCCCTTTTGAGGATAGATGCTTTGTAATTGCAGAGGTAAGTGTTGTCTTCCCATGATCCACATGACCTATTGTCCCTATATTCAGATGCGGCTTTGTCCTTTCAAATTTTTTCTTGGCCATCTCCATTACCCCCTTCTAAAAATAAATATAGTTAGTTTGATTATCCTACTTTTTTAAAGCTCTGTCAATTTAACTTTTCCTCAATTATATCTTTCGCTAAACTCTCAGACACCGCGTTATAATTAAGTATTTGCATCGTATAGGTAGCTCTTCCCTGAGTTTTAGATCGTAGATCCGTTGCATAGCCAAACATCTCAGCTAAAGGAACCTCAGCATGTATTGCTTCCGAATCCGGTCTAGATTCAATACTGACAATCTTTCCTCTCCTGGAACCAAGATTACCTATCACATCCCCCATATATTCCTTAGGAACCATTATTTCAACAGACATAATCGGTTCCAGAAGCACTGGATGAGCTCTTTTCGCGCCATTTTTAAATCCAATTGAACCCGCCATCTTAAATGCCACTTCCGATGAATCTACTTCATGAAAAGATCCGTCAACCAGACTTACTACCACATCAACAATAGGATAACCAGCGAGTATTCCTTCTTCCATTGCCTCAGTAATACCTTTTTCTACCGCCGGTATATATTCTCGCGGAATAACACCTCCAACGATTTTATTCCTGAATTCAAAACCCCGACCAAGTTCACCAGGTTCAATTTCCAGCCACACATGGCCATATTGCCCTCTGCCTCCGGATTGCTTTACAAACTTCCCTTCCGATCTGACATTTTTTCTGACAGTTTCTTTATAAGCTACCTGTGGACTGCCGATATTTGCCCCAAGACCAAATTCCCTGGAAAGCCTGTCAACAATAATTTCGAGATGTAATTCCCCCATGCCGGAAATCAGCGTCTGTCCGGTTTCTCTATCAAGTTTTACCTTAAAGGAAGGATCCTCCCGAGCAATCTTCCGTAAAGCATCATCCAGCTTCTCTTCATCCGCTTTCGTTTTAGGCTCTATTGCTATAGCGATAACCGGCTCCGGAAATTCAAGCATTTCAAGTCTCAACGGATGACCCGTATCTGTTATCGTATCACCCGTTGTGGATGAATCCAACCCAACTGCTGCAGCTATATCACCGGTGCGAACTTCCTTGATCTCTTCTCTTTTATCGGCATGCATTTTGAGCAGTCGTCCAATTCTCTCTTTCCTCATTGTTGAGGCATTATGCACATTAGAGCCCGCTCTCAAAACGCCGGAATAAACTCTGAAGTATGTCAATTGACCAACAAATGGATCGGTTACAATTTTGAACACGAGTGCTGAAAATGGCGAATCATCACTGGCGGTCCTTTCTGTATCCTCTCCGTCCACACCCTTTCCCACCACCGGAGGTCTGTCCAAAGGGGATGGAAGAAAATCCACCACCGAGTCCAGAAGAGGCTGAATTCCTTTGTTCTTAAACGCAGAGCCACATAAAACCGGTATTACCTTTAAAGATAGGGTTGCTTCTCTAATAACTTTTACTATTTCTTCATGTGAAAGAGCTTGTTCATCCAAATATTTATTCATCAAGTCCTCATCATAATCGGCAAGGCACTCAATGAGTTTTTCCCTATACTCGGCAACAATATCTAACATCTCAGGTGGAATTTCTTCCACACTAAAATTACTTCCCAGTGAATCCTCGTCATAAATAACGGCCCGCATACGGACAAGGTCAACAATTCCCTTGAATTTACTCTCGCTTCCTATCGGAAGCTGTACGGGAAGTGGATTCGCACCGAGTCTCTCTCTGATTGCTGAAACAACCTTGATAAAATCCGCTCCCACCCTGTCCATCTTATTGACAAATGCGATGCGTGGGACACGGTATCTATCGGCTTGCCTCCAGACAGCCTCCGACTGAGGTTCTACACCACCCACAGCACAGAAAAGCGCAACAGCACCATCTAAAATTCTCAAAGATCTTTCAACTTCCACCGTAAAATCAATATGCCCTGGTGTATCTATTATATTTATTTGACTATTTGCCCAGGCACATGTGGTTGCCGCAGAGGTTATCGTAATACCTCTTTCCTGTTCCTGTTCCATCCAGTCCATGACGGCCGTACCATCATGAACTTCCCCCATTTTATAGGATTCATGGGTATAATATAATATTCGCTCTGTTGTAGTGGTTTTCCCGGCATCTATATGAGCCATAATGCCGATATTACGAACATGATTTAAAGGTACTGCACGTGCCAATTCAATTCACCACCATTTAAAACCTGTAATGAGCAAAGGCTTTATTTGCCTCAGCCATTTTGTGTACATCTTCTTTCTTTTTGACAGTGGCTCCTCTGCCATTGGCGGCATCTATCAATTCGGCAGCTAATTTTTCTTTCATGCTTTTACCGGCACGTTTTCTCGCATTATCTATTAACCATTTAATCCCCAGAGAAACCCTTCTGGTTTGCCGTACCTCTGTAGGTACCTGATAAGTGGATCCTCCTACCCGCCTCGATTTTACTTCTATAACAGGTTTTACATTATTTACGGCCTTCTCAAAAACTTCTATAGGCAGCTCTTTTGTCTTCTCTTCAATAATATCGAAAGCCCCATAAAGGATAGATTCGGCAACACTTTTTTTTCCTTTCAATAACAGATTGTTAATGAATTTTGCCACAAGCTCACTTTTATACCTGGAATCCGGCAGGATTTCTCTTTTTACTATTTCTCTTCTTCTCGGCATTTATTACTACTCCAAAAGGTCAACTTGGTTTTTTGGCCCCGTATTTCGATCTACCCTTTTTCCTATCTTGGACACCCATTGTGTCGAGTGTCCCCCTTATTACCTGATATCTCACTCCGGGAAGATCCTTGACCCTGCCTCCCCTGACAAGTACAACAGAATGTTCCTGAAGATTATGTCCCATTCCCGGTATATATGAGGTTACCTCGTAGCCGCTGGTAAGACGAACCCTCGCCACTTTTCTCAATGCAGAATTAGGTTTCTTAGGTGTTGAAGTATAAACCCTGACACAAACTCCCCTTCTCTGTGGAGAACCGGCAAGCGCCGGTGTTGTGGCTTTCTTTTTTATCTTCGTTCGACTTTTACGAACCAGCTGATTTATTGTAGGCATCATTCCCCCATAGGTTAATAACTTATATAAAGGCAAAGCCCGATTTTCTATCAATTAGCTACTTGCATGTCAAGTGTTTTCTCGTCTATTTTGGTTATTTGTTTTAAACCATCATCACCTTCTGTTTCGATTCCTAATTTCTTATACACGCCAACACCTGTTCCCGCCGGGATCAACCTTCCCATTATAACATTTTCCTTCAATCCCCTGAGGTAATCCACTCTCCCGGCCAAGCTGGCCTCTGTAAGAACGCGCGTCGTCTCCTGAAAAGACGCTGCTGAAATAAAGCTCCCGGTACTCAGAGACGCCTTGGTAATCCCCAGAAGAACCGGCTCACCTATAGCAGGTTCACCTCCTTGGGCCACAACCTTTTCATTTTCTTCCCCAAATACATGCTTTTCCACCTGTTCATCCGTAAGAAAAGATGTATCGCCCGGTTTCGTCACTTTAATTCTGCGAAGCATCTGACGAACGATAATTTCTATGTGTTTGTCATTAATTTTGACGCCCTGCAACCTATAAACTTCCTGCACTTCATCAACTAAATACCTGGCTAATTCTTTTTCTCCTTTAATAGCAAGAAGATCATGAGGGTTCTGTGCGCCACCCATCAGAGGTTCACCAGCCACAACCCTGTCGCCTTCCTGTACACTTATATGTTTCCCCTTGGGAATCAAGTATTCTCTTTTATCGCCAATATCAGGGGTTATAACAACCTTTCTTTTCCCCTTCACGTCTTTACCGAAGGAAACCACCCCGTCAATTTCCGTTATTACAGCATATTCCTTTGGTTTTCTTGCTTCGAAAAGTTCAGCCACTCTGGGAAGACCACCGGTAATATCCTTTGTCTTAGTGGTCTCTCTGGGAATCTTCGCAATAATGTCACCAGCCTTTACCTGCTGACCTTCCGAGACAACAATGTTTACGCCAACCGAAAGTTGGTGCCTTGCAATCGTATTTGTTCCAGGCAGCTTAACTGTTTTTCCGTCTTTATCTTTTAACGAAATCCTTGGACGTAAATTTGAATCCTTAGATTCAACAACAACCTTTCTGGAAAGGCCGGTTACCTCATCAACCTGTTCCCTCATGGTCACTCCTTCAACAATATCTCCGAACTTGACAGTCCCATCAACTTCTGAAAGAATTGGTATTGAAAAGGGGTCCCATTCCGCAATCAGCTCTCCTTCTTTTATTTCATAACCATCATCTACCCTAACGCGTGCCCCATATGGAATAGGATATTTACCACGGCTTCTCCCTTTCTCATCCAGAACGTGGATTTCTCCGCTTCTGTTCATCACCACAAGCTGTTTTTCCTTGCCCTCAACCGTATTGAGACCCACGAATTTTATGGTTCCTGAATGCCTAGCCTCCAAGGTTGAGTGTTCTTCAAACTTTGCGGTACCTCCAATATGAAAAGTTCGCATAGTCAGCTGGGTTCCGGGTTCACCGATTGATTGGGCTGAAATAATGCCGACCGTTTCACCAATATTTACCAAGTGTCCATGCGCCAAATCTCTTCCATAACACCTTGCACAAACACCTTGTTTCGATTTGCACGTCAGAACGGATCTTATTTTAATCCTCTCTATACCTGCTCGGTCAATCTTATCTACCAGCGCTTCATCAATTTCCTGATTAGCCTTTACTATAATTTCTCCTGTAAAAGGATCCTTGATATCATTCAGGGCAACCCTCCCCAGAACACGCTCACCCGCTGCTTCTATTATCTCCCCGCCTTCCAACAGGGCGGAAACATAGATACCGTCGATCGTCCCACAATCTTCCTCCGTAATAATACAATCCTGAGCCACATCGACAAGTCTCCTGGTAAGATAGCCGGAATTCGCCGTCTTAAGTGCGGTATCAGCAAGACCTTTCCTGGCACCGTGCGTAGAAATAAAATATTGGAGAACAGATAGTCCTTCTCTGAAATTCGCAGTAATCGGTGTCTCAATAATTTCCCCGGATGGTTTCGCCATTAATCCCCGCATACCCGCAAGCTGTCTTATCTGCGCGGCACTCCCCCTCGCACCAGAATCAGCCATCATATAAATAGGATTAAAACTCTGTATCTTAGCTTCTTCATTATTAGGCCATATTACCTTTCTCGTTCCAATAGATCCGAGCATTTCGGCGGCAACTTTCTCGGTAGCCTGCGCCCAGATGTCTATAACTTTGTTATAACGTTCTCCATCTGTAATAAGACCATCCATATATTGTTTCTGAATCTCCAAAACATCTTCATCGGCCTTTGCGACAATCTCCTTTTTACTCGAGGGTATCATCATATTATCAGCCGCAAAAGATGCACCGGACATAGTAGCAATCTTGAAACCAAGATCTTTTAATCTATCCGCCAGCAAAACAGTTGCCTTATCCCCACAAGACCTGTAACAATAATCAATAAGGTCTGCCAACATTTTTTTGCTCATAACTTTATTAATGATATTAAAGGGAATTTCCTCCGGAACAATTTCATAAAGCAAAATTCTACCTGTCGTTGTATCCGTTAGTTTTCCCTCCATCCTGACTTTAATCTTAGCATGTAGGTCAATAACGCCGGAATCAAAGGCACTTCTTACCTCGTCGGTATCTGAAAAAATCATTCCCTCTCCCATGACACGGTCTTCGGGCCTGGTCAGATAATAAATTCCCAGGACAATATCCTGACCGGGAACAATAATCGGCTTACCATTAGCCGGCGAGAGAATGTTATTCGTCGACATCATAAGAACCCTGGCTTCCGTTTGTGCTTCGACTGATAAAGGCACATGCACAGCCATCTGGTCTCCGTCGAAATCAGCATTGAACGCAGGACAGACCAGAGGGTGAAGCTGTATCGCTTTTCCTTCTATCAATACCGGTTCAAAAGCCTGCATGCCGAGCCTGTGTAAAGTCGGGGCCCTATTAAGCATAACAGGATATTCACGTACAACCTCATCTAATGCATCCCATACTTCCGGGATCTCCCTTTCAACCATCCTTTTAGCGCTCTTTACGGTGGTAACATAACCCCTCTCCTGAAGCCTGTTGTAAATGAACGGCTTGAAGAGCTCCAACGCCATCTTTTTAGGGAGTCCGCATTGATGCAATCTCAAGTCGGGTCCTACAGTAATAACGGATCTTCCTGAGTAATCAACCCTCTTACCAAGGAGATTCTGCCTGAACCTGCCTTGCTTCCCTTTTAGCATATCAGACAGCGATCTAAGAGGTCTCTTGTTGGAACCGGTAATAGCTCTTCCTCTCCTGCCGTTGTCAAAGAGAACATCTACAGATTCCTGAAGCATCCTTTTCTCGTTTCTTATGATAATTTCCGGGGCGGAGAGTTCCTGTAAACGTTTCAGGCGGTTGTTTCTGTTAATAACTCTTCTGTAAAGATCGTTAAGGTCAGACGTGGCAAAGCGACCTCCATCCAGGGGAACCAGAGGCCGGAGCTCCGGAGGAATTACCGGTAAAACTGTCAGAATCATCCATTCCGGTTTATTTCCCGACTTTTTAAGTGCTTCAACAACCTTAAGCCTCTTTAATAATTTTTTTCTTTTGGTTTCAGATGTTGCTGTTTTCAATTCCAATCTGAGTTCTTCATCTAATTCATTTATTTCAACTTCTTCCAAAAGTTTTTTGACAGCTTCAGCGCCTATCCCTGCCTCAAAGGCTTCAGGGCCATACTCTTCCCTCAATTCAGCATAACGTTCTTCGGAAAGCACTTCCTTTTTTTTCAAAGATGTATCTTTGGGATCCAATACAATCCAGCATTCAAAATATAGCACCCTTTCCAGTTCCTTAAGTGTTAAATCAAGCACATTCCCTATCCGACTGGGAAGACTTTTCAGAAACCATATATGAGCTACAGGTGCCGACAAAGTTATGTGTCCCATTCTTTCTCTGCGAACCTTTGATTGGATAACTTCAACACCGCACTTTTCACAAACAACACCTCTGTGTTTCATTCTTTTGTATCTGCCACAGAGGCATTCGTAATCCTTAACCGGACCGAATATCTTTGCGCAAAAGAGACCTTCTCTCTCCGGTTTAAATGTCCTGTAGTTTATTGTTTCAGGTTTCTTGACTTCACCCTGAGACCACGAAAGAATACTCTCCGGCGAGGCAATGGACATTTTTATCGCATTAAACCTAACGGGATCCTTCGGCTTTTCAAAAAAACTGAATATATCTTCCACTTAGTATGTCTCCTACTTAGATTAAATTTTAAATCTTTTAATTTTACTTTTTAACTCTTCATGACGGAACAAGTCCGTCAGGCCATTTAATGACTTTAATGAAACCTAATTCTCTTCTTCAATCAACTCCACATTAAGACAAAGTCCCTGCAATTCCTTAACGAGAACATTAAAAGATTCAGGAATTCCCGCTTCAAATTTAGGTTCTCCTTTAACAATGGATTCGTATACTCTTGTTCTGCCAGCCACATCATCCGATTTAACGGTAAGAAACTCCTGCAACGAATACGCGGCACCATAGGCCTCCATCGCCCAGACCTCCATCTCTCCCAACCTCTGGCCGCCAAACTGTGCTTTACCGCCGAGAGGCTGCTGAGTAACAAGAGAATACGGCCCGATTGATCTGGCATGAATCTTATTGTCAACGAGATGGTGAAGCTTCAGCATATAAATCATACCTACTGTAACTTCCTGGTCAAAAGGTTCTCCGGTCCTGCCATCAAAGAGCACCGTCTGGCCACTTTCCGGAATATCAGCTAATTTAAGCATGCCTTTTATATCATCTTCGCAAGCACCATCAAAAACAGGGGTCGCTATAGGAATACCATTTCTAAGTCTGCCGACAAATTTCTTGATTTCCTCATCGGTCGCTCCGTTTATAAAAGCGTCAAATTGAGGGGAGGAATATATCTTTTTAACTTCTTTCTTCAGGCTATCTATGCTGTATTTTATATTTAGCAGAGAATTGATCTTATCCCCCAATTCTTTTGCCGCCCATCCGAGGTGAGTTTCAAAAATCTGCCCCACATTCATACGTGAGGGCACTCCCAAGGGATTCAGGACTATATCAACAGGAGTACCGTCCTCAAAAAAAGGCATATCTTCTTCTGGAAGTATCCTGGATAGCACTCCCTTATTGCCATGTCTGCCCGCCATCTTATCACCAACAGAAAGCTTCCTTTTTATGGCCACATAAACCTTGACCATCTTGATCACTCCTGGGGGAAGTTCATCTCCAGTTTTTAATTTATCTATCTTTTCCTCAAAAAAAGCCTCCACCAGTTCTATTTTTTTAGAATAATTCAAAAAGAAAGTTTCTATTTTTTCATTCAACGCATCTTCTTCTAACAGCGATATTTCCTTCCAGAGACTAAATGGTATAATCTCCAGAACATCCTCGGTAATTTCTTCTCCCTTTTTTAACAATCTCTTTTTCTTTTTCGGTTCAATCAGCCTCGTTGCCGAAGTCCTTCCAATGAGTAAGCTCGAAATCTCCCGCTTAACATTATCGGTGATAATCCCGATTTCATCATCTCTGTCCTTGAGTAAACGCCCTATCTCTTCGTCTTCTATAATTTGCGATCTGCGATCTTTCTCCGTCCCTTTACGTGTAAATGTTTTTGCATCTATAACTATACCTTCAACTCCAGGGGGAACACGCAGAGATGTATCTCTGACATCGCCGGCTTTCTCACCAAATATAGCTCGAAGCAACTTTTCTTCCGGAGACAGCTGTGTTTCCCCTTTCGGGGTAATCTTACCGACCAGAACATCTCCCGGTTTCACCGATACTCCTATACGAACCATCCCGCTTTCATCCAGATTCCGCAGGGTTTCCTCCCCCACATTAGGAATATCCCTGGTGATTTCCTCCTTACCCAATTTAGTATCCCTGGCAACCGTGTCAAATTCTTCAATATGTATAGACGTATAAATGTCTTCTTTCACTACTCTTTCGCTGATCAAGATAGAGTCTTCATAATTATATCCTCCCCAGGACATAAAGGCGACCATGACGTTTCTTCCAAGTGCCAGCTCTCCATTATTAGTTGCGGGCCCATCGGCTATTACCGCTCCTCTGTTAACTTTATCTCCTGCGTTTACAATGGCCTTATGATTAAAACATGTGTCCTGATTTGAACGCTGAAACTTGGTCAGGTTATATATGTCAACTCCTGTATCAAATTGGGTTTCTCCATCATCATCACATTCAATTACAATCCTTGACGCATCAACACTTTTCACAACACCAGACCTTTTAGCTATAACAACGGCACCAGAATCCCGCGCAACAACCGACTCCATTCCCGTACCCACAAGAGGATATTCAGGTCTTACAAGCGGAACCGCCTGTCGCTGCATGTTGGAACCCATGAGAGCACGGTTTGCGTCATCATGTTCCAGGAAGGGGATAAGTCCTGCGGCAACACTTACAAGCTGGTTGGGAGATACATCCATAAGCTCAACTTCATCAGGCATAGCCATGACAAAATCCTCCCCTCTCCTTGAAGAAATAAGTTTATCCTTAAATCTCCCTTTTGAATCGAGAGGAGTGTCCGCCTCAGCTATAATATATTTTTCTTCCTGCATTGCTGTCAAATATTCAATATCGTTTGTAACTTTCCCGTTTCTCACCTTCCTGTACGGAGTTTCTATGAAACCGAACTCGTTCACCCTTGCATAGGTACTAAGAGAAACAATAAGACCTATATTTGGACCCTCGGGGGTCTCAATAGGACATATCCGGCCATAGTGCGACGAATGTACGTCTCTCACTTCAAAACCCGCCCGTTCTCTGGTAAGTCCTCCTGGACCAAGAGCGGATAATCTTCTTTTGTGCGTAACTTCTGAAAGAGGATTCGTCTGATCCATAAACTGTGACAGCTGACTACTCCCAAAGAACTCATTAACGACGGCCAAAACAGGTTTAGCATTTATCAGATCATGGGGCATCATTGTTTCAACATCTTGAAGACTCATTTTTTCCTTTATAGCCCGCTCCATTCTGACCAAACCTATCCTGTACTGATTTTCAATAAGTTCTCCAACAGATCTCGCCCTTCTGTTACCTAAATGATCAATGTCATCAATACTGCAATCTCCCACGCCATTCTTGAGATTAATAAGATACTTAACCGCTTTCAGGATATCCTCATTCCGCAACACCGTTACATCCGTAGGCACATCCAGACCAAGTTTATAATTCATCTTGGCCCTGCCTACATTAGAAAGATTATAGCTATCAGGATTGAAAAAGAGGCTATCGAAAAACCTGCGTGCCGTCTCCAGAGTGGGTGGATTGCTTGGTCGGAGTCTCCTGTATATCTCAATTATCGCGGCTTCTTCCGTCTCAACCTTATCAATCAGGAGAGTATCTCTTATATCCGAACTTGTCACATCTTCGTCAAAATCAATAAACCGTAGTTCCCTTACCCCTTTTTCTCGAACTAATTCCAGCCCTTCCACAGTCAATTCGCTATTACAGTGTAATAAAATCTCCTTTGTTTCAGGATCCAACACGTCCGATGAAAGTACCTTTCCAATAAGGGCTTCATCACTTATCGACATTCGGCCTATATTTAATCCCGCGAGTTTCTTCAAAGCCGCTTTTGATATTTTCCTGCCCTTTTTTACGATAACCTCACCGGTCTTTTTATCCTTAATATCTTCCGGAGCCTTTTCATCAACGAGGAACTCATCCACCAACATAAAAGCCTGACCATCTTCCAGAAATACTTTTTCAATATTATGAAAATAGCCAAGCAGATCTTCGGTAGAATTCCCCATAGCTTTCAAAAGGATAGTCACGGGCATTTTTCTTCTTCTATCTATCCTGACATATAGGAAATCCTTGGAATCAAACTCAAGATCGAGCCAGGAACCCCTGATCGGAATAATTCTTGCCGAATATATCAGTTTTCCGCTTGTATGTGTTTTCCCCTTGTCGTGATCAAAAAAGATACCCGGGGATCTGTGAAGCTGGCTGACTATAACCCGCTCCGTACCATTGACAATAAAAGTACCGTTATCTGTCATCAATGGTATCTCACCAAAGTAAATCTCCTGTTCCTTAATATCCCTTATTGTTTTCTGTTCACTATCCCTATCAATATCAAAAACAACAAGCCTGACCACAATCTTCAGTGGAGCCGCATAGGTCATGCCTTTCTGAAGGCACTCTTTCACATCGTACCTGACATCCCCTATTTTGTAACTTACAAACTCCAAAGAACACTGACCGCTGAAATCAGAAATGGGGAAAACACTCTTAAAGGTACCCTGCAGACCTGAATTGTCCCTCTCGTCGGGATTTATATCCCTCTGAAGGAACTTATCATATGACTTTGTCTGGATATCAATAAGATCTGGGATATTAACTATTTTTTCGATACGACCAAAATTTTTTCTAAACCCGTCCATAATTCCCCTTACAGCAATTGACAGTTAAAGTTCAGTAATCAGTGGTTGTTAAAACCACTGGATACTGACCACCAACTACTATTTTACTTAATCTCCACGCTGGCTCCTACTTCTTCCAGCTTCTTCTTAATATCATCAGCCTCATCCTTCGAAACAGCCTCTTTAACCGGCTTAGGCACACCATCTACCAAATTTTTAGCTTCTTTCAATCCCAATCCTGTCAAGGCTCTGACAACCTTTATAACCTGGATCTTCTGGTCACCAAAACCGGAGAGTATAACATCAAATTCAGTCTTCTCTTCATCCTGGACTGCCTGTTCTGAACCTGGAGCCGCAACGGCAGCTACCGATACTGGCGCAGCCGCGGACACACCAAACTTTTCCTCCAATTCCTTTACGAGTTGTGACAACTCAAGAACTGACATATCTTCAATGAACTTTATAACATCTTCTTTTGTTATTTTTTCTTTTGCTGATTTTTCTTTTGTCACCTTTTCTTTTATTACCTTTTCTTTCCCAACTTCTTCTTTTTGTGCTTTTTCCTTTGTTACTTTCTCTTTTGCTACCTTTTCATCTGTCATTTTTCTAATTCCTTCCTGTATGTTTTATTTCCCTGTCCGATAAGCACCAAGAACTTGAACAAAGCTTCTCGGAACACCATTTAGCACATTAACCAGCGAAGCCTGTGTTGCTACCAGTATGGAGAGAAGTCTTCCAACAAGAATATCCCTGCTTGGAAGCGCGGCCAAAACACCTATCTCTTCCCTACTTAAAAACTTACCATCCAACATCCCCGCCTTAATTTCCAGAGCCTCGTTCCCTTTGGCAAAATTAACCAGTGCTTTTGTCGGCTCAATTTCATCTCCATAACTCAAGGTAATGGCAAGCGGCCCTTTGAAATACTCTTCAAGAATACTGAAATCGGTACCCTTAGAAGCGATTCCCAGAAGGGTATTCTTTGTTACCCTTAATTCGGTTGCGGATTTACGCAGTTCATTTCTTAATGAAGTAATCTTCTCAACATTTAAACCACTATAATCCATCAGAATCGCCAGCTTAACATCTTTGATTTTATCATGAAGATCAGCAACAACCAGCTCTTTAGTTTTTCGATCCAACTATTTCCAGCCTCCTTTCCTATTCTGAATTCCCAAAAAACCTTACTCTTAAAGTAAGAATTTAGTTTGAAAATCAGAGATGCATACAGGAAGAAACATTGAACTAACCAATCGTCTCGGCAGGCCGATTCAAATCGTTTAAACATCCTGTACCCGCTGTCTCTGACTTATTTATCAGATATCAATACCCAACTGAAAGCTCCTGGCAAAAACGAAGTTCCACAACTACGCTGACAGTTGAGCATTAATAATCATCTTAAAAGATTTCTAACATTCAGGGGATCCACCTTTATCCCTGGACCCATAGTGGTAGATAGTGATATGTTTTTCAGATAAGTCCCTTTACTTGATGCCGGTTTCAATTTCACGATAGTTTCTGCTAATGTTAAAATGTTTTCCAGTAATTTATCTGCCCCGAAAGAAACTTTTCCCACCGGACTATGTACAATTCCCGCTTTTTCTACCCTGAACTCAATCTTACCCGCCTTGAGTTCTTTGACTACTCTTCCTACATCAAAGGTTACTGTGCCCACTTTTGGATTAGGCATCAACCCGCGCGGGCCTAAGAGTTTTCCAAGTTTTCCCACACTACCCATCATATCAGGTGTAGCAACAACCCTGTCAAACTCAAACCAACCTCCTTGTATTTTCTCAATTATGTCATCAGAGCCAACAATATCGGCTCCCGCATCAAGGGCTTCCTTTTCTTTTTCACCCTTCGCAAAAACCAACACTTTTACAGACTTTCCCAAGCCGTTAGGAAGAACCACGCTCCCCCTAACCATCTGATCGGCATGCCTTGGATTCACACCTAATCTGATAGCCACATCGACAGTTTCATCAAATTTTGCCCTTGAGGTGCTCACAATCAATTCCAAAGCTTCCTTCAGAACATATTTCTTTCCAGATTCAACCTTCTCTTTCGCTTTTAAAAAACTTTTACCTTCCTTAGGCATTATTACTCAACCTCTTTTATCCTTCAATTTCAATTCCCATCGATCTTGCCGTTCCCTTTACAATTTTTTCAGCTCCTGACATATCAAGGGCATTAAGGTCATTGTATTTTAACTCGGCAATCTCCTTCACCTGTTTGGCTGTCACCGTCCCAACCTTCTCTCTTTTCGGATCTCCGGCTCCTTTCGCTATTTTGGCTGCCTGCTTGAGAAGAACAGAAGTCGGCGGCGTTTTAGTAACGAATGTAAAGGATCTATCTGCATATACAGTTATTAGTACGGGTATAATCATTCCTTCCTGGTTCTGTGTCATGGCATTATATGCCTTGCAGAACTCCATAATATTTACTCCATGTTGACCCAAAGCCGGCCCTATAGGCGGTGACGGAGAAGCTTTCCCCGCCTGAATTTGAAGTTTTATGCTTGCAATAATCTTCTTTGCCATTACGATCACCCTATTCCCAGCTTTTCATTAATATCAATTCTGGACAACTTGTATGAAATCTAATTCCACAGGTGTTGACCTGCCAAAAATACTAACGATAACTCTTAGTTTTCCCTTCTCTGGTTTAACCTCGTCTACCATCCCGTCAAAGTTTGTAAATGGACCGTCAATAATTCTGACATGATCTCCAACTTCAAACTCATATTTGGGTTTTGGTTTCAAGGTTCCTTCGTCTATTCTGGTCTTCAATAATTTAACATCTTCATCAGGTATCGGAGTCGGCTTATCTTTACTTCCGACAAATCCTGTAACTTTAGGTGTATTATTAACTATGTGCCAGGCTTCATCGTTCATTTCCATTCTCACAAGTATATAACATGGAAATAATTTCCTTTTGGAGGTTTTTTTATCCCCGCTAACCAGTCCGACGACGTCCTCTTCCGGTCCAAGAATATCAGAAAAATACTTTTGCATACCGGCAGCTTCTATCCTCTCCTGCATGGAAAGTTTCACCTTGTTTTCAAACCCGGAATATGTATGAATGACATACCATTTAAAAGCCATCTATTTAACCCATGAATAATTTCAATATCTTAGTGAGTCCAAAATCCACGATGCCGAGAAACATAGACATAAAAAAAGTAAAGATAACGACGATCGACGTGGAGGTGAAAGCCTGCTTTGGCGTAGGCCATACAACTTTTTTAAGCTCAACCTTTGCCTCTTTCAAAAACTGTATTATTTTTTGTACTCTATTCATTGATGCTTATCCTGAATTCATTTCCGCAACGATAAAAATGGCAGGCCAGGAGGGACTCGAACCCCCAGCATCCGGATTTGGAGTCCGGCGCTCTATCCAATTAGAGCTACTGGCCCGT
>CAZZBF010000010.1:27152-58310 GCA_964652795.1 uncultured Syntrophales bacterium | reverse complement strand
CATAGGTTCTGGCAAAGCCTGAATTTTCAAGTGGATGAACTTTCATCATTTAAGTGCCTAAAGTTTGAAGTGTCTGAAGTAAGCTAAAGTTAAAAAATATTAAATTCCTTAACTTTAATAGTGTCGCAAAAAGTCTTTTCGGAGCGAGTTCGAAGAACAACGCAAGTAATTCAAGCATTTTGGGGAAAAGATGCTGGCAGTGACCGGCGTTAAGAAAATCTAACTGTTTGAGTGCGTTAGCACGAGTTTTAGATTTTTAGCCGGGCAATGACAGCATCCACAAAATGGTCATGAGCAAAGAAAACTGACTTTTTGCGAATACGTCGCTTTTAGTTCACCTTACAATTTAAATTCTTTATTAATATAATCACCCAATGCCGTCTGCCATGATCTCAGCGGCATTTTTGTTTCATTAAAGAACTTACTACAGTTCAGGACGGAATATCGGGGCCTGACAGCCTTCCTCGCAAGACCGTCGGATTTTATCGGTTCGACTTCAACGTTATTAGCCATACCGGAATATTCAAGTATTTTTACGGCAAACTTATACCAGCTGCCTTCTCCGCTGTTCGTCACATGAAAAATACCTGAATGATTGCCCTCAATCAACGTTTTTACCGCGGAAGCCAGATCCATGGTATAGGTCGGAGAACCTACCTGATCGTCCACCACTTCCAACTTGGGCACACTTCCCGCCTTTTTCAGTATCGTCTTTACAAAATTATTCCCATTTTCCCCGTAAAGCCAGGCTGTTCTGACAAGAATATAATTATCCAGGATGTTTCTCAGGTACAATTCACCTTTCAGCTTGGACTCGCCATATACGTTGAGAGGGCTACATACATCTTCTTCCACGTAAGGGCTCCCCTTCTCTCCATCAAAGACATAATCCGTGCTGAAGTGAACATTTTTTATGTCCCGGTCTTTACATATCAAGGCAACGTTTTTCGCACCTTCCGCATTTACGGAAAAGCATTCCTCTCTGTCCGATTCACACCCATCTACATTCGTATATGCCGCGGCATTCACGACAATATTTGCTTGAGATTCTAAAATAACGTTTCTACAATCCCGTAAAGAAGAGATATCAAAGTCTTCAATATCTTTGCCGGTCACATCATGAGAAACGCCCAAGATGGAGACAAGGTCGCTTCCGAGCATACCTTTATGTCCCAGCACTAAAATCTTCATCAGTATTTCACTTCTTTTAAAAAAAGCCCCTGCGGCGGCGCGGTTATCCCCGCCATGTTTCTATCCTTGGCCTTCATTATATCAAGGAATTTATATGGTGAAAGTTCGCCTCTGCCCACATCAACCAGAGTACCCACGATGTTTCTCACCATATATCTCAAGAAGCCGTCTGCTTCTATAAAAAATCTTATTATGCCATCCTTCCCCTGATTGACGCTTACATTCATAACCTTTCTCATATAATCTGAAGTGTCGTTATCAGCAGCACAGAAGGACGAAAAATCGTGAGATCCGATAAGTTGACCGGCGGCGGTTTTCATATTGTTCATATCAAGCGGGGAATGTACAAACCATGAATAGTAGCGGTATAAAGCCGACGGAACAGAACTGTTGAATATTTGATAAAAGTAAATCTTACTCTTCGCGTCATATCTTGCGTGAAATCGTTCATCTACCTCAACCAGGCTTTTAATAACAATGTCTTTCGGAAGAAGGCTGTTTATTCCTCTTAAAAGGTTTTTTTCAGCAATCTTAGATTCTGTCTTAAAATTTGCAACCTGTCCAATAGCATGAACACCGGCATCCGTTCTGCCCGAACCGATCAACTTTATTTTTTCCTGGGTAATAACACCGATCTTTTCCTCAATTGTTTGCTGTATGGTTATATCATCCCGCTGCCGCTGCCACCCGTGGTAACCGGTACCATCATATTCTACGACAATCTTGATATTCCTCATCCCTTGCCAATAAACACTTAGTAACCATAAAACAATTATGAGTTTTGAACTGAACAGCGAGCGCTAACCCCGTTGCTGCAGCGGGGAACTTCAATTAGAAACGGTATAGAGCTTTAGCCCGCAAATTAAACCTGACAGAAAGGAAAGTAACAAAAGCCGGCAGCCGCATGCTCAGGTTTATTTCTTTTCTTTCTTCTTTCCTTTCTTATTACCTCTCTTAAGGGCGGCAACCGCCGGTAGCTCTTTTCCTTCCATAAGTTCGAGAAAAGCCCCGCCACCGGTAGATATATAAGAAATTTTATCGCTTTCACCTGCCTTATGAATCGCAACATCCGTATCCCCGCCACCCACTATTGTAAGGGCATAAGAACTGGCAACGCTATGAGCGAGTGCCGATGTCCCTCTGCTGAATGCATCTATTTCAAAAACACCCATCGGGCCGTTCCATATGATGGTCTTTGCATTATTCAATGCTTCGGTAAAGAGTGTAATAGTAGCAGGCCCTATATCGAGTCCCATCCAGTTAGAATTTATTTCCTGTACCGGAACAATTTTCGTTTCAGCATCTGCTCTCATTCCCTCAGCAATAACACAATCAACGGGAAGATAAATTTTTACGCCGTATTCTCTGGCAGTTTTCATGATCTCTGTGGCTTTATCCAGCAGATTCTCTTCCACGATGGATTTACCGACCTCACACCCCTTTGCCTTAAGGAAGGTAAAAGCCATACCGCCGCCAATAATTATCTTATCCACTTTTTTAATAAGATGAACAACGGCCTCACATTTACCTGACACCTTAGAACCGCCAACTATACCCACAAGAGGTCTTGCCGGATTTTCCATTGCTTTGCTGAAATAGTTTAACTCCTTTTTCATGAGAAAACCCGCCCCGCTCTCCTTGGCAAATTTCGTAATACCGACATTTGATGCGTGGCTTCGGTGAGCATTTCCAAAGGCGTCATCTATATACACATCTGCGTAACTTGCCAGCTCTCTCGAGAACACATCGGAGTTTGAGGTCTCTCCCGGATGAAATCTTAAATTCTCAAGAAGAAGAAGGTCTCCCTGTTCCATTTCACCAATTATGCTTTTAACATTGTCACCTATGCAATCATCGGCCATCTGTACCGGCTTACCAAGCAGGCGTGACAATCTTTTTCTCACAGGGGCAAGGCTAAACCTTTTAATAACTTCACCTTTCGGCCTCCCAAGATGAGACATAATGATTACCTTTGCGTGTTCATCCAACGCATAATTGATAGTGGGAAGTACCGCCCTTATCCTCGTATCATCAACAATGTTTAAATCGTTATCCAGCGGAACATTAAAATCAAACCTGCAAAGCACTCTTTTCCCTTTTATATCCATTTCATCTATAAATTTCATAGGGCCACCTCATCCTTATTACTGAAAATATTAAAAATGATGTTTATAATATCTCACCAAAGATATTAAGGTCAAGAAAGAAAAGGAAAAAGGAAACGTACATCAGGTTTTTCATTATATTGGTTTGTTGTTTATTGAAAGGTCTGAAAATGTGGTTTTGTATATTTTAAAAGTAAAACCCTCGCTTAGAGGGTTCGGATTCCCTTTAAAGCAGCCAAAGATTTATGAGCCGAAAGAGAATTACCGAAGATAGTAAGCGGTTGAGAACAATACATTTGTTTTATATTGTACCCGTTACGTGTTATCAGGAATTTCAAATAATGGCGGCTGCTTCCTTGACCCTCTTAAGAAGGGATTTTTTACCGAGTATGGCAAAAAGCCTGTCGAGTTCAGGACCCCAGGTCTTCCCTGTTATTGCGGCCCTCATAGGCATGAACAACTTTTTCCCCTTAAAACCCGTTTTGTTACTTACAATATTTACAATACAGCTGTATAAATCATCTTGTGTACAGTTTTCCGACATCAAAGCTTCCTGAAGTGACTTTACGACCGTTGAAGCATATCCTTCCTTAAGGACTGACGCGGCATCTTCGAGAATTTTATATTTATCATCAAAAAATACATCGATATATTCTCCGGCTTCGGAAAGTACGCCGAGGTTGCCCCTTATAGCCTCCACCACGGAATGAAGCCACCGGCGATCCATAATGCCACAATCATATCCCGCGTCCTTAATAAAAGGAATCAACAGCCCGGTCAGTTTCTCAGTATCACATTTTCTTATGTATGCTTTGTTCAGCCATATTAATTTATCCTCGTCAAAAATTGCTCCGCTTCTGCCGGCCTTTTCCAGAGAAAAAACATTGATAATTTCATCAATATCGCAGATTTCCCTTACCCCGGCAAAGGAACTCCCGAGAATCGAAAGATAATTAGAAAAAGCATCGGGCAAAATACCCTTATCCCTGAAAGCCTTGACCGAAACGGCGCCATGCCGCTTGCTCAGTTTTGAGCGGTCTTTTCCTAAAATAAGAGAATGGTGCGCAAAGCGGGGAGGATTAAAACCGAGTGCTTTATAAATAAGAAGCTGAAGGGCGGTATTGGAAAGGTGATCCTCACCTCTGATTACGTGAGTTATTTCCATGAGATGATCATCAACGACAACGGCAAAGTTATAGGCGGGAACACCGTTGGAACGAACGACAATAAAATCACCAATTGAATCACAATCAAATTTTACACCTTTACGGATCAGATCATTAAACTCAACCTTTCCCTCTCCAACCTTGAAGCGGAAAGCCGACCTTCTTCCCTCACTTTCAAACCTTCTTTTTTCCTTATCGGAGAGATTTTTACATTTTCCCATATAACGCGGCATCATCCGCTTCGAAATAAGGGCTTTTCTTTCTGCTTCGAGTTCACCATCTGTACAGTAACAGCGATATACCTTATCCTCATCTATAAGCTTTTTCAGGTAATGGTCATATATATCAAGTCTTTCAAACTGGTGATAAGGTCCGAATTCACCATCTTTTTCAGGTCCTTCGTCCCAGTCAATAGAAAGCCATCTCAAATCTTCAAGAATCCCTTTTTCAAACCTTTCTGACGTCCTTGCCTTATCGGTATTCTCAATCCGGACGATAAAATCTCCCCCATAATGTCTGGCGAAGAGCCAGTTGAAAAGGGCGGTTCTGGCATTTCCCAGATGAAGATCCCCGGTAGGAGAGGGTGCGAATCTTACTCTTGGTTTCTCAGACATTTTTGTTGACCTGTTATAAAAGTATCGAAGCTCCCCGCAACTTGTTGCGGGAAATCTCCGACTGTTAAATAAGATTGTTATTTTTATTCGCTCGCTGTTCAGTTCAGCGATCACCTGTCAGCTTTCAGTAAAAACTCAGTTTAATTCCTGCCGATGGTCAAACACTGACTGCTGATGTTTATTTTTTCTTTTCCTTTACAGTAACGACAGCAAATGCGGCGACCCCCTCACGGCGGCCGATAAAGCCCATCCCTTCATTCGTTGTGGCCTTTATATTCACCATGTCTTTCGGCACGTTAAGCACAGTAGAAATATTCACAGTCATTTCATCCATATATTCTGTCAACTTCGGTTTCTCCAAAACTACCGTTGAATCCACATTATTCACATAAAAACCTTTTTTATCCGCTATATTCTGAACCTTCATTAAAAGTTCAAGGCTGGATATATCTTTATATGAAGAATCTTTATCGGGGAAATGTCTTCCTATATCTCCCTCGGCTATCGAACCGAGTATCGCGTCACATATGGCATGTAACAGAACATCCGCGTCAGAATGACCAAGGAGCCCTTCTTCATGCGGTATCTTCGTACCACCGAGAATAAGGCTCCTGCCTTCAATAAATCTGTGACTGTCATATCCAAAACCAACTCTCATTGATCATTCTCCCTGGCTTTTTGCTGAGTTTCGCAAAGCTGAATCGAATGTACATCTGTATGAAACCTTAAAAACATGACCCCGTGAGCAAACCGGGATTTAGAATCGCCTAAAAAATGTTTTGAGCATCGAAGAATTATTCTTTAAACCTTCCTCTTCACACTTTAAGTCTTTTTATGATTTCTTCCCCTACGACAATATCTTCCGGGGTCGTAATCTTTATATTGTCATAAGACCCCATTATCATCCTGACATTAATTCCGATACGTTCTACAAGTGAGGCATCATCCGTCCCATAAAAATTATCATCATAGGCCTTTTCGTAGGCCTTTTTAATAATATCCCTCCTGAAGGCTTGCGGGGTCTGAGCCGACCAGAGGCTTTTTCTGTCAACCGTCCTTTCAATGAATCCTTCACCGTCAACGGATTTGACCGTGTCAGTAACGGGAACACCAAGTACCACGGCACCATCCTCCAGCGCCGCGGCGACAGAAACGCTTATCAACTCCTCGGAAACGAGCGGTCTGACACCATCATGAATTACCACAATATCAGTACTATCATCAACTATATCAATGCCCCTTTTAACGGAATCCTGCCTTTCTTTCCCCCCCGCTAATACATTCCCAACTTTTGAGAGGTCATATTTCTGAACAATCGCTCTTCTGGAATATTCCACATAATCCTCAGGCACCACCAATATTACATCATCTATTGTGGATGCCTGTTCAAATTTACTCAGAGTATGGACCAATACAGGAACATCATCCAAGACTAAATACTGCTTGAAGAGATCACACCCCATACGCCTTCCCAGCCCGCCGGCAGGTATAATCGCGATATTTTTCATTACCACACCTTATTACCAGGCAAGTCTCCTGAGGTGAAAGTTACCGGTCGACAACTAACCCCTTAATATAAAAGGCCCGGGGCTCTCAGAGCTTCCCGGGCCCTAACTCAGATTTTGCAGTTGCCTCATGTTGCGACTTGAAATCTTTGCCGTACCGCTTGCTTCGTCCTGAACTTGTTTCAATGTATTGTAATTTTCTGAAATGAACTCAGGATAACAAATCTACACTCCTGCGTCACACAATTGCTCCAAGTGATAAATTCACTGGTCATTCTTCATATCACTGCGTTCTCTGCGGAAACTCCGGGGTTGTCCGCCTCAGTTACGGGAATTAGCCTTGAATACTTTCTTTTCAGGGACAACTTCCTTAAGTTCAGAAAATATCATTCTCCCTGCCGTTGTCTGCAGAACGCTGGTTACCAATGCCTCAACATTATCACCCAAATGCTTGTTAGCATGATCGACAACAACCATTGTACCGTCATCAAGATAGGCAACTCCCTGCCCCGGTTCCTTCCCTTCTTTAATGATCTTAACCGACACAATTTCACCGGGCAATACAACGGGTTTTAACGCATTTGCAAGTTCATTAACATTCAAAATTTTGATGCCCTGTAATTCTGCAACCTTGTTAAGATTAAAATCGTTCGTTATGAGCTTGCCATTCATCTTCTTTGCCAGGGCAACAAGTTTTGAATCAACTTCCTTTATTTTCGGAAAATCCTGATCTACAATTTCAATGTTAATGTTGACACTTTTTTGCATCCGGTTCAAGACATCCAGCCCCCTTCTGCCGCGTGAACGCTTCATCGAATCAGAAGAATCCGCAATGTGCTGTAATTCATCAAGTATAAAATGCGGAACGATTAAATCGCCTTCTATAAAACCCGTGTCGCAGATATCAGCTACCCTGCCATCAATGATAACGCTTGTATCAAGAATTCTGCAATCACTGCCACTCTTTATTCCTTTTCTAAAGGGCCCGAACGTCGGAAAACTGATTTCCTCGCTCTTTTTTGATCCAATCACGAGACCAAGATATCCTAGGATACAGGTCAACGCGACATATATCCAGGTCACAATTTCCTGGTTGGCCCAAAACCTCAAACTGTAAGCAATGAGGGAAGCAATCGAAAGACCTATGATCGTCCCTACAACACCACCAGCTATACTTCTGATTGATACCTTTCTTATTACTTGCTCTATTTGTATAACAATTATAGAAACTAAAAATCCGAATAATAAACCTATCAATGATTGCGGAAAAACGTAATACCCACGGGCGATAAAAAAACCACTTATGGAACATACTAAAATTAAAAGAAATCTTATAATCAGTTGAATCACCTCCTTTATACAATAATTTATTATTATTAAAGTCTATAAGGATTGCAGGCACATACCCTCCTATATCTTACGGCGGGAACCGATGTACTGTCCGGTTCTCTTATTATGGAAAAGCAGGGGCAAAGACTTTGTTTAACAGAAAAAACATCCACTAAGGAATGGAAGCAAAAGGAATTTTCCCAAAAGATTAAACATTAATGCATAGGAAAGATAGCGTTTATATTCTGTTCTATTTTAGTTTCTTCAGCAGAAGTCGCAACTGACATTTCTTTTATTAATAGATTTTTTGCGGTATCCATCATCTTTCTCTCACCAAAGGATAAGTCTTTACTATGTTTTAATATAAAAAGATCCCTCAATACCCTGGCAATCTCAAAAACCGATCCCGTCTTTATCTTTCCAAGATACTCCTTGTACCTTTTATTCCATGTCTGCTTGTCCAATATTACATCTCTATCTTTGAGAATCTCATAAACCCTCGGAACTTCCTTTTCTGAAATAACCTCTCTTAATCCAACAGATTCCGCACCGTCCGTGGGAATCATGATCGTCATACTGTTTCCCAGTATCTTCATGATATAAAAAAGCTGCTTATTCCCCATAATTTCTTTCTTTTCTATAGCTTCTATCACTCCAACGCCTTGCGCAGGGTAAACCGCCAAATCTCCTACTCTGAACATACTACTGCTCCCACTACTTTTATTCGCTGAATTGTGAATGGTAACACACTTTGGAGTTTCAGTCAAGAAATGATATGGAATTTATGGCCAAATACTCTCTAAAAAACAAGTTGCGTATTCTTAAATAAAGTTGTGCATAATTCGATAAAGGTCTCTGTCTAACTGTGCGTGATCCTTTGCCCGATACTGTTCAACAACGCTTTTCAGTCTATCATACATTTGAGTATCTGAAAGATCATCGAGCTTCCTGTAGAAACCTCTTCTTCTCCCCAGTCTGTATACAATTCTTTCCTCATCCGACAGGCTAAAATACCTGTCTATTATAGCTATAAGCTTCCCTCTGTCTTCCGGAAGAGTCCCCTCCAATTCTTCAAGAAGATTCAATATATGATCACTGACAATTGTACTTTCAATGCCGTCAAGATGCTCAATAAAAACCCGTATCTCTTTTAATATATCCTCATCCCCTATCGGTTTAAACTCTCCCCTCTTCATCATTTCATAAAGCTCAGTATCCCTTCGCACCTGGAGCGTTCTAAGTCTTATAAATTGAGGATTTATCCGATTCAACACTTTTGCTGTTTCCTCCGCGTGTTCCTTCGACCACTTTTCACCCCCAAGCCCGGGAATTACATATTCGGAAAGGGAGATACCGGATGCCCTGATCTTTTTACCGCCCTCAATATGCTCGGCAGCGGTAACTCCTTTTCGTATAAATGTAAGTAGCGGATCATAACCTGTCTCCATACCAACATGTATTCTGGAAAGACCTGCCTGATGAAGCCGCTCGAAATCTTCGACGGATTTTCTGGAAGCTGTATCAGAACGGCAGTAAGAGGTAATCCTCTTCACGCCTGGAAATTTATCACGGATAAACGAGAGTACCTCAACCAGGTCGTCGGTCTTCATAATAATAGAGTTGGCGTCCTGGATAAACACAGAATCGCCACCGAAGTAAAGCCAGGCTGCAACAGCCCTGAAACTATCGTCGAAATGATTGTTGCCATTAAAGATCATAGAGAGTATGAACTCCGTAACTTCTCCACCCTCTCCATTTTCCTGTGACATCTCTCTTAGCCGATCAGAAATATCTTTAGCCTTTTGTATGTCATCTTTAATTTCCTTAACAGATCTCATCCCGAACTTACTTCCGCGGTAAGTATGGCAAAAAGCGCATTTGTTCCAGGGACAATTTCTTGTGGCCCTGATCAGAAAACTCTTAGCCTCGCTCGGCGGTCTTATAGGTCCTTGTTCAAACGCAAAATTCACTTTAACTCCTTTAATTAATAAAAGTCACACTCACAAATAATATAATCACGAAAGTTAGACGGGTCAACACGCAAACAGAAAACTTTGAAGAAATGGTTTTTCAAAGGTCTTAAATAACCAACTTAAAATAAGCAGAAGGTTTTTGTTTGTATAAGTTATCTGTCAAAACGTTGAAAAAAGCTGAGGAACACCATTAAGGAAGGAAAAATAGAGGATTTCTGGGCTTGTTACTGCGCCGGATTTCAAAGTGAACGTAAGGCCTGCTACTATTCTCCGGTTTTCCTAAAAGGGCAATCTGATCTCCCTTTTTAACACTATCGCCGGCTTTTACTTTTCTATCTTTTAAATGTGAATATACCGTCGCATATCTATCTTTATGCTTTATTATAATGGTATCGCCAAAATATCTCAGGGGGGCAGAGTAATTCACCGTTCCGTCAGCTGCAGCCACTACAGGCGCCCCCTCGCTCGCTGATATGTTGATTCCGTTATATTTCATTCCACTCCGTTGAATACCGAACTTTGAAATTACTTTCCCTTTTACCGGCCACATAAAACGCTTTTTGTCAAACCTAAGTTTCGTAAGCTGTTTTCCCCCCCGTTTGTCTCTGAAAACCTGTTTCACGTCCCTTTTAGCCGAAACCTTCTTCTTTGAGGAACTTTTACTCTCCTCAACCGGAGTCTTCGGGCTTTTTTCCGGGTAGGAAGCAATCCTCTCCCCCGAGGAACTCTGACTTTCCTCAACCGGAGTCTTCAAGTTCTTTTCCGGGTGTTCCGCGTCTTCGGTATGATAGGCATCGGGGACAAATATGATACTATCGGCCTTTATAAGACCGGCATCGATTATATTGTTCATCTCAGCTAAGTCCTGAAGATCAACATTATACATCCTGGCTATCCCCCAGAGGGTTTCGCCACTTTTCACATGATGGTATATACCCCTGACTCGTACCGATTCGCTAAAATGTACCGCACACGCGGGGATGAACAAGAATATCAGCAAAATAAATACTATTTTTTGACGCAAAATACTTTACCCCGCTAAACAATATCTGCTTCAAATGGTCGAACCTTCAACCTTGACAGTCTCGTAAAAAGTCTTTTGCGGGTGACTTTTTGCGAATACATCAAACTTTGGAAACATATTTTTATTAATAAAGACCAATCAATATAAATCCCGCAACAAGAAGAAGGACAAAGATCACTGCAAGAATATTAAAATACCGTTCGATAAACGTTCTTATTTGTTCCCCGAACATGTATATCAAACCCGCAACAAGAAAAAATCTCGCCGACCTGCTCAAAACAGAAGCCAGCAGGAACACCGAAAAGTCTATTCTGAATGCCCCTGCCGAAATGGTAAAAACCTTATAAGGTATAGGTGTAAATCCGGCTATTCCAACAGCCCATGCGTTATACCGATTATAAAGTTCAGCCACACTTTCATATTTATCAGTCAATCCGTAGAAATTCAAGATGCTGAACCCGATGAGTTCCATAAATTGATATCCGATAAGATATCCGAACATACCGCCAAGTACTGATCCCACCGAGCATACCAAGGCATACCTGAGAGCCCTTGCGGGAATAGATACCGCGAGGGCGATGAGAAGAACATCGGGGGGCACCGGGAAAAAACTGGATTCCGCAAAGGCGAGAAGGAAAAGCGCCCATAAACCGTATGGAGTCTCAGCAAAGTGTTCAACCCAATCGTATAACTTTCTTAACTTCCCCACCCATGCTCCCCAATAAGATTAACAAAACGGCATCCACCGAGATCTTCTTTTTTTAAATCTTCCATGTTTTCCGACAGGCGTGTCAACTTTAACAGCGTCTGTGAATGTTGACTTCCAGCCGGCACAACGAGTCTTCCTCCGACAGCCAGTTGCTCTATAAATGGTTTTGGAACATCAGGGGCACCTGCCGTAATGATAATCGCATCAAATGGTGCCTCTTCTTTCCACCCGTACGTTCCATCTCCGACCCTAATCAGCACATTATAACAGCCGAGTGAATCGAGCAATGCCCTTGCTTTACTGGCAAGAGAAGCTATTCTTTCAATGGAGAATACCCTGTCAGCAAGTTTGGACAGTACCGCACTCTGATATCCGCATCCCGTTCCGATTTCGAGAACTTTTTCATGCCCTTTCAATTCCAGCGCCTCAGTCATAAGGGCAACTATATACGGCTGGGAGATTGTCTGCCTTTCCCCGATTGGAAGAGGATTGTCATTGTATGCCTGATTTATCAACCCTTCATCTACAAAAAGATGTCGCGGTATCATTCCCATAACTTTCAGTACCCGTTCGTCCTTAATCCCTCTCGAACGTATGTGAGAATCGACCATCCTCATCCTCTGTTTTTTATACTTGTCCATTACAGCCTCTGTTCAGACATACGTCTCTTTGGCGGAGGAATCCTGTATATCTCCTCAACCTGTTTATGTCTGCGAAATCCAACAGCCTCCCTGATTACAATGAGGTAATAATATCTGAGTTTGGCATATTCCCTTGTCCTGTTAAACCTGTCTATCTCTCCGTTGATTTCTCTTACCGCTTTTTTTGTAACACTTTTTCCGGAGCGAATATAAGCAGCCTTTACATCAATTACTTTTTCTATCTCCTTGAGTTCTTTAAGGACGGAAAACAGACGTTCACCGGCACGTCCGAGAACTTCCGCCCTCTCCTGGAGTATTTCCTCCTGAGTTTTTTCAAATCCATTCTTAAACATTTGAAACTTTTCTACCGCGGATCACCAAATGATCCTCACTTGCGAACCTCTTCCTTCCTCCTCTTTCTATAAAAAGAGGAGAAGGGATTGTCTGCGTTACCTATCATTTAACAGTCCAGTTTTCAATAAAGAAAAGAGAACGGAAAAAGAGGCAAAATTTGTTACCCTCTCTTTTACCGCTCTCTTCATAGTGGGTCGAGCGTCCCGCTCGATAAAGAAATAGAACCGTTACCTTTTTCTTAAATGTCGAACTGCTGAGCTACATATTCCGGCACTTTGACCGTGCCCATGATAACCGGATCCTGATGACAATCCGATCCACCCGTTACAATTAATCTTTCCCTTTTCGCGAAGGACAAATATGATTTTATTGTCACATTGTTATGTCTGTGATGCCAGCATTCTATACCGTCTATAAAATTACCCATGATCTCCTTAATGAGCCTTTGCTGTTCTTCGATAGAAGATGTAAAAGAGACCAGAGATGTCCCATTCGGATCATTTGGATGAGCAAGTACCAGTTTTCCCCCCGCGTCCCGTATCAATTCTGAAGCCTCATCCAGTTTCAGCGGCATCTTGGGCACATCACATTTCACCAGATATCTATTAAAAGCCTCCTGCCTGCCGGAGACAATTCCTTTCCTAATCATGTAGTTCGCTATGTGTGGCCGTCCGAATGATCCGTCAACGGTTGCCTGTATTTCTTCCATATCCGTACTTGTAAACTCTGTCAGGTTTTCCTTTCGAAATTCTCTGTTAATCTTTTCGAGTATTTTCCCAGCCCGTTTACGTCTGAACTCACGTAATGCACGGAGTTTTTCCAGCAGTGGTCTATAATGGATATCATATCCATAACCAAGAAAATCAAGGGATACTCCTTTTCCACCTTTGTATGCGGGATGTGAAAGTGTAACATTTAGCTCAACACCGGTCAGGTAACGGATACCATAACCCGCGGCAAGAGTCTTTGCTTCATCCTGACTTGATATAGAATCATGATCGGTAATAGAGATTACTCCGAGATTCCTCTTGCTGGCTTCAGCAAAAATCTTATCCAGAGGCCATCTGCCGTCAGATCCGTTTTTTGAGTGAATATGAAGATCAATTTTCATGTGTTACATGCTAATATGTGAGGTTATGGTATTTCTTTGTCATCCGGCAAAATAAAAGAAGGTTACTTTTGCCCTGACTTATTCTCCGTACATTCTAATATAAAAGAAGACCTTCTTTCAACGCAAAATTTCCTGAAGATTGAAGCTCCCCGCAGCAAGTTGGGGAAGTTCCGACTGTTAAGGAAAATGTTTATTTTTTATTCGCTCGCTAACCCCGCCGCAAGCTGCGGGGTTTGTGCTCGCTGTTCAGTTCAACATGAAAATCAATATAATCATTGCCAAGTTCGTTTTTATCATTATAATCGATTTCTATAATGGGAACTGACAGGCTATATTTCCTATAAGGAACCAGTCAATTTATTGTCTTCGTATATTCCGCGTAAAGGAGGAAATGAATTTTGAAGACCGAGATCAAGATAAACCGTTCTCTTTTATCCCTTATTGAGGGCGATATAACGAATGAAGAAACAGAGGTTATAGTAAACGCTGCCAACACAAAGCTTGCGGGAGGGTCAGGTGTGGACCGCGCAATTCACAGAGCCGGCGGCCCATCTATTATGGAAGAATGCCGAAAAATAGGACGCTGTCCGATGGGCCAGGCGGTTATTACAACCGGAGGAAATCTTAAGGCAAAATACGTGGTCCATACGGTAGGTCCCGTATATATTAATGGAACCGAAGGTGAGGCGGAATTGCTGAGGAGCGCGTATTGGAAAAGTCTCAAACTCGCCTCGGCAAAGGGGTTGAAAAGTATCTCCTTCCCCGCTATCAGCACAGGCGTCTACGGTTATCCTCTAAGCGAAGCGGCTTCTATCGCCATTAAAACGGCAGCCGACTACCTTAAAGAACACACAGACATAGAAACAGTTCATTTCGTTCTCTTTGGAAGCAAGGCATATGATACTTTCTTAAAAGAATTGAAGAAACTGGCATAAAAAATCCTTAAAGATTCGGGGATAATTACTAATTGACACGGAAGTATCAATTTCATATATTCCATTTTTAAAAAGGAGCATAGCAATGCAAATTTTCATTTCAGGATCTTTGGCCTACGACCGAATAATGGATTTTCCCGGAAAGTTTGCCGACCACATTATGCCGGACAAGATTCACATTCTCAATGTTTGCTTTATGGTAAACGGGCTCAGGGAAAGATTCGGCGGTACGGCCGGCAATATTGCATATAACCTTGTTCTCTTGGGAAAACTGCCTTTAATTTTGGCCACGGCGGGTAAGGACTTTGACCGTTATGAAGAATGGCTCAACAAACAGGGACTCCCTCTGGACGGGATCAAGCGCATTGAAGAAGAATTGACGGCAGGGGCGTATATAACCACCGACATGGCCGACAACCAGATTACCGGATTCAATCCGGGGGCCATGAAATACCCCTCCCGATTCCAATTTGACGGGATTGATCCCCACAGCGCCATCGCCATCGTGGCACCCGGCAGCCTCGAAGATATGCTCATCTACAGTCAAACTTACAGGGAGCTTCAAGTTCCCTACATCTTTGACCCCGGTCAGTCTATACCGGCTTTCACGGGAAACCAGCTTGTCGAAATGATTACAGGCTCTGATATTCTAATCTCCAATGACTACGAACTGGAAATGATTATGGCGGCAACCGGGTTGGACAAAGGTGTTTTATCGAAAAAGACAAAAACTATTATTACCACACTTGGCGAAAACGGTTCCAGGCTCGCCACACAAAACCGGGAAACGACTATACCTGCAGTAGCTCCGGTCAGGGTGTCTGACCCCACAGGGGCCGGAGACGCTTATCGAGCCGGCCTCATCAAGGGCCTGGTCATGGGGAAAAATCTGGTGGACGCCTCAAAAATCGGAGCAACGTGTGCCAGTTATGCTGTGGAGTGTTGCGGTACACAGGAGCACCGATTCACCGAAGCGGATTTCTGGAAGCGGTACGAGGACAATTTTGGTTGAGGGAATTTGGGATAATCGAAAGCTACATTTCCACCTTTCGGGTCACATTGTTTTTGATCATGTCTACAGCATCCATTAGAGCAGAAAATACGTTTTCCCTGAAGTCACCCGCCACGACAACCAACATAATATCGTCTCCGGGAAAGAGCTCCCCCTCATTTACATCAGCTAATACCTCTATTATTCCGGGACGTGTTTTCACCTGAGTGATAATCCCCGCTAATTTTTCTCTATCCGCATTAACCACGAGACTGGAAACCTGTTTTCCATCTCTCGATGTTTCCCTCACCACACCGTTGTGGCAGAGTATCATCCCCGCCTTATGATAATCGGGATGTTCTTTAACACTCTTGATCATATTAGATAATTTCATTACAGCCTCCCGTCAATATTGGACCTTTGACAAACTGAAAAACATGGTTTTGAAAGCGAATCAAGATTGACAAGTTCGTAAAAGGTCTTTTCAGCGCGCATTCGAAGAATCACGCGAGTCATCGAAGCATTTTGGGGAAAAGATGATGGTAGTGACCGGCGTTAAGAAAATCTAACTGTTTGAGTGCGTAAGCACGAGTTTTAGATTTTTAGCCGGGCAATAACAGCATCCCCAAAATGGTTCTGAGCAAAGAAAACTGACCGGGAGCGCATCCCGCAAGAGGGCGCAATATAAAACAGGCAGATTCCTCACCGGGAAGCCGCCCCGCCCTGTGGGCGGGGAGCTTCACTTTTTACGAGTGCATCAAGATTTTTTCGCTAACCATGGAAGTACCCGTCCTGGCATCACTTTCCAGCAAGGAACCGGAGATAGTAAGCCGTTGCGAACAAAATGTCTTTAATTATTGCGCCCTCTCGCGGCATGCGCCTCCGGTTTTATTCGAAGCGTAGCGCCCTCAAATCCAATCATGCCCAAAATATTTTTACCGACCGGATGAATACCGACCTCTGAGAACTCTTCACTTACAACAATTGCGCCCTTGACTAAAAGAGATATTTATGGAAAAAAAAGTTATGTATCCAAAACGAAAACACCAAAAAAATCTCCGGAAACTCGGTGATATTCTGCGAAAGACTTTAAAAAATTTGAATATCTCCAGAGATTCTACGGATCAGAACATATTGAATGCCTGGAACAAGGCGGTCGGACCACAGATATCAGCCCAGACACATCCTGATAGATTGAGAAAAAACACTCTCTTCGTAAAGGTTTCAAACTCCATCTGGATGCATCAGCTCCAGTTCATGAAACTCGACATAATCGATAAAACCAACAAGATCCTCGGCAAGGAAATAATAAAAAATATTTATTTCTCTGTCGGGATGCTGCCGAAAAATGAAGAAAATTTCATATTTCCTGAACATTTTTCACTGAACGAGCGGGACAGTAAAATGATCAGAGAGAGCGTCGCCTCCGTATCGGATAAAGAGCTGTCCGATATACTAAAAAAGGTTATGACCAAAGAAGTAATCAGGAGGAGAATGAGGGAGAAGTAGAAATTTCCCTGAAAACAGCTTCCATCTCTTCTGTATACTCGCCATTTTCCTGATAAATGAAAAGAGGCTGTAAGACCTTAAGCTCCTCTCCCCCACCTTTCTTACCCTCCACCAGTAAGAATTCACCCTCTGAAAAACAGCTTGAGTATACCATTCGGAGTCTCTTCGGCTCAATACCGCATGTTCTCATCTGGAAAAGCAGTTCCACCATCCTGACTGCGGGATAGATGAGGTATATTTTCCCCGCTTGCTTCGCTAAATACTTTGCCGATAAGAGAAAATCGCGAAGTGTGCCTTTTATCTCATGTCTTGCCACGGCTTTTTCCAAATCGGGATTTATTCTTCCCGAATTTAACCTTCTGTAAGGAGGATTGAATACCACCGCGCTAAATGATTGCGGAACAAAAAAAGAGTCAACCTCGCCGATATCGCCTGAAACAATCTCAATCCTGTTTTCGAGATTGTTTATTTTTACGCTCCGTCTTGCCATATCAGCAAGCTCATTTTGGATTTCTACTCCCACCATCTTTCCACAGTGAAATCGGTGAGAAAGAATTAACAGTATAACTCCGCCCCCTGTCCCCAGATCAACGACATTATCATCTTCATTCAGCTGAACAAAATGGGTCAGGAGGAGAGAATCAATAGAAAATCGGTATCCCTTTTTTTTCTGCAGAATTTTGAGTCGGCCCCCGAGAAGATCATCAATCGTTTCCCCTTCTTTTATAAACTCAATATCTATCTTTTTTTGTTGTACTGTGTTTTCCGTCATATTATTCCAATAGATGAACAAATATGCCGCTTCTCGGTTTGGGTCCAAACCAGGTAGATTTAGGGGGCATTATCCTTCCCGCATCGGCAATATCCATCATTTGAGTCAGCGTGGTCGGATACAGGGAAAACGCAACGGCGAACTCACCTGAATCGACAAGCTCCTCCAGTTTCTCCATTCCTGCCGGGCCGCCGATAAAGTCAATTCTTTCATCACTTCTCGGATCAATAATACCGAGCAGAGGGTTCAATATATTATTCTGAAGTATAGAAACATCGAGAACGCCCTCGACATCATTTTTATCATAACTGCCCTCCTTGGCTTTCAGCTTGAACCAGGTACCACCGAGATACATCCCAAATTCATGCAATTCCCCGGGCGACTTATTTTCAAAATTCCCGGATATTATAAATTTCTCAGCAACTTTCTCGATAAATTCTCCTTCACTCAAGCCATTCAAATCCTTAACGACCCTGTTGTAATCCATTATTCTGATCTGATCATGGGGAAAGACAATGGCCATAATGTAATTGTACTCCTCATCTCCTTTATGGGTCTCATTCTCGATCCTGCGCTTCCCGGCAACCGTCGCGGCAGACGCCGCCCGGTGATGACCATCCGCTATATACATTGAATCTATTTCTAAAAATTCTTTCTTTATATTTTTGATATCCTCTTCATTATCGACAATCCAGGCTGTATGAGAAATACCGTCATCAGCGGTAAAATCATACTCGGGCCGGGTATTTATAATTTTTTCAACAATCCGATCAATTGAATCTCTGCCCCTGTAAATTACCAGCACCGGTCCCGTATGCGCGTTTACCGCGGCTATATGTTTTGTCCGGTCAATTTCTTTATCTACCCGTGTCAATTCATGTTTTCTTATCCGGCCGCTTTTATACTCTTCAACACTCACTCCGGCAACTATTCCATACTGTTCATGTTTGCCCGTTTTCTGGCGATATATGTAAAAACAGGGCGCTCCCTCCTGGAATAAAATGTCGTCGTTGAGCAGCGTGTCAAAATTTTTTCTCGCCGTTTCGTAAACTATATCGTCATAGATATTCACCTCCGGCGGCAAATCTATTTCCGATTTTATTACATGAAAAAAACTCTTTGGATTCCCCTCAGCTATTTTTCTTGCTTCATCCGAAGCAACAATATCATAAGGATACGACGCCACTTCTTTAACAAATTCCCTATGAGGTCTAACAGCCCTGAAGGGTACAATATCAGACATAAAAATTTCCTCCACCTGAGTTCAGGGCATCTTTAACACACCGGTACATTCAAATCAACGCAAAAACAGACAAGAAGAAACCTTTAACTTTTCTCCCTATTGTAGTAGTATAAGTGGTTATGTAAGTGATGCTTCTTGGACGGTAAGCTTCACAACCAAGCGTTAATTCCACCGGAAAGGAAATGATGAGAAATGAGCAATGGCATTACCAGACTTTTCATCCATGGCCTCGAAAGCAGTAGCGGGGGAACCAAAGGTGTCTTTTTCAGAACACGATACCCCGATATGATTATCGAAGATTTCACTGGATCACTTGAAGAAAGAATGGGCAAACTGAACAAAATCCTCTCGGATAAAACAGACTTGATACTTGTAGGGTCCAGTTTCGGGGGGCTTATGGCCGCCATTTATACCTGTGACAATGAAAGTAAGGTAAAAAAACTGATACTTCTGGCACCGGCTCTCAACCAGGAAGCATTTAAATCATATATGGATAGAAAAATCGATGCTCCGGTTACTGTTTATCACGGCAGTAATGACAATGTGGTACCGGTGGAATCAGTTAGAACTGTCGCACACTCGGTCTTCACAAATATAACTTATAATATTGTGGACGATGATCATCCCCTCAGGGAAACATTCGAGTCCTTCGACTGGGATGAAATGTTAACGTAGAAATTTTATTCCTTGACAAGATTTGTCCGCTAACTTAGCATCTAAACAAAATGTCGGAGATTAAAGAGACAACATGTATTCAAAAAAGGTGGTTATACGTTATTCCGCAGATATTATAGATCAACCAATTATATATCAACTTGCGAAAAAACACAACCTTGCCTTCAATATACTGAAGGCAAGGGTCTTCCCTCGCAGAGAAGGAATAATAGTGCTGGAACTGAGCGGCACGAAGAAGAATTTTGACAAAGGCATCCAATTTCTCAAAGAAACAGGATTAAAGGTCGAACCGCTTTCGAAGAGCGTCACCCAAAACACAGATAAATGCGTTCATTGCGGCGCCTGCACGGCATTCTGTCCGACCGACGCACTCCACATGGACAAAAAAACAATGGAGGTGCTTTTCGACCCGGAAAAATGCAACGGATGCGAATTATGCGTTTCAGCCTGCCCGGTAAGAGCAATGGAGGTGAACCTCTTTTAGACGTACAGAGGTTGCTTCGTTTCGTCGAACGGGCGCGCGATGTAAAATAAACATATGCCTTACCGGGAAGCCCCGCCCCGCGGGCGGGAAGCTTCACTGACCAGAAGTGGATTATTTAACCTTGTCCACTGCCTTGTCCAAGTCATTCACAAGTTTTTTCCCCTTTTCAACCACCTTACCGGTCTTGTCCTTAACTTCACTAATTGCTTTCTTGACATTTTCAGGAAATTTTTCAGGGGCCTTGTAATAATAGTACCCGCAAAGGGCAACCAGAATCAGCCCGGATATTAATGCCATTTTTAACAATTTCTTAAACATAAAAAAGATAAGGAGAAGAACAAGAGCCGCGAGTATAACAAGGGCAATTGGATTGGCCGACAAATAATTGATGAATTCTTCCACAACAGACCCTCCCTGCTTGATTGTTAAACCTGTATTTTACAGTAGATTGCCACTGAATAACCCGGGTTAAAGAAGTAACATAAATGTTCATGAAAATCTATCCAATCTTTTACACTTGACAAGGATAAATCTTAGCCTTAGGGTCTTACATCAAATATTCATCGGAGCGATATGTGTCCAATGAACGGTAAAAAGGTACTGGTCGGTATCAGCGGAGGTGTCGACAGCTCGGTCGCGGCATCTATATTAACGGAAAAGGGATACTATGTGGAGGGTCTCCACATAATGAACGGATTCCCGAACAGGAGTGAAAGAGACGCGCAATTGGCAGCCGCAAAATTAAAAATTCCCCTCCGTAAAATCGACCTGACAGTTGAATTCAAAAGAGAAGTGGTGGATTATTTTACTTCTGAATATATGGCCGGAAGGACACCCAACCCTTGCATCAAATGCAACAGGGAAATAAAATTTAAATACCTTTTGAAAAAGGCAGGTGAATGGAATTTCGATTATGTCGCTACCGGACATTACGCACGTATCAAACATGATGTTAGTAAAAACAGGTTCAGTCTTTTCAAAGGAGTCGACAGGAACAAAGATCAATCTTATTTTCTTTTCTTTTTCGGTCAAGAGGAATTATCCAAAATTCTATTCCCTAATGGAGATAAAACAAAAGAAAAGATAAAAAGGATCGCCTCACAAATCGGGCTTGACTCTTTGAAAATAAAAGAAAGCCAGGAGATATGCTTTATCCCCGACAACAATTACAGAAATTTTATTATGGAAAATGTTGAAGCCGCATATTCTTCGCCCGGAAATATAATCGACAGGAAAGGAAATGTCCTCGGCAGGCACCCAGGAATACATTCTTTCACCATTGGACAGAGAAGGGGTCTCAATATCTCCTCAACGCGTCCCTATTATGTCCTTGAAATCAACAAGGAAAAAAATGAGATTATCGTCAGCAGAGACGATGCTCTCGATTTCCGGGGGCTCACAGTTAAGGATGTCTGCTGGGTTTGGCCTGATTATCCCGGACGGGAAGAAATAGAGGTGACTGTGCAGATAAGATACCGCCACAAAGGCGCCATTTCACGAATAACCCCAAACCGTTCGGACAAAAAGGCTTATGTAAAATTCATAAAACCGGAAAAGGCGGTAGCACCTGGCCAGGCGGCGGTCTTTTACGATGGGGAACAGCTTCTCGGCGGCGGATGGATTGAAGATGGAAAATCGTCATAAAATAGCGGTAACTACGCTCGGCTGCAAGGTCAATCAGTATGAATCCGCCGGTATCATCGAGAAACTTGCCAGAAGAGGTTTTATTAATGTACCTTTCAGTGATTCAGCGGATATATATATCATAAATACCTGCACCGTTACCGCAAGAACGGATTACCAGTCGAGGCAGTTGATAAGGAAAGCCTACAGAAACAACCCCGAAGCCCCCATAATAGTAACGGGATGCTATGCTCAGAGAGCACCCGGCGATTTATCCGGACTTCCGGGGGTGGCCGCTGTAGTGGGAAACGCGGAAAAAGAAAATATACCCGATATTATTCAAAATATGGTGAAAGGAGAACAGCAAATCCTCGTCGGCGCAATCGGTCAAGTTAAAAATATTTCAGATTTTTCTGTCACGAGATTTCCGGAACACACGAGGGCATTCCTCAGAATACAGGATGGATGCAATTCCTTCTGTAGTTATTGTATCATCCCTTATTCGAGGGGACGAAGCAGAAGCCTTCCCGAAAAAAATGCTCTCGATCAAATCGAAATGCTTGGAAAAGCGGGACACAGGGAAATTGTTCTGTCTGGCATCCATCTGGGCGTCTACGGCGAGGATCTTTCCCCCCCCGCGAGCCTCCTCACCCTTCTGAAAAAAATAGAGGGAAACAAAACGGTGGAACGGCTGCGGCTGAGTTCTATAGAACCAACCGAGATAACAGATGAAATGATTTTACATATAAGGAACTCAAAAATAATCTGTCCGCATCTTCACATACCGTTTCAGAGCGGAGATGATAAAATACTGTCACTCATGAAAAGGGATTACAACACTAAACTGTTCAGAGACCTCATAGAAAAACTTCTGAACGTAATGCCGGACATAGCCCTGGGTATAGATGTCATGGTCGGTTTTCCCGGAGAGGGGGAAAAGGAGTTTGCAAATACCGTAGCCTTTATCAAGGAAATACCTGTAGCATACCTCCATGTATTTCCATATTCCAACCGCCCCGGCACGCGATCGCCGGACCTACCCGGCGAAGTCGCGGAGGGTGTTAAAAAGGAACGAGCGAAGATACTTAGAATGCTCGGAGAGAGAAAACGCGCGGCATTCTCTGAAAGATTTATAGGAAAGAGGCTCTCTGTTTTAATTGAAAGCAAAAAAGACAGGGACACCGGACTGCAAAAAGGGTTTTCAGAAAATTACATACCTGTTCTTATCGCAGGAAACACCGAATATCTTGCCAACGATATCGTTGATATCATAGCAGATAAGAGAAACGGAGCAAAACTACTCGGAAGGAAAATCACGCATGGATAAAGATAGAACTGAAAAACTCAGAGACTTCGAGAAAAGAATTTCTTACACTTTTAACGATATCAGCCTCTTAGACAATGCCCTCACGCACCGATCGTATGCGAATGAGAACCAGGAAGCTCTGTATAAGGATAATGAAAGATTCGAGTTTCTGGGAGACGCCGTGCTTGAACTATGTATCAGCGATATATTGATGAAAAACTTTCCGGATTATACAGAGGGGCAACTTTCAAAACTGAGGGCATCTCTGGTCAACGAACAGGCGCTCTCCGAACTGGCAAAAAATTTCGACCTCGGCGATTTTCTCCTGCTTGGTAAGGGGGAAGAATCCTCCGGCGGCAGGAATAAACGCTCCATACTCTCAAATACCTTCGAGGCGCTTATGGCCGCGATATATCTTGATTCCGGATACGAAAAAACCTACGGGCTTATAACCGACCTATTCCAGGCCTTAATCAAAAACGGGGTCAATCAGACCATTTACAGGGACTATAAAACCTACGTCCAGGAAATCAGCCAGAATAGATTTAAAGTAACACCGGAATACACTCTAATTCACCAATCCGGCCCCGATCATGATAAAATATTTCAGACGGAACTGGTCATTCCAGGCATACTGAAAACAACCGGCAAAGGAAAAAATAAAAAGGACGCGGAGCAGAAAGCGGCAAAGAAGGCTTTAGAAGAACTGGAAAAGAAATGATGCGATTTATAATTCCCATATTCGTTATCTACCGCGGATGCCCGAACCGGTGCGTATTCTGTAATGAAAAAATCACTGCCGGTGATTTCCCCGACAGAATAACGGAAACCGCATTCAGGAAAACCGTGCACGGGTACCTCAACAATAATCGACGAAAGGCGGATAACATCCAGATAGCGTTTTACGGCGGCAACTTTACCGGCATCGACAGAAACCATCAAACCAGACTTTTAGGTTTCGCGCGGCACTTCATAGAAAAAGGGCTGGTAAACTCCGTCAGGATCTCCACCAGACCCGATTTCATCGATAATGAAAGTTTGAGCCTGCTTGAAAAATATTATGTCAGGACTGTGGAAATCGGCGCTCAGTCAATGGTGGATGAAGTTTTAAATCTTTCTAAAAGGGGACACTCAGCCGCGGATGTGAAGAACGGAATAATGCTTCTTAAAGAAAGGGGGTTCGAGACGGGCATGCATCTCATGGTTGGACTTCCCGGAGACACCAAAAGCAGATTTGAATACACCGTTGATGAAACCATAGCGCTCCACCCCGATACAGTGAGAATTCATCCGACTATTGTTTTCAGTAATACTGACCTGGCAGAGTCTTACCGCAATGGAGATTACCACCCGATTTCCATCGGCGACGCGATCGAATATTGCAAATACGCGCTCATGAAATTTGAAGAAGCTGATATTCCCGTTATACGGCTCGGTCTTCAGGCGACTCCGGAGATGGAAGAAAACGGCAGTATTGTAGCGGGGCCATTTCATCCAGCGTTCAGATCACTCGTCGAAGGATCTATCTTTTTAGATATGGCATCTTCTCTCCTGGAACGAACCCGATTCAGAGATGAGGAGATAACGTTTACTCTTTCTCCAAGAGATGTTTCAAATTTCCGCGGACTCAGGAACCAGAATTTATCGGCACTGAAAGGGCGATTCAAACTGACAAAAATTTCGGTAAAAACCAACCCCGGCCAGGAAAGAGGAACGCTTGTAATGAACGCCCGTGAAAAGACATATGAGAAAAAGCGTTCAGCTATAAGTGACTAATTCGCAAAAAGTTTTTTTGGAGCGCATTCGAAGAATCACGCAAGTCATCGAAGCAATTCGGGAAAAAGATGATGGTAGTGACCGGCGTTGAGAAAATCTAAAAAATAATATCGGCGCGGTTATATGAGCAAGCTTCGATATTTACCTTTATGTTTTGCAGGGCTTTAGGCCCGTTAAAAATTTTCAAACGGAGAGAATAATTGTTTAAATCAGGTTTCATAGGGATTATAGGAAGACCCAATGTTGGAAAATCAACCCTCCTGAACGGGATAATGGGGGAAAAGATAGCCATTACCACTCATAAACCGCAGACGACGAGAAACAGGATAACCGGCATCAAAAACCTTGAAAACGGACAGTTTATCTTTCTCGACACACCGGGGATACACAGGGCCACGACACCGCTCGGCAAACATATGGTAAACGCCGCCGTTGACACTTTCGGAGATATGGATCTAATGCTCCTGCTCGTCGAAACCGGCAGGAAAATCCATGACGATGATATTTTTATTATAAAATCACTGCAGGGTGTAAAAGTCCCGGTCATCCTTGCCATTAATAAGATAGACAGCGTCGAAAAGAAAATGCTCCTACCGCTTATAGATGAGATGAGGAATCTTTTTCAATTCAGAGAGATTATACCCATTTCGGCATTAAAGGGCGATGGTCTCGACATCCTTCTCGATATGATATGGGATACCCTCCCCGAAGGCCCGAAATACTTTCCCGATGATATGATAACAGACGTATCCGAAAGATTTCTCGCCGCCGAAATAATCAGGGAAAAGATAACTATCTTAACCCATCAGGAGATACCCTACTCCACGGCCGTTATTGTCGATTCTTTTAAAGAAGATGAAAGTAGAAATCTGATCAGAATCCATGCTACTATCAATGTGGAAAAAAAATCGCAAAAAGGGATACTTATCGGAAAACACGGCTCCATGCTGAAAGAAATTGGAAGACAGGCACGGCTGGAAATGGAAAGATTTTTCGCCGCCAGAATATATCTGGAACTCTTCATCAGAGTCAGCAAGGGCTGGACTAAAGACGCGAAGATGCTGAAGGAATTCGGATACTGATAAGTTTAAACTATAAACTGACACGAGTAGAGCTTTAAAAAACTGAAAAATATGGTTTTGAGAAAGCGAATCAAGATTTTTTCGCTAACCATTCTTGATCGAAGCGTAGCGCCCGTAAATTCAATGTCTGAGCGCAAAGCGCGAGTTTTGGATTTGCAGCAAAGCGAAATATAGAATGGTCGAAAAAATGTTTTGAGCAATAAAAAAACCTATTTTCAATGCTATCAAGAGGTTGCCGATTGAAACCGATAGTCGCAATAATAGGAAGGCCGAACGTTGGGAAATCGACCTTCTTTAACCGCCTGTCCAAAAGGAAAAAGGCTATCGTAATCGATGAGCCGGGTGCCACAAGGGATAGAAATTACGAGGATTGTACCTGGCACGGCAGGGATTTCATCCTGATAGACACGGGGGGATTCGAACCCGTCTCCAGGGAAAAAATTCTCATCCAGATGCGCGAACAGACCAATCTTGCCATAGAGGAGGCAGATGCTATTATTTTTCTCATGGACGGAAGAGAGGGCCTTACGCCGTCGGATGTAGAAATCGCAAAGCTCTTGCGAGAGGTTGAAAAACCGGCTTTCTTTGTAATCAACAAAATAGATGGCCCCAAACACGAGGTATTCGCTTATGAATTCTACCGGCTTGGGATTGAAAAACTTTACACCATATCCGCCGAGCATGGGGTGGGTGTCGGTGAACTGATGGACGACGTTGCAGAATACCTCCCCGTCATAGATGCCGTTCGTGAAGATGAACATAGAATAAAAATCGCCGTTATAGGAAAACCGAATGTCGGAAAATCCTCTATCATTAACAAGATGCTGGGTTATGAGAGGACTATCGTAAACCCCCTCCCCGGAACGACGAGAGACGCCATAGACACCCCTTTTGAGTTGAATGAACGGAAATATCTTCTGATCGACACCGCGGGTATACGGCGGAAAAGCAAAATAAGCGTCACCCTTGAAAAATACAGCGTCATTCAGGCGCTCAAAACCATAAGCAGAAGCGATATCGCGTTAATATTGATAGACGCGGAAGAGGGAATAACAGACCAGGACACAAAGATCGCGGGCATCGCCTTTGAGCGTGGAGTTGTCTGTATCATCGTTGTCAACAAATGGGATCTCATTAAAAAAGATAACAGCACCTTGGGAAACTACGTGAGAAATATTAAAGAAAAGCTGAAATTTCTCAATTTCGCGCCGACACTCTTCGTCTCAGCCCTCACCGGCCAGAGGGTTATCAAGATATTTGATACAATCGAAACAGCGTACGGCCAGTACACCAGAAGGGTTCAGACATCCATATTAAATGATAAGGTACGTAATTTTCTTGAAATAAATCCTCCTCCACGCTATCAGCACAAGGCACACAATTTCAGCTATGTTACTCAGGCATCCGTAAAACCTCCTACATTTGTTTTTTTCGTCCAAGAACCGAAAGCCGTTCATTTTTCATATCAGCGCTACCTGACTAACAAAATAAGAGAAGAATTCGGTTTTGATTATGTGCCGATTAAAATAATATTACGGAAAAAGTCCAAATAGAGTCGTCAATATTTATAAATTCGGGAAACGTTTACCCGGAAATTAAAAAAATTTGACAAGTTCGTAAAAAAAGGGGGATATAATGAAAAGGGAAAAATATCTTTATGTAATAGGCCTTATTCTGGCGGGGCTGTTTTTTGCGGGATGCGTAAAATCGCAGGCTCCTTTAAAACCCATACAGGAAATTTCTCCTGAATACAAGATGGGACAGTTAACCCCTGTTCTGGTATCTGTTCTCGATACTCCGATCCCAGGAAAGCAAACCGACGGGTCTTTCCATTTAGCATATGAGCTGGTCGTAACCAACGCGGCAAAATCCGATACCACAATCGAATCCATAGAAATTCGTGATCCAGAAAGAAATGATAAATCCATAGCAATTCTTTCCACAGATGGACTCAAAGCAAATATGTATTTTACCGGTTCCGCCGAACCCACTACGACTCTGAAAGCCGCTCAAACGTGTATTGTGAAAATCAATCTCATCTTCGAATCCTTACGTGACATTCCGCAATACCTCGAACACATGGTTATCATAACAACTGACAAGCAGAGCAGGTATTTCCCCGGTAAACTTGTTGAACGTGTTGCCCGAACGATGGTTATAGCCGATCCAACGGCGGTTATTTCTTCTCCGGTCAAAGGTGAGCGGTGGGTAACAGTTGCCGCCTGCTGTGATTCATATCATCGGAATGCCATCCTGCCGATTAATGGGCGCTGGCACGTCGCCCAGCGATACGCGATTGACTGGATTAAGCTCGACGAACATAACAAAATGGTTACCGGAGACCCTAAAAAGAACGAAAGTTACCCGCAGTACGGAGAGGAAATATTTGCCGTCGCGGACGGTACGATAGTGCATGTACAGAACAGTCTGCCGGACGGTGTTCCCGGAGGGTTTCCTACCGATCTCACCCTGGAACATGCCGACGGCAACAGTATTGTTCAAGATATAGGCAACGGGCGTTTCGTCCTATATGCCCATATGATACCGAATACCATTCGAGTTAATGAGGGAGATCATGTAAGGCGCGGGCAGGTACTCGGACTTTTGGGAAATTCGGGAAACAGCGATGGGCCGCATCTACATTTTCATATCATGGACAACCCTATGCCTCTGGCATCAAGCGGAATTCCTTATGTAATTGACTCATTCATACTCAAGGGATGTGTTAAGTCGGCAGACAATCTCGCCACGGAGCTTAAAACGCCCCATACTCCCCTCAAAATCATGAAAGTTGACGGGACAGGCAAGCGACACGACGAAATGCCGGCTAATTTGACAGTAATTGATTTTCTCGATGAGAACGCGAATTGAAGCTTAAGACAGCGCCGCGCGGAAAACAGTGCCTTTTGTTAGTGGTTGACAGGAACAGCTTTTTGCCATATTTAATTGTGACGCACTCGTAAAAGATCAGTTTTCTCCCCGCGGCAAGCAGCGGGGTACGCGTTCGTAGTTCAGTTCAAAGGCTATTTTCAATTTACCAATTTGGGAGATGAAAAATGCAGTTTAAAAAGTTATTCGTCTGGTTTCTGGTTTTGTCTTCAATTTTTTATTTTTCCGGAGTTGCTCCAGCCGCGAAAAGTTCAAACACAGTTACAATCGGAGTTTTCCTGCCTATGACAGGTTCGTCAGAACTTTATGGGCAGACGGAATGGGCGGGTATAAAAATAGCCAACCAAATAAAACCCATCGTTCTCGGCAAGAAAGTGAAACTCATTCTGGTCGATACCAAAAGTGACAAAACCGAAGCGGCTAATGCCGTCAGCAAATTAATAAAAAAGAACAGAGTTTGCGCGATAATAGGGGAAGCTATCAATGAAAATACGCTGGCAGGAGCGCAAATTGCCGAAAAGGCAAGGATACCGATCATCTCACCTTCAGCTACAAATCCAATAATAACTCAAAACAGAACTTATGTTTTCAGGGTTTGCTTTAGTGATCCATTCCAGGGAGAAGCAGCCGCTAAATACGCGTACAATATCATGGGAGCGAGGAAAGCGGCCGTTATGATCGATATCGCTCAGGACTACTGTACAGATCTTTCCAATTCTTTTGTTAAAAGCTTTATCAATATGGGCGGCAAAATCGCCGCGACAACGTACTGTCAGAAAGGAGACAGGGATTTCACGGTACAGCTTTCAGCCATCATGGCGGCAAAATCGGATGTTCTCTATCTGCCAAACTATTACACCGAAGACGCTCTGACATGCAAACAGGCCGCCGAACTTGGAATGAAAATTCCTATCCTGTCGGCTGATGGCGCCAGGGCCAAGGAACTCATTGAAATCGGCAAAAAGGATGTTGAGGGACTTACGCTCACCTGGCATTTTGCCAGAGAAGGGGCAGAAACCGATCTCGCGAAAAAATATATTAAAGCCTTTGAAACTAAAAACGAAAGAGAAGTCGGTACCTTTGACGCGTTAGGGGCAGACGCCTACTTTGTTTTGTTAGATGCCATCGAAAGGGCTAAATCAACAAGAGGAAGCAGAATTAAAACCGCTCTGGCGGACACGAGAGAATTTAAAGGGGTTTCCGGGAATATCACCATAGGTGACGATGGAAATGCGATAAAAAGCACGGTAATACTCCAGGTAAAGGATGGCGGGTTCAAGTATCTGACAACCGTAAATCCGTAGGTAACCTGAATCACAATTCCAGGACCCGCTCAAAGGAAAACTAAGTGATTCGGAAAATAATGCGCTTGTTTTTCACTTCATATGGCGGCTTAAAGGTGTATTTGCTTTTTCGGGAGTAGATCAAGAAAAACTCAAGTACTTTAGGCTGACATCCGATATTATAATGTGCTGATTCTGACTGTAGGAATAACCTCAAGCAATCGTTAAGCATGTTATCTTTTCAAAGTATAATCCCTTTTCCCTAAATTACGTTTTTTGGCATACTGTTTGCTTTCTCATAGAATGGAATATACATCGTATTGCTCCGGGCCGAATAATCGGAAATATAATAAAATGCCCGGCATATTGTTGTCGCGAACATCTAAAAAATCACAAGAGGATTTATTGCACGGTGACTACTTTCAAAAACCTACGGCAATCAGAACTAAACAATATCCGGCTCGCCTGTTCATACCTGTTTACCGCTGAACACGCGAGAGATGACGAGTTTATTAAAAGTCTGAACATCTCTTCAGTAAAAGACGCCTTCAGAAGAAAAGCGAAAATATATCATCCGGATCTTCATTACAACGAACCGCAAGAAGTTATTTACAAAAGAAAAGAACGGTTCGTCAAAGTCCAGTATGCCTATCGGCTTCTGAGTGCTCATCTTCAGGAAAAAACGCCCTCCCTTGTCGAACAAGGCACCAGGCGGGCAAAAATAATCGCCGTATCAGGCGCGAAAGGCGGAATAGGTAAAAGTATATTTACCACAAATCTCGCGGTTTTTCTTTCAGGAAGGGGCAAAAAAACAGTTGCCGTCGATCTTGATCTCGGAGGAGCCAACCTTCACCTATATCTTGGTGAA
>CAZZBF010000010.1:17788-27142 GCA_964652795.1 uncultured Syntrophales bacterium | reverse complement strand
TTCTCAACTATAACATTAACGATTTTTTGAGTAAAAAGGTTGCCGCGCTTCAACAAATAATGGTGCGAAGCAAATACGGTCCTTTCCTGATTGGAGGCGACAGTTCACAATTGGGCTCGTCAAATATCAACTTCTCTCAAAAACTGAAATTGATGAAAGCCATACAAAAGATCGATGCCGATTACATCGTTCTTGATCTTGGAGCGGGCACCTCATACAATACTATTGACTTTTTTCTCATAGCGGATCATGGAATTGTTTTGACAACATGTGATCCCGCATCCTATTTAGACGCCTACAATTTTATCAAGGCGAGCCTTTTTAGAAAATTGAACAGGCTTTTCGGAGCAGAATCTCCATACCGAAAAAGAAGAAATGCCGGGCTGGAAGAGCTCATCAAAGAGGCTACAATGTCGCCAAACGGATCAAAAGTTAAAACCATGGATAAACTGATTGAACGGGTTAAGGAAAAATACCCCGGGAGTCTCTCTCTGATACGCAAGCAAGTTTCCACTTTCAATCCGCACCTGATAGTAAACCAGACCACTGATCACTGTAATGTAACTCAAGTAGTTAACCGGATTCGCGATGTCTCAAAGAAATTGCTTTCAATAAGGATAGAATATCTCGGAAGAGTCCCTCATCAATCAGAGATAGAGAAGAGTGCCAGAAGCCTGATACCTGTAATAACAACACAACCGGAAGGGATTCTGGCAGAAAACATGAAAAATATCTCAGGTACGCTTTTAAATACCAACTTCCGTCATTACAGGTAAGATATTAACAGAAACCTTCGCGGCTTTATCTTTTAAATCCTGCACCGAAACATTTTCTGTTGTGATTTTGAAGTTTTTCTACCATCCTCTCAAGCTCCATAGAAGAAAGGATATTTCTTTCCACAAAATGTTCACCTATGGGGGGCTGCAGTATTCTTTGTTTTCCCAGGAGGGCCATGAGATTATAAGAGGTTATATATCCTTTTCGCAAGGCGCACTCACCAAATTTTTCTCCGAAATCTCGAGTCGCCAGAATTCTTCTTATTTCATAAGACGAAAGCAAATCCCAATCCAGCGCGATCTGACCGATGGACGGGCGCTGTCTTCTCTGCCAAATTATAGCTTTTATAAGAGTTCTCCAGGAAATAACGCCTGAGTAATACAGAAATTGACCGATTAACAGTTTTCGTTTAGGGAAAACACCTTCATAAAAATGATCGACATTTTCCTTTTTTGCTTCCCGCCATAAATTTGTTTTAATACACCCTCGTCTTAGAATATATCTCTTTTCAGCTTCTATGAGCGGGCTCAGCTTTTCGTAAGCATGAACGACTTCTCTGAAGCGTTCATTCATTATGTCCGCGTCATCGATTCCAACCACCTTCGCCCGGTCGGGATGGGTTTCAAGTACTTTTTTTCTAAAGGCGGTTTTCAATCCTTCCGGTTGTAAATATTTTAAAAAATCAATCGAAACGAAAACGTTTGGACCGAATAATACCCGGCAGGCATTAAAAATTTCTTTCTCAGCCGGAACAAATATCAATACCCCGCCTCCTTAAGATACTTTACAAGTTTCGGATAACATAACACCTTATACTTTGTCAATATATTGCGTCACAAATTTTTAGCCGCCCAATATGTTGTATGAGCGGAACCGCGCAAAATTTGGCGCGAAGTTTGAAGGGTTAAAACCCCCAAGTACCCTATTATCGTTTTAATATTGAAACTTCTTTCAAATAACTCGCTTTTCCGTCTAACTTTTCCCAAAAATAATCAGCTTGCTTCTGAAATCGCGTGCGGGTTACTCCCGGGAACGAAACCGCTTGCATATACTCTTTGTCAATTGTTCCTTTTTCTATAACATCTTTACCCGCTTTACAACAAGCCTCAGCAATCATCTTACGGCGGTTTTCATAGACAGGCTGTGTAATTATTTCAGCCGCGGGCATATAAAACTCCCCCATCAGGTGCGTATGCTCATTATGCGAATCCCAAAGTCTGAACATTTCTTGCAGACCGTCAAAATTATGTTCTACATCGGGAAAGCCGGAAGCGCTAAATACTACAAATCCCTGTTCACCCTTTTCAGGAAAACGATCAGAATGTTTTACATATCCCTTTTCATCAAGCAACATATAAGGTTTTAAAACAGGCAATAATCTATCCATAAAATCTTTTAAAATTCCGGTCACATTAAAAATATAAAGCGGAGACGCGAATATTATCAGATCCGCTTCTCTATATTTTTTTCTAAGCACTGTCATGTCATCTTTATATACGCATTCGCCGGGCGTTTTCGTCCAGCAAGTGTAACAACCGATACAATGATTGATTTTATGGTCTTTCAGTTTGAAATAATCAACTTTTGCCCCGGCGTTTTCCGTTCCGGCAATAAAATTATCAACCATGAAAGAGGTTTTGCTGTATTCTTTGCCACGCGGCCCTCCGTCAAAAACCACTATATTCTTTATTTTTCCGGGCTCAAAGCTTTTGTATTCATAGTCAATTTTTCTGGGCTCATACTTCGCGACATCCTGCATATTTTTCGGCGCGAATAAATCGGAAAAAATCAGCATGATGGCCGGGTCACCTTCAATTTCAAACATCTTATTTATGTATGCCTTGTCACCCGAAATTTTATTATTTACAATATCCAGCCACAATTTCGAGTCGGCTTTTATTATGGTGTCCGGACTCGGATGCGCTCCTTGCTTGAATTCACATTTTTGATCTTTTATAATTATATGCGCCGTTCCGGCTTCCTCTCCCGTTAGTTCAAATTGTACAACCGTATTCAATCCTCTGGACAGCTCTTTACTTAAGCCATAAGGCATTGCTTCTCCCGCTTCGGCAAGGGATGAAAATTTAATCGCTTCTCCGGGAGCATTTTGCGTTAAATAGTCAGGCAAATATTTACTTAGAGGAATTCCAACACCGACCAGAATTATTATAGGAACGAGTGTCGCGATAATTGTTTGCGTGGTTTCATCACCGGTATACGGGATAGCCGTGAAAATGATACCGGAGAGAAACAGAAAAGCCCAAAGCGCGCTCATCAAATTATTCAGTTTTAAAAAATTTTCGGAATTTACTATTACCCGCGGATATTTCCTGGCTGAAATAAAAAAAGTGAAAGGTTTAATTCCCACAAGCAACGGGACAACTGCCATTAAGAACAAACCTAAATACAAACCCTCGATAACATGTTCTAAATAAAATTGACCTATTTGCGGAAACAAAAAAACTGAAGCGGAACCAATCAAGGCGACTCCGGAAATTCCAAAAACAAAATAATCCTTCCTTTTCAGAATGAACGCGACAAACAAATTTATTAGAAGTATGAAAACCACAGTGAGGATGCAGGGTACAAGCATATTCGCTTCGTACCGGGCGGCCTGCACGAATATGTTCAGTGATATTACCGCGCCGAACGGGATAAGTCTTATTATAAGATTCATAACTATTTCAAATTAATCTCTATGGAAATTGGTTTCCCTTCCTTTACCTCAAAACAAACATCTTTAAAATCAGGTGGTCCGAACATTCCGTATTTATTATTTGAAAACCCGTATGGCTCTTTCGGGACACCAAACAGGTTTTTATTGAGTTTGCCATCGATATTTACGTCTTGAAAAACCGCTATGGCATATTTGCCGACAGGAATATTTTTAAATAGATAAGTAACCGAGGTTTCTTTTACTTCGAGGCCGATTCCATCCACTTCCTTACCAACAACAGGAAATTCTTTAAAATCATAAATGCCGATTTTAACTTTACCACCTTCTTTTACATTTATTCCGGTTACTTTTACAGCTATCGACCCCGTCCGCGCGTATACCGTAGAACCCGGGAACATAAGAAGAATGATAATGGCCGCGATACTGAATTTTTTCATTTTAAATCTTTTTTTTCCATAACGAGGCTCAACAGCAACTAATAGCCGTCCGCCGGAGTGACTTACACATAAAGGTATCGAGCATAAAATAAAGGGATATAGTTCGTTATGTAACATTCTATCTAACACGGGTCAATAGCAGACTTGATTCCTGATAACCGACCTTTAACCGCCGCTTATAAAATTTATTTTTTCTTCACTTGACAAGCTAAAATTTATGTTTATTTTATGTTTATAAAAGGAAAATATATCAATAATATCATGATGTTGACTTTTAAATTGATATATGACCTTTTTGAACACCGGATGTTTTATTAACTATTTAAAGGAAAGGAGGCAACGCGTATGTTGATACCGGGATTTAGAGAATTTGATTGGATGCAAGATATGTGGCTTGAGCTTGACCGCATGCAGCGGGAAGTGGGGCGTCTCTTCTCGGGTACCAGCATTCCCTATTCCCAAAGATTTCCTGCGATCAATATCTGGTCGAAAGATGACGAAGCGCTGGTAACCGCGGAGATACCGGGTGTCGTTCCGGAAAACATCGACATTTCCGTTGAAGGCGATGTTCTGACGCTGAGCGGATCGAGAGTTCCTGAAGAACTTGGCGAAAAAGAAAGCTACCACCGGCAGGAGCGGCCACATGGAACATTCAAGAGAAATGTACGGCTACCCTTCAGGGTCGACGGAAACAAGGTGAAAGCTTCATACGAAAAAGGTGTTCTTAACATCTCACTTCCCCGGCTCGAAGAAGACAAGCCGAGGAAGATCGTCATTAAGAGTGAGTAACGAAGGAGGTGATTGGCATGGCAGAAACGGGAAAAGAGCTTGAAATTCGGGAAGAACAGAGGCCGTTACAGGCGGAAAGCACCCGTGCTCGACGGGCATTCATACCCCGTACCGATATAATCGAGAAAACAGATTCAATCATATTGGTTGCCGATATGCCCGGTGTCGATGAACAGCACGTGGATATTACACTCGAAAAGGGTGTTTTAACAATTTACGGCACTGTTGATACGGCCTATCATGAGGATTACAGGGTCGCGTATGCCGAGTATAGTATCGGCGATTACCGGCGCACATTCAGAGTTACCGATGAAATAGATCAGAACAAGATCGAGGCGACCGTCAAAAACGGCGTATTGCGGCTGGTACTTCCCAAAGCCGAACAGGTAAAACCGAAAAGAATTAAGGTTAAAACCGGTTAACAGGAGGTGAACATTATGCCATTGAGAGATTTGATACCAACCCGCAGAGGAGAACGTCGCGTTTCCGCGCGGCGTGAAGAGGAACATCCGTTCTACGCCCTGCAACGGCGGATGAACGATATGTTTGATTCATTCTTCCGTGATTTCGCGGCGGAACCTTTCGGTGAGTGGCGAGACAAATTCGCTCCACATATCGACGTAAAAGAAGACGACAAGGAACTCACCGTGACGGCAGAACTTCCGGGAATGGATGATAAGGATATCGATGTAATGCTTGAACGTAACACACTGACTCTTAAAGGAAAAAAGAAGGAAGAAAAAGAAGAGAAGGGGAAAAATTACTGGCATTCGGAGCGAAGCTACGGTTCGTTTCAGCGTGTCATCCCGCTTCCTGAGGTTGTTGACACGGATAAGGCAACCGCGAAATTCAAGAAAGGTGTCCTTCACATTACCGTTCCCAAGACCGAACAGGCTAAAGCCGCCGTCAAGAAAATTCAAGTAAAGACAGAATAACACGCTCGTCAAGACTGCCGCCCATCGCACCTCAATAGTGCGATGGGCGACTTATAAACTGCCAATTTGTGAAACGCAAAAAGCTTTCCGGGAAACTTGTTTTTTGGGGACTATCAAGTGAAACGCCGGTTATGTGTCGACTGTCTCAAGTCCAAGGAACTTCACCATCGGATCGAAATCTCTGTCGTCGTGCAGCAATGGTAGCCGGTAATGGATACAGAAAGTTCCAATCATGACGTCTATGGTCTTCCTCACAGTTACGCCTTTCCTCCTCAGAAGTCTATAGTTCATCGCGCTTTCTAAAGCCAATGCCTTTCCTCCCATTGGTATAAATGGAATGCGTAAAAGAAGATCCCTTGCAATCTTGAAGTCCTTATCGCGTTGAAATCCCTGAAGTACCTCGGTCAGGATGAGATCGCCCATTAAGATTGGTGTATTTCCAAGTGAAGAATCCAGCCAGTCCGTCTGTGCCGTTTTGTTGCCGTTGAAGTAGTCGATCCAGACAGAGGAATCTACGAGAATCATTTGTCTAACCTCGTCTCGTCGAGACTACCAGTCCATTTGAGTTTCCCTCGAAAACCCTTGATTTTTTCCTGGTCTTTTATTTGCACCAGCAACTTTAAGCCTTCTTCTATGGCATCTTTTTTTGTTTTCAGGCCGGATACCTTAAGGGCGGATTCCATTAGATCGTCATCAATGACTACATTCGTTCTCATTTCTTGCCTCTCATGTGTATTATTTGTTCATATTATACACATTAATTAGACTGTTTGGAAGGTTTATTTGAGGGGTGCATGTAAAGCATTCCGTCGTTTGATTGTTTCTATCTGATTATGGAATCGGGAACAGTCGCTTATTTCTTAAGGGAATCGGCTATGTCTTATCAGGTCAATTTTGACACTAAAAATGATATTGTAAGGTCTAAAAATGCGTATTTATGAAATGGTATTGCTTAAATATCAATATGATAGCTTGGTCCGACCTCATTTATTACCAAGGAGACTCCCATTCTTTGTAGATCAATCCCATTACCGGTGCTTTAGAGACTGTTCCGAGACACTCTGAAATCCCGGACAAGCTCGCCAGAAAATATGCAAAGGCATGGATCTCCCCGATATCAAAAATAGATAACCTACCCCAAACCTCGTGCCTTAACGTCACTCTTTAAGCCAACGACAACCGTATCCATACCATATACAACGATGCTTCCAATTACCGTTTTGAGTGCAGTTAAATAAAAATGGGCGCTGACCCTATTTATTCGACCCTATTTATTCCATGCACTTCCGCCAATTTATTTGTCATTTTTGATTTTTAGAGGAACTCATCAAGGACAGTTCGATTGAATCATTCTTCGAAGCCGTTGGTCACGGCACTGAACCTTCTCTCAATTTTCGTCCCTGTACGTATCGATTGGGGGTGTTGTAATCATCACTTCATTATCTTTCCCCATTTTTATAACCGCATGAATGCCCAATATTGAAAACCATTCACCTATATACTTTCCCGTGTTGTCGAGTATATCGAATCCATGAAGAATTTCATCGCGCTCAGACACCTTTGCCTTCATGTTCTGAACCAGAAACTTAAACTCTGTTTGGGTTACATCTATCCTCTTCCATAGTCTTGAATTGAGAGTCAATCTTTTATCCACACCAATTACAGCAGTGGGTGCCATTTCCGCACCGCTGAAATAATAGATCAAATCCGGTTTAACCTCATATGATTCAAAGCTTTCCGTAACCTTTCCGTTCGGTTTGATAGATCCGTGCTGTCCACGAATACGTCTTCCAAATAGAATGATGAGACCGATCACTATAACAGCAAATGAGATTATCAGGAGTTTTGTATCCATGGTTCATCCCTCTTCTTCACAAAATGTACTTTTCAGCGGCAGTTTTTTAAAAATATTATTTTTAATAAAAATGGGCGCTGACCCTATTTATTCTACGCCGTGGTACCAATGAGCGGCCCCAAAGGATATGCTTTGGGGCTGATGATTGAAATTTTTTCAAGTCGTTTGACCGGAATGCCCTATGGCGCCCACATCATACGAAAGTTTGACGACTGGCAAAATAAGACGTTCACGGGTCATTATTTACAGGCCATCGATATTTCGGCTTTCCTTCCGGTGGAAGAGTTCAAGAAGGGTATGGATGAACTTATTGCCGATCTTAAAAGCCAGCCGACAGCGCCGGGTGTGGAAGAAATTCTAATCCCGGGCGAACCCGAGTGGCGACAAAAACAAAAACGGCTCAGAGAAGGCTGCCCCATTCGAGGAGAAGATGCCCACCTACTCGCTAAACTCGGTGAAGATATGGGGGTTCCCTTTCCTATCTAATTAATCAAGTGATCACATATCGCAACCTCAATACAGTAGAAAAGGATGTCCTGAGGAACTATCGGAGCATACGGATTCTTTTTATTCTTAGCAATGGGGAATAATTTCTTGTTCTGTACTTTGCCGGTCAATACCGCTAATCAGCCGCCACGGTTTTTGGCGGTCCGGTGCACTGGCTGGTAGGTCATTCGGTCATTCACTCATTTCTTGGAGAAATACTTCACATCGACCATATCCTTAAAATCTGAATCTTGAGTCCAAATAGTAGCGTTGACTTCTTTTGCTGTTGCAAGAATAATACTGTCAGCCATTGGAAGATTATGCTCCAAACTCAGTTTTGAGGCAGCAATAGCGAGTTCAGCCGTTAAATCCACCACTGTTCCTTTTCGCATAGCAGAGGCTGCTTGTAACGCTTCATTCTCACCGGACTCTCGAAGAACTACCTTAAAGACCTCATATATCGTTACCGTTGGTATAACTAACGAAGCCGTGTCATTCAAAGGGGTTAGGAAATGATCGGCATTCGGCTCATCCGCAAAATATGCAAGCCAACCTGAAGAATCAACAATATTCATACTCTATCTTCCTCTCGTTCAAATTCTGTATTGATGCCTTTCAGAAACCCGCGGAGCTCTTTAATATCTCGTTCCGGAATAAGTTCGACTCGCCCATCATATTCTACAACTTGCATTTTTTGACCGGGGCGAAGATTCAGTGCCTGCCTGACTGCTTTTGGTATGACAACTTGATATTTTGGTGATACGATTACGGTATGCATGTCAAAACCTCCATCGATATTATTTTGTATTACAATAACATGATCGATAAGGTTTGTCAATTTTATTGGCGGACAACTCCGAACTCACCGGCAGGCTTGAAACGCAGCGGAAAACCTTTCAGGTAAACTGACAGGTTTGCCTGCTATTATTAAGCTGTAAGTCAAATTGGGATTCTCTATGCAACAGAGTTTTTAAGGAAAATATTGTTGGAAGGGGAAGATGAATTATGCAGTCTATTTACCGTGTTATATGACGGTATAATTAACTTGACATCGAATATGTACAATAAGTCCGTAAAAAATGGGGGCAGGCCCTGTTTATCCGCGCTTTTAAGCGGGTGCGTACTTGAGATCCGCTTAAAGAGGTGGTTATCTCTTTTTAAATTGCATTATTTAATTTTCTTGTAAAATTTACGCCATTTATTGAAAGCTAAATTGTTTGTAAATTGATCTATTGATGAAGGAGGTTCCTCTCTTGGTTCGAGAGCCATTGTTTCTCCTATGGCTCTAAGTTTTGACATCTGCATACAATGCCCTAAAATCAAATCTTTAAACTCACCATCGTTTTTTGTATCCCAAGTTGACTTAATTTCATCCTCAGACAAATCTGGTCTAGATTC
>CAZZBF010000010.1:6928-17778 GCA_964652795.1 uncultured Syntrophales bacterium | reverse complement strand
TTTCTGCGCCTGTTGCATCAATAAATAAGCCTACAGGATAATTGAAACCAAACTTTTTTTGTATATCTACAGGATGAAAAAGCATTGGAAAATTAACTGAATACATCCACAACACTGGCTCTAGGACCACAGAGATTCTGAATGAAAAAAATAACCCTTCAAGAGTTTGTTCTGGTATAAATGAGCCAAGATGCTTCGGGGAATGAAGTGGTCGGTAAGGATGGGCAGATGTTTCCGATAACCCAGTAAGGTGAATCGTTAATCTTTTTCTAATTGGCTTGCAAAAGTTATCAGAAGGAAGACATCCTTTGATTATAGTTGACCAATTTGGGTTAAATGTTTTCTTAAAATAGTCAGTTATAACAGAATAGTCCATCATCTGTTGTATTTTACGTAACGAGTAGTTTTGTAGCAAAGAGAATTCTAGGAACAATCTCATCAATAGGCCTAGTGATGCGGGGAATCCATTAAGACCACATAAAATTGCTTCGATTAAAATATATTTTGCCTCATAATAAAAATACCATTGTCTAAATAATGACAGTTCATTACCTCCTTTAAGGATTGGTCCGGAAAATAAATCCTGAATAGTAAGATACGCTAATAATTTCCACTTAAAATCTTTCCAATATAAATTAAATTCTTCTTCTCCTTCAAGAATTTTAAGGCTATCGGCTGCCACTTTAGACAAGTGTTCTTTTTCTATACAAAGTATACTGCATAATTCCCCTGCGTCTTTCGACTCTTTTGGGTTTGTAATATATTGATAATTTGCGCAAACTTTTCTCCAACTAGTTGATTTATCGATTAGTTCTTTTAAAAAGCTTGAGCGTATGTTCTGTTTTTCGGTCATAATACTTGGTGAGATAACGACAAAGCTCACTTGCTCCGATGTTTAGGCGTCAAATGCAGTGCCTGGTTATGCCATGTCATAGTTTAATTCTATACGCATAAGGAAATGATGAATAACCAAAATCACAAGATGAAGTCGAAAGGTTGAATCTGACTGTTCGGAGAGGCCAGGGTGGGACCCTTCAAGATGAAGACGTTTCCAGAAGCCTTCAACAAAGCCTGTCCCATTAAACAGATATTCATTATATTCCTTGATGAAAAAGCCAGCTTTGGCAAGAGCAATTTTTCGTTCATTGCTTGATAAGAATTGCCCAGGGCAAACGATAGTTTGTGTTTTGTTAAAAAATTCTTCCACGAAAGTGCGAAGCTGTGCATTTGCAGCTGCCCATTCACCGCGAGCATGCGCTGCCACTGCTTGTTCATAATGACCCTTAGCTGTGTCAAATCCAAACTTTTCTAAAAGAGAGATTAGTTGATCTTCTTGTTCTACTACAGGAAATTCTACGGGAAGTTTTTTTCTTAACCCGTTATTCGTCAACTCAAAACCATCCCTGTCGAGTGAATGTGCAAGTTCTGGATGAGTTTCGGAGAACGACTCAAACTCACCGTGTTGCTTTATTACGTACTCAATTATTTCGATCGTCAATTTTGACCCATTCGGCCCAATTGCTTTGGGGTTCGATATAAGGTGCTTGGCAATAGATGTTGTTTTCTCTTTCAGATACGTGCCGGAAATCACATCTTCAATATCAAATTCAATACTGAATCGTTCCACATCGTCATGGGTCTGAAAATTCAAAGCTTTAACTGTCTCAAGGATTGTCTTTCGTGAAAACATAGCTTCATTTCCAAGGAAAAAATAGGGTCAGCACCCTTATATATTTATCCTAAAACAAACAAACCCCATCTCTCCATCTGAGAAACGGGGTTTTATTTATAACCTTCCATGATTCCCTCTTTCTTTGTGATAAAAGGGTTAATCTTGTTACTATAACTTCGCTGAATCCGACATTTACAATACTTGGTTGGAATTATTTGTCAAGATTTTATATTTGTCGTTTTTAATTGAGATTTTGAAATTTCAAGATATGTCGATCATGTTGAGAGCAAAACTTTCAAAACAAATAGTTCAGACAGCCTGCCACGGACTTCATTTCATGCTTGTTTCCGGGCAGCAGGCGGGCTTTTGTCACTTCTCGACAGCGCGCATTTCTCCCCGTTTTAATTCCCGTATTTATTGATGTAACATTTATATTTTTAAATGGTATAATGTCGGGTAAAATATAGTTAAACGGTAAATGTGACGCAGATTTTATCCGTTTTTTATTCTGAATAATATGAAAGGATACAAAACAACCAAAAAGAAGGATTGAGTCATGATAAAAGCATACTGCGAAGTAATTATTGAGGGGTCCCTGGATATTATCAAGGGTTTTGTACTTGGATATCTCGAAGGGAGCGGGATTCAGGGAGAAGCAATATTCGGTGAAGAACATCATGTGGAAAATGAAAGCAAGTTTGGACAGCTCATGCGCCTGCTTAATGTCAGAGGAGAACAGGTTCATCTTATTGTCGGTGCGGGTATATATGATTTGCTGAAGAAAGCTATCGACAGGCATATCGATGAGCTGGAGGTCAGGGTTGTGTCGGTTAGGGAAATTACCAATGCCCGTTTTGACTTTTCATACAAGGCATTTAACAGGAAACTTGGAGAAGAGTTAAAGGAAAAGTTCGGGGGTCTGCCCGAGGGACTTACTATGGAAGCCGGCTATAATCCTGAAGAGCAAATTCATCCTGAGGCTAAGGGCGTAAAAGCTTACGCTCCACTCCATGAATACGAACTAAAGGCAAAGGGTAAAATCCACGGGCCTATAAAAGCAGTCGTTGATTTTTACGGAGAGATCGAACACAACTCTTTGGTTGAATTGGGTGATATAAAACTGGAATATAAACACTAAACGAAGAACCGATACATGGGAAAACGGACTTCATTATACGCGTTTAATTCCGTAAAAATAAAATTTGTTCAATGAATTTTTGCCGACACCAAATATGTACTCTTGTTATACCGTCACTATTTAATATACTTGAAAAATTTCACATCCGGGGAAATCACCAGTGTCGTGTCCTCTTTGAGCGTCTTTTTATAGGCCTCCAGGCTTCTTGTAAATTCAAAGAATTCCGGGTCTTGTTTATAGGCGTCCGCGTAAATCTTCACCGCCTGGGCATCTCCTTCTCCCTTGTTTTTTTCCGCTTCTCTGTACGCCTTCGCCAGTATTATGGTCCTTTCCATATCGGCCTTTGCCGTTATCTTCACAGACTCTTCTTCACCTTCGGACCGATACTGCTTGGCCTGTCTTTCTCTTTCCGCCCTCATCCTGTCAAATACGTGTTTTTCGTTCTGCTCGGGGAGATCCGCACGCTTGACCCTTACATCAATAACTTTTATACCGTAACCGCTTGCGTGAGAATCAGATTTGTCGCTTACTATTTTCATTACCTCGTCTCTCGTTATCGAAACGATATCCACCAGGTCGTGCTTCCCCAGCTCAACTCTGAGCTGCGCGTAGACAATATCGTCGAGCCGTGACTGCGCTCCCATCTCACTCTTCACGGTTTTGTAAAACTTCAGCGGATCGACAATTTTCCATTTGGTATAGTTATCAACCACGAGATTTTTCTTGTCTTTAGTGAGTATCTCGGCAGGAGGCGCGTCGTACACCAGTATTCTGCTCTCAAAGAAAACCACCCTTTGAATAAATGGTATCTTGAAGTGAAGCCCCGGTACCGAAACTCCTCCGACCGGTTTCCCCAGCTGTATGACGATAGCCTGTTTTGTCTGGTCCACCGTATAAACAGAAAGCGAAACTACCATAACGGCGACCAGCGCGACAATAAGCCCAAGTGATTCTGCCTTTTTCATTATTTCCTCCCAAAACCCGCGGGTAACACCCGGCAGGCATATTTACTATTTATTGATTCCCGTTATTTCCTTCTTCAACGGAAGATAAGGCAACACATTGCCCCCTATCTTACCCTCAACGACGATCTTGTTGATCGAAGGCATTATCTTTTCCATCGTCTCTATATAGAGCCTTTTTTTCGTAACATCCTTAGCCATCTTGTACTGCTTGAGGACCTGCAGAAACCTGCTCACATCTCCCTGCGCGGAAATGATCCTTGATTCTTTATAGGCAACGGCGTCATTTGTAATCTGAGATGCTTTTCCCTTTGCCTTGGGCAGAATCTCATTACGGTACCCATAAGCCTCATTGACCATCTTGGCCTTATCTTCCTTGGCGCTGGCAACATCCTTGAATGCCGCCATAACCTGATCGGGCGGATGGACATCCTGAAGCTGAACGGCCACTATATGTATTCCCGCGTCATAACTGTCCAGTATCCTTTGAAGTATCATTTTGGTGTCCTGCTGAATCTGAAATTTCCCTACGGTAAGAATATCATCGATGGCGTTCTTCCCGGCAACCTCTCTCATCGCCGCTTCAGCCGCATCCTTTACTGTTTTGTCCTGCTCTCTCACGTTAAACAGATAATTCATCGCGTCACTTATCTTATATTGAACGATAAAGGTCATATTTACTATATTCTCACCCTTTGTGAGCATCAGGCTTTCCGCCCGAACCGCGCTGTAACGACCACTCTGTTTATCGCCGATTGTCCTGAAACCTACCTCTATTCTTCGCACCTGAGTTACTTTTGGTTTTAATACCGTTTCAATCGGAGCAGGCAGGTGATAATGAGGACCCGCCTGTGTGGAGCGAACCGCCGCACCAAACCTTTTTACTACCCCTATTTCGTCAGGAGCAACGAAGTAGACACCGGATGCCAGCCACAACAGAAATGCTGCCGCTACCAACAGGGGAACCAGTCCATGCCGTCCCATAAATGACGGAAGTTTAAACGGCATCATTTTCTTTATTGTATCCATCACAACCTTCAAGTCAGGCTGCCCTTTGCCCTCCCATGGATTTTTATCACCATCTTGCCAACCCATAATAACACCTCTATAAGTTAAGAATTATCTGTATTTTTTATCAGAAAATGTAAAATCCTTAATAATTTCCTATCTAAAATTAGCTTAGAAGTAACATGCCTTTCAAGAACTGTCAAACAGAATAATACACGGCGGCAAACTGTTTTACCAAACAGGATGTAGATTCGGCGGCATTTGGTATCAGTTCTTGAACCACCGGCAGCCTTTTGAAATCTTATTATCTGTGAACAACTGCTTCTGTTGCGTAAAACACGTAGATATGGTATTTTTAATAAAAAATTATGAGGTGCGAAATGATAAATCCAGAGGTCTTCAGGGAGTACGATGTAAGAGGAGTCGTTGGAAAGGATTTGAATTTTGACTTCGTTTATAACCTGGGAAGAGCAATCGGCACTTACGGGATCACTCACGGTGTAAAAACGATGACTGTCGGGAGAGACTGCCGCCTTAGTTCCGAAGAATACAGCGGAGCCATCAGAAGTGGAATCACGTCAACAGGCATAGACGTGACAGATATCGGTTTGTGCGCCACGCCTATGCTCTATTTTTCCATAAGACACCTCAATACGGACGGCGGCGTAATGGTAACCGGAAGCCACAATCCCCCCGAATTTAACGGGTTCAAGATATGTGTCGGGCCGGATACTATCTACGGGAAAGAGATACAAAAATTGAGAGAAATAATGGAAGAAGGAAAATTCACTTCCGGAGAAGGAAGCTTACGGGAAAAAGACATATCGAAGTCCTACCAGGATTATTTATACGAAAATGTTGAAATAAAAGAAGGATTAAAAATTGTGCTGGATGCCGGAAACGGTGTCGGCGGAGTTTTTGCCCTTCCACTGCTTGAAAGATTCGGCTGTAATGTAACCGACATTAACTGTGATATGGACGGGACCTTCCCCAATCACTTTCCGGATCCTACCGTACCCGAAAACCTTACGGATATTATCGCGCTTGTTAAAGATAAAGAGGCCGATATCGGGATAGCTTACGATGGCGACGCCGATAGAATCGGTGTCATCTCCGACACAGGGGAAATACTTTGGGGAGACGAACTTCTTCTGCTCTTCTCACGTTTTATTCTTAAGGAAAGTCCCGGCGCCGCTATAATAGGAGAGGTAAAATGTTCTCAAAGACTATACGATGACATAAAAAAGCACGGTGGGAAACCTATTATGTGGAAGGCCGGCCATTCCCTTATCAAGGGCAAGATGAAAGAAGAAAAGGCGCTGCTGGCCGGTGAGATGAGCGGACATCTGTTCTTTGCCGACAGGTACTTCGGTTATGATGACGCCATTTACGCGTCGCTCAGATTATTAGAAATTCTTTCAAAAACAGGGAAAAAGACCAGTGAATTATTATCCGATGTCCCCCAAACCGTTTTCACCCCTGAAATCAGGGTAGACTGCCCCGATAACATTAAATTTCAGGTGGTAGAAAAAGTGAAGGCCCATTTCCAAAAAGATTATAAAACGATTGACATCGACGGCGTGCGCGTACTCTTCGATGATGGCTGGGGACTTTTGAGGGCGTCAAATACCCAGCCTGTACTGGTTCTTCGCTTTGAAGCATCCACCGAGGAAAATCTCAACACGATAAAAACGATGGTGGAAAGCGTTCTGAAGGATATTATAAAGAAATACAAAGCGTAATCGGCCTTAGTAAAACAGGCTATTTTTTACAGCATTGTAAAAAGTTTTTTACGAGTGAATTTGAGTATTTTGGGAAAAAGATGGTGGTGTTACATGGCGTTAAGAAAATCTAACTGTTTGAGTGCGTTAGCACGAGTTTTAGATTTTTAGCCAGGTGACATCACAATCCCCAAAATACTCTCTGAGCGAGTAAAACCGACTTTTTACAAATATGTCATTCTGGCAATAAAAAACTACATGAGAGAGGATTGATAAACTTCTTTTTCAGAATCCACCTCCATGAGGTGATTAACGGAAAACTCATATACCTTGCCGCCCTCGAAATCGGATGGAGAAAAAAGTATCGCGAGATTTCCCGCGGTCGATTTTCTCCCCTCAAACCCGATATGCAGCAATGTTGAACGGACAGAGGCAAGAATAGTCCTCGCTGTTTCCCTGTTTTTCCCTATGACTTCCATCACTATCCCAACTTCGTGAGAAACATTGCCGCGAGGTTCAAGTTCCCCCATTACTCCGTCGATCCCGTAATTAACAAAACGGATTGAATAATCTGTTCCTTCCTTCACATCCGGGAAATTCTCTTTCACCTCTCCTTTTACCTGTGCCTCAAGCTCCAGCAGGGAAGAAATGAAGGAAGGATCTCTTGTTCCGGCAATACACACGAAGCGAAATCCCATAAAGCGCACACCCTCACATTTAAGATGAGTTGTGTCTTTCGGAATAAAACGGGAACCTGAAACTTTTACCGTCCTTTCATCCACTTCCTCAAATTTCACCTGTGAGATATCGATAGAGCCGTCTGTAACCCAGAGCCTCAGTGGATCTTCCTTTTCATAAAGACTGTGAGCGGCAACCGAAATCCTCGTGCACCGCCTCGCCGGATTTGTCGGAAAAACCAGGAAATGATCTTTTTCCAATACCCCGAAAAGACAATCCCTTCCACTCCCCGGCTCGGACGCGATCGCGCCGCATTCCAGAATTTTACCGAGGTGAATGGCAAGTCCTTTCGGAAAACCTTTCCATATCGGGAAGGCGGCAAATTCAGCAACATCGAGGCTTCTCCCAGCGATTATCAAATTTGCCCCGGCTTCAAGCGCTTCAACAAATGGTTCCACGCCTATCTGCGCGACCAGCCTCTCGGAATCGTAAATCATCTTTTCATTCAACGGCGGTTCCACCGACAGCGGCTTTACCTTACCATCGTTAAGCTTATTCAGCAAAAGCTCCCTGGGAACGTCACTGTAGATAACCGCTCTTTTAAACTCGATCCGCTCCTCTCTTTGCACCTCTTCAACTATGTCCAACATCCAGTCGACGTGAGGCCTGGCTCCCGCGCCTCCCGCGGTTCCAATCAGGACAGGAATACCAAGAGAATTTGCCCCTTTCAATATATATAAAAGGTCCCTCCTTACCTCTTCTCGCGTCGTGAAAGAAACACCCGCTCCAAGGTAATAAGGACCGGGATCGGTAGAACCTCCGTCCACCGCGATAACATCGGGCTTCAATTTCAGACCCGCTTCAAAAGATGACGGAGGAAAGCCGTATCCAAGAATCCCGTTCGGGGAAAGTATTTTTATCTCTTTCATAATTGAATCTCCCCGCAGCAAGCTGCGAAGAACGAAGTAATTCGGAGAATAATCTCCTACTGTTAAGGAAATTGTTGTTTTTATTCGCTCTCTAACCCCGCCGCAAGCAGCGGGGTTAGCGCTCGCTGTTCAGTTCAAGCACCACATCCAGAATAGGGGCATGCTGCTGCGCCCCGTAAATATCACGGTCGCCAAAATTTCCTGAAGGTATTTTTCTCTTGATGTTGAACTTCACGGCAAGCGCGTCATCAAAGTAGATGACATCAAGAATTTCATCATCAGAAACACTATAGAGCTTCTTAATTAAATCTCTGTTAATTAACTGTTTTTCTTTTACTTTTCTATAAACTTCGCCGTCCTTGAACAGCATGTCAAAAGTCAGAATGAATGATCCCGCGTTTTTCGATCTGATAACCTGAGTAACGTCTCGTAATTTAATTGCCATATGTTAACTTATCCCTCATTCACCTTTCCCGTTATAGACAACCCACTGATCAAAAGGACAGTCCGAAGCGTCGAATGCTGATGGTCTCAGTTCTTCGACGAACCGAGAAAGTCTCAGGGTTCCGTTCCATGCGCCTCCCCTCGCGTAATCGACCAGGGGATAGCAGAAATACAGCTGATCTTTAGCCCTTGTAGCCGCCACATAAAAGAGCCTTCTCTCCTCTTCTTCCCCGTCTTCCTCCTTTAGGGCACGTGCCAGCGGAATCATCCCGTCCGAGCACCATATCATGAATACTGACGACCACTCAAGGCCCTTCGCCTGGTGAATCGTGCTCAGGACAACCCTCTCTTCATCCCTGTCTTGATAATACGTTCTATCTTCTTCAGCCTCTATATTCGTCATCAATGCCAGCTCGCTTAAAAATTCCTCCATGGAACCGAACTTCTTTGAAAAATTCCCTAATTGATTTAAATCCTCCTCTCTCGACTCCATATCCGAATATTTTCCCTGAAGATATTCACGGTATCCGCTCTCCAGAATAATATCTATCATTTCAGATGGAAACTCCTTACTTGGAGAATCAGCAATATTTTCTATCATCACTCTGAACTTCCGCAGACCCGGGGCTGCCGTTTTTGAGGCACATTTCATGAAGTTGTCTGAGGCAACCGAGGAAAGTGGTTCCGAACTGGCGGAAACAAATTTCCATATCCTGTCAGCGGTAACTTTACCGACATTTTTGTAAAGCATGAGCACCCTTTTCCATGCCAGCACATCATAAGGATTAATCATAATCCTCATAAAAGATGTAACATCCTTAACGTGGGCCTGTTCGAAAAACCGTATACCCGACCTGATCTCAAAAGGAATACCCCTCCTGGTCAGCTCCATTTGAAGCTCCATGGAATGGTAGTGGGCTCGATAAAGTACTGCAATTTCATTCAGGGGAACACCCTCCGACATCAATTCAAGGATACGCTGGGTAACAAAATTTGCCTGCTGTATAACATGATTTGCCGATACAAGTATCGGCCTGATCCCGCCGGACCGCACAGCCCTTAATTCTTTTTGAAACTGTTTTTCATTATTTATTATGCTCTTATTGGCCAGATTAAGAATCTCAGGCGTGCTCCTGTAGTTTGTTTCAAGCTTGAACACTATCGCGTCGAGATACTTATCGGGAAACCCGATGATATTGGCAAAATTCGCGCCCCTGAAGGAATATATGCTCTGAGAATCATCTCCCACCACCATCAAATTTCTGTGGTGCGAGGCTAAGAGATCTATGATTTGTGCCTGAATAACGTTGGTGTCCTGATATTCATCTACCAGAACATGCAAAAACCTGTCCGTATACTCTTCAAAAACCCGGGAGTTGCTGATCAGTAGTCTTCTTAGATTCAAAAGGAGATCATCAAAATCCATCACATTCAGCTCTTTTTTCCTGTCCCGGTATCGGGAGGCAACTTCGGTAATTTCATCTATTAAGTTTACAAAATAAGGATATTTCCTGGCAATAACCCGATCGATTTTATCTTCCGTATTGGCTGAAAGGCTTACGATATCCCCTACAACATTCCCTTTGGGAAATTTCTCGATCTTATCGCTGAATCCGAGCTCAGTTACACAGGTATTTATAAGCTGCCTGGAATCCTCACTATCCATAATAGAGTAGTTGCTGTTATAACCGAGAAGATGACCGTTCCTTCTCAATATAAGATTGGCTATGTGATGAAATGTCCCGCCCCACAGTCTGCCTATATCAATACCGGTAAGCGTTTCAACTCTTCCGAGCATTTCACGGGCGGCCTTATTTGTAAAGGTGGCGAGGAGGATGCGTTCAGGTCTCACACCCGATTCAATCAGTCTTGCCACCCGGTAAGTCAGCGCGCGGGTCTTTCCGCTACCGGCCCCCGCGATGACGAGTATGGGACCGCTGTCAGCCATAACAATTTTAAATTGTTCCGGATTAAGTTCTTTTTCGTAATCGACCATGTTAAAAGAGGGTCTCAGGTTTGACAAGCTCGCAAAAAGTCAATTTTCTTTGCTCAGAACCATTTTGGGGATGCTGTTATCGCCCGGCTAAAAATCTAAAACTCGTGTTTACGCACTCAAACATTCAGATTTTTTTAACGCCGGTCACTACCATCATCTTTTTCCCAAAATGCTTCGATTCGCTCCGAAAAGACTTTTTGCAAACCTATCAAGTTTCAGGTTTCAAGTTTCAGTTTTTAGACTTTAGACTTTTCTTTATTCCTTCAACCGTTTCCTGGCTGTTTGTGGAAGCAAAATTTTCG
>CAZZBF010000010.1:0-6828 GCA_964652795.1 uncultured Syntrophales bacterium | reverse complement strand
ACTTTTCTTTATTCCTTCAACCGTTTCCTGGCTGTTTGTGGAAGCAAAATTTTCGAGCATTCCTTCGTTCGCATAAAACCCTATAAGCGGCGCAGTCTTTTCATTGTATGTCTCCAGCCGATAAATAATCGCTTCTTCGGTCTCGTCGTCCCGCTGGATGACCGGACTGCCGCATTTTTTGCATTTTCCATCAGGAGTCGGCGGTTTGCTTTTAATATTGTATATCTCCTGGCATTCTGAATTTGAACAGGTTCGTCGTGTCGTAAGCCGATCTAAAATAACATCTCTCGATACTTCCAGATTAACCACCAAATCGAGTTTGATATCCAATTTTTTTAGAAGATCCCTCAATTCCTCTGCCTGTTTGATCGTCCTTGGAAAGCCATCAAGGATGAATCCCTTCTCACAATCAGGTTCCCGCAGACGCGCTTCCATAATATCCATGATAAGCGAGTCAGGAACCAGGTCTCCACGATCCATATATCCTTTGGCTTTCTTGCCCAGCTCAGTGCCGGCCTTCACGGCCGCGCGCAGTATATCACCCGTTGAAATCTGTACTGATCCGTCAAAATCGGTAAGGAGCTTCGCAATAGTTCCCTTGCCGGCACCGGGTGCCCCTAAAAGTATAATCCTCATTTAAACCTCCTCTAATATAATTTAATTTGGAATGTGGAAATATAGGTAAAATTAAGATATGGGTCAAGTAAATAGTGAAGCCCCGCTCCGAGAGTGGGGCTTCGATGTATCTAAAAGGTTCTACCCGCGACTTACCGCGCCGTAAGTTTAGCTACGGCATCACTTATTCTTTCCAAACCTTTTTGAATGTTTTCCATCGACGTGGCATAGGAAAGGCGTACGTGATTATCATTACCAAAAGCAATTCCCGGAACAAGGGCAACATCCACTTTATCCAGAAGATACTCCGCAAAATCACTGGAACCGCTTATTTTTTTACCATCGTATGATATCCCGAACAGCGAGGATACATCGGGGAATACATAAAAAGCGCCCTGAGGGTTCATGCAGTTTATACCGGGGATACTCTTTAATTTTTCAACAATATAATCTCTTCTGGTCTTAAATTCTTTCACCATTTTGTCTACGGCATCCTGATTCCCTTCCAAGGCCTCTACCGCCGCTTTCTGCGATATGGATGTGGGGTTTGATATGTTCTGGCTTTGAATTTTTGAAACGGCGGAGATAATATCTTCAGAACCGGCGGCATAGCCGATTCTCCACCCTGTCATGGAATAAGTTTTTGAAACTCCGTTAACGACTACGGTAAGTCTTTTCATCTCCTCTCCGACAGAAGCTATGTTATAAAAACGAAAATCATCGTATACAATCTTTTCATAGATGTCATCAGAGATTACAAGAATATCATTTTTAACAACAACCTCTGCCAGGGCTTCAAGCTCACCATAGGAATAAGCAACTCCCGTAGGATTTGAAGGGCTGTTTAATATAACGGCCTTTGTGTTATTTGTGATAGCCTTCTCAAGTTGTCCCGGATTTATTCTGAAGCCGTCAGATTCTTCCGTGTCAAGAATAACAGGCGTCGCCCCGGCAAGAAGCACAAAAGCCGGATAGGAAACCCAGTATGGTGAAGGAATAATAACCTCATCCCCTTCTTCAAAAAGGGCCTGCGCGAGGTTGTAGAGGGTATCCTTTGCCCCACAGGAAACCACTATCTGCGACCTGTTGTATGTCAATTTACTGTCCCGCTCAAGCTTATTTATAATAGCATCTTTGAGCTCGTCTATACCGCTCGAAGGTGTATATTTGGTAAAACCGTCTTCTATCGCTTTTATGGCCGCCTGTTTAATATTAGAAGGTGTATCAAAATCCGGTTCTCCGGCACCGAAACCTATTACATCTCTTCCTTCTGCCCGCAGAGCTTTCGCCTTCATAGTAATTGCAAGTGTCGGTGAAGGCTTTACTCTTCCTACTCTCGATGCTAATTTCACTTTAAATATTTCCTCTGTAATTTTTTGCAAACAATATTCGGAACCAATCCCTCGCATGAACCGCCGAGGCTTGCCACTTCTTTTATAAGTCTGGAACTCGCGTAAAACCACTTATATCCCGTCATCAGAAATACCGTCTCTATTTCCCTGTCCAGTCTCCTGTTCATAATAGCCATCTGGAACTCATATTCAAAATCCGATACCGCTCTTAAACCTCTTAAAATAACGTCTGCACCTTCTTTTTTCACGTAATCAACAAGAAGTCCCGGAAAGCTGTCAATCCTGATTCTTGGATTATCACCTATTACCGCTTTTATCATATCAATTCTTTCCTCAACGGAAAAAAGAAATGCTTTATGAGGATTATAAGAAACCAGAATAATAAGTTCATCAATAATCAAAAGTCCCCTTCTGATTATGTCAAGATGTCCGTTGGTAATAGGATCAAACGAACCGGGATAAACAGCTACTTTCTTCATAATTCCTTTTCCTCGGCAACTTAATTTGAAGTTCCCTATTGCAAACCTCAGGAAATCAACGAAATGTTAATGAATCCATTATATTCTCTCGCCATGCTCTTTGTTCACCTTAAAAAAAGAAAGTATTGTATCACTATATCTTTTCTGATCCATTAGAACAAATTCATCCGTATTCCAGTCCGGCTCTTCTCTATAGGAATGCTGCACGACAATAATGCCGTCCTCGGAAATCAGACTGCCGTTACTCAATAAATACAAAGTCTCCCTTACAAAACCCCTTTCATAAGGTGGATCAGCAAATATGACATCAAATCGTTCTTTTTTTTGGTTCAACAGTTTGATGCTATCTTTAACAGACGCGGAAATTATTTCATATTTATTATTAAAACCGCATACGTTCAAGTTTTTTTTGATAGTCCCGAACAAGGAACGATTTACTTCAACAAATACAACTCTTACAGCACCTCTGCTTATCGCCTCCAGGCCTATATTTCCGGTTCCGGCAAAGAGATCAAGAAATGTCTTTCCTTCCATTGGAAGCAGTATATCAAAAAGCGCCCCCTTGATCATATCAGACGTCGGCCTTATATGACTCTTCGGAACAAATATACGCCTTCCCTTCGCCTGCCCCCCAATAATCCTCATAGATTTAAGTGCCTAAAACCTTAGCTCACTCCAAATGTTCCCTTATAAGAACTTCGGCAATCTGAATAGCGTTAAGGGCCGCTCCTTTCCTCAAGTTGTCCGATACAACCCACATATCGATTCCGTTTGCTATTGACTTATCTTCTCTTATTCTTCCAACAAAAGTATCGTCCTTGCCCGTGGCACTTATCGCAATGGGATACTCGGATTTGGCGGGGTTATCAACTACGACTATCCCCGGAGTCTTTGAAAGTATCTCCCTAACCTCTTCAGGTGTAATTTTTCTTTCAGTTTCAATGTTGATCGATTCTGAATGAGAATAGAAAACCGGCACTCTAACCGTAGTCGCCGTAACGGCTATCGAATCATCTTCCAAAATCTTTCTGGTTTCGTTCACCATCTTCATTTCTTCCTTGGTATAACCATTATCCAGAAAGACGTCTATCTGCGGCAGACAGTTAAAAGCAATCCTGTGGGGATACACCTCCACTTTTGGTTCCTTAAGACTCAAAAGCGCCTTTGTCTGCTCGGCGAGTTCTTCAATAGCATCCTTACCTGTTCCTGACACAGACTGGTAGGTAGATACAACAATTCTCTTTATTTTAGCCACATCGTGAATCGGCTTCAAGGCCACAACCATCTGAATTGTTGAACAATTCGGATTCGCTATGATACCTTTTGCCTTATACTGTCCGATAGCTTCAGGGTTCACTTCAGGCACAACGAGAGGGACTGCCGGGTCCATCCTGAAAGCGCTGGTATTATCTATAACAATACATCCTGCCCTGGCGGCAATAGGCGCAAAACGTTCACTTATACTACCACCAGCCGAAAATAGACCTATTTTTATCCCTTCAAAGGAATCTTCATCCAGCACCTTTACGAAACAGGATTTCCCTTTAAACTCCAACATCTTTTCCTGGGAGCGCTCCGATGCGAGGAGTGTCAATTCGTCTACAGGAAAATCCCTTTCTTCGAGGATCTTGATCATCTCATTTCCAACGGCACCCGTCGCGCCAACAACTGCCACATTATATTTCCTCATACAATTAACCCCTTACTTATTACTTCCCAATTCCTTCTTCTGCACTCCTGTTTTTTCTTTACAGCTCTTCTTCTTTACAATATTCGACAGCTTCCACACAGGGCCGGATATGCTATAACCTGTGGCAAAGGTAAAAAGCATTATCTGAGGCTCCGCGACAACTATAATCAGAAGAACAACTATCACGAAAAAAGTCATAAATGGTTTTCGTGAAAAAAGATTCAGGTCTTTGAAACTGTAATATTTTATATTGCTGACCATTAATAAGGAAAGAGCTATTATACCGATTAATATGGATGGGTGATTAAGCTGACCTGCTCCCCCCAGATAATAGAAAAGGAGTACCCCTGTTGCGACAACCGAAGCGGCAGCCGGTATAGGGAGCCCGTTGAATACCTTGCTCTCTATAATGCCAATCTGAATGTTAAATCTCGCGAGCCTCAGTGCCCCGCAGACGACAAACAGAAACGAAGCGAGCCAACCCCATCTGCCAAAGGGGGAAAGCGACCATGTATAAGAAAGGATTGCGGGCGCAACACCAAAAGCAACAAGGTCCGCCAGAGAATCATATTCGGCACCAAACTTGCTCACTGTACGTGTTATCCTGGCTATTCTTCCATCGAGAGCGTCAAGAATAGCGGCAACCAGAATCGCAATCGCGGCCCTGGCAAAGTCTCCTCTCATCGAAAAAACTATTGCATAAAACCCAAAAAAGAGACTGGCTGTTGTAAAAAGGTTCGGCAGGATATAAATCCCTTTTTTCATATTATCTTTCTTAGTTTTTTTCATATTCATGTCAGATATCCGATTGGCGTCTCACCACCTTTGACTCTGTCGCCCACTCTTACTGAAATGGTGGAATCAAGGGGGAGAAAAACTTCAAGTCTCGACCCAAAGCGAATAAGACCGAAACGCTGTCCTTTTGTAACATTCATTCCCTCTTTTACCCAGCAGACAATTCTCCTCGCTATCACTCCCGCTATCTGGATGGTAAGGATTTCCCGTCCGTCATCGGTCTTGACAAGAATTGAGTTTCCTTCATTTAGCGATGACGCTTTATCCAGATTGGCGGAAAAAAACTTCCCCTTTCTGTATACAATACTATCCACTCTGCCTGAATAGGGTATCCTGTTTACATGAACATCGAAGATACTCATAAATATGCTTATTTTCCTAAATCTGCCCTTTAATATGTTGTCTTCTGAAACTTCTTCCACATTTAGAATCTTTCCATCGGCCGGAGATAGAACTGCCTTCTGATCTACCGGAATGGTTCTTTCAGGATTACGAAAAAACCAGGTAACGAATAAAGTGGCTACGAAGAATAATGCCGCCGCCCACACTACACTCGCAAAGGCAAAAATAACCACCAGGATTCCAAGAAATATAATAAAAGGCATCCCCTCACGGGAAATAATGCTACTATGATTCATAATTTTATTAATGTTAGTGCTCACGATATTTTGACAAGATTTCAAAAATCTTATCCTTGCCCCTGAGTTTCGTTTTTTGAATTTCCTTTCTTTTCATCTCCTCTTCCGGTGTGAGATGAAGTCTTCTGTTAAAATCTTCCAGGATAGCTTCAAGCTTTCTATGATCTTCCACAAATTTTCTCAACTCTTCATCTTGATCAATATACCTTGCTATCAAATCCTCTTCTGCTCTTTCCATAAATTACTGACCTCCCAGCAAAATAGGTTTCATTTAAGAGTACTGTGCGGGCTTTAGAAATAAATTTCCCTATTTATTCTGCAACCCTTTTCGTTTCCGCCTCGGAGAGGCGAAGATATTGAGGGGTAAAGGTCATTATGTCCAGGATATCTCCCTCAATAAATTTATTCATTCCTAAAAGGCCTACCGCAGAAGCCTTTATATATTGAAGGTTTGGTAACGCAAAATAAGACCTGTCAGGCAAAATTTCCTTGATAAGCCCACAGTAGCTTATTGCGCCATCACCAAGAAATATAACTTCAGCATCGATCCCCTTCAAAAATTTTTCGGGATCAATAACCATTTCTCCCGCTATTTTTTTCGGCAGGCCTCTTCTATCGGGTTCATAAAGTGCGGTGTATACTTCTTTTTTTCTGGCATCCAACATGGGACAGATTGTGATCGTAGAGTTAGCAACGTTCAAAGCAAGGGCATCCATGGAGGACACACCGACAACCGGTTTATCCGCGGCAAGAGCAAGTCCTTTAACAGTACTCGCGCCTACCCGGAGTCCCGTAAATGAACCGGGGCCTACCGTCAATGCAAATAAATCCACATCTGCTATTTCTGTCCCCGTAACTGAGAGTATTTTCTCTATTGAGGGCAGAAGTGTTTCCGAGTGATTTATGCCCATATTTATAAGATATTCACCCAGGACAGAATCACTGTCCATAAGAGCAACGCTTCCACTTTGTGTCGATGTATCAACCGCTAATATCAACATACCATTTATGTTAAAATATCACAACGTAAATACTTTTTTTTCAGTCTTTGAAACCTTCGCAGAACTTACCATAAGCTGAGCAAAGTTTGGGAAATATGATTCTGAGTGCCAATCAAGATTTTTTCGGTAACGGTTCAAATCGCAGCGTAACGACCGCAAATCCAATGTCTGAGCTCGAAGAGCGAGTTTTGGATTTGCAGTGCAGCGAGATTTAGAACTGTGAAGCTCCGCCCTTTGGGCGGAAGCTCCCCGGTAAGG
>CAZZBF010000009.1:54492-59230 GCA_964652795.1 uncultured Syntrophales bacterium | reverse complement strand
TTTTAGCCGGGCAATAACAGCATCCCCAAAATGGTTCTGAGCGAAGAAAACTGACCGGGAGCGCATCCCGCAAGGGGGCGCAATATAAAACAGACAGATTCCTCACCGGGAAGCCGCCTCGCTCTGTGGGCGGGGAGCTTCACTTTTTACGAGTGCATCAAAGTTAGAGACCGTTTTGTTTTTTTACAGAAAAACTCTGCGACCCCCGTGGTAAGTCTTGTAAGTGTTGCTTATATAAAGGAGATGTGCGATGTTGAAAGGGAGAAAGGTTGTTCTCGGAATAACCGGCGGTATCGCCGCCTACAAATCGGCAGAGCTGACGAGAGAGCTTATAAAAAAGGGTGCCGAAGTAAAAGTTATAATGACTGCAAACGCAACCAAATTCATAACGCCTCTTACTTTGCAGACTCTTTCCGGAAATCCTGTCCATACGGACATGTTTTCCTTGATAGAAGAATATGAAATCGGTCACATATCACTTGCTGATGAAGCGGATATCCTCGTTATTGCGCCCGCGACTGCAAATATCATAGGAAAGATTGCATCCGGCCTGGCCGACGATCTGCTTTCAACAACCGTTATGGCCACAAAGGCCCCGGTTCTTATCTGTCCCGCCATGAACTCAAATATGTACACAAATGATATTGTCCAGGACAATATAAGGAAACTCGGTTCAAACAATTATTTCTTTATCGAATCCGCGTACGGTGAACTGGCCTGTGGGTCAGAGGGATATGGAAGACTCCCCCCACTTGATGAGATTATTGAGGGGATTGAATCTATTTTAACTGAAAGTGATTTGACAGGTGAAAAGATACTGATTACCGCAGGTCCTACGCGGGAACCGTTTGACCCGGTAAGATATATAACAAACCGCTCCTCCGGGAAAATGGGTTATGCACTGGCAACAATGGCCAAGAGAAGGGGAGCTGAAGTCACATTAATCAGCGGTCCGTCGTCTCTGCCGGAGCCTTTTGGGGTTAAATTCCTTAAGGTATCAAGCGCCAGGGAGATGAGAGACACAGTGATGAATAACATGGAAGATTCAACTGTCATTATAAAGGCGGCTGCCGTGGCCGACTTTCGGCCCGCTACCGTTTCAAACGATAAAATAAAAAAGGAAAGCGGGCTGTTAAATCTTAACCTCGAAAGAAACCCCGATATTATCTCGGAAATAGCTGAAAAGAAGGGAACCCGTATCCTGGTAGGATTTGCCGTCGAGACAGAAAATCTTATTGAAAATGCGCGTAACAAAATGCTTAAAAAAAATATGGATCTCATAGTGGCAAATGATGTGACCCGGAACGGTGCGGGATTCCAGACTGACACAAACATAGTAAAAATCCTCGACAGGGAAGGGGAGATAGACGAATTGCCCATTATGGAGAAGATAGAGGTGGCGGGCAGGATTCTCGATAAAATTAAGGCACTAAAAACAGCCGGAAGCTGAAACGCGATTATGATAAATACTATCGATTCGAAAGATAATTTGAGAGAAGAGCTCAGACTTATAGTTAAAAGTTTACAGGGTCATATTACCGCGGGAATGGACTCTTCGGGAGGACTAACCAATCTCTATCTTAAAGGAAAAGACCCTTATGAGACAACATCCGATCAATCCCTGACTCTTGAGAACATAAGAAAAACCCTCGGAAATTGTCAGAGATGTTCTCTTCATCAAGAAAGAACCAATCTTGTTTTTGGTGAGGGGAATCCTAATGCGAAGCTTGTCTTTGTGGGTGAAGCCCCCGGCGCTGACGAAGACCGTCAGGGAAGACCTTTTGTTGGGCGGGCCGGACAACTCTTGACAAGAATCATAAATGCCATGAATTTGACAAGAGAAGAAATTTATATATGCAATATTCTTAAATGCCGTCCTCCCGGAAACCGCAATCCCAGACCGGAGGAGATTAAGGCCTGCGAACCCTTCCTGATCGACCAGATCCGGGCAATTGCCCCTGAGATTATCTGTGGCCTCGGTACATTTGCCGTGCGGACACTGCTAAATACGGATGCCTCTATCTCGTCGCTTAGAGGAAGATTTCATTCTTACCGTGGAATAAAATTTATGCCCACCTATCATCCGGCTTACCTTTTGAGAAACCCGGGCGCGAAAAAACAGGTATGGGAAGATGTCCAGATGATAATGAAGGAACTAAAAAAAGAGTGACTAAAGTGCCTACCGGGAAGGCGTATACATTAATTTTTGCTAACTTTGACAAATGCATCAACTTAAGGCATTTTTGAGAGGTACAAGGTGTTAAACAAAAGAATCGGAATACTTATCTTGATTTTCGTTACTTCATTGTTACTCGTCACGGGATCGGCCCCCTCTTTTGGAGAAGCTAAAAAACCGGTCTTTGACGTCATCACCATAAATTCCGCAATTACCCCTCCTGTTGCTAAATATGTTGTCAAAGCTATAAATCAATCATCAAATGAAGGTTCTGACGGTCTGATAATTCTTCTCGACACGCCCGGCGGACTTGATCTTGCCATGAGAGATATAACAAAGGGGCTTTTGAATTCTTCCATTCCTGTTATTGTTTTTGTCTATCCATCGGGTGCGAGAGCGGCGTCAGCAGGCGTTATAATAACCATGGCGGCGCATGTGGCCGCAATGGCTCCGGGCACTAACATTGGGGCAGCTCATCCGGTAGCCCTCGGCTCGGGCAAGATGGACGAAACGATGATTAAAAAGGTGGAGAATGACTTCGTTGCCTATGCCAAAAGCATAGCTAAAAAAAGAGGTCGTGACGAAAAATGGGTTGAACAGGCTATCAGAAAAAGCAAATCGATTACTGCCGAGGAGGCAGTCAAGAAAAACGTAATTGACCTCGTTGTTGCCGATATAAACCAGTTACTGGAAAAGATAGATGGTAGAGAGGTAACTGTCGCTTCGGGAAAAACCTTCCTGAAGACGAAGGGCGCTATTGTTAATCACAGGACGATGGGATTACGTGAAAAAATATTGACAACGCTTTCCAATCCTAACATAGCGTATCTTTTATTGATGATAGGCCTTGCAGGATTATATTTTGAATTTGCCCATCCCGGCGTGATTCTGCCGGGGGTCATAGGAGGAATTTCTCTGATACTTTCGTTCTATGCCCTGCAGACGCTCCCGGTAAATTATGCGGGAATTTTGCTGATCATTTTTGGTATAATACTTTTTATTGCTGAAATAAAAATAATAAGTCATGGTATGCTGACAGTTGCCGGAATTATTTCCCTTATTTTGGGCTCTGTCATGCTTTTTGAATCACCCTCTCCAGCTCTCAGAGTTTCTCTCAGCGTGATGCTTCCGACAGTTATTATTACATCTCTTTTTTTCATCGGGGTCATTACCCTTGTCCTTAAAGCACAGATGAAAAAACCCGTTACGGGGCTGGAAGGAATGATCGGTGAAGAAGGAAATACCATTACCGCGGTTCATGAAGATGGAAAGGTTTTCATCAGGGGAGAATATTGGAATGCCTTCAGCAAAGAATTAATAGAGAAAGGTGAACGGGTAAGGGTGCTTGGGACAAGCGGGCTCAAGGTAGAAATTGAAAAAATAAGAAATGAAAAGGAGGGTTAAGAAATGGCGATATACACAATTGCTGCCCTGGTGGTACTTCTAATATTATTTCTTGCGGCCGCTATTAGAATACTCAATGAATACGAGAGAGGGGTCATCTTTCGTCTGGGTAGACTCATCGCCACAAAGGGACCGGGTCTTATTATTCTGATACCGATAGTTGATAAGATGGTCAAAGTAGATTTAAGGATAGTGGCTATGGATGTCCCGCCTCAGGATGTCATTACACGAGATAACGTTTCTATCAAAGTGAATGCCGTTATCTATTTCAGGGTAATGGACCCAAACAAGGCCGTTGTGGAGGTGGAAAACTTTCTTTACGCAACGTCTCAGCTTTCACAGACGACACTGAGAAGTGTCTGCGGACAGGTTGAGCTGGACGAAATTTTATCGGAAAGGGAAAAGATCAATTCGAATTTACAGGAAATACTTGATCGAAGCACCGATCCCTGGGGAATTAAGGTAACCACTGTAGAGGTAAAACATATCGATCTTCCCCAGGAGATGCAGCGGGCGATGGCCAAACAGGCAGAAGCGGAAAGGGAAAGACGGTCCAAGGTAATCAATGCAGAGGGAGAATTCCAGGCAGCACAGAGACTGGCGGACGCGGCTGCCGTTATCGCCGAACATCCTATAGCGCTGCAGCTTAGATATCTTCAAACCCTGAATCAGGTTGCCGCCGAAAATAATTCGACCACTATATTTCCCGTACCGATTGACCTGTTTCGGCCGTTTTTAAAACTGATGGAAAAATAACAAGTTTTTTAACGCGGTACAGCCCTTGAGCGGGTTTCTGCGTTCTATTCTCAATCCTGATGCGTAAAAACCTACGGGATGGAGATAATAAGCTACACCTATTTATTGATAATTACAGGAAAGGAGCTAAAATATGCAATCGAAGGAGAAGATGAAAGTACTTACAGGCGGAGTTATTCTTATTGCATTGGGAATTCTAATTTTTCTTAACAGTATGGACTACTATGGATTTACTAAAAGCTGGCCTATCTTGCTGATAGTTATTTCAATATGTACTTTAGTTCAACAGAGCAAAGACATGGGAGGATGGCTGATAGGTATTGTCGGTATCGCTTTTCTTGTGATAAAAAACGCCAATACCATCTTGGATAAATATGCACAATATGTAACATATGCAATATA
>CAZZBF010000009.1:47068-54482 GCA_964652795.1 uncultured Syntrophales bacterium | reverse complement strand
TGCAGCACGGATAATCAGCAATAGGACAATTACAAAAATGACAATCGGAATAAATAGGTATGATTTTTTGAGGATTTCAAAGCGGAGGAGATAGCTAATCGAACAGGGATTTTAATCCTTAATTGTTACAAAGTGAAAAGGGGGTGCCCTGAAAGAACACCCCCTTTTTTTGTGGTTAAAATAAATTAATTAAGGAGCAGGGTCGACATATGGCGCACCTACCGGCAACACGTCACGACCGAACATCTGGGCAAAAATAGCGCTGAACATACAATACCAGGCACCAAGGGCACAAAATATGAGATCCCAACCGGCAACTCTCGTGAAGACCTTCATCCCGGGTATCAGATGGCTGATGTCTAAGCAGATGAATCCGATCAAAAGCAGGACGAAGACCCAGAAGAGCATTTTATTGGTCCTTAGAGCACCGACCGTGTAGCCCGCAGTTATAATAGTGAAGACAACCAGGAACCAGCCAAGATCGGTTCCGCTGCAAGGAAAGATCTTGAAGTGCATGCCGAGAAATATACCCGCCAGACACATCCAGAAGGCGCCATACGTAGTGAAAGCAGAGAATCCAAAATTGTTATTGCTGGTATATTCCAGATATCCGGCAATCAACTGCATCAAACCGCCGTAAAACAGGCCCATCCATAGAACAGCACCAACACCACACCAGCCGAGGTTATGAAACTGAAGCAATAATGTGGTACCACCAAAGCCCGCCAATCCAACTACTGCAGGATTTCCTAATTTCATTTTTCCCTCCTAAATACTTGTAAAAATGATTAAATAATGCGAAATAAGCTCCCCCCAATACGAGAAGGGTTCGCTTTCTTATGATGGTCTCATGATACGGGCTAAACACGTGTGAAATACCCCATATCACGGACAACCCCCCCTTATATAAATCTTCTTACCTAAATAACCACCTCCTTTCAGTTATTTATTCACCTTACGGGTGGCTCTTATGATGATGTTCGTATAAAATACCACCTACCCGCATTGTAGGGAATTGTATTGACCTGTTTTTAAATTGTCAAGGAAAAATATATACAAATAGGTATTTTTTTCAAGTTGCTCTTTTTTGGTGATATTTACTACCTCTTCGCAATAGTTTTATGTGCTTGTTTATGTTAGATTATATTCTTAATTTTTGTCCGATACGCTGTACTTTACATGTTTTATAAGAAAGACCATAGGAAGCGTCAAAACTATCATGACGGCCAGAAGATAGAAAACATCATTGAATGACATCATGTTAGCTTCCTTTAAAAGGGTTTGAAAGATAGCCCCGAGTCCTCCTTTATGGGCAAGTACCGGCTCCAGTCCCCTGTTTTGTAGAATATCGGCTGCTTGTTGTGATCTCAGGGTATAGTTCATGTCGAACGGTGTAAGATGATCGACAAGCCGAGCCTGATGAAATTGAGCTCTCCTTGTCAGAATCGTTGTGGCAACTGCCACTCCGAAGCTCCCTCCGAGATTTCTCATGAAATTAAAGATGGCTGTGGCGTTGCCCATATCCTCTTTTCTGATATGGGATAGGGTGAGTGAGAAAAGGGGAATGATCATGCATCCCAGACCGACACCCATAATGACTCTTGGCATCAAGATAGCGTAAAAGTCAGCCGTGCGGGTGAATATCGACATTTGATAGTTCGCGTAGGCCGTTACAACAACACCAAAGGCGACTATAAATTTTGGATTCATCCTGGAAACAAGTATTCCTACAATCCCCATCGCTACAAGGGCCGCGACTCCACCGGGCGCTAATACAATACCGGCTAAGGTCGCTGTATAGCCCATAAGAGTCTGGAGATAAATCGGCAGGAGTACAATACTGGCTAAAAGATTACACATGACGAAAAACATAACTACATTTCCTATGCAAAAGGAATAATTCTTAAATGTCCTGAGATTAACGATCGGATGCTCCGAAAATAACTCCACAATGATAAACAGGACCAGTGTTAAGGCTGAAAGAACGCTAAGCCAGATAATAAATTCTGATGAAAACCAGTCAACTCTGCGTCCCCTGTCAAGAACCATCTGGAGGCACCCGACCCCCACAGCAAGAAATACAAGCCCCCAGTAATCGATCTTCAGCTTTGTACGCTTCATATAATCAGGATCATAAATGAAGTAGATGGACATCAGGATTGAGATGATACCGAACGGAATATTGATATAAAAAATCCATCTCCATGTCCAGGTGTCGGTAACCCAGCCTCCCAGAACGGGCCCGATGATGGGACCAAACATGACGCCTACACCGTAGATTGCCATGGCCGTACCGTGCTGATAAGGAGGAAAGGTCTCCAGTAATATGGATTGAGCTATGGGTTGCAGGGAACCACCGGCAAGCCCCTGAAGAACTCTGAAGAATACAAGACTCTGTATATTCCAGGAAAAACCGCAGAAAAGAGAACTAACGGTAAATAAGGCGACAGAAAAAATGAGAAATCGTTTTCTTCCGAAGAACCTGCTTAGCCAGCCGGTCATCGGGATAATAATCGCGTTAGCTGCCAGATACGATGTAATTGACCAGGTCGCTTCATCAATAGTCGCAGAAAGGCTGCCGCGTATGTGATCAAGGGAAACATTGACAACAGACGTATCAAGAATAACAATAATTGTGGGGACCATCACGGTTATGGCGACGATCCATTTGTTTACCCTTGAAGGCATCTTTATCCGGTTATTCTTTCACAATGATTGTAGGCACAACGGACATGCCAATGCGCAAGATGTGGTCGCGGTCCGTCTCCTTATCAAGAATAATTTTAACCGGTATCCGCTGTACAATCTTTACATAATTTCCCGTGGCATTCTCAGGCGGGAACAGGGAAAATACGGCACCCGTACCTGCCATTATGCTCTGTACTGTCCCGTCAAATATCTTGCCGGGATAGGTATCCACTTTTATCCTCACCTTTTGACCCGATTTCACATTTTCGAGTTGAGTTTCTTTATAATTTGCCGTTACCCACACATCATCAAGAGGGACAACCGCCATAAGAGGTTGTCCGGCTTCAATTTGATTGCCGACCTCGACAGATTTTTTCGTAACATAGCCGTCAGACGGCGCATAGATCTTCGTGTAACTCTTTTTTAAACATGCCCCCCTGTACCCCGCCTCTTTTTCCTTGACCAGGGATTGCTGCGATTGAAACGATGCTTTTACCTGATTAATAACTGATTTATGGGTTTCAAGTGATGCCTCTGCCTGTTTAAGCTGGTCTCTTGCCGCCTCAAGGCGTGCTTCGGCAACCTCATTGCCGGTCATTACCTTCTCGTACTGTTCCTTCGGCATAATCTCTTTTTTGAAAAGCCTCTGAGCCCGGGTCAAATCTATTTTTGCCTGTTTGAGTTCCGCTGTTCGGAGTTTTAAATTTGCTTTGGCTGCCTTTATCTTGTAGAGAAGTTCTGATAGCTGCTTTTCCGCCACTTCTATCTTCGTTAATAGTTCCGATAGTTTTGCCTTCTCGGCATTCAAGGCGGATTCAGCCTGTTTAACTCCCACTGTGTAGTCCCTGTCATCAATCTCCACAAGGAACTCGCCACTCTTTACAAATTGATTATCGCGGACATACTCAGCTTTTACCGTACCGTTTACCTTTGAAGCAACCACATGTATCCTGCCCGTAACAAAGGCGTCATCTGTTGCTATATGGGTTTTTTTGTAATCTATATACAGATATATACCGATAACTGTTACAGCCGCAACGATGGAAAATAAGAAAAAAACAGCAATCTTTCTCCTGCGATTATTTGTTATTTCTTCCGTTATTCCCATGAAGCTTTAATCCCCCGATCACACTTTTCACATTTATCAAACGGCACAGCTCCCCCGGTCACTGCAAATTCTCAGCATTGTGCCATTACCCCGATTAAAAAAGCAACCTATTTCATTAATTTTGTAAATTCCCCCGCCCTCGCTACGTGGCCTGCGGGTAAAATTTTTCTTGACCAAAAATAACTTACAGTAAACAATAAAACCGGTAAAGAAGTCTACATGACCGGGAGTACACCCGCAAGCCCCGCCTTGTAGGCGGGGTAAGGGGCGCAATATAATTAAATTATTCTTCACCGGGAAGCGCCCCGCCCTGTGGGAGGGGAGCTTCCCTCAAAAAAAGCTGTATTAAAGCTTTGGAAATTATATTTTTCAAAGTTCTAAATTAACAAGTTCGCAAAAAGTCCATTTTCTTTGCTCCGAACCATTTTGGAGATGCTGTTATTGCCCGGCTAAAAATCTAAAACTCACTCGTGCTTACGCACTCAAACAGTTAGATTTTCTTAACGCCGGTCACTGCCGGCATCTTTTTCCCAAAATGCTTCGATTTGCTCCGAAAAGACTTTTTACGAATGCATCAAATTAATCATTTTAAGGAGCGGTAAAATGTTTGAAAAAGTTTTATTGCCGACAGATTTTTCAGATGTAGCAGAAAAAGCTCTGGCCTGTGTAAAACAGCTAAAAGACGCCGGCACGAAAGAGGTTGTCGTTCTTCACGTCATCAAAAAAGACAGTATCAACGTGATCGCTCAATACAGCTCTATACGGAATTTCCGGGAAGTTGAAAATGAAGTAGAAGGCGGAGCGAGAAAAAAAATAGCTCGAATAGAAAAGGAGCTGAAGGAAATAGGATTTCAGGTTAAGACAAGAATTGAAACGGGATTTCCGGTCAATGAGATATTGAGGGCAGAAAGCGAGGAGAACGTCTCGGTTATCGTAATGGGATCTCACGGAATAAGTAATATTAAGGAAATTCTTCTCGGTTCGGTTTCTGAGACGGTGATCAGAAAAGCACAAAAACCTCTTCTTGTCATAAAGAGAGGGTAGAGCTGTATTGTTTATGCAAAGGCCATGTCTTTCATCTTGAGCTGAACGCTATGCATCCCGTTCCAGTAATTTATCTGAGGCGTAAAGGCAATATCAAAAGATCCTGAAATAATATCAATAAAGTGACCTTTATTAAACCATATGGAATTGCATAATGTACCGTCTCCGCTTATTCGCATCTTGAGATGATTGTTTCCTACAATCGTCGGGGACATTACGTTTACGTTTCTAACACAAAGTACCGGCTCCGGGTTCATGCTTCCGAAAGGCGCGAGCATATCAAGCTGTGAAACCATCTCACGGTCAATTTCATTAAGGCTGCATTGCGCGTCAATGGCCGTTTGGGGAACAAGATCTGAAACTGCCAGGTCCTCACAAATTATCTTATCAAAACAATTGTTAAATTCTTCTATCGCATCCTCTTTTATCACAATTCCGGCGGCATACCTATGCCCCCCATAAGAAACAAGCAGTGAATCACACCTTTTCAGCCCCTGATACATGTCAAATCCTGCGATACTCCTTCCTGAACCCTTCCCAATGCCGTTTTTCAGGCTGATCAACATAGCGGGCTTGCAATACCTGTCAACAAGTCTCGAGGCGACAATACCGATGACACCCGGATGCCATTTGCTGGAAGCAAAGACAAGGGAATTTGTTTTCCGAAGATCCGTGGATGTATCTATTATGTCAATAATCTCCGACAGGACTTCTTTTTCTATCTTCTGCCGTTCCCTATTGCAGGCATCAAGATGCCCCGCAATCTTCATGGCCTCGTTTTCATCATTCGTCAACAGAAGCTGCACCGCATCTTCCGGGAAACCGACACGCCCCGCCGCATTCAGCCTCGGTATGAGAGAAAATGCCGCCCCGTTAGAATTAATGACATTGTATTCCATACCGGACACTTCCTTTAGCGCGTTCAGACCGACTCTTTTACCCTCAGTAATCAGCTCAAGCCCGATCCTGGCAAAAATTCTGTTTTCATCTATCAGGGGAGAGAGGTCTCCAATCGTTCCCAGAGCAACAAGATCAATATATTCTTTCAAGTTAGGGTATTCCCCGTTCTTCCAAAAATTGTCTTCACGTAATCTTCCTCTGAGGGCAATAAGAAAATTGAAGGCAACGCCAACCCCCGCAAGATTTTTAAAGGGAAATCGACAGTCGCCGCGGGTCGGATTGATTACCGCCACCGCATCCGGAATTTTGTCAGGGACCGCGTGATGGTCTAAAATAATAACATCCATGCCCAACGATCCGGCATAGGATATCTCGTCATAGTCCGATATGCCGCAGTCTACCGTGATTATCAGATTTACATTATCACTTTTTATCTTATCAATTGCACTTCTGTTCAGACTATACCCCTCGCCAATTCTATCAGGAATGTAATATGTCACATCATCATGAATGTTCCTTAGAAATTTCACAAGGAGAGCCACAGAGGTAATACCATCCGCGTCATAATCACCGTAAATCAGCACTTTCTCACGGTTGTAAATAGCTTTTATCAGCCTATCAACGCCTTCCTGCATGTCTTTCATGTAGAATGGGTTGTGCAGATCATTCAGGGAAGGTGACAGATATTTCTTTACATCATCTACGGTTGAGATATTACGTTTTATCAATATTCTGGATATAAGAGGATTTAAGCCAAGCTCACTGACCAAGATATGCTCTATTTCCGGATTTGATTCCGGTAATGTCCAGCGGGTAGAAGGTAATGTGCGTACATCCATTATATTATCGCTATGAGGAAAGAGTTAAATGTCTCCTGTTTTGCGAAGACCGGGTTAAAACTATTAATAATCATATTCTATCTTATCAGGGCATATCTTCATGTCAAGAAGAGAATTATTTCTTGATATTTAGCAGGTTAAATGCTACTTACGTAAAATACTTAATGACACTCCCGCCCGCGGGGCGGGGCTTACGGGTAAGAAACATATTTGTTCTATATCGCGCCCCACATAACGCCTTCGGAGCGGGGGGTCGCGGGCGCGCTATCGATCAGAAAGATTGATAAAAACAACAAAAATGGACAAGAAAAACCGTCCTTTCAAAAAATTTCTCAAGTTGAACCGCAAGGATATATCATACGTGCAGTTTCTTATTGAAAGTTATGAAGGGCTTGCAACGGTAACGACCATAGACGAAAACGTGGCAATTATCAAACTTTCCATAATGCCTGATTCTGTTTCAGACATTGACAAAATCCTTTACAGTATTAGAAAAGAAGTAGATTTTACTGAAGAAAGGAGCTCACCATGAGGCGATTATATAAAATTATCGTTCTACTGACTTTTCTGCCCCTTCTGATGGGAATGGGTTCCATATTCGGGGGGAGTACTCCGGGGAAAATACCTGTACCCGAAAAAAAATTCATTGCGAAATTTATTGATCAGATGGACATTGCCGCTCAATGCACGGAAGTGAGTATAGAAGGAGAAACAATTATCGAAGGAAAGCTTGGGAAAGGAATTTATACCGTATCCTTCGATGAGATAAAAATGCAAGTGCTCCTCCCACATCTCCTATTCTTTCAGGTGAATGAGCATCTGATCCAATCGAGTA
>CAZZBF010000009.1:29401-47058 GCA_964652795.1 uncultured Syntrophales bacterium | reverse complement strand
ATCTTAAAGATGGAGAACTTATAGGGGTTATAAAACTGAAAGACGGAAATACGGTCAATCTTGTCCTGAAAAAAGACAGCAAGGCTTACGGAAAAACAAAATACGGAACCTTTCATATAAAGCTTTCAGACCTTAAAAAAGTGATAATTTATCCAGCTCCTGAAGAAGAAAATAAGAAGGATGAAAATCGTCGGTGAAACCTTACCTGCGGCAGGTTGCGGGTATCAAGAAAAATGAATCTCCCTGTCCTGTGGGCGGGGAGATTCGTTTTTTACAAGAACGCTAAATCTTAGGAAGATGTATATAAATGTTAATGTTCACTCACACATGGATATTGAGAGAATTTATAGGAGCAAACCTTATAAAAAAGGATGATCATGATATTTTTGCCTATAATGTAGCTCCCGACCTTTTGCCGGTTCACAAATCCATAACACCGGGATTAACTCACGGCATACCAAGGTTATCAAAACTGCCTCAAAAGTATAACAGGGCCGCTTTCGTTCAGTTTCATTTACTCGTAGACGACATGGCACATCATGGAAAGATCAGCAGAGAGGCCGTCACGGAATTTAACCCAAATTCCAATGGATACGCATATATAAAAGGTAAACCTTTAATTCAGCCGATTACCGAGTTTTACAAAGAAATAGGAAACGAGATAAGTTTCAGCGAAACTGCTTATCTTTCCCATATGATAATAGAGATGTGCTTTGACCTGGCTCTTTACAGGAAAGAGACCGATCTTGCGGCACTGTTTTCCAGCGCTTTAATTTACACTCTTGAAAACAAGTTCAGCGAATTTATCAAAACTCTCAGCTGGATTTTTGGAATCGAACCGGAAATTACAGAAGAAGCGGTCAAGAAGGCAGTTTCCTTGTACACAAAGTCAAAAACCAATAGTTTGATGAGTCTCGAGGGGAGAGTAACCCTGTTTATTGATAACTACTGTTATGGTTTCAATGACGATAACACTCGAAACAGGACAAGAAAGCTGTTTAATAAAGGAATGGATTTAGTTGATGATCGCAAGGACTTTTTAGACGCGACTATAACTGCTATTAATAATTCCGAATTCAGCTATACGCTATAGAGCCTTTTTCACAAAACCGGAACGAAGGCATCTTGTACACACTTTCATCTTTTTAACCGCCCCGGTCTTATTATTTACGACACGCATTTTTTGAAGATTTGGATACCATATTTTCTTTGTTTTATTATTGGCATGACTTACGTTATTGCCAACCATAGGTCTTTTTCCGCATATTTCACAAACTCGAGACATAATAAGTATTCCTCCGAAAAGAGAGCCTCAAAAAGTAAACCCCGCAAAGCCCTCCATAAAATCAAGAAGTTGCTTCCTAAATCATTAATGTGTTTTTTGCAAGCTTTTTTTCAGTTATTTTTCATTGAAGCCGGCTGGCCTGTCGATTCAAGAACCTGCATCCATTGACCGCCGTTAGGATCAACCAGTTTCCGCTCTGATGTTACTGTCTTCAGCGGAAGGTGTACAAATGAACTGTTCCATTGCCCCACCAGCATTCCTGTTTTCCCCGCCATGCCCGCATGAACGGCATATCGTGCCAGAACGCCACAATAGTGACTGTCGCTCGCATTAGCGGGAACGCTGCGAATCATGTAGCTCGGATCCATGTACTTTAAATTGATATCAAATCCCATTTTCCTGAAATGATCTTCTATTTTTTCCTTTAAGAAAAGACCAATATCCGTCAGCCTCACATTGCCGGACGCGTCGGTTTCAACAGCGTGATTTTCACTCCGACATAAATCCTGACCGGCCCCTTCGGCAAGAAGGATTACCGTGTGACCTCTCCTTAACAGACGGTTTTCAAGTATCTTCAAAAAACCTTTTTCACCTTCCAAATCAAAGGGAACCTCGGGAATTAGAACACTGTTTACATCACCCTGCGCCAGAGCGGTAAGTGTAGCGATATGACCCGAATATCTTCCCATAAGTTTAACCATGCCGATTCCCATGGGAGCGCCTTTTGCTTCAACATGGGCACACTGGACAGCCTTAACCGCTTCCGCGATTGCCGTATCAAACCCAAAGCTTTTACTTATAAACGGCAGATCGTTATCAATGGTTTTAGGGATACCGACCACACCTATTTTCAGGTTTCTCTTAGTTATCTCCTCTGTTATTAGTTCGGCCGCTCTCATAGTCCCATCGCCGCCGATACAGAAAAAAAGATTTATATTCATGCGTACCAGCGCGTTAACCATTTCACCGATATCCTGTCCTCCGCGTGACGAAGCAAGGATACTTCCTCCTTCCGCGTGTATATCCTTAACAAATTCCGGGTTAAGTTTTATGATATCATGTCTGAAGCTGGGAATTAAACCCTGAAACCCGTATTTTATCCCCGCTATATTAAAGACACCATATCTGTAATAGAGTTCCATCACCAATGCCCTGATGACATCGTTTATTCCGGGACACAGCCCCCCGCAGGTAACAATCGCCGCCTTTACCTTTGACGGATCGAAATAGATCATCTTTCTCGGACCGGCCACCTCAAGGGAAAGAGGCGGACCGCCGGTTTTTATGTCTTCATTATAGCTACTAAGACTGATATCGTACATGATACGTTCATCATCCGGCGTAAAATGGCTGAGAGAAACAGGGGAGGGGATACTGTTCTCCCCAAGGTTGTGAATTTCAAAATCAAATTTATTTTTGTTCATTTCAAAGTCCCTCCAACTACCTGGGATGCGGCATTCATCCCTGAGATAACTTCACCATCAAATCCGAGTCCCGCCAGTAACATCCCTCCGGTAATGAATACATTTTTAACGGGAGTCCTGCTTGACAGAGTAGAAATGCCGAGGAGCGGGTTTCCGTTCCCTTTATATTTCCGATTAACGACTTCCTGATATTTCCTTGATATCTCTATTGATTTTTCGATATTTATAAAATCAAGGTTTTCTCTCAGAAAGGGCAGAAAACCTTCAACATTTCGCAGAATACTTTCGGAAACCTCTTTCAATTTATCATTATTTAAACTTAATGGAGACTCTTTTAAAAAAACGGTGGCGCTGATCACCCTTTTTCCATCAGGGGCATATCCCGTGTCTCCGGGCGAACTAACCTCCAGAAATATAAAATTGTCATCCATTACAGACTTTTTTTCATCTCCGACAACGATTACATATTCTGCCATCTTTTCCGGAATTCCTTTATCCAGAACCCCCATATGCAGCGTAAACGGATGACAAACAGGCTTAACCGATTCAAGCTTCCTTGCCAGCCTTGAAAGCTTTTTGTTATCAAGGAACATTGATTTGAGTTTTTCCCATTTTGTACTGACGATAAGATTTTTCCCATTAACAGTGGACAATTTATCCCCCGTATCAATATCAACCTCGATTTCACCCTTTACATTCAGCCTGATAATGGAAGCAGCTTCCACTAAATCACCGCCATAGGAAATAAATTTTCCTCTAAGTATATTTATTAAAACGTGTTTGCCGCCGGGACAATAGAACAACCCCTCAAATGGCAGGGAAAGAATGTAAGCGGCCGACAAAGGTTTTATGTTATCCGCGCATAGATTGGAAAGGAGTAAAAGTTGTGATTCAAAAATGCTTTTTAAAGACGGAGTGGCCTCAATTTTTTTAAAATTCCTCGAAAGGAACATTCTGTTGGCGATTAATATTGGAATATTTCCAAGAAATTTAAAGAATTCCTTAACCGTTTTGGGGCGTATGTGAGGATTTTTTCTGAGAATCCCGTCTATTAATAGACTGTTTTTGGAAATAACGGTAAAAAGACTTTTCATATTTTTAATTTCACCTGAAAATTCCCTTTTCACCTCATCGAAAAATGATTCCTCTTCACTGTAAAGATCAATTCTCTGCTTCGGAAGTATTACCTGAAGAGCCGGATTTAACCGAAGAACGTTAAGTTTATCAATAAACGGTATCTCCAGTTCAGAAAGTAATTGAAGAAATATTTGCTTTGGACCAAAGCCGCTCCAGGGGAAGGGGTCAATATTGAAATTGTAATCTGAATCTGAATAAAAATACGGGATATTTCCCTCAGATAAAAGAATGGTTCTTTGCCCGTAACGTGAAGAAAGCAGTGCCGCCACCAGGGAACTTAAGTCATTTCCTATTACTACAGTATCGTACATATTCCTCACTTATCTCATCAGATGATATAACGTGAATTCCCTCACGCATAAGAAGCGCCGATGTTACTCCCATTCCTTCTTTAGTAACACCGCCTTTGCTAACAAAACGGACACCGCATGATGGACTCTTCTCCTTCATTATTACGGTACTGACCTTCATCAATCTCAAGATTTCCCTTACTTCCTCCGCCCCCTTTAAAAACTGGTCTGTCACATCCCTGTTATTTGAATCAATCACTTTTGCGCGGCCGTCGAGAACGTCCTCGCCGTTTCCGCCAACGATCCAGGCGGGAACACGGGGCGTGGACAATCCTCCAAGCTGCTCGGGGCACAGGGGAATAAAAACGACCTCGGATGTCATTGATTGCAATCTCTCGTCGAGACTGCTTACACCGTCATATCTGCATTTTACCCCCAAGAGGCAGGCACTAACGATTATCATTTTAAAACATTGTCAGAGGCGGGTTGTGTAGAGGTGAATCACCGATCCGTTTGTGGTCTTTCACCCGGACTTTTCGGCCGACAATTTCGAGCTTTCCTTCACAATATAACTGTATCGCCTGGGAAAATATCTTGTGCTCTTCTTTCAATATCCTCTGAGAAAGGCTTTCCTCGGTATCATCGTCATACACGGGAACCACGGCCTGTATAATAATGGGTCCGGTATCCACTCCATCATCGGCAAAATGAACCGAACATCCTGAGAATTTTACTCCGTAGTCGAAGGCCTTCTTCTGACCGTGAAGACCCTGAAAGGAAGGAAGGATAGCAGGATGGATATTCATGACTTTCATTGGAAATGCCTGTAAAAACAAGAGGGAAAGCACCCTCATAAACCCTGCCATTACAACGAGTTCCACGGAATACGATTGAAGCACCTCAATCATTTTCCGGTCAAAATCTTCTCTGCTTTTGAAGTTGCCTTGTTCGATAACCACTGCCGGAATATTGTGTTTTTTTGATCTTTCCAGGGCGTAAGCTTCCGGATTATTGCTTATAATTACCTTAATATCTACATCAAGAAGTCCTTTTTCACTGTTGTCTATTATAGATTGAAGGTTGGTACCGCTGCCCGATACAAGAACGCCAATGTTTACTTTTTTCTTCATTTATCGCTGAACCTCCATGCCCCACAAGAGTTACAATAAAGAATTAAAACGCGATGCCTACACAAATGATACGCGCATTTGTTTCTTGTTTCTGTTGTCAATAGCACCTATAACATAAGCGCGCTCGCCAAGACCTTCGAGTCTTTCCAGAATATCTTTCAAGTCTTTTTCGGACACAATAACCATCATTCCTATACCCATATTAAATACTCTTAACATTTCCTTATTGTCTATATTTCCCATTTCTTGAATAACATTAAAAATGGTGGGTACGTCCCAGCTGTCCTTCTGAATAATTGCCCGGCTTCGATCAGGCAGGATTCTGGGAATATTCTCTATGAATCCGCCGCCTGTAATATGTGCTATGCCCTTTATGTTAAAGTTTCTAATTAAGTTTAATATAGGTTTTACATAAATTTTCGTGGGCCGAAGCAATTCAGTACCGATTGAATGACCGAGTCCCTCAATCTTACCTTTTATTTTCAGGTTGTTCTTTTCAAATAAAACCTTTCTGACAAGTGAAAATCCGTTGCTGTGAATGCCGTTGGAGGCAATACCTATTATCCTGTCACCAACACTTATTTCCGAACCGTCAATCAGCTTACCGGCATCGACAACGCCCACACAAAAGCCGGCAAGGTCGTAGTCATCATCCTTATAAAATTCAGGCATTTCAGCGGTTTCTCCACCAATGAGAGCGCAGCCGGCCTCAACGCATCCCTTTACTATTCCTTCCACGATCTTTATGTTCTTTTTAATATCAATCTTTCCCGTTGCGATATAATCAAGAAAAAAGAGCGGTTCAGCTCCCTGGGCTAAAATATCATTGACGGACATGGCAACAAGGTCTATTCCCACGGTATCATGTTTATTCATCATCTGCGCGATTTTAAGTTTCGTGCCAACCCCATCAGTAGAAGAAACAAGGACAGGATTTTTAAATTTCGCCATGTCAAGATGGAACAAGCCTCCGAAATTACCCACTCCACCCATCACTTCCCTGCGTGATGTTTTTTTCACAAGGTGTTGTATTTTCTTGACAAATTGATTAGCCTTAGTAATATCTACGCCTGCGTCTTTATATGAAACTTTTTCTGTCATATTTCATCACCATCCGAGATATTTAAAACAGCTCTCCTGCTTACGGACTATGTAAATACATTCCTTTAATTTTTTATCGGAGAAAAAGAGTACGTTACTTTGAATATAACATGAATTTGATTTATTTAACGCAATTAATCCCGGAAGTCAAATCTTTCCTTGATATACCCTGAAATATCTGCTAACAGTATCCCATGCTTTCTATTTGAAATTACTCTATTTATTGGATTTCCGGATGAAAAATCTCAAAGAAATAATAGAAAAAATGGAGTCTCCCTTAATCTTCTCATCAAGGAATTCATACAAGAATCTCTCTCTCATAAAAGATCTCGAGTCAACAATGACGGGTCTTCTAAATAAGTTGAAAGTCATAAGTCCGGTATCAGCACAGCACAGTACCGTAAAAAAGGCATACGCGGACATTTTATCCGGATTACAGGAAACATTCGCGGGATTTGACGCCTTTTCCGTTGATGAAAAAAGAGAACGGGTCGAAAGGGCACTCCATTATGTAAAAGAATTGAAAAATCTTTGTGACAGCCTTTCTCAAACCCGCACGGTGAAGAGTTCCAACAGGGCGTATACCGTACAGGAAGACCTGAATACGAGTTTTGAAAAACTTTCCCTTCCCGTACAGTATGTCAGGGGAGTAGGGCCTAAAATCGCCCGTCTCCTGGGCAAAAAGGGCATAAAAACCGTTGAAGACATGCTCTACTTTCTGCCGAGGCGATATGAAGACAGGCGATCGGTAAAAATGATATCTTCAACACAAATCGGGAACGTCGAAATGGTAATCGGAGAGGTTAAAGACGCTCAGACACAGTATTACAGAAAAAACAAAGTATTTGAAGTAACCGTTGATGACGGGAGCGGCATGCTTACGGCCAAATGGTTTAAGGGAAACCACGCGTATCTGAGGAAGATATTAAAAAAAGGGGCAAGGGTAATATTAACGGGAGAGATAAGGAGTTTTCTCTTCGGCAAGGATATTATCCATCCGGATTTTGAAATCCTGAACGAGAAAGACGATAACGATGACGGCCCTGATAATTTTCTCCACTTTAAGAGAATCGTTCCTATCTATTCGGAAACTGAGGGGCTTCACCAGAAATATATCAGAAAAATCATGATGGAAGTGGTAGAGAATTATTACCGGTATGTCTTAAGCCCGATCCCGGAGGAAATATGTAAAAGACAGCGCCTTGCCGACATCAGCCAATCCATAAGGAATATTCACTTCCCGGAGTCCGATCAGAATATAGAGCAATACAACAACATGAAATCGGACGCGTACAGGAGACTCGTCTTTGATGAATTTTTCTTTTTTGAACTGGGCATGGCTCTCAAAAAAAAGGGATATGTCCTTGAGAAAGGCATTTCATTCAAGACGGACGGAAAGCTAAGTGAAAAATTCTTAAAGACGCTTCCGTTTGAATTGACCGACGCGCAGAACAGGGTAATAGAAGAAATAAAGGCGGATATGAAAAGTATTTTTCCGATGCACAGGCTGCTCCAGGGAGACGTGGGCTGCGGAAAGACCGTCGTTTCAATGGCGGCAATGGTCCTCGCGTGCGAAAACGGTTATCAGGCGTCTATTATGGCCCCCACGGAGATATTAGCCGAACAGCACTATTCCAATATAAAAGACTGGGCCGGCCTCCTCGGCCTGAAAGTCACCATACTTACCGGAAGCAAAAAAACGGCGGAACGAAGAGATGCCTGCGAAAAGATCGAATCGGGTGATGTGGACATTATCATAGGCACTCACGCGCTGATTCAGGAAGGCGTTGAGTTTAAGAAGCTCGGATTTGTCGTCATAGACGAACAGCACCGTTTCGGGGTAGTTCAGAGGGCGACTCTCCGCGGAAAGGGTACAAATCCGGATGTTCTGGTAATGACGGCGACGCCGATTCCGAGGAGTCTCGCGATGACGGTTTACGGTGACCTCGATATCTCCGTCGTAGACGAAATGCCGCCGGGCAAAAAACCGATACGCACAAAAATATTTTACGAGAACTCCCGCGACAGGGTTTATGATATAATAGACAAAGAGCTGAAAAAGGGGAATCAGACTTTTATAGTCTATCCGCTGGTTGAAGAGTCGGAAACCCTTGACCTGAAGGATGCTACCCGTATGGCCGAACATCTTCAAAAAGAAATATTTCCGGAGTACCGTGTAGGGCTGATACACGGAAGGATGAAAGGGGCCGAAAAAGACGAAATAATGACCGATTTTTCAGAGGGGAAAATTGATATTCTCGTCTCCACCACGGTGATAGAAGTGGGCATAGATATCCCTCAGGCGTCTCTCATGGTCGTGGAACACGCTGAAAGGTTCGGACTTTCTCAGCTTCATCAGTTGAGGGGCAGGGTAGGGAGGAGCGATATTCCGTCCTACTGTGTACTGCTCGCCGGTTACGCCAGGTCGGATACCGCGAGGAAAAGACTCCGTATAATGGAAGAGACAAACGACGGCTTCAGGATAGCCGAAGAGGACCTTGCAATAAGGGGCCCCGGTGAGTTTATGGGGACAAGACAATCGGGGCTGCCCGATTTCAGGGTAGCCAATATACTCCGTGACGGAAGAATATTGAACGAAGCCAGAAAAGAGGCCTTCTCCGTCGTTGAAAAAGACCCCTTTCTGGAAAAGCCGGAACATACAATGCTGAGAGAGGTGCTCCTTAAGAGATGGGAAGGGAGACTCGATCTGGCAAAAACCGGCTGAAAAAAGGAGAAACTATAAGGCATGTTTGAAATTAACGTAAAGACCCAGTTCGCCGCCGCGCACTCACTCCGGGGCTACCCGGGTGACTGTGCCGGAATACACGGGCATAACTGGACCGTAGAGGTTTTTATCAGGTGCGGGGAACTGGATGAAGTCGGGATAGGAATCGATTTCAGGAATGTTAAGCAGGTCGTCGGTGATGTGCTTGAAGGCATCGACCACTCCAATTTGAATGAATTTCCGGCGTTCAGGGAAATTAACCCGACATCCGAAAACATTGCCAGATTCTTATATTACGAAATGGGCAAAAAGCTAAATACGGATAATGTAAAGGTTTCAAAAGTGATGGTCTCGGAAACGCCGAATACCGGCGCCTGTTACTGGGAGGAATAATTGTCACTCAAAGTCAATGAAATTTTTTACGGCATCCAGGGTGAATCATCCTATTCCGGCCGGCCGTGTGTCTTCGTGAGGCTGACCGGCTGCAACCTCAGGTGTTCCTACTGTGACACTCAGTACGCTTACAGTGAAGGCGAGGAGATGGAAATCGATGAAATTATCGGCAGGGTCTCGCCGTACCGGTGCGGCCTAGTTGAAGTTACCGGCGGAGAGCCCCTGATACAGGAAGAAACTCCCGGCCTTATACATAGATTACTCGAAGAAGGTTTTGAAGTCTTACTTGAAACAAACGGAAGCCGGGATATCAGTAAAATTGACGGCCGCTGTGTAAGAATTATAGATATCAAATGCCCGTCGAGTGGAGAAGAGAAAAAGACCGACTATAACAACCTGAAACAGCTGCAAAAAAAAGACGAAATAAAGTTTGTCATCGGGGACAGGGCAGATTATGAATATGCGAAAAAAATCCTCAATACAGTAAAACTCGACCCCTCAGCCCGAAATACAGTCCATTTTTCAAATGTCTTCGGCAAGATGCACCCGAAGACCCTGGCACGGTGGATTCTTGAAGACAACCTGAATGTGAGGCTCCACATACAGCTCCATAAATTTATATGGGGTCCCGAACGACGGAGAGTATAACCGGAGATAATCGTATGAACAGGAAAAAGGCCGTGGTTCTTTCAAGCGGCGGACTCGATTCGACAACAGTTATGGCTATCGCGAAATCGGAGGGCTACGAGATTTACAGCCTGAGTTTCCGATACGGGCAGCGCCATTCGGTAGAGCTTGCCGCGGCCGGAAAGATAGCCAAGGTTTTCGGGGCCGTAAAGCACCTTATTATCGATATTGATTTGAGAATAATAGGAGGATCGGCGCTTACCGATGATATAGATGTTCCGAAAAACAGGGAAGAAGAGGCGATGCGCCGGGAAATCCCCGTAACCTATGTACCCGCGCGGAACACCATATTCCTGTCATACGCTCTTGCCTGGGCGGAGGTGCTTGGCGCGTCGGATATTTTCACGGGCTTCAACGCGGTCGATTACAGCGGTTATCCCGATTGCCGCCCGGAATACATTGAAGCCTTTGAGCGGATGGCAAACCTCGCGACAAAAGCGGCCGTCGAGGGAAAAGCCGCTATTCACATCAGGACACCCGTCATCCACATGACCAAGGCTCAGATCATTCAAAGGGGAATTGAACTGGGTGTAGACTATGGAATGACACACAGCTGCTATGATCCCACACCGGAAGGAAAGGCATGCGGGCAGTGCGATAGCTGCATCCTCAGAAAAAAAGGGTTCAGCGAGGCCGGCCTCAAAGATCCGACAGCACCGTAAACAAACAACAAAAACGGCGGCATGGACAAACGACAATAAAGGATGCCATAGACAAACGATAAGATGAAGCGTGCACGGACAAACAAGTTTGTCCATGGTACCCGGGACAAGTAGTAAAATGAAGGGCAACCAGAATAAATGATAATAAAGGGCGGCATGGACAAACTTGTTTGTCCGTGCAAAAAAATAAATGCCACCCACGATAATAAAAAGGAGGAGGAAGTCATGTCTAAGGCAAGGTTTAATTCATACGTAAAACTGATTATTGCCGTCTGTCTGGGGCTTTTGTTACTCCAGCCGGTTTCGCTTTACGCGGAAATCATCCATCCGATGCCCATGAAGGAAAGAAAGGCCTACGAAGCACTGAGCCCCTTTGAGTTCAAAAATGTTCTCATAGACAGGGCTGCCAGCGCCTGCGCGAAAGAACAGAAAGCCGGCAAAGAATGCCGTGTCTTGAACGCCGGACGCGGCAACCCGAATTTCCTGAATACGACGGCGAGAGAAGCCTTTTCACTTCTTAACAGCTTTGCCACCGAACTCGCGGGGGAAAACGGCCCCATGCCCGATCTCGGTCTCCGGCCGGAGAAGGCAGGTATAGCAAAAAAATTGGAGACATACCTGGACGAAAAATGCCTGGGTAAAGCAGCGGAATTTCTCAAAAAAGCGATAGATTACGCGGAGAAAGAACTAAAGCTCGAACCGGATGAACTGGTCTTCGAACTAACCGACGCGATTCTCGGTGATTTTTATCCTTCACCTCCGAGAATACTGACCAATACGGAAAAGATTGTCTTCGACTATCTATCACTGATTCATTTCACCCATGATGGACAGCCGAAAGGTCAATTTGACCTTTTCGCCACCGAGGGCGCCACCGCGGCCATGATTTACGTCTTTCAATCATTGAGAGAAAATCACATTCTGAAACCCGGCGACAATATAGCCATTATTACCCCGATTTTTTCACCGTATCTCGAAATCCCGCTCCTCAATGATTTTGAACTGGTACCCGTTTATGTAGAGGGCAACGAAGATATGGGCTGGCAGGTACCGGCTTCCGAGATGGACAAACTGAAGGACACGAAAATAAAAGCGCTCTTTATGGTCAATCCCATGAATCCGGGATCGGCGTGCATGCGGGCCGAAAGCGTGAGCAGTCTCGTAGAAATTATCAAAACCAGCCGGAAAGACCTGATAGTCTTAACGGATACCGTCTACGCCCCGTTTGTCGATGAATTTCATGATATTCTTGGAAAAATGCCCGAAAACACAATAGGGGTTTATTCATACTCCAAATACTTCGGAGTTACCGGCTGGCGGCTCGGCGTTATCATGCTCCATGAGAATAACATAATCGATCGGATGATCGCGGATCTCCCTGAAAGATACAAAAAACAGCTGAACGTCCGGTACGGCATAGACTCCACGGAACCGGAAAAAATCAAGTTTATCGACCGCATCGTGATGGACAGCCGGGACGTCGCGCTGGCGCATACAGGCGGGCTGTCTACGCCGCAGCAGTGCATTATGGTTCTGTTCTCATTATTTGAACTTCTTGACAAGGAACACGCGTACAAGCAGTCAATTCAGGATATCCTGAGAAAGCGCATCACTAATCTGTACGGCCGGCTAAACCTCAAAATCCCCGGCGGGCCGGATAAGACTCACTATTACGCCCTGATTGATATCGGGCGTCTGGCCTCAGCGCTCCACGGCAAAGATTTCGCGGACTACATGATGAAAAACTTCTCGCCCTTCGATGTGCTGATGAGACTGGCCGACAAGAAATTTACGGTACTCCTTCCCGGGGAGGGCTTCGCGGGACCAAAGTGGTCTATTCGCGTGTCAATCGCCAATCTCAATGACGATGACTACACATCAATCGGAAAAAATATCCGTGAAATAATGGATGATTTTTTTCAGAGCTGGAAAGAAAAGAGCACTAAATAGAGGGCTTTTTACTTAAAGCATAACATTAAGTAACGACCTTATTAACCTGTAAAATAGTAGATTTACAAAAAAGGAGGCGCATGAAATGAAAGTTATTGCTTTCAACGGCAGCGCGCGGAAATTCGGGAATACCGCCATCCTCATACAGTACGTTTTTAATGAGCTCGAAAAAGAGGGGATTGAAACGGAACTTTTTCAGTTTGCCGGTCGTACCATCCGCGGCTGCACGGCGTGTCTTAAGTGCCGCGCCAACAGGGACAGGCGGTGCGCGGTGACGGATGATATCGCGAATCTGTGCATTGAAAAGATGTCGGAAGCCGACGGAATAATTCTGGGATCGCCCACATATTTCGCTGACGTAAGCGCCGAGATGAAGGCGCTGATAGACCGTGCCGGTTTTGTGGCCAGGGCCAATGGTGAGATGTTCGCGCGCAAGGTCGGCGCGGCGGTCGTCTCCGTTCGCCGCGCGGGGTCTATACACGCGCTTAACACCCTCAACCATTTTTTCCTCGTAAGCCAGATGATCATTCCCGGTTCAAGCTACTGGAACGTGGGAATCGGCAGGGACAAGGGTGATGTGGAAGAAGACGAAGAAGCGATTCAGACCATGAGAGTTCTGGGCGAAAACATGGCCTGGCTTCTAAAGAAAACACACGAGTAAGAAACGGCATCTCCGCGCCCGGGCTCGCGCCGAAAATTAATTTGATGTTAAAATCTCACAAGCAACGGCCAGTTTCGTCTAACGGGCCGTACAGCCTCTATCAACTGATGAACAGCCACTTTTTTAAGTTTGGATATGGGACTCTGAACGCTCGTCGTTATCTATTATAATATTCAACAAATTCATGCTGTTCGATATAACCATTGCCGTTTTTATCAAACTCAATAAATTTCTTTTCCAAAACCGTCCTATCAGGGTAAATAACTATCAGTTCTTCTTTGATAATCCTCCCATCCTTGTTCACATCCAGGGAATAAAACACTTCCTGCGGCGTTTCTCCACCGGCAAACACCACCGCGGCCGGCGTAAATATGAACACACAAACCAGAAATAAAATCAGTGCTCTTTTCATTCTTTTCATCTCTTCTCTCCTTTTTACAAGAATCTGCTATTTATACTCCTGCCACGGCTTAAATGCAAGCATCGTCAGGAGAAGAACCGGTTATTGAAGCTCCCCGCAGCTTGGGAATCTCCTACTGTTAAGGAAAATTGCTGATTTCATTCGCTCGCTAACCCCGCCGCAAGCAACGGGGAATGCGCTCGCTGTTCAGTTCAAAACTGATGTACACTAAAAAAGTCTCCTCAGCCTGTCATTTCGAGTGAAACGAGAAATCTTTATAACGTAACATCCTAAAAAGATAAGATTTCTCCCCGTGGTCGAAATGACATATGCATCAAAACTACCCGTCTTCGTATTCCTGATAGATAACATGCCCGCAGCTTTTACAGTGTGACGCGTCCCTGTCATGATAACGGAGGCCGCATTGCGGGCAGATGATATCCTGCTTCGACGCGATATGTATCCATTCCCTTACAAGCCGGCTTGCCTGCCAGGGTATGAGAATAATCCCTGAAATTATCATCAGTACCGTTACCATGCGTCCCGCTTCCGAAAGCGGAATAATATCACCGAAACCGACTGTGGTAAGGGTCACTACCGTGAAATAAAAGGCGTCACCGAAATTCTTGACCTGAGGGTTGACCGAACTTTCAACGGTATAGAAAAGGCCTGAAGAGATGAAAAATATCATAAGTATTGTAATCAGAAGCTGTACAGCCTTCAGGACATGTACCGTGATATTCCCGAAGAAGAAATCCGGGTCCGCGGTATAACGCAAAAACCTGAAGATACGAAAGACACGGAAAGCCCTTATCAGACGGATGAACCCCACATTGAGCGCAACGCCGAAGACCGGAAACACAAGAAGCGCAACCGTAGGCAGAATTGCTATTAGATCTATCACACTGAAAATATCGACGAGCTGTCTCAACCTGTCCGGCGATCCGTAGAGCCTTGCCGCGTACTCGATAATAAAGAAACCCACAATTATAACTTCCGTGTTCCACAGGAACCTGTGTACTGCCTCGGATACATCGTATGTCTCAGCGACAAGAATGGCGCAAATTACAATGTTGAGAAAGATGATAAATATATCGATCAGCTTTCCCAGCGGCGTCTTCGAGTCAACAAGATAAAATTGGATGGTTTCCCTGAAGCTGTTCATAATAGAACTTTCTCGCCTTCTATTTTCAATATGTTATACCGTTATACATATATTTTTATTATTTTCAAAAAAATTTCCGCCTTCAGCTGAAAAGCCCGGTCTTTTCAAACTCGGAGATTTCCCTTTCCGTATAGCCGAGCTCACCGAACACCTCTTTCGTATCGGTTCCCGAGGTAAGCGTTGAGCCGATCTTCCTGTAGACAGGCTTCGCCTCGGAAAATTTGATAGGATTTGCGATCTGTTTTACTTTTCCGCCGCCGGGGAGAGGAAGCTCGACGACCATACCGCGCTCCTTTGCGAGCGGGTCTTCGAACACCTCGGAGAGCGTCATCACAGGCTCAACACAGGCGTCAGTCGCGTTAAAAAGGGCGATCCAATCGTCCATCGTCTTTTTTAGTATGATATCGCGAACTTCCCGCTTTACATCATCTATGTTTTCCGGCGAGACGCCGCCGGGGATCAGGTCGGGGCGGCCGATCGTCTCACAGAAATTCTTGAAAAACTGGGGTTCAAGGCCGCCGCAGCTTAAATACCGCCCGTCTTTCGTCTCGTAATAATCATAGAGAGACCCGCCGTTTAGAAGCATTTCTTCAAAGGCCGGTTCTTCTCCATCCGTAAGAAAACCGGCGCCGTACATCGCGTTGAAAGCTGTCATCCCGTCTGTCATCGAGATATCGATAAACTGCCCCTTGCCCGTCGAATTTCTGTGGATTACGGCCGCGAGGATTCCGATAACGGCATTGTTGGAACCCGACGCAACATCGGCAATCTGCATCCCCACGAGGGTCGGTCCTGTTTCCTTTTTTCCCGTATAAGAGGCAATACCGGAGCGGGCGATATAGTTCATGTCATGCCCCGCCCGCTGCTTCATATACCCGGTTTGTCCGTAGCCGGTAATCGAGCAGTAGATGACAGCCGGGTTTACAGCTTTCAGGCTTTCGTAGTCGAGCTTGAACTTCGCCATGACGCCGGGACGGAACTGCTCGATTACGATATCATAATCCGAAACGAGGCGATGTATGATTGCAACTGCCCGGGGGTCTTTGAGGTTAAGGGTTATGCAGCGCTTATTCCTTCCAAGCTGTGCCGATGCCGCCGATATCTCAGTTCCGGGAATAAAGGGGGGTAGAAACTCCACCAGATCGGGACGCGATCCCGAAACGACCCTCAACACATCCGCCCCCATATCTGCAAGACACATCGTCGCGTAAGGGCCGGGAAGTAATGTGGTAAAATCCAAAACCTTCAATCCTTCAAGGATACCTGACACAATTTTTCTCCTTTTTATCTTTATCGTTTCTATACTTCAGACATACTTGCTACCATCTTTTATCTCAAATCGTCAAACTCATTCTTTCAACACAATCAGGTGGCATGGACCGGGAGCGCATCCCGTAAAGGGGCGCAATATAATTAAAATGTTCCTTACCGGGAAGCTCCGCAGGGAGCTTCCCAAACTCTGTTTGTCAGTGTCCCTCTGCGCATAAAATCAAATCTTTACAATTCATTCGGTTATTGTTATATTTTAATCCAAATAACAATTAACTACAAATTCTTACAGGAGTTCACATGAAATATCGTGCCTTAATTGAGCAAGACGAAGACGGCATGTTTGTTGCGGAAGTACCGGCACTGCCCGGCTGTATCTCGCAGGGCCGTACTAGGGAAGAAGCTTTACTGAATATTCAGGAAGCTATTGCCGCGTATCTTGAAAGCCTAAAAGCTCATGGCGAACCAGTACCACCGTCAATTAATGAAGAAATTATAGAGGTAGCCGTGTGAGTACCCTGCCTCAAATTTCCGGCCGTGAAGTTGTAAGGGCGTTACACAAAATCGGTTACGAAAAAGATAGACAAAAGGGAAGCCATATTGTGCTACGCCAGAAATCGCAACCACACCGCCGAATAACAGTGCCTGATCACAAGGAAATTTCTAAAGGAACGCTGCGCGCTATTATTCGGCAGGTAGGCCTAACAGTAGAAGGTTTTGTTAAGCTTCTGTAGATTATTGTTATCCACTCAATTCTCCCTCCTTATTTCTGACTCCACGAAGATTCGGGATATTCCTTGACATTCCACACTTTTTTGCTAATTATACAAAAGCTTTAACGAAATAATAGAAGGTATCATACACTAAACAACAAACGATCTTTTCTTTCTAACACAAGAAAGGTCTTAAAATGGCAGATCATCACACAGAACCCCGTTTTCTCTCAAATAGAGGCGGGGTTTTGTTTTTTTAAAAGCGTATTTTTAGAAGGCCCCTTTAATGACTGATGAACTTGAATGGCAAACCCGCCGGGATAGAATCAATAAAAGATTAACCGCTCTAAATCCTGAATGGAAAATAATCAAGTTCAAGGAGGGGTTAGATACTTCCTTGCTTAATAACCATGCTGTCGAAGAATACCCAACCGCAACAGGACCTGCCGATTACGCCCTCTTTGTGAAAGGAAAATTCCTTGGAATCATTGAAGCCAAAAAAGTAAGGATAAGCCCTCAAAACGTGCTGGAACAGGCGAAGCGCTATGCAAAAGGTGCTTTTGACGGGGCAGGAAATTGGCGTGGATATCGAGTGCCATTCCTCTATGCGTCAAATGGAGAAATTATCTGGCACCTCGATGTCAGAAACGAAAAAAACATTTCCC
>CAZZBF010000009.1:25381-29391 GCA_964652795.1 uncultured Syntrophales bacterium | reverse complement strand
AGGAGTTAAATGTTGAGCAACTTAGAAGAGCGGAAAACGAAAATACTAAAGAATTTGAGTGGCTTGTCAATAATCCTGTAGATATTGAGGGACTACGGCCCTATCAAGAAGAGGCCATCCATGAAATAGAAAATGGAATTACAAAGGGCAAACGTGCCATGCTCGTTGCCATGGCAACGGGTACGGGTAAAACTTTTTTGACAGTTTCACAGGTTTATCGCCTTCTTGAATCAAAAGCCGCGAGAAAAATATTGTTTCTTGTTGATCGCCGCGCTCTCGCGGCGCAGGCTGTCCGTGAATTCGCATCATTCAATACACCCCGGGGAAACAAATTTAACCAGGAATATGAAGTATACAGCCAGCGTTTCCGTCGTGAAGATTTTGACGAAGACAAACCTTTTGACCCAAAGGTATTGCCAAATTCGTATTTGACATCACCACAGGTAACGCACACGTTTGTATATGTTTCTACAATCCAAAGAATGACCATAAACCTTTTTGGCTGGGGAAACACCTTTTCTCAGGATCGAAGTGATCCGGACTATGAAGATGATGCACAACAACTCGACATTCCGATTCATGCCTTTGACGTAATAATCGCCGATGAATGTCATCGAGGGTACACAGCGAAGGAAACAGCCATCTGGCGACGGACACTTGACCATTTTGATGCAATAAAAATCGGCCTTACGGCAACACCGGCACTTCATACCTTGTCGCTCTTCAAAGAGGTCATCTACCGGTATACGACGGAACAGGCAATCCTTGACGGCTGGCTTGTCGACTATGAGGCAGTAAAGATAAAATCCAACGTTCGGATGAAAGGGGTTTTTCTTAAAGAGGGGGAACAGGTCGGTATTATCGATACGACAACCGGCGTTGAAACCTACGATCAGCTTGAGGACGAACGGGAATTCGCCACGAATGATATTGAAGTGAAAATTACCGCACCGGACAGTAACAGAAAAATCATACAAGAGATCGCAAAATACGCCTACCAGCATGAAGAAGAATATGGTCGTTTTCCGAAAATACTCATATTTGCCGTCAATGATCTGCCTCATACATCGCATGCCGACCAGATCGTAAAAATATGCCGGGAAGAATTCGGGCAGGGAGATGATTTCGTCCAGAAAATTACGGGAAGTCCGACAGTCGACCGGCCGCTCCAGAAAATCCGTGAATTCAGAAACCGGCCGAGTCCAAAAATCGTCGTTACCGTCGATATGCTTTCGACAGGCGTTGACATCCCCAGCCTTGAGTATGTCGTTTTCATGCGTCCAGTGAAATCGCGCATCTTGTGGGTACAGATGCTTGGAAGAGGCACGAGGCGTTGTAAGGCGATAAGTAAGGAAAAGTTTACCATATTCGATTGTTTTGATGGTACGTTGATCGAATATTTTAAAAATACTACCGATTTCGACGTCCAGGTTCCGGAAAAAGAACCGATACCGCTCGAGCAGGTGATTGAAAACATATACCAGAACATCGACAGAAATTATTTCGTAAAAGTCCTTGTTAAACGTCTTCACCGCATCAACCGAACCATGAGCGGCAATGCAAGGAGAAAATTTGCCTTATATGTACCTGATGGCGATCTGGGCAATTTTGCAAAAGAACTGCCGAAAATGATTAAAGGCGATTTTACGAATACCATGAATCTCCTTCGCAACAAAGATTTTCAGTACGAACTCATAAATTATGAGCGGGCTAAACGGACCTTCCTGGTGGGATATGAGGTTGAAGATGAGGTGTCTTCCGATGTAATGATACACATCGGAGGCGATTACAAAAAACCGGAAGATTATCTTGATTCTTTTGCCGAGTTTGTGAGAGAAAACCCAGAACAGATCGACGCTATCAGGATACTACTCGAGCGGCCTAAGGAATGGAAAACCGAAGCACTCAAAGAGCTTCGTGAAAAACTGGCTATCAATCAATTTCCTGAAAAAGAACTCCGCAAGGCCCATAAGCTCGTTTACAACAAGGCGCTTGCAGATATCATCTCCATGGTCAAGCATGCAGCCCGTGAAGATGAGCCCATCTATTCATGTGAGGAGCGGGTCGACAGAGCGCTTAAAAAGGTAATGGAAGGTAAGACATTTACGGAGGTACAGGTTAATTGGCTGAGCTACATCAGGGAGCATTTGATTGAAAACTTGACCATCGATCTGGAAGACTTCGACTATATCCCTGTCTTCGAACGCCACGGGGGGAAAGCGAAGGCAAACAAGGTCTTCGGCGACGAACTTGAAACGCTCATTGCTGAAATCAATTACACGATAGCGGCTTAGGAAGGATAAAAGAACAGTATGTCTGACATTGTCAATAAACTATGGGGATTCTGCCACACACTGCGTCACGACGGCATCGACTACGGCGACTATATCGAGCAGTTGACGTATCTCCTCTTTCTCAAAATGGCCGATGAAAAGGGAATCATCATCCCGAACGGCTGCACCTGGGAAGCAATCAAAAAGGAATCCGGTCCCGCTCTCATTGATCTGTACACCGATATCTTGCGAAAATTGCGAAAAGAAAAGGGCCTCCTGGGGGATATCTTTACCCAATCGGTGCCCCGGTTCAATAATCCCGTCAATCTCAAGCGTCTCATTACCATGATCGATGAAGAAGAGTGGTCCGCCCTCGATGTTGACGTAAAGGGTGCCGCATTCGAAGGACTTCTTGAAAAGGCGGCCAGCGAGGGAAAGAAAGGGGCAGGCCAGTATTTCACCCCGCGAATTCTCATAAAATCCATTGTAAGTGTAATGAAACCCGATCCACGGGTGAGCCCCGATTTTACGATCTGCGATCCCGCTTGCGGAGTCGGGGGATTTCTGGTTAATGCCTATGAATGGTTGATGGGTATCACGAAAGAGGCAATCGACCGTGATATTACCAAGCGTATAAAGTCCCAAACATATTATGGTGCCGATCTTGTCGCACGACCGAGACGGCTTGCATTGATGAACTTATTTCTTCATGGATTAGAACCCTCAATTTATCTGGGCGATTCGATTTATGAACCGTATCGAAGCATTTTGCATAATTGCGTCCTGACCAATCCTCCATTCGGTACAAAAGGAGCCAATCAGGCCCCGGAGCGGGACGACTTCACCATTGCCACAAGCAACAAACAACTCAATTTCGTACAGCATGTAATGAACATTCTTACGGACGGAGGGCGTGCCGCCGTTGTACTTCCTGATAATTGTCTCTTTGAGGACAAGGCTGGCGAGGTCTTCGAAATCCTCATGCAGGATTGTAACCTACACACGATCCTTCGTTTGCCTCGTGGAACATTCACACCTTACAGCCCAGGCGTCAAGGCGAACGTCATCTTCTTCCAAAAGGGATTGCCCACAGAAGACGTGTGGATCTTCGATGCCCGCTCCAACGTGCCGGGTATTACCAAAAAAGAGCGTCCCCTCACGCCGAAGCACTTTGAAGAGTTCGAAATCTGTTACGGTACCGACCCGAATGGACGGAGCGAACGAATAGATCTGGGAGAAACCGGCCGATTCAGAAAGTTCCATATCAGCGAGATCAAGGAGCGAGACTATAAGCTCGATATTACCTGGCTCAGAGATGAAACCCTTGAAGATGCCAACGACCTGCCGGAACCACAGGATCTCGCCGCCGAGGCAATCACTGAACTGGAAGCGGTGGTGGATGACTTGAAGGATATTTTGCAGATGATCGAGATAAATGGTGATTTATAAATGAACCAGATGTTAGAAAATTGGGAGCGAGTTCCTATTAAAGAAATAGCTGATGTATTTCTTGGAAAAACTCCAGCAAGGACTGAGTATACATCAAAAGAAAAGCATAAAATCATCAAGTTTCGTGATCTAAAACAAGGATATATTGATTTTGATAACACAAAGGATGGATTTATTGTTGACCAACCATTATTGATCAAATCCCTTCGTCAATTGATGGAGAATGATGTTTTAATAACATCTGCAGCGCATTCAGGTGAAAATATCGGTAAAAAGTGTGCTTATGTC
>CAZZBF010000009.1:23702-25371 GCA_964652795.1 uncultured Syntrophales bacterium | reverse complement strand
CATATTTGCTTTGTAGGAAGCTTTTCTTACTTTTTCTTGTATTGTAATTAAATTAGAACTAATAAAATATGAAAAGATTTTTTTTACTGGAGAATTGCTCAATCTAAGAGCTTTGTATAATCAAACTTTAGCAAAATGGATATATTTCTATTTTCTCTCTCCAAGTGGATTTGTTGAAATTCAGAATGCGGTAAAGGGTGTACATTTAACTTCCGGCAGGGCTAAGTTAATGCAAATAGATTTGGCACCACCCGAAGAACAATGCCGCATTGTGGAAAAACTGGAAAAACTTTTGCAAAAAGTCGATGCCTGCGAGGAGCGCCTCGACAAAATTTCCACCATCCTCAAACGCTTCCGGCAGTCCGTCCTCGCCGCCGCCTGCTCAGGTCGCCTGACCGAGGATTGGAGAGAGGAAAATCCTGACATAGAATCTTCTAAAGATTATTTGAAATCTCTTCTAAAAGCAAAGAGATGGGTAAGATTTGATTCCCACGAGATACATAATTGGACATCGACTCAACTAAAGAATTTATATGATTCTTTTGGGGGTGGAACGCCAAGTAAGAACTGTGCCGAATTTTGGGGTGGTGCTATTCCATGGGTTTCTTCGGGAGATGTAAAGGCTGACAAAATAAAACAGGGCACTTATTTTATATCCCAAGAAGGATTACAAAATTCCTCTGCATCAATGTGTCCAGAGCATTCTATAATTGTTGTAGTAAGAAGTGGTGTCCTTAAGCACGTTTTACCTGTTGCAGTTGTTCAAAAACCTTTGGCGATAAATCAGGATATCAAGTGCTTTGATTCTACGGACAAGCACCTGAATTATTGGCTCTTATTGAATTTGAAAGCTTATCAGAATGAAATATTAAAGTTAAATAGGGAAGGAACAACGGTTCAAAGTGTAAAGTACGATACCCTAAAAAACTTCAGAATAAACATTCCACCTCCCGATGAACAACAAGAAATCATCCGCCGCGTCGAAGCACTTTTCAAAATCGCCGATCAGATTGAAGAACATTATACCAAAGCCAGAGCCTATGTTGAGAAACTCACCCAATCCATCCTTGCCAAAGCCTTCCGCGGAGAACTCGTCCCCCAGGACCCGAATGATAAACCCGCTTCTGAACTACTCAAGAGGATTAAAGAAGAAAAGGCAAAAGTGGAAACAAAGACTAAATCAACAAAGCGAGGGTGGAAGTCAAAAACGCAAGCAAAGAGATAAACGGAGAAAGACAGTGGGGACAATCGTAAAAGAGGAAATGGTCAAGTTTGTAAATAAAGCAGAGTATGAGAGTGTCAAATCCAAGCTTCAGAGCGAGGCAAAGTATAAATCGATAGAGCAGATAATTACTGGATACGATGACGTAAAACATGAAATATCATACAAGACAGAAGAAATTGTTCCTGACATTGTCGATGATAACAGAATAAAAATCCTACTTCTCCTCAAAAATCCTCACCCCGATTCGGTCCAAGCTGGTCTATATCTATCGGAACCCCGCTTAAAGACATTCTGGAAGCGTTTTTTTGAGGTGGAATTCAATGCAAGCCTTCTTTCACTTTTGAACAATGCTTCTTGGATACAAGATGTTGCTGATACTTTAACATCAGGCAACTATGACTGTGAATTTCTGTATTATTTCAAATGCCTCTATCCATTTCCTTC
>CAZZBF010000009.1:19215-23692 GCA_964652795.1 uncultured Syntrophales bacterium | reverse complement strand
AAAAGTTTCCTCATCTGAAAAGTCTTTTTTCATCAGCACCGAATACATACAAACAGGAAATTGAGGAAAGATCTATTGCTGACTTCTGGGAGTTTCTTAAGAACCATGAGATCACCAATGTCATCGTATTTTTTATTGACGGAATGCGAACATTGGTCCAAATTCCTTCCATCAAGTCCAACGATGTCATTAATAGAATCAAAGTAGGAGTTGACAAATATCTTTATGATGGAAACACAAATAACTTTTGGCAGTTGTACGACGGGCTGAAGGTAAAATCACCTCGGGGAATTACATTTTATTACAACATGAACACACACACAAAAAATCATGGTGCACATCTTTCCAAGCGTTATTTTACCTACAATCTGGAATTTATCCTTCAGGATGTATTGAAGGATGCAGAAAAAGAGTGGTAACAGAATGAATGCAATATGGTTTGTTGTCCATCACAGAAACTTGTGGGATATTGATAACAGGCTCATAGGCTTTTGGAACAAAGAGCAAATGAATAATGTATCAAAAGGCGATTACATAATTTACTATCGCGCTGGGTATAAGCAAATAATGGGTGTTTTCAGAGCTGGTGAGAAGGGAACTAATCTGAATAAGGATTTTCACGATGATGAAATCGTGGATAAATTGATTTATCAGTGTCGATTGGAATTAATAGACGATGATGTGATATGCAAAAGGCCTACAACAGAAAAAAGGTTCTCTGTTTTCGACGAATGGCGTCGTCATAGATATGGAGGGCTCAAGAAGCAAATATTCCAAGCCAAACACACCGATCTGCCGTTAATCTTACGCGATTCTTCAGTCGTTAAGTGATTATTAATAATCAACGAAATAATCATTTAAAAACGACTAAAAGTAACTTTAGGAGTTGACACATGAATAATAATATCTTATATAGCACCAAAATATATAACCCATAACATAAGATATTCTTACGCAGGAGGTTCCCATGAAGCCCAAAAAGATGGCAGAAGCATTGCATCAAAGAATTGTAGATGCAAGAGAATCAGCCGGCTTTTCCATCACCGATGCAGCGCAGGAATTAGGATTCAAGAGTTATCAAATCCTCTCGTCAATCGAAAAGGGTACTCGAAATGTCAATGCCAACGAGCTTATCGAAATGGCCCGTTTGTACGGCAGAAGCCTGGACTTCTTCTTCGAATCGGATGCTTCACCCGAACCGGTGCCCCTGTGGAGAAAAATCAAAAAAAGTAACGTAAAACAAGAACAGCGGCAATTTCTTTTATTTCTTGAAAGATACAGCAAACTGGAAAGCCTTCTTGGCTTAAGGCGCCGATGGACAGAGATACGGTCATCCTTCGACCGTGACGACTTTTCAAATGACGGATTTGAAATTGCCGACAAACTCGGTGCCGATATTCACAAAAAACTCGACCTGGGATCACGCCCCGCCTGTAATTTGCTGAATGTTCTCGAAAGCAATCTTCGTTTTAAGATACTTCACTTGCCTTTGCAGGAAGGTGTTTCCGGTGCCAGTATTGTTGACGATAGCTTAGGGGTAGGTATACTAATCAACATTAATGATGTTCCATGGCGAAGAAATTACGATCTTGCCCATGAATTGTTTCATATCGTCACATGGGATATATTTTCAGCTAAAGAGATTGGCGACGGTACAAAAAAAACGCGCCCTGAACAGTATGCAGATATCTTTGCATCCAGCCTGCTCCTTCCTAAATCCCATTTATTGGAAGCGCTCAAAGAAGTAACAACAAATAATGAAATCAAAAAAGTGGATATCATAGAACTTGCTAAAGATTTTGAAGTTTCCACGGAAGCGATCTTGTGGCGACTCGTAAATCTAAATAGGCTCAAAGATTTACAGGTTAAAAAAATCCTCGCCGAACCAGATTTCCGGGATCTCGACCGCACAATGCGGCGTGGACTTTCGGCACAATACGAGACGGCAAAGTTTCCCGCTCGATTCACATCGCTCGCCTGTCGATGCCTGATGGAGGGGAAAATCTCACGCGGCACCTTCGCAGAATATCTTGAAATCGAGCGACCCGAAGTGGATGATTTTCTCACCGAGATGGGATTCGCGGAAGAAAGCTATGAAAAAATTGCTTTTGCTTGATGCCGATGTGATTATAGATTTGCATATACTCGGCTTGTTTGAAAAATTCACAAAAACATACGATGTGTATGTCACCAAGACCGTTCTGGGCGAAGTTCCTTATTTCAAAAGAGGTAACAAGAAACACAAGATAGATATTAGTGACAGCGTTAAGGTCATTGCGGATGTTGATATAGAAAACTTGAAAGATGTTCAATCTGAAGCGAAAGAAGCACGACTCACCATTGATCCTGGTGAACTGGAATCAATTGCATATCTCAGTATCGCTGACGAGGAAGTGATGTTCTGTTCCTGTGATAAAGACGCCATAAAACTTATTTCATATATGGAACTTGAAACAAAATCGATAAGCGTCGAAAAAGCTGTGAAAGGGGCAGGGCATCACGAAAAGAATTTATATCCCAGACATTTTGATAAGACGTTTAAGGAGTGCATTAAAAACGGTAAAATGCTGCGTATTCAATTTAAAAAACTGACGTGAGATTTTCTTCCAAAAAGGAGGGGCCGTGGCGAAGAAGATCAAAGACATGCCAAAGTTAGAATGTCCGCGTGAAAAGCTGCAACAAAAAGGATCAGAAGCTTTGTCGGACTTGGAACTCATGGCAATTCTCTTAGGCAGAGGGGTTGAAGGACATGATGTTCTTTCTCTCGCAAATCATGTATTGAAAATAATGGATACTTTCAATGGAAGACCCACGTTGGAAGAGCTCCAAAAAATTGACGGCATCGGCCCGGCAAAGGCAACGTTGATTGCTGCGGCACTCGAATTTGCCCGCCGCAGAATTCGGCCCGAAGGCCTTAAAATATCATTTCCTCCTGATGTTCTTCCATTGATACAGCATTATGGTGATCGTAAACAGGAACACTCCATCTGTATTTCCCTCAATGGCGCCAATGAAGTGATAACAACTCGGATTGTCTCCGTTGGTCTTGTCAATAAAACACAGGTGCACCCAAGGGAAGTATTCGCTGATCCAATAACCGATCGTGCTTCATCAATCATAATTGCCCACAACCATCCATCAGGTGAACTTAAGCCCAGCAAGAAAGATATTCAAATCACGGAGCAACTCAAATCCGCCGGTAAAACGTTAGGCATCAAGCTGCTGGATCATATTATTTTTAATCAGAAAAACTACTACAGTTTTTTGGAAAACGATGAGATGTAATTATTTGCTGAAATATCAGTGCAATTGGTGGGAGAGAAACTTTGTTTAACTCGTCTGAGTTTGCAAAATCAGAGGGACCCAATTGAAGGCTTTTGTCGGCGTTACGGATAATAACTGGTTCAGGTTCTTATCATCTCTGTCGGAAATTGATGAGGTAAACTTCTGGCAGCCCAGCGGTAGGACGCGTTTTGGTGCTTTAAAACCCGGTCAACCCTTCTTTTTTAAACTTCATAGCCCATTAAATTATATTGTAGGTGGTGGCTTTTTTGCCCATAGTACGATTTTACCGATCAGCTTAGCCTGGGAGGCTTTCGGTATAAAAAACGGGGCGTCTTCTTTAAATGAGATGCGTAAACGCCTTGAAAAATACAGGCGAATTTCCTCAATTTCTCAGGAAGATTATCAAATCGGTTGTATATTATTGGAACAGCCTTTTTTCTTTGAGCAGGATGAATGGATTTCGGTTCCATCTGATTGGAGTTCAAATATCGTTCGCGGCAAGACATATGATCTGACTGTTGGACTGGGTGCAGAACTTTGGGATTCCGTTCAAATTCGCCTTCAAAAACGAGAAGGTTTGCCTGAACCAATTATAAAGATTAAAGATAACGATCAAAGTGCTCGTTACGGCACTCCCACCATAGTTGTGCCTCGCTTAGGTCAGGGAAGTTTCCGTGTTGTCGTAACAGATGCCTATAATCGCAGATGTGCGGTAACTCAAGAACGGACACTGCCCGCCCTCGAAGCAGCTCATATCAAACCATTTAGTGACAGCGGACCACACAGAGTTGATAACGGACTACTTTTAAGATCCGATATCCACAAACTTTTCGATACTGGATATGTGACGATTACAGAAGACCATCGTTTTGAAGTAAGCCGTCGGATAAAAGAAGAGTATGAAAACGGCAAGGATTATTACGCAATGCACGGGAATAACCTATTCATTCCTCGGAATCACACATTAAGACCATCAAACGAATTTATATCCTGGCATAATGAACATGTTTATCGAGGTTGAATGGTATTAGCAAATTTACGATGTATATAAATATTCCTTTAAGAGGAGGCTACAATGAGTCTTTGGAAAATTACTGATAAGGGTCCAGCAAAAGTGATGAAAACAAAATTAAAGAAAGAGAATCTTCTTGAAGAAAATGGAAAAATGGGGACAGCGCCCCATTTCAAAAAA
>CAZZBF010000009.1:0-19205 GCA_964652795.1 uncultured Syntrophales bacterium | reverse complement strand
CAAACTCCTCGCAATCACTAAGCCCGATTGATATAATTAGATTAAGAAAATTTAAAGACGGCAAAAAGGCCGAACAGAATTTCAAAAAGTTTGCCCATACAAACCTGCAAGAGATGTTTCCAGAAATTTGATGAGGAAGATGTTTGGATTTCAGCCCTGCGGAAGTATTGGAGGATTCTATGGATTCCCGCCTCCGCAGGAACAATAACCGGAAAATGATCAATACGAGCCCTGGGATATAAATATGAAAGATTCAATACTCGAACAGTACCGTTATTTTTTGAAAGATGATATACGCAAGACCGTCGACTTTTCCAAAACCGATCAGAACAGAGGGCTACCCGCGCCCCCCATAGAAAAACCCTTTGACGCCGACGCGGCGCGTATAGACCTCACGCCCCCTGACGCTGCCTGGGATGCTGTTACGGACATCACCCTGACAGAGGCAATTCGAAACCGGGAAAGCCTTCGATATTATCGAGATGAACCGCTGACCGTTGAGGAACTGTCATTCCTTCTCTGGGCGACACAGGGCATAAGGCAGCAGATAGATGAGGGTCACGCGTTTCGGACCGTGCCGTCAGCCGGATGCCGCCACACCCTTGAGACCTATCTCTGCATTATCAATGTTGAGGGAATGGATCAGGGGCTGTATCGCTATCTGCCTGTTGAACATCAGCTTTTACTCGAATATGCCGATGATGGTGTGGGTCAAAAAATAGTGGCGGCCTCCTTCGGCCAGCAGTTCACGGGACAGGCAGCGGTAACTTTTATATGGACGGCCATTCCATACCGCATGGAGTGGCGTTACGGCAGAGCAGCTCACAAGGTGATGGCCATCGATGCCGGCCACGTATGTCAGAATCTTTATCTTGCCTGCGAGGCAATCGGCGCGGGGACATGCGCTATCGCGGCATACGATCAGGACGCCATGGACCGGCTTGTCAATGTTGATGGAAAAGAGGAATTTGTCATCTATCTCGCGCCGGTGGGAAAGAAGAGTAAATAGGGTCAGGTCTCAACATTGAATCTCCCCCGCAACAAGTCGTGGAAAATCTCCGACTGTCAAGGAAAATGTTTATTTTTTGTTTTTTTAAATATTATATAGTGTGCAAAGATGACGCAGATAAGAACCGGAAGGCGAAAATACTATGACATATTCTCGTACGTGTATGACGCGTTTATTAAGCTGCATGCCCGGCGAGATGAAGGGGCTACCCGTGATTTCCTGGTGGAGGTTCCCGACATGGAAGACATTTCGAAACCCTTTATCCTCGATATATGCTGCGGCACGGGGGCTGTCATTGCAGCGTTTGCCGGCAGGTACAAGGAAAGTCTCACGGTGGGATATGATTTCTCTCATGGAATGTTGCGCAAGGCCCGGGATAAACCCGGCGCCCAACGGGTCATGTTTATCGAAGGAGACGCGGCAGCACTTCCGTTCGCCGATGAACGTTTTGATGTGATCACCTGCTCTCACGCCCTCTACGAAATGAAAGGAGAGGCCCGACAGGCCGCCTTGCGGGAAATGGAACGGGTCGTCAAACCGGCGGGAATGGTGTTGATAATGGAACACGAGGTACCTCGTCATCCCTTCCTGAGAATGCTTTTTAACGTCAGAATGATGGCCATGGGGTCTGCTGATGCCGGAGAATTTGTCAAAGGGGGACTGGAAACATACAGGGAAATCTTTCCCCGCGTCTCGCTTACCCATTCCCCTTCCGGAAAGAGCAAACTGATCATCTGTCAAAAGTAGTCAAGGGTCAGGTATCCGCTTGACCGGGAGCGCTCCCGCAAGCCCCGCTTTGTAGGCAGGACTGCTCCCAGGTGAGGCAAAAGGACACAACGGAAATAGCAAGGGAAGGTTTGCACATGAAAACCTGCGTGAGATGTTCTGTACAATTTGATGAAGAAGCTGTCCTGGATGTCAGCCCACCATCAGAACTCGCCGACGCGTTTCTCAAAGACATGGAGATTGAAGACATTAGCGATCTTTGTCCCCGATGCATAGAAGAGTTTGGCGTTATGAGTCTTATGTTGTTCGGAGAGTAAGGGTAGAGAAGACCGATTTTGAGGAAATCGTAAACCGGGAGGTAAAATACGCGTAAACTATTCTTAGCATTAATCTCGATTATAGTGGAAGATGTACTCCATGTCTGCTGTGATGCCGCGTGATATCTCCTGAAACAATCAAATTTTAAGTTTTTGCTCGAATAAGCAATTTTTTGCAGTTCCCAGCTCTGTGGGCAGAGAAAGTTTGCTCCTTCGCCCGCCTGCGATGTACTCCTCGCAATTACCAAGCCCGTTTGATATAATTAGGTCAAAAGAAAAAATGCAATACGGCAAAAAGGCCGGACGGAAATAACAAAAGGAGGTTTTACCATGAAAACCTGCAAGAGATGTTTCCGAAAATTTAATCAAAGTAAATATGAGATCAATCCCTCGACTGAATCCGCTGATATTTTCCTCCAGGATATGGGTGTTGAGGATATTAATGATCTGTGCCCTGAATGCATGGAAGAACTCGGCGTCAGAAATCTTCTGGTGCTTGAAGAGGAATAGGGAAGGGGTCCTGGATTTCCAGTCAAATTGATAATAACGGCAGTGGAAAGTCTATTTCTAACTCTACTTTTATCTACATGCCCGGAGCCATATGCGGATAAGCAAACCAATTACTGCGTCACTTCTATACAATCTTGTTCAATGCCCCCATCGCGTTACGATGGATTTATTCGGCAATCCCGCCCTGAAAGATCCGGTTAACCCTTTCGTACAGCTTTTATGGGAAAGGGGAAACGCTTTCGAGCGGGAGGTTATAGAAGGGCTCCATGTTCGTTTTACCAATCTTCACTCTTACTACGGAGACGAGAAAGAACTATTGACTATAGAGGCGATGAAACGCGGTGACAGCCTCATTTACAGCGGCCGTATAAGCGCGGAAGATCTTGTCGGTGAGCCGGATATTCTGCGAAAACGCGACACCGGCTATATTGCGGGTGACATAAAAAGCGGTGCCGGTGAAGAAGGGGGCAGTGAAGACACCGACGGAAAGCCAAAGAAACACTATGCGGTCCAGCTTGCCCTGTACACGGATATTATTGAACGGCTGGGATTTTCGGGTGGACGCGTTCCCTTTGTCTGGGACGTGCACGGAGAAGAAGTCGACTACTTTCTGGATGCCCCGCAAGGTTCACGAAAACCGGCCAGCCTGTGGGATGAGTATCAATCTGTGCTGGAAACCGCACGGCAACTGGTAATACAGGCTGAAGACACTCTTCCGGCGTTCGGCGGCAGATGCAAGCTCTGTCACTGGTACACGGCATGTTTAAAAAAATTGAAAGAATTAGACGATTTAACTCTCATTCCCGAGCTGGGAAGGGCCAGGCGGGATAACATTTTGAAACATTTCGATTCCGTGAGGAATCTGGCAGAAGCCGACCTGGAAACATTGATAAACGGCAACAAAACAATTATTCCCGGTATTGGAGCTGATATGCTGACAAAGTTTCAGGAACGCGCCAGGCTTCAGAAACAACCGGAAGCACGGCCATATTTGAAGGAGGCGTTCAATCCGCCGGAACCGGCTTTTGAGCTTTTTTTCGATGTTGAAACCGACCCGATGAGGGATATCTGTTATCTTCATGGTTTTGTTGAACGTCACGGCGGTGATAACGGTACCGCGCGTTATGTCGCCTTCCTTGCTGAAGGACCGACACCGGATGAGGAAGAAAGGATATTCGGAGAAGCGTGGGCCTACGTGAAAAACTGCCGGCCGTGCGCGATTTATTATTACTCTGCTTATGAACGCACGATCTGGCGTAAGCTGCGGAAGAAATATCCCCATATCGCGACGGAGGAAGAAATAGAGGACATGTTTAATCCTTCGTTCGCCGTGGACCTATATCATCATGTTGTAAGACCGAAAACTCAGTGGCCGACTCGTGATTATTCCATTAAAACTCTTGCGTCATACCTCGGCTTTAAATGGCGGGATCCGAATCCTTCAGGTGCCGCGTCGATCGAGTGGTATCATCGCTGGATTGAGAGCGGTGATATTAAAATTCGCCAGCGCATTCTTGACTATAATGAGGATGACTGCGTGGCTATGAGCGTGTTGCTGGACGGCATTAAAGGGTTCTCTCAACTTTAACGCAATGGAAAGTTATCTGTTTTCAGTTTAACAAATTCGAACGGAGTAATCTAAAAAGGTAATAAGAACAATGAAAAAAAGTTTATTCATTGCGATGGCCGCCTGCCTGGTTTTGACCTGCCCATCACTCGCGGAAAAACCCGCCCGCCATCCACTGGACGCTCATCTATCCGAGGCTTACACCGACGATCTTCCCGGCCTGCTGAAGCGGAAGTACATCCGGGTAATGACTACCATGAATCGTACAAACTTTTTTTTAGTCGGGGCAAGGGCCCGCGGGTTTGAATACAGGCTGCTCAAAGAGTACGAGAAGTATCTCAACCGGAATGTAAAACGAGGAGAGCTGAAGACTATCCTGGAATTCGTTCCCGTCTCCCGGGATCGCCTGCTTCCCCGCCTGCGGGAAGGATTGGGCGACATCGCGGCCGCCGGCCTGACAATCACCGAAAAACGCGAGGAGACCGTAAACTTTACCCGTCCCTATCTGACGGATATAAAAGAACTGCTGGTGACCCATAAGGATGTTAATCCTCCGGGTAATCTGAACGCCCTTTCGGGCAAGGAAATCTTTGTCCGCAGGAGCAGCAGCTATTACGAAAGCCTGATGAACCTCAACCGGCGGCTTAAACACGCAAACCTGCCGCCGGTGAAAATTATCGAGGCAGACGAAAATCTCGAGACGGAGGACATTCTCGAACTGGTTAACACCGGAGCGATCAAGCGTACCGTGAGCGACAGCCATATCGCCGAGATCTGGGCGGAAGTGTTCCACGATATCCGTGTCCATAAGGAGATAGCGCTCCGCCGGGGAGGCCGGATCGCCTGGGCTGTGCGAAAAAATGCCCCGGAACTGCAAGAGAGTCTGAACCGATTCCTGAAAAATTACCGCAAGGGTACGCTTCTGGGAAACATGCTCTTTAAACGCTACTATGAAAACACCAGGTGGGTGAAAAATCCTCTCAAAGGAAGTTTAAGCGGAAAGGTCAATGAGTACCGGCGGTATTTTGAAAAATACGGCCACAAATACGACTTCGACTGGCGCCTGATTCTGGCGATGGCCTATCAGGAATCCGGGCTAAACCAGAAAAAGAAAAGCAGCCGGGGCGCGGTCGGTATCATGCAGATTCTGCCCGAGACGGCCGCAGATCCGCATGTGGGTATCAAAGATATCGACAAACTTACAAACAATATTCATGCCGCGGTCAAATACCTCGCTTTTCTTCGCGACCGCTATTTCAGTGATGAAAGTATCCGCCCCAGAGACCGGGTCCGTTTTTCTCTGGCCGCCTACAACGCGGGTCCGGCTAACATCCTACATGCGAGGAAGAAGGCTGCTGCCATGAATCTCGATCCCAATCGCTGGTTCCGAAATCTGGAACTGGCCGTGTTGCGAACCGTCGGCCGTGAGACTGTAGAGTACGTAAGCAATGTAAACAAGTACTATGTGATATACAAAAACGCTCTGGAAGAAAAACTGGTCCGGGAAGCGGCAAAACAGGAAACCTTCTGAAACCATGGGCACGCGGGGAGGGAATCAAATTTATGTTCTTTAACTGATAAATATTACTAACATAAGGAATTTAGTAAATAAATTGAGGATAAACTCTGTTAATTTTACGTTGCCAGTAAACTTAAATAATATTGAATAACCAAAACCTGTTCCATGTATTCAGAATTTTCTCCACCATCAGCAATTGCCGCTATCAGGTGTTCCGATATTACTCTGGCCGTATCTTTTCTTCCGCTATTGACCAGCCTCCGGAAAATATAATCATAGACGGATACCTGGGTCGCGATATCACTTTCATAAAACATGATTTCGGCCTCATCCCAGGCGGCCTGATCGGCCAAATAGACTATGGCTAAGTTCCTGATCTTTAAACTATCATAATTATTATTGAATTCCATTGAAAAGGGAAGAATGCCTTCAATATATTCTTTCAGTGCCGGAGGACTTTCAGGAGAGCAGTAAAAGTAAGGTTCCAGATAACCTTCGGACTTTTTGCCGTATAAATGAGGACAGTCGGTTTGTTTATCAACAAAACGGCAGAGTGGCGTACCCTGATAGATTCTGCCTCCCAATGTGTATTCATACCGCCTGAGAAAATGAGGTGGAAATTTCATCATTTCCTTGAGTGTATGATCAATAGTCTCAAATGTCTCTCCGGGCAGACCGAAAATAAGGTTCAATGTGCAATCAATATTGAACTGTTCACACAGCTCGATGGTTTTTTCAATATCATTCTGACGGTACGACACTCCGTTCGTCTCAAGAATGCTATCGGCAAAACTGTCACAGGTAATTACAATAGAAAATCCGGCTTCAGCCAGCAGACCCGCAAATTCTTCATCAAACGGCCTCGGCAGGAATTGAGAAGAAAAACGAAAATGCTCATGTAATCCTGCTTCTAAAATCTTCCTGATCAGAATCGAGCAATATTCAAAGTCAGGTATATTGAACTCCGTATCCACAAAAAATATTTTTCTAATTTCATCATACTTTTCCGCAATACCGCTCAGTTCTTTGATAACGTCATCATGCTCCCTGAAAATAATTTTTCTTCCCTCAATAATAGGTTCGACACAGTAGGAACAGTTCTGATTGCATCCCCTCTTAACCTGTACCGGTAGTCCCGCTGTTTCATACGCGTAATTAAATTTTGCTTCTCTTTCAGTAATTTGGCCTATTTTCTTAAAGCTATAGGGCAGCCTTGGGTTTACATGGAAGCTATTATTATCTTGAACCACCATGTTTGGAATCTTGGCTATTTTATTCTCATCAGGAAAGGTTTCAAGAAACTGACGCATAGGTTCTTCACCTTCACCGACGATACCATATTTAATATCCAGTTCTTTCAAGATCGCTGCCGGAGATACGCTGAAAGCACCGCCTCCGGCTATGACAGGCACATCCGGGCTGAATTTCTTAATGGTTTCAACAATCTGTTTTACCTGAGGAAGAAAGTAAAAAGCCCTGCAACTCGCGTCTTCATAATTTCCATATTGTTCACACGACATGCAGGTATCAATATTGCGCAGTCCAAGCCCTATCAGATCAGGGTTCACGCGCTCTAATATCGCGGCTATGTTGGTTTCAAGATCGGTCGAGGCAAAATAAGGAAACTCAACTGTTACATTGTAAGAATGCCTTCGCAGGTAATCGGCAATCAGGTCTAAACCAAATGGATAGACTTGTTTTACGAGATAATATTTATCGGTATATAAAAGTAAAATTCTCTCAAGCATTGACGGCATACCTAAATTGATTGGTAATTCGCTTACGTTATTTAACTAAAGTTGTCATTTAAGCACACTCATGATAAATAAAGTCAAGGAAAAAGGTGAAAATATTCTTCCTTATAATTATTCAAGGCGTTAGAAACAAGGAATTTTAAAATATTATGCCAGGAAAAAAGCTAAAACTTAAAAGAGTTACTTCCAACGGATGGAAATTTGAACATCCGTTTATTATAACCCGCTTCAACAAAATGTTCAATGAAGCCATAGGGTTGATGAATGAGGGATATTCTGATAAATCCGAAGGTCTTTTTCGCTTGATTATCGAAGAATCTCCGGAGCATATTGACGCGTACCATCATTTAGCTCTTCTTTTGTTATACAGAAAAAATGCAAAAGAAGCCTTCCGGTTGTGGATGAAGGCTGTTGGTATTGGAAAAAGATGTTTTCCAATAAAAGAATTTATCTTTGGTAAAGATCTCCTTGAGTGGGACTATCCCGATAACAGACCTTTTCTCAGCGCCTCCGAAAGCCTGGGCCTGTTGTTATACAACATGGGAGAAGTAAAAGAAGCCCTGAAAATATTTCATAATATTCTCTCCATAAACCCGAATGATAACCAGGGAATTCGTTCTCTTGCCGTTCAAGCCCATTTTAACCTGAACCAGCCTGAAGAAATTTTAAAAATTTGTGACAGCTATCGACGCGATATCATGGCTGATACGTTATATGGCCGTCCTCTGGCATTAATTCAAAAAGGTAAGAAAGACCAGGCGGAACGGCATTTAAAAGAAGCTATTCAATTGTTGCCCCTGATCGCGAAAGAACTTACAAAAAAGCGGCATAGACCACCAAAAGATTTCTTAAAGGCCGGTTACACCACCCTGGGCGGCCCCGACAAGGCCTATGATTACTGGCGGCGATTCGGAAAAGTCTGGAAAGATACGGAAGGAGCTATTGATTTTATGAAGGAACTGATGTAATTATCAGGCATAAATGGCAAATTGGGCGAAATGAGGTCACCCATTGAAGCTCCCCGCAGCTTGCTGCGGGGAACAAAGTAATTCGAAGAATAATGCGCTCGCTGTTCAGTTCAAACCCCATTCCCTCATTCCCGCGTTCCTGGCTATATTCTCCCTCATTTCTCCTGCTTGACTCCATTTTTTCTATTCCTACTCGAACCTGAAAAAACATATAACTCTTTCGTCCCATGACCGCTTGAACTGATAACTACAAGCAAAAACGCTTAATACATGGTATAAAAAAGCCATATATAAACTCCTTACGTAATAAGACAATTATAAAAAATACAGTAAAGGAGGATCACTATGAAAAATCTAATAAAGAAGGTTATTGTCTTTCTATTGACATGCTTCGTTCTGTATACGGTATTAGGCTTTCTGGTCGCGCCTCCCGTGCTCAAGTCGATTCTTACCGATAAACTCTCTCAAGCCCTTCGGCAAGTCGTTTCCATTGAAAAAATCAGTGTAAATCCATATGTCCTTTCGGTTTCAATAGAAAATCTGGCAATAAAAGAAAAGGAAGGGGCGGAACCATTCGCGTCACTCAGTAAATTTTATGTAAATCTGCAGAGTAAATCCCTGTTTAAAAAGGCTGTTATATTAAAAGAAATGCTTATTGAAAAACCCTTCCTGCACATAAAGCGGAATCGGGAAGGGGCTGTTAATTTAGTATCCCTTGTGTCGGCAACGGGGAAAAAAGAAGATGCAGGAAACGCGAAAGTGCCGGAGGAGAAAAAAAAAGCGGCTGTTCCGATTATACAACTCCAAAACATAAATGTTTCAACAGGAAAAATTATCTTTTCCGACGCGTCCTTAAGTTCCGCGCAAGATCCGGTCAGCATCAAAATTCAAAACTTGAAATTATCGGGAAAGAATATCTCGACGGCTCCCGACAGCCGGGGCGATATTACCCTGAGTTTTGAAGATGAACTGGGAGGTTCTGTTTCCGCGAACGGATCTTTAAGTATTCTTCCCGTCTCTGCCGATCTGCAATTAGTTGTCGCCGGCTATCACATTCTTCCGTTCAGGTCACATGTTCTGGATAAGGTAAGGATAATCATTGAAGACGGCAAGATCGGAACGAAGGGAAATATCAAAATCAATCAATCAACGGAAGGTAAATTAACGGCCGCATATAAAGGCACGGCCGAGGTATCGGATTTCGTGTCTGTTGACGAGATAACGAAAGACCGGTTCCTCGAGTTTAAAACTCTTAATTTCCTTAATATAGACACGGGTTATAACCCCGGTTTTCTGAAGATAGACAACATCAGCCTTTTGGATTTCTACGCGGGGCTGATTATTAACCCTGATAAGACCATCAACGTTCTCACTATTCTAAAAAAAGAAGCCTCAACGGAAAAAACAAAAGAGACAAAAGAAACAAAAGCACCCCGGTTGTTCGATCCCATTATTATCAAGGCAGTAAACTTTGAAAAAGGCCGTGTCAATTTCACCGATAAACTTGTTAAACCGACCTATTCTACAGATCTTGTTGACATTAAAGGAAAGGTATCGGGGCTTTCTTCCGCGGAAACCGGTCGCGCGGGTGTGGAATTAAAGGGAAAACTTGACAAGACCGTCCCGATAGAAATTACGGGAGAAATTGATCCTTTTTCCGAAGATTTATTCGCCGATATACAGATTAACCTGGACAATAAGGATTTGAGTCCCTTGACGCCATATTCCGGAAAATATCTCGGGTATGTCATCGACAAGGGGAAATTAGTCCTGAATCTCAAATATACAATCAACGGTGAGAAACTTGACTCCCGGAACAGAATATTTATCGATCAGTTTACTCTTGGTGACGAAGTGGAAAGCCCTGATGCCATCAAACTGCCCGTAAAATTGGGTATAGCGCTTCTCAAAAACAGAAAGGGAGAAATTGACCTCGATGTTCCCGTAACCGGCGAAATCGACGATCCCGAATTCAGCGTGGGATACTTCGTCCTCAAGGTTATCGGGAATATTATTGAAAAGGCGGTAACCGCTCCCTTTTCCTTTATCGGTTCAATATTTGGCGGCGGCGAAGAACTCGGTTATGTGGAATTCGATTACGGAAACTCGGTTATAACTGAAAAAAATGCTAAAAAACTGGATATAATGGTTACGGCCCTCTATGACAGACCTTTATTAAAGCTTGACATAGAAGGACATGCCGATATCGATAAAGATACGGAAAACCTCAGACGGGCTGTACTGGAAAAGAAAATAAAATCCGCAAAGTATGACGATTATATTAAAAGAGGATTAAAACCTCCGTCCGTGGAAAAAATCGACATAAAACCTGATGAATACCGAAAATATCTGATAATGGCCTATAAGGCGGAAGGAACTGTCAAACAGGAAAAAGTGAAAGGGGGGATAGAAAAGCTGAAAACCGATGAAGTGGAACAATTGCTGTTAAACAGAATTATAATTACTGAAGGAGCTTTAAGAAATCTTGCTTATGAGCGTGCTTCCCGTGTTAGAAATTATATCCTGCGTTCCGGTAAGGTCGAAAAAGAAAGGGTTTTTCTCATAGAACCTAAATCTCTTCAGGCTGAAAAGATGGAAAACGTCAAAAACAGCAGAATAAATTTCTACCTTAAATAATCGTTTCGTTATATTTTAACCTACAATAAAAAACATTTAAACTGTTTGTACCGGGAGGATATAATGAAAGAAGAAATTCAAACCCTGCAAACCTTAATCAACACCGCTGTCGAATTCCTTGTCAATTACAGTTTCCAGATTATTGCCGCTATTATAATACTGATTATCGGAACGGTTCTTGCCCGATGGTCATCGAGACTGGTAACGCGGCTTTGCGAAAAGAACAATCTTGACGTCATACTGACGAAGTTTTTAGGAAATACCACCAAGATCATTATTCTTGCCTTTGTTTTGATTATCGCCCTGGGCAAGTTCGGCATCTCGATCGCGCCCTTTATCGCCGCTATAGGCGCGTTAGCATTCGGCGCGAGTTTTGCCCTTCAGGGACCCTTATCAAACTATGGCGCCGGGCTGATGATCATTATGGCAAGACCGTTCACGGTAGGTAACACTATAACGATTAAAGAATTCAGCGGGGTGGTGGAAGATATCACTCTTTCATACACGGCTTTGTCGACCGAAGACGGTGAGAGAATTACCATTCCCAACAAACATATCGTCGGTGAGGTTCTTAAAAATTCTTTTGAAAACAAGGTGGTAGAAACGTCTATCGGTATTTCGTACGGAGATGATCCTCAAAAAGCGATTGAGGTAATCAGTGAAACCCTCAAGAAATTTCCCCAAATATCCCCGGAACCCTCGCCTCAGATAGGCATCGAAGCATTCGCGGATTCCGCGATCAATATCGGTATGCGTTACTGGGTTCCCACAAAACAATACTTTAAAACCCAATACGAGGTGAATCTGGCGGCTTACCGGTCACTGAAAGACGCGAAAATTACGATTCCTTATCCCCAACGAGATATCCACATTATCAAACAGCCTGAGAATGGGAATTTCGGGGAAATTCATGAAGAGTCTTCTCAAGAGGCATAACAAGGTAAGGGAGGTTATTTTATGAATACCGAATTTCATTACTATATCACGGGGATTATCGCTCATGCCGCCGGATTCTCACGGGAAGAGGCGAAAACCATCGCCACCGCTTGCGAGTTTGTCGATGAGAATGACGTAATTTTTAATGTCGAAGACAAGTCGTCGGGGGAGCTATACGAAGCATATATTTCACAGACGATGAACATCCTGAAGCCGAAACGGAAGCTGATGCGTATTTATCCTATTTTCCATTTCCTACCCGGTGATCCGGGAGACAAAAACGCTTACAGAAGGGATGGGAAAATGCATATGCTCAACACAACCCCGAATAATAAGCTCGCAAATGACCTTATGGACGAAGCCTTTAAATCGACGGAGGATATGCGCCTTTACCGCATCGGGATTGCCAGTCACTCGTACGCCGACACATGGGCGCATCAGAATTTTGTCGGATGGTACGACTACTTTAATAATATAGGCCTCGATCCCAAACCGGATATCGGCCACGCGGACGCGGAACATCATCCGGACTGGGTTTCTCACCGCTGGCAGGATGAACGTCTGGTAAACGGTGATATCGACAACACGGAGCGTTTTCTCGAAGCGGGTGAAAATCTTTATAAGAAATATCAGCACCACATCACGGAAATTTTGAAACGTGAAGTTAATATTCAATGGCCGGAGTTGAATGGATGGTTTCTCGATATATTCGGCAGATCTTATTCAGGACCGATTGATTTTAGGAAAGAGAACCGTGTCGAAGGTTACAAGGCAAAGGCCCCCTGGCTCGGAGAGTTTGACGAGGATATATGGTTTGATGAAGCCATTGAAACCGAAATCAGGGGACTCAAGGACTCGAAGGAGGGGCTCGCGTCAAAGTTAACTATTATGCGGGACAAATACTTCTGGCGGGAGAACATGGACAAAGAAAAGACGGACTGGTTCCGTTTCCAGGAAGCGGTGAAGGCGCATCAGGCCCTCGCTATGGGGTATTTAAAACCCACGTTCGACAAAATGGGTATCGATCTCCATCAGCATTAATCGACATTATCATGGCTAAAGAAAAAATCACACGTCGGCAAAAGGACGTATCCCGTCTGCTGAGAGAAAAGAAGAAGCTTGAAAAGGACAGGTTCAAAAAGGACAAAAAGAGAAAGTAAAAGCCAGCGTGGAAATTTGCCGCAAAACAAAAAAATATAATTAGAGAGGAAACCATGACAAACAAGTATGGCTTTATGACGGATGTGCATTGCCCAAAAATCTTAGATAAAACGGGAAAAGTACAAGCGGGCCGGTTTTTTCTCCAGACTATTATATATGCCTTGTTGGTGCTGCTACTGGCTTTGCCGGTTCACGCCGAACAACAATGTGTTGACAACGTGAATCTTAACGGCAAGATCGCCTCAATATTCAAGGGCGCCGGCGCGACATATTGTTCTTGCAGTATTAAGACTAACGGGAATTGCTACTGGGGAACCCGAAAAAAGTCTTTTACCGTTAAATTTTATCCCAATTTCACATACCCACGTGCCGACGATGAGGATTCTAAAAAAGGGCTGGACACAAACAACTATTATGAAGGCGGGGCCTATTGGACTCAGCGCACCAATATCATCAAAAAAATGGACGGTACCATTGTTCGTAAAACACCCGCTGTTTCCATGTACTGTGCGGCTGGCTCGCAGGCCGAAACACAACATTCATTTCTGCAGTTTCATGCTACCAGTGGGAATACTGGTGAGAACTACAGCCACGGAGAAATGAAAGGAATACTGAAATCGGCGTTTGCCGGATTCGTTCAAGCAGGAATATGTAAACCCGATATTATAGACAGGTATGGGTCTGTACCGGCCGCGAAACCGGCCCCTCAGGCGGTTACGGCCGAAGAGGAAGTGCCTGAAGATACCTGCTACAACAGAAAAAAGGACCCGAATGAGGAGGGGGTCGATTGCGGTGGGCCATGCGACCCGTGCAAGGAAAAAATCTTCCTCGACAAAACCGATTTTGTGGGTAATTTCAACGGTACGGATAGAATAGTTATTACCGGCCGTGTGATAAAGGTGCTCCATCCATATAAAGAAAACCTGAATAAGGGTTTGCCCGGCGTCAATGTAACAATAGGAGGCTGGGGCAGAGCCGGCAAACTGATAAAAAAACGCTCCGCTACAACAAACGGAGATGGCCGGTTCAGATTTGAGGTGGTGCTTCCGGAATACAGATACCGCGATAAGCTTAAAGGTAAAAAGGTAGGTATTAATGTTTCCACACAATATCTCAACAGGCATGTCTATATCAATCAGACGCAGTCCGCCCCCCGGATTATTAATTTGAAAAAACTGAGCGCCAAACCCCTGGGCGCGGATTCATGGGGCTCTTTCAGTTTCGACGTGATTGATCAGGAAAACGCTGTGGAAAAGATTGTCTTTTACGCTCCAAGCGGCATGTTGAGATGGGCTAATAACAAACGCCATGTCGGAACTCTGCAGGAGGGCAGCGGGAAAAACATGGCGCCGGTTAAACTCACCGGACTGTATCCGGGAGGACAGGTTAATTTCAGCTGGAAGTCACCTCCAGTCGGCCTGCAGTTCGACGCGAGTTTCTTACAGCGGCAGAAAGAAGCTTTTTTCGGCTCTGATTCAGTAACCGTCGGTTCCCTGAAAATGGGTAATGATGAACTTCTCAACTATGCCAAGGGGCAGGTTGATGACGCGGCCGATAATCTCAGGCTTGCCGTGGCTAAATATAACCAGAAAATGCTTAAAAGCGGGGTATTCAAGACAGCGGAAGGCTTCAGGCCCACTTCAAACGGAATCTTTATAAGCAATGAGAATTTAAATAAACTGAAGTCGGTAAAAGATTCCAATGCCCTCGGCCATTTTGACCGTTTTATGAACGGTTATAAAACAATTACAGGTTTCAAGGACAACATGAAAACCATCGCCGACCATGCCAAGGTAGTAGTGCAGGAGGCGGAAACTGGCAGCGAAGGCATGGTAAACGGCATGCTGATCGGTATCGAAGGTATCGGCATTATCGAAGGAGGTTTCCAGGCCCTGCTCGGTAAGGATTTTATGACCGGCCCGGGAGGCAAGACCCTTACGCAATTTAAAAAATTCACTTACGGCGCGGTTATCAAAGGATTGAAAGGCACTTTAAACTATGCCGCGGACACATTTAAAGAGGGCCGGGCAAAAGAACGCATCAGACAACTTCCACTGGTTGTTCAGGCCTTTGACAGGGCGGGAAACGCATCGGAGGAAGAGCTTATCCTCGTCGATGTTCTCTATTATTCCAGCAGTCAGGAGGGAAAATAATGAAGAATATGTTGAAAATATTCGGTCTGATTCTGGGGTGTGTCCTTCTGGCAGGTTCGTGCTTTGCCTATGAGGTAAGCGGGGGCAGCAGGGAACAGGCTAAACAGGTTGTGGAGATGGTAAACCGGTATTACGCCGCGAGTCAATCGGAAGACCTGCGTGCCTACGGAGACCTCTTTATTTTTTCCGGTAAGGCACAGATGGGGCAAAGGCTGGGCACGGCAGCCGAGCTGTGGAGCATGTATGATTTAATTAATTACCGGGTGGATGTAAAAGAGGTTTCTTTTTCACCGGAAGGCGGGACGGCCCTGGTTCGCTACGTGGCGGCCACCACACACAGCAATCAGAAGGGTGAACGGAAAAAGGCCTCAAATGAGTTTGTCGCGCTGCTGTATCGGCAGCAGGGAAAGTGGAAGCTGGCGGATGTCAATCTGGCCGATGAATTTTTCGCATCAATGGATCAGTTGAGCGCTCTTGGGAATGTAGCCGGCTATAATGTTCAGCGAGAAAAGGCCGGCCGTGAAAAGGATATCGCAAGGGCGGGAAAAAAGCCTGCCGTGAAACCGAAAGACATGAAAGAATACAGGGATACTGTCCATAAAGCGAGATTTTTCTATCCCGGTGACATGAGCTTTGAAATCAAGGGAAATAAAATGAGGTTCAAGAACAATGCAGGCTCCGCTTATATAACCTATGAGGTCATGGCTTACGAAAAAAACGGCGGCAAGTATAAAGGCAGCGAGGATATGGCCCGTTATCTGGCCGAACATGTCCAGCACCAGCTCAAAGCCGTTTTAAAGAAACCGGTTGGTGAGTTCAGGGCCGGCGATCTTTCAGGCCACAGGTTGGATTTTAAGTGGAACATGAAGGAACAGCCTCTTGAGCAGATTGAAATCGCGCTGAACGGACCTGACAGAATATACTCCTTCGGGCTTCTCGGCTCACCCGGTGCTTTTCAACAATATCTCGGCCGTTTTGAAACAATGGTTGCAAGTTTTAATCTGGAAGAAAGGCCGCAGGTGAAAGAAAAAAAAGCAGATATACTGATTGCCTTTCCTAACAGGGGAGCTGTAACCGGCGTACTATCCAAGGAACCTGTCAGTGTGATTTTTACCGCTGAAAAGGATGCCAAACACATAATTCAATGCAATACCATGCTTGAAGCGCCTGTTATTTTAATCCTTTATAATGACAAAGGCAAAAAGGTAGATACCAACTACAAAAAAGGCAAACTCTACAGAGGATTTAAGGAAAACCTCCGGAAAGGGGAAAAATATTTCTTTGTTGTGATGCCATTCAAGGATGATAACATAGGAAAAAGTTTTACCGTACAGGTAACAACCGAATGATAGTTGAGAGCGAAGCTCCCAGTCGCGTTTTCTTGCCGACCTCGAATGGATTGTTATCTTTCCCGTCAGTATTTTCGGCGCACTTCTTGCTTTTATATGCAGATTAATAAATAGACAATGGAGGGTTAAAATGAATATCGGAGGAATTCTTTTTACGGTTCTCATCATTGGAGTTATCATCCTGGCAGTGAAGGGAGAAAAAAAGAGGCGGCAGAGAGGGAAGTCAAAGTTCGATGATATGGGTGACGATGATATGGGTGATGATGACTGAGGGAAAAACTATTAAGAAAGAAAAATTTATTCCCGGTCTTAATGGTCTCCGGGTGTTCCGAAATCAGAGGATTTTCAAACAGTTCGTCCGACGCGCCTTTTGATGTCCTTCTTGTAAATATATTAAGAGCTTATGGGAGGGTATTATGAAGAAAACTTGCATCGCAGTTTATACGGTTCTTTTTGTTCTCCTGGCTTTTTACGGTTCAACAGCGGCGTGCACCAGTATTCTTGTTACAAAGGGTGCAAGCAGTGACGGCTCCGTTATGGTCACTCATGAAGCCGACGGAGAACTTGGCGACACGCGATTTATTTATGTTCCGGCGGCGGATCATAAGCCGGGATCAAAACGTCCCGTTTATCCCTACCATCTATACTATCCCCGGTATGTGGGAAGTGACCGCGGTCCCGGATATGAAAATCCCGCGCTGCCGTCGAGCAGGCCGCTGGGGTATATTCCTCAGGCGGCTCACACATACGCGTATATCGACTCTATCTTCGGCGTCATGAACGAACACCAGCTTCATATTGGCGAGGTGACCTGCGGAGCCAGGGTGCAGCCTGAACCGAAGAAAAACAGGCGTATTTTTTATACCACAGAGCTTTCACGGGTGGCACTGGAACGTTGCCGAACGGCCAGAGAAGCGGTTGTGCTCATGGGTGAGATGGTGGACAAATACGGTTATTACGGTACAGGCGAGGCCCTGATTATCGGAGACACAAAAGAAGGATGGGTTATGGAATTTGCCGGTACTCCTGACGGTTATCCCGGCCTTTGGGTAGCCAAGAGAGTTCCGGAGGGTACGGTATACGTAACGGCAAACGCCTTCAGAATAAGGAATGTTAAACCGGGTGACCCGGATATGATTGTTTCAAAAAACCTTCACAAAGTTTCGGAAAAACTGGGCTGGTGGAAACCTGAAGATGGAGTGCTGGACTGGGCCAGAACTGTGGGTATCGGTGAATACAACCATCCTTACTACAGCCTGCGCCGGGTCTGGAGGGTTATGGACAGGATTAATCCGGCCTTGAAATTATCACCCTGGGTTAAAAACGCGTTTACGCGGGAATACCCATTTTCCATTAAACCGAAAAAGAAATTGACGGCCCGTGACATCATACGTCTCCACGACGATCACTATGAAGGAACGGAATTTGATATGACAAAGGGAGTGGCCGCTGGGCCTTACGGCGATCCCAACAGGATTTACGGTTCCTACGATGGGGCCCAGAACGAAGTCGGCGGGGAAGACAAAATATTGGGTGCCTGGGAACGCCCCGTATCAGCAAGCTACTGTACATATGTCCAGCTTGGAATCGGCCGGAGCTGGTTGCCCGACCCGATCGGCGGTCTGGTGTGGATAGGACTGGACCGGCCGGATACCACCTGCTTTATACCCTTTTACGCGGGAGTAACAGATCTGCCGCTATCTTATCGAAATGGTTCCCCTTTTAAATTTGACCGCGGCTTTGCCTGGTGGTCGTTTGATTTTGTTTCAAACTGGGCAGATCTCAAGTACCGTTACATGATTAATGACATCACTGCCAAAAAGGATGAAATAGAAACACGTGAATTTGCTGTTCAGCCGGCCGTTGAAGCCGCTGCTTTAAACCTCTACAAAACCAGCCCCGAACTTGCCCGTCAGTATCTTACCGACTATTGCAGTAACAATTCATCGCGGGTAATTCAAGAGTGGTGGGATCTTGCCGAACGTCTGATTGCCAAGTATTCTCAGGGCTATGAAGTGATTTCAGAACAGGTAAAAGAAGTGGGTTACCCGAAAGAATGGCTGGACGCAGCCGGTTACGCCGACGGGCCGACATCTTACAGCAAGCCGAAAAAAAAGTAATGGGACACAGGAGGTGTTAAGTTTTCAAAAGCAAAATATTCCAAAAAAAGACTTGACTTACCTCTGAAACATTATATAGTGCCGCACGTAAGAAAGTTAGGATTGAGACATTTTAAAGTACGAAGCTAAACAGAAAGATTATCAGGTTACTTTTTTTTCACATGTAGGCGATCCAACTTTACAAAAATAAAGAAAGGGGGATTGCTACAATGGAGAAAAAAGGTACCGTAAAGTGGTTCAACGAAAGCAAAGGTTTCGGCTTCATCGAGAACGATGAGGGCGGCGACGTATTCGTTCATTACAGCGCTATTGAAGGCAATGGTTTTAAGGTTTTATACGAAAACCAGCGCGTGACATTCGAGATTGAGCAGGGTCAGAAAGGTCCGGCAGCTACTAAAGTCAAGATTCAGTAAGTATTGATCTCAACAAAAACAGCACTTCGCGGCTATGCTTCGAAGTGCTTTTTTTTTGGAATCATG
>CAZZBF010000008.1:52498-65223 GCA_964652795.1 uncultured Syntrophales bacterium | reverse complement strand
ACAGCTACATTGTTTACGGTCCGCTCTGCAACGGTGCCACCTCGGTAATGTTCGAGGGAGTTCCCAACTATCCGGACATCGGCCGTTTTTGGAAGGTTGTGGAGAAATACAGGGTCAACATTTTTTATACGGCACCCACGGCGATTCGTGCCATAGCCAAGGAGGGTGATGAATGGGCAAAGAAGGCTGACATATCCTCTATCAGGATTCTGGGTACGGTGGGTGAGCCGATCAATCCGGAGGCGTGGAACTGGTATTACAATATAATTGGCCGCGGCAAGTGTCCGATTGTTGACACATGGTGGCAGACGGAGACGGGCGGTATTTTGATAACACCGCTTCCCGGCGCGATAGATATCAAGCCCGGCATGGCCACGGTTCCCTACATGGGGGTATGGCCTGCTCTGGTGGATGATTACGGCAAGGAGATAGAGGAGACGGTTGCGAGCGGCGCTCTTGTCATAAAGAAGCCGTGGCCCGGTATAATGAGGGGGGTTTACGGTGATCCTGGCAGGTTTCAGGAGACCTATTTTGAGCAGTTTCCCGGTTATTATACCGCGGGAGACGGCGCGCGGAGGGATGAGGACGGTTATTACCAGATAACGGGCCGCATTGATGATGTCATTAATGTTTCCGGTCACCGTATGGGTACGGCGGAGGTTGAGAGCGCGCTGGTTGCGCATGATGCCGTTGCCGAGGCGGCGGTCGTAGGATATCCTCATGAGCTGAAGGGTCAGTCTATTTACGCTTATGTTACTTTGAACGCCGGTATTGAGAAGACGGAAGAGCTTAAGAAGGAGCTTGTGGCGCATGTGCGGAAGGAGATCGGTCCCATTGCGACACCTGAGAAGATACAGTGGGCTGACGCTCTTCCCAAGACGCGGAGCGGGAAGATTATGAGAAGGATATTGAAGAAGGTTGCGGCGGATGACGTAACCGATCTGGGTGATACAAGCACACTGGCAGATCCTTCCGTCGTAGATGTAATCGTTCAAAATAGATTGTAAATTATAATATATTCAGGCAATATTCGATTAGAGTCTTGCAGGTATTCATTTATAAAGAATGTTGAATATGTAATTGTTGTTAAAAAGGGAGGTGAGAAACGTGATAAGAGTATTGATTGAAAGACACTGTCTGCCGGGTAAAGAAGATGAACTCAGACATCTTGTGCAGGAAGTTAGGTCAGATGCGATAAGGCGACTCGGTTACATCAGTGGTGAGACACTCCGGGCGGCGGATAATCCCTTGCACTTTATGATCATCAGCACATGGACAACAATTGAAGCCTGGAAGGCATGGGAGTCAGACCGAAGGAAGAGCTTTTTAATCGATGGAATGATGGATTCTCTGCTTTCTGAACCGGAAATTGTGCGTATTTTTATTGAGGAACCCTCGGAATTCTCAGACTAAGCAACGTCAATTTGTTTCATGTTTGCACAGCCGAAGATGGTATAGCGTGAGCTATAGAGAGGGTTTACCGATGATATAAATCTTTCATGAAATGGAATGATCCACTTTCTTGGGGTCAGATCTTTGATAGAGATTTGACCCCTATCTCATTCGTCCTTCTATTATAATGGTTGCCAATTTCAGGTCATCAGGAGTATTTATCCCCATAACTTCAAGAGGATCATTGGTAATGAGCGACCGCGCGGTGTATCCCCTTTTATTGGCGATCTTGAAAATATCTGTCAGATAATATTCACCCTGCGCGTTCTTGTTATCAATATCCGCCAGGGCATCGAAGAGAAACTTGCTTTCCACACAGTATATACCTGTATTTATTTCTCTAATCTTTTTTTCGTCGTATGTGGCATCCTGTTCCTCCACAACTTTCAAAATATCACCCCCAGTTTTTTTGACAACACGCCCGTAACCATGCGGAGTATCAAGTACGGTGGTTAAAACCGTAATGGCCGCGTCACCCGAAAAATGATAGTCAAGCAGTGACTTTACAGTATACATGGTGAGTAAAGGCACATCACCGCACAGAATCAAAATGGTTTCCTCAAAATCAAGAAACCTGTCCCTGGTTTGGAGCACGGCATGCCCGGTTCCCAGCTGCTCTTTCTGGTAAATGAAAACAAGGTCATTATTCTTAAATAGTTCTTTTACCAATTCTGCCTGATGACCAACCACAATAACAATTTCCTCCGATCCGACATCTTTTGCCACGGCAACCGGATAGGAAAGCATCGGCTTTCCGTAAATGGGGTGAAGAACTTTCGCCAGCGGAGCTTTCATGCGGGTTCCCTTGCCGGCGGCAAGGATTATGGTTGAAAACCTGCCTTTCCTTCTTTTGATCATTAAATCACCTTTTTCACCGAACGAGTATGGATGTTATTATTAACTGTTCTGCTAATGCTTTACGTCTGGAACGACATCCGGCAGTATAACCAGCACCTCTTTTATGGATTTCATGTCAGTATCTTCAATAACGAAAAGGACGTTCTTAAATCTTAACGCTTCACTTCTCTTGGGAATTTTCCCCATCCTGTTTAATAGGAATCCTCCCAGAGTTTCATAATCCCCCTCAGGAATCTCCAGAAGGATGATTTCTCTAAGACGGTCTATTTTAATTCTGGCGTCAAACAGATATCTTCCCGGGCCGACTTTTTTATACAATTTTTCCTCTTTATCGTACTCGTCCTCGATTTCACCCACTATCTCTTCCAGTATGTCCTCGATGGTCACTATACCAACGGCTCCGCCGTATTCATCAACAACTATCGCCATATGTTCGCCACTTCTCTGCAACTCAAAGAAAAGCTCACCGGCAGACTTCGTTTCCGGGACATAAAACACCGTCGGCCTGAGACATGATGTTATCTTGTCATTTTCGGTAAATTCAGCCTGACCGTGCAGAGTTTTCAAAAGGTCAAAACAATGAAGTATGCCTGTGATGTTATCTATCCTGTCACGATAAACGGGAATACGGGAAAAACCTTTCTCTTCAGTCAAAACAGCGGCTTCCCCGAGAGTAGAGTTTTCTTGCAAGACGGCCGCGTTGGACAGAGGAACCATGATTTGTCCTACAGTTACCTCTGAGAAACCGAGTATCCGCCTTATCATTTCCTTTTCCGAACTTCTGATATCACTCTCATCTCTTTCTTTCCTGAGAAGAAATTTCAAGCCATCCCTTGTAATATAAGGGGAACGGATATTTTCTTTTTCTCCCGTGGAGATATAGACAGCACCTTTGGCTATTTTTGAAATAATAAACACCACAGGATAAAGCACCCATGAAGTTATCCATATAAACCACGAAACCCTGACAGCGACGAACTCCGCATGTTGCTGAAATATGCTCTTAGGAACTATTTCGCCCACGACAAGAACGAGAGGAATCATAATAATAGCTGAAATAAATTCACCGCGGCCGGCGCCAAATGTTGATATGAACATGGATGTGGCAATAACGGTGCTGGTTATGACACATATATTGGTTCCCGTTAAAGTTGTGGCGATAAACCACTCCGGCTCATTTAATAGTTTGAGCGTAAGCGTTGCTGATCTGGAACCGGTTCTGGCCTTTTGCCTTATCCTGTTTATATCAGAAGCCACCAAGGCAAGTTCTCCTCCCGAGAAAATGCCTTCCAGGCATAGGCAGACAACGATCAAAAAAAGATAAAAAAGACTACTCTCCATCTTCAGCCTCTTTTTCTACTACTTTTATTTTTAATATTCTTGCCCTTCTCATTTTTTCCACACTGAAAGTAAAACCATTAAAGGAAATCTCCTCACCCCTTAAAGGCAGCTTTCCGAACAGGTGAAAAACAAATCCGCCAACCGTATCGAAACCCTCCGAAGGAATGGAAGCACCGGTAAGATCGTTAAAATCATCTACCGACATCATTCCGGAAACAATAAGAGTGCTGTCATTTACCTTTTGGTATAAATCCTCTCTTACGTCGTATTCATCATAGATATCACCGAAAAGGCCTTCCAGGATATCCTCCATTGTCACAACACCCGCAACACCACCATATTCATCTACAACTATCGCCATATGTATCTTTTTCTTCTGAAAATCTCTAAGAAGGCTATCGGCTGTCTTTTCCAGCGGGACAAAATACGGTTTTCTTAATAATGTTTCGATTCTAACCGCTATTTCTTTTTTTGCTGTCATAGCCATAAGATCCTTGACGTATAAAATTCCGAGAATATCATCGCTGTTGTCACTATAAACCGGTATTCTTGAATGCCTGGCGTCAATTATCTTACTTTCCATATTCTTTATATCCATGGAGACAGGCAGACAGAACATATCTACCCTAGGGGTCATCACGTATGAAATCTTTGTATCGCCAAGTTCAAACACCCTGTTAATCAGATCTCTCTGGGGTTCCTCAAGCGCCCCTTCTTCGTGACCGACGTCAACCAGCGTCCTGAATTCATCCTCCATCAAGACATCTCTTCTTTTGGCGTCTCCTGTACTGAAAACGTCAACGAAAAAACCGGAAATTCTTTCCAATATCCATACAATCGGCCGTACAATACCGAAGAAAACCGTCAAAAAAGGTGAAACATAGGATGAAACCTTTATTGGATTGATTATGGCAAAAGTCTTAGGAATGGTTTCTCCAAAAATAAGAAGCAGTGGAGTGGTAACAGCTATTGCCACCCACTTGCCTTCCTTTCCCATAAAGTAGATGAAAATGGCTGCTGACACGACTGAGATGGCAACATTGACGGATTCATTGCCCACAAGTATGGTTATGAGCAATCTCCTGGGAAAAGTCAAAAGCCTTTGGACATATCCGAAAAAATGAGATTTTTCTGACTTCATCTTGTGAAGATGAAGTGTGGTGAGTGAAAAAAGCGAGGCTTCGGAACTGGAAAAAATCCCGGAAAGTATTAATAGAAAAGCTAACAGAATAAGCCTTAATGTAATATGCGAATCCAATTGCTATATATTATCTTAAGAAAAATTTAAATTAACCAGTTATTGATGTATTCGTAAAAAGTTCATTTTCTTCACTCAGAATCATTTTGGGGATGCTGTTATTGCCCGGCCAAAAATCTAAAACTCGTTCTAAAGCACTAAAATAGTTAGATTTTCTTGACGGCGGTTATTATCAGCATCTTTTCTCCAAAATTCTTCGATTACTTGCGTGATTCTTCGAACTCGCTTTGAAAAGATTTTTTACAAACTTATCAGGTGTTTTTGTTTGTAAAAGACAACACACCTATTCTAAATGGCAAATAAATATAATTACAAGTTACCTTTATTTCCACGAAAAGTCAACGTGATAGGTTCCGAATTCACATAAAGACCATTTGACTCAAAAGCCTTTTTCCTATATATTTCGCAATCAACACCGGAACATGAAATAGAAGTTTTAAAAATACGCATCGTTGGTCAGAAGTGGTGAAACAATCACCGCTGCCTGCTTTAAACAAGGAGGTATATTATGTCTAATGTGCTTTTAGTTGGAAATGGCGCACGGGAACACGTTATCGCTGAAACTGTCCTTAAGTCGAGGCATCATCCAAGACTTTTCTCATATATAAAAGCCAACAATCCCGGTATAGCCTCGCTTTCCGACAAAGTGTTGATCGGAGATTATGGTGATTTGGAAGAGATAAAAAAATTTTCAAAAGAATGTAATATTGATTTTGCTATTATTGGACCCGAAGATCCCCTGAATAACGGCGTTGTCGATTCCCTGCTGGAAATAGGCGTACCATGTGTCGGACCGACTAAAAGTCTGGCCAGGCTTGAGACTTCAAAGTCGTTTACTCGAGACCTGTTGCGAAAGTATAATATACCGGGAAATCCGAAGTTTGAAATATTTTCATCCATGGACGGCATAGAAGATTTCCTTAATGAACTGGATGGGATTGTAGTAAAGCCTGACGGTCTGACAGGAGGAAAAGGAGTCTGGGTACAGGGGGATCACTTTCAGACAAAAAAGGAAGCACTCGAATACTGCAGAAAACTTTTAGCGGAACATTCATCAGTTATCATAGACGAAAAACTTGAAGGGGAGGAGTTCTCATTACAGTGTCTATGTGATGGGAAAACAGTGGTTACAACACCTCCCGTACAGGATCATAAGAGAAGATTTGTAGATGACAAAGGACCTAACACAGGAGGTATGGGTTCTTACTCCTCCGAAGACCATTCGCTTCCATTCATGAGCCCGAGTGACGTAGCAGAGGGCCTTGCCATAACACAGAAGGTAGCTGAGGCAATTTATAAAGAAACGGGCGAATATTATAAAGGAATAATGTACGGTGGATTTATAATAACTAAAAACGGGGTCGAGTTGCTGGAATACAACGCTCGGTTTGGAGATCCCGAAGCGATGAACACCCTGCCTCTTTTAAAAACCGATTTTATTGATCTCTGCGGGGCGATTATAGAAGGAACACTTTACAAGCTCCATATTGAATTTGAGAAAAAGGCGACCGTATGCAAGTATGTCGTGCCCAAGGGTTATGGACTGCCGAAAGATCACCCGGACGCAAAAACAACATCATCAAAGATCGAAGTCGGTGATGTGGGAGAGGCGAAGCTCTACTACGCATCCGTTGACAAAAAGGATGATGGTCTTTATATGACTACGTCAAGGGCGATCGGGATAGTCGGAATAGCAGACAGCCTGGATATAGCGGAGCAAATCGCGGAAGAAGCGGTGTCGGCAATAAAGGGGCCTGTGGCTCACAGATCTGATATCGGGACAAAAGAACTGATAGAAAGAAGAATCCTGCACATGCGGGACATAAAATAAACAGCAGGTTTACTAGGGAAAGGAATTATGCAGAACGAAATAAAGAGAGCACTTATCAGTGTGACGGACAAGAAGGGTATAGTTGAATTTGCCAGAGAACTTACAAAATTCGGCGTGGAGATACTTTCCACTGGAGGGACAGCCGATCAGATAAGAAAAAGCGGAATAAATGTAACTGATGTTTCCGAGTACACGGGTTTCCCCGAAATGATGGATGGCAGATTGAAGACACTCCACCCAAAGATACATGGAGGTCTTCTAGCCCTGCGGGATAATAAGGAGCATAGAAAGTCGGCGGAAGAGCACGGCATCGATTTTATAGATATGGTTGTCATAAACCTTTATAAATTTGAGGATACCGTGGCGAAACAGGATTGTGCTTTAGAAGATGCCGTGGAAAATATCGATATAGGCGGTCCCACCATGCTCCGCGCGGCTGCCAAGAATTACCGTTTTGTTACCGTTGTCACCGATCCCGAAGATTACCCGAAGGTTTTGAAGGAAATGGGTGAAACGGGGGGAAAGATATCCGAAGCTACAAATTTTGCTCTTGCGGTAAAGACTTTCCAGCTCACGGCCAGGTATGATGCCGCTATTTCAAATTACCTCGGCAGGATAACCCCGGAAGGAGGGAAAGCGGAATTTCCCGAAACTTTTACCATGCAATTTACCAAAGCACAGGAACTCCGTTATGGAGAGAATCCCCACCAGAAAGCCACCTTTTACAGGGAAGAAGACACAACTCTTTCCGCGATATCTAACGCCAAACAACTGCAGGGGAAAGAACTGTCCTACAATAATATTATGGATGGCGACGCGGCGTGGAATATGGTTGGCGATTTTAATATGCCATCTGTTGTTATCATGAAACATTCAAATCCATGCGGGGCGGCGACATCCGATGGTGAACTTCTGGAAGCCTATAAGAAAGCCATGGAAACCGATCCGGTGTCTGCCTTTGGCGGTATTGTTGCTTTCAACAGAAAGGTAGATAAAAAAACCGCTGAAGAAATTGCAAAAACATTCCTTGAAGTTATCATAGCGCCCGGCTTTGATCCGGATGCCCTGGAAATCCTGAACACAAAGAAAAATTTGAGAGTTCTGGAAATTTCGCCTTCACGTGATAAAATATCCGCCGGTTACGATTTCAGGAGAGTGGTAGGAGGAGTTCTCATACAGGATAGAAATGTGGAGGAGACGGATGTCAGGGCGGCAAAGGTTGTTACCAAAAGGGCGCCCACCGAAGAAGAATATCAGGGTCTCGACTTTGCCTGGAGAGTCGTAAAGCATGTGAAATCCAATGCCATTGTGTTTGCTAAAAAAGATCAGCTGGTAGGCGTGGGGGCTGGACAGATGAGCCGTGTCGATTCCGTAAAGATCGCCTCAATGAAGGCAATTATGCCCACCAAGGGAACAGTCCTCGCTTCTGATGCCTTCTTTCCCTTCAGGGATGGAGTTGATATGGCTGCTGAGGCCGGCGTGACGGCTATTGTGCAACCAGGTGGGTCAATACGAGACGAGGAATCGATAAAGGCGGCTGATGAACACGGAATTGCCATGATTTTTACCGGAACGAGGCATTTCAGACACTAAATGAAACCTTTGAACTGAACAGCGAGCGCATTATTCTTCGAATTACTTTGTTCCTCGCAGCTTGCTGCGGGGAGCTTCAATTTTGTTATTTCGAGGAGTGTTAACGACGAGAAATCTTAATGATTCACGTCTGTTAAAATTTCTCCCTGCGGTCGAAATGACAGATAATGATAGTTATTCAAAGCTCTCTAAATGTGTGAGCGTTCATCTGTTACCTGAAAAGAGGGATAATTTATGGGAAAGAAATCAGGTTCTGTGGTCAGCGTTGTTGTGGGAAGCGACTCAGATCTTCCCGTGATGAAGGAGGCCATAAAAATTCTTAAGGAATTCAGTGTTTCACACGAGGTTTATATTACATCAGCCCACCGTTCACCTGAACGGACTTCCGTCTTTGCCAGGGGAGCTGCCGATCGTGGCATCAGGATTATAATCGTTGGTGCGGGAGCGGCGGCACATCTGGCCGGTGTTATTGCGTCACAGACGAACCTGCCGGTGATCGGAGTCCCGATTGATTCAACTTCCCTCAGAGGTTTTGACGCTCTCCTCTCCACGGTACAGATGCCGGGTGGAATACCGGTTGCCACAATGGCTATAGGCAAAGCCGGAGCCAAGAATGCGGCTATCATGGCCGTAAGAATTCTTGCCTTGGAAGACACCGGTCTTCGAAGAAAGTTGGATGACTATTCCACCAATATGGCTGAAGAAATCAAAAAGAAGAATGAAAACCTAAATTGATACTCTCTTAAAAAGTGAAATTTCTTTGCTCAAAATCATTTTGGGGATGCTGTTATTGCCCGGCTAAAAATCTAAAACTCGTGCTTGCGCACTTCAAACAGTTAGATTTTCTTAATACCGGTCACTACCATCATCTTTTTCCCAAAATGCTTAGATTTACTCCGAAAAAACTTTTTACGAACTTTCCTAAATTAGTTTAAACTTCAAGGTTCTGAATTTAGGGTTGTTTTCATTGAATTCGGAACTCTGAACTCGGAACTCAACATGCCGATAATACTGAAGATTCACCCTGAAAATCCTAAAAAATCCTTAATAATCGCGGCCGTAAAAATTTTGAAAAAAGGCGGCGTTATTGCTTATCCTACTGAGACTTTCTATGGACTTGGCGCTGATGCTGAAAATGTTAAAGCTGTTGACAAAGTCTTCGAAATCAAGGAACGGGATTACAAAGAGCCGGTTTCCATTATTATAGGAGACTATAAAGATTTAACGAGATTTGTAGAAGATGTGCCTGAAGTCAGCCGGAAACTAATGGAAAAGTTCTGGCCGGGAGGACTCACCCTTGTATTTAAGGCTTCTTCCAATATATCACCGAGGTTGACCGGAGGGACGGGAAAAATCGGCATACGTCTTTCCAGCAATATAATTGCCTCTCATCTGTCAAAGACATTATCCGGTCCTATTACTGCCACCAGTGCCAACCTCTCCGGTGCGGAAGAATGTTCTTCGGCCGATGAAGTAATTAATTGTTTTAAAGATAAAATCGACGCGGTAATTGACGGCGGTCGGACGCCCGGTGGATTGGGATCTACGTTAGTGGATGTAACAACTGATCCACCAGCCATTCTGCGGGAAGGTATTATACATTCATCGCTTTTGAACAACACACTTCGGAAAATTTAATCAAATTGACATCTTCACCCAGGGTAATAAGTATATCTCCCTTTTCTATGACATAACTTGCGTCGGGATTAAATATCATCTGTCCGGACGCTTTCTTGACCGCCACGATAATAAGCCCGTAGCTCTTCCTGATTTTCGATTCTTCCAGTGACTTGTCAAGGATAGGTGAGGCATCACGAACAAAAAGTTCTTCCATCCGGAGCTCAAGACTTTGCCTTCTGGTCGTTATTTCTATGAAATCCACAATCGCGGGTCTTAGTGCGGCCATGGCCATCCTCATACCTCCCACAGTATAGGGAGATATGGCCCGATTAGCCCCTGCCCTTATCAGTCTGCGTTCCGAGGTTTCACCCTCGGCCCTGGAGAGTATATAAATGTCCGGATTGAACTCTTTTGCCGTCAGGATAACATAAAGATTTTGTGCGTCGCTGGGCAGGGCGCAAACGATACCTTTTGCTTTTTTAATGCCGGTTTCAAGAAGAGTTTTATCTTCTGTTGCGCTTCCGTGATAGTATATAAATCCTTCTTCCTCAATTTCTTGAATTGTTTGCGGCTCATCATCTATAACGACGAAATCAATATTTTCAGCGGCAAACTCCTTGCAAATGATATGACCGATTCTTCCATACCCACAAACAATATAATGACCGGCTAATTTTTCTATCTTTTTTTTCAATTTTCCTCTCCCCATTGCCTTTTTCAACTGACCCTGGACCATAACTTCTGTTGCCATGCCAATGGTATAAGCTATAGCCCCTACCCCAAAAATAATAAGAAAAACTGTGAATATTCTGCCCGTCGTTTGCTGGGGATGAAAATCGCCATATCCTACTGTGGCGAGAGTAATAACAGTTGTATAAAGAGAATCTACAAGATTCCATCCCTCTATATAATAATACCCCAGCGTTCCCATAATGAATATTGAAAACGAAATTAAGAGAGAAATCTTGAGTTTTTTTGTCGTTAACAAGCAGACCTCCAAAAATGCCAGTTTACTGTTTGAACGCTTTGAAACTCCACATTTTTTAGTTTTTCAAAGGTCTATATGTTTTAAAAAGATAAAACCGGCTGGTGGTATTTAAAACAAACATGTTTCTTGTCGGGAAGCTCCGCTCCGCGATTTCACTAAGTCGTAAGAAATCCAAACTGGACAACTGAGCAGTAAAGCGTTTCGGGTGCGATATGCTTAAATTACAGAGAAGTACATGAGAATATGCTGTAATGACAAGAGATGAAGCGCAACACCCTGATAACTGTTTTTATAAAAGTGGTGACGGATTTTTAAAGTCCATCTTTTGTTTATAAGAACGTTAATTTTTTGCAAGCTCAACAATGAATTCTACGGCTTCTTTGGGTGGATTGGTAAATACTATCATAAAAGGAATTTCTCCCTCAGGAGCGATGTTGTCATTGGAAACATCACTTCCGATCTGAATGGATAACTCTTGTGCGATTTCTTTCCCGGTCAAGTGTCCCAATTCTTCATCGGTAAGAATATTGCCGCAGTAGGATTCCACCTCATCTAAAACTTCCTTGGCCGTATTTAATAGTTTTCCACGCACTTTTACCGTGGAAATAGGTTGCTCATATTTATTGATAACGGTGCCCTGTATTACAAGAAGATCACCCAATATAAAGTTTTTTATAAGACGTTCCTTAACATTTACAAAATTTACAGTTCCTACTTTTTTTGCCTCGGTGATTTTGTCCTGCTTTTCCAGAGTATCCGTTGACATATAATGCGAAATTTTATCCAGTACGTGTTTTCCTATCTGGGGAAACAGCAACATATAAACACCTCCCAGAACCAAGATTACGATCACAACATAGGCAAGTATTTTTTTAGGGGTCCACAAATGCTTCTTTATTTTCTCCTTCTCTTCTTCCTCTTCGTCACCTTCCATTTCAGTTTCAACGGGTTCTTTTTCTTCCATCGAATCATCGAATTCGGTGGCTTCCTCTTTGATTTCCCCCTCAAGTTTCTCTTCTATTTCAGTTTCAACGGGTTCTTTTTCTTCCAGCGAATCATCAAGTTCGGTGGCTTCCTCTTTGATTCCCCCCTCAAGTTTCTCTTCCATTTCGGTTTCAACAGGTTCTTTTTCTTCCAGCGAATCATCGAGTTCGGTGGCTTCCTCTTTGATTCCCCCCTCAAGTTTCTCTTCCATTTCGGTTTCAACAGGTTCTTTTTCTTCCGTCATATCATCAAGATCGGAGAGTTTCTCTTCGATTTCCGGTTCAGCTGTCTTTTCAATTTCAATGTCTAGGGGTTCTTTTTCTTCCGGTAGCTCACCAAGATCGGGGAGTTTCTCTTCGATTTCCGGTTCAGCTGTCTTTTCGATTTCAATGTCGAAGGGTTCTTTTTCTTCCGTTATATCATCAATGTCGGAGAGTTCTTTTTCGATTTCCGGTTCAGCTGTTTTTTCGATTTCAATGTCGAGGGGTTCTTTTTCTTCTGTCATATCATCGAAGTCGGGGAATTCTTTTTCCTTCGTAACTTCAACCGGTGGAACAACACCTTCCCTTGAGGGATTTTCAAGGAAAAACACATTATTGCAGCGGGTACATCTTACCCTTACTCCCTCTCCGATAATTAATGATTCATCAAACCTGTATTTTGTTCCGCACTTTTCACACTCGACTATCATGATTGTTCCTCTGGTCAGTTATTCTTTAATTACACATACATCCGGTAAAAACCGGTCCATTTCGTTACCGCCCAGGCCGTATCCCACGACAAACCCCTCATCCATGGTA
>CAZZBF010000008.1:35289-52488 GCA_964652795.1 uncultured Syntrophales bacterium | reverse complement strand
ATCTAAAAAAACACAGACTTTCAGAGAACGAGGATCCCTTTCTTTCAATTTATCCATTAAAAAATAAATAGTGAGACCTGTATCTATAATGTCTTCTACTATGAGGACGTCTTTTCCTTCTATATCTGTCTCAATGTCTTTTTTAATTTCAATTTTTCCCGAACTTACCGTACCTGACCCGTAACTGGCTACTCTGATGAAATCCACAATACATGGTACGTTGAGATGCCTTATCAGGTCTGCCATAAAAACAAAGGCACCCTTGAGGACGCCTATCATTATCACCTCTTTACCCTTATAATCACGAGAAATTATATCTGCCAATTCCCTTACTCTTTTATCAATCTCTTCTTTACTGTACAGGATTTCCTTAACTGTCATCGGACAACCCTCCTTTTATGGCACAATACCCAAGGCTAAAAAAAATGTCAATTCAAATCAACTGTTTCAAATGCCACATTCTAAACTTGTTTGTGTAAATAAAAATGTGTTACGAGAAGATTTCCGCTACTTGCCGCGATCAGCTTCTATTGTGGAAAAAAAAACATAACCATGTTATAATGCACAATTAATGAAAAAGGAAAAACACAAAATACCCCGGGTATTGGCACTTTTACAGCAAAAGTTGTAAAGTTTGAAAACCTTGCGGAGTTTTCCAAAGCCGTACAGAGTTTAAGAATTTATGTTTTAAAGTTTTAAGAGGTTATAACCGGGAGCATCTCTGCGGTCCCTACCGTGCGGGGAAGCTGTATTAAAGAGATGGTTTTAGGAGTGTACCAGAAGGAAGGAATAAAATAGCAATAATGACGGACAGCTGGATCTGGGTCGATAGTCTTTCAAAAGTTGATAAAGCAAAAAAAAGTATTAAAAGATCTTCTGCTATTTGTGTAGATACAGAATATGATTCATTTCGATACTTTCGGGAAAAACTCTGTTTAATCCAGATAAAAACTGCCCACATGACCTACCTTTTTGATCCGCTAAATACGTTGGATTTTTCTTTTTTAGGAAGCACATTCTCCGATCCGAATATTGTCAAGATAATACACGCCGGCGATAATGACATTCGCATTTTAAAACGGGATTATGGGTTTGAATTCAAGAATATTTTTGATACCCATAGAGCGGCCGCGATTCTTGGATGCGCGTACCTCTCCCTCAACTCCATTATATTCGAATATCTCGGAGTTGAATTGAATAAAACGAAAAGAATGCAGCGGTCACAATGGGAAAACCGGCCACTAACAGATGAACAGATAAGTTACGCGGTTAGAGATACCCAGTATCTGACAGATTTATATATCCGGCTTAAAGATGAAATCAAACAGAAGGGACTGGGGAAAAAGGCATCTGAATTCTTTGAGAAAATGACGGCCGTTGAATGGCACGAAAAAAGTCTTGATTTCAACGGGCACCTGAAAATCAAGGGGGCCAAGGAACTGAACAAATATCAGCGGAAACGTCTAAAGGCATTATATTGCTGGCGTTTCAAAAAAGCAAAAGAGACTAATACCGCGCGCTTTATGATTTTATCCGATCAGAATATACTTGACCTATCTAAAAAAGAAATACAATCCGTTAAATCACTCGGAAATATCCCGAACTTTTCTTCCAAAAAGGCGGAGAGCATAGGGCAGGAGATTGTTGATGTCTTAAGTCGACTTTAATAAGTACTTGGCGCTTAGTCTTGATATCTCGGGTAATTGCAGCCGAAAAGATCCTTCAGGAAGTGTGATGTTTTAGAATGGCAGTCTTTATTTAATGGTTATCTTCAGGTTATCTTTCTCGGTGACCATTTTATCCCCCACGGATGTTCCGCAGTAGGCGCAGGTGTAGTCGTATTTTTCTCCACCTGGAAGTACCAGCAGTAATCTTTTCCTGACGGGAACTGCTCTTTTGCAGTTCGGGCAGTAAAGTTCAGTAGCATCAAAATCCCTGTATGTTTCCCTTCTCATGCTACTCAGTTATCCTCCTCCGGTATTTTTCCCGCGTTTTCCAGCCATACAGTGGCTTCACTGTCACTCGGAGCCCTGTAGTCACCCCGTGGAGAAAGGGAGCCACCTGAACCGACCTTGGGACCGTTGGGAATACAGGAACGCTTGAACTGGCTGATCTTGAAGAATCTGAATAGGTAAATCTTGAGCCAGTGCTTGATTTCTCCCAGAGTGTACTCATTTCTTCTGTGTTCCGGTACATCCGGCCAGTGCCCCTTTTCCTTATCCCTCCATGCGCGGTATGCCAAAAAGGCGATTTTTGTGGGGAGATACCCGAACCGGGTAGTATAGAAATTATTGAAGTCCTGCAGTTCGTAGGGTCCTATCTCCGATTCGGTCTTTTGTATATCTTCGCCGGGAATCAGTTCAGGGGTGATTTCCGTTTCAAGAATATCAAAAAGGATACCCGATATTTCCTGATTGAACTGAACAGTATTTGCCACCCATCGGATCAGGTATTGAATCAGTGTCTTGGGGACGCTGGTGTTCACGTTGTAATGGGACATGTGATCGCCAACCCCGTAGGTACACCATCCGAGGGCCAGTTCGCTCAGGTCTCCCGTTCCGACCACCAGTCCGTCTCTCAGGTTGGCAATGCGGAACAGGTGAGAAGCGCGTTCTCCGGCCTGTACATTCTCGAATGTAATGTCATATACTTCCTTTCCTTCCGCGTATGGATGGCCGATATCCTTGAACATCCGCATACAGCTGTCTTTAATGTCAATCTCATTTACCTCCACACCGAGGGCCTTCATTAACCTGACCGCATTGGTGTAAGTTTTATCCGTGGTCGCGAAACCCGGCATTGTATAAGCCTTGATGTTGGATCGCGGCAGCTTAAGGAGATCCATGGTTCGAGCTGATACGATGAGGGCCTGCGTGGAATCAAGCCCGCCCGATATGCCGATAACAACATTTTGAGTATCTGAGGACTTTAATCTTTTGACAAGGCCCTGAACCTGGATATTGTAAGCCTCAAAGCAGAGCTGGTCGCGTTTGGCGGGATCTGCCGGGACATAAGGAAACCTGGGGTACTCCCTTGTCAGCAGTATTCGACCGTCCGGGGTATTTAGTGAAAAAGAGACTTTACGAAATCCCGCGAGTATTTTTTTGTGCGTACGGGCGTTCTGAGCAAAGCTTGTCGTGCGCATTCTGTCTTGGGCAAGACGGTCCAGATCTAAGTCCGCGTAGATGATTTGAGGGTCCTGGGAAAATCGTTTCGACTCCGACAGCAGATCGCCGTTTTCATAGACCATGGCGTGTCCATCCCAGGCTAAATCCGTGGTTGATTCCCCTGTGCCGGCCGCCGAATAAAGATATGCCGATAAGCATCGCGCCGACTGGCTTGAAGCGAGATTGTGGCGGTATTCCGATTTGCCTATAATAACGTTGGAAGCAGACAGATTTCCGACTACAGTCGCTCCAGCCATCGCCGCGAATCCGGATGGCGGTACAGGGACCCAGACATCCTCGCATAGTTCTATATAGAATTTGAAGTGTTTGATATTCTTAACATCAAATATGATATTCGCTCCGAACGGTATATTCTCCTGTCCGCAGAGATTGATCGTTTCGGACAGCGCTTCCTCAGCGGGGCTGAAATGACGGCCCTCGTAAAATTCCCGGTAATTCGGAAGATAGGATTTAACCGTCACTCCCAAGATATTCCCTTTATAAAGGACAATCCCGCAGTTGAAGAGGAGGGAATCGACCTGAAGAGGCGCGCCCACAACTATGATGAGATTTAGATTTCCGGTGGCGTCGATTATATATTCAAGGGATTCAAGTACGCTCTTAAGAAGAGCATCTTGGTGGAAGAGGTCTTCGTTGGAATAGGCAGAAATTCCCATTTCCGGGAAGAGGGCAAAAATGGCGTTGTTTTCAGCGGCTTCTTTTGCCAGCTTTACCGTGCTTTTCGTGTTAAAAGGCACATCAGCAACCTTGACATCAGGTATGCAGACGGCAACTTTTACGAATCCGTGGTTGTAAAGATTGAAAAATTGTTTCATGGTTTTTCCTCGATTTATTTATGTGGCAGCTTTATCTGGTTAAGTTCTGTGATAGCTTCAAATTCAGGATCTTTATGGACAAGGGTTGCCTTATAAACAAGCGCATAGGCGGCAATTATGGAATCTGCCAGCGACACTTTATGCCTTGCCTTGAGTTCACCTCCCTTTAATAGAACCGGTTCAGGCAGTTCCGCGATGTGGTTTGCCTTGATACTTTTTACGGTAGCGTACCTTGATTCGGCAATTTCTATGCCCTTGTTCTGCATTGTCGTGTAATATATCTCAAATAGTACTATAGCAGGTAAAAAGATATCTTTTGTCCGCAGGATATCTTCAACCACATCTGCGCCTTCCTCATTGTCCATCATTGTTAGGATTGCTGACGTATCGGGAAGAAAGAGGTCACCCTTCAAGTTTCTTGTCCTCCCTTCTGTTTCTCAGCAGGCCTTTGGTAAGTTTCTCCCCCTCGGAACAGCCTCTCAAGGCGCCGACAGGATCCTTCGGTATCGGGATAACCTTGATAACGGTGCCGGTGTCTATCCATGCCACTTTTGCGCCTGCGTCTATCCCGTATTTTTTTCTCAGCTTTACAGGGACAACTACCTGCCCTTTTTTTGTTATGATAGATTCCATTTGTTACGCCCTTTTATTATTATTTCCTACTTATTAAAAGAATATAAAACTTTTTTTGAGTTGTCAATGTAATATTTATCGTTGGGTTTGTTTTTCAACCCACTTTATTTTTACAAATCCATTTCTGAACTGAACAGCGAACGCATTATTCTCCGAATTACTTCGTTCTCCGCTGCTTGCGGCGGAGAGCTTCAATTTTTATAGACAGGCCTCCCATCGGCGCTGATTAATTTTAGGCCGGGGTTTTTTGTTGAAATATTCCCCTTTTTAGTATTTAATACCGGTATCTTATCCTGGACTGAGTTCTCTATTTCGTGAAATTATCCGTTTTGCTGTATAACACGCGCAAAACCAGAATAATCTTTGTCAAGTTTTTTGTTTTCAGAAAGTTATACAGAAACTATATACTAATTTGTTGTTCCGGACGCTTCGCGCCCGGAACAATGAGCGGATTGAACAGACGCCCTTCGGGTGTTCCTAATCTACGCTACTGAGCTTTCGTGTTATGCACGAAATATAATAATTTTTATTTCCATAATTAGGACAAAAATATGTTGAAATTATCATCAACATCGGCACTCGTCTTACTTTGGGCTGAACAGGAGTGCTATAAAGGTGAAAGCGCAAGGTATTACTTGAGCCAGTTAGATTTGGAAGAAGGCAAGGCTCTTTATAAACAATGCGAAGAAGTGTGGCCATATTATGACGAAGTGATAAAAAACCGAAAATTTGGTGTATTTAGCTTAATTGAGAAATGTTGTACTGAAAAAATCAGCTGTCAACAGGTGGTTATTGCTGGCGCGGGACTTGATGCCCTTGGTATCGAAATAACGGAGCGTTATCCTCGCGTGAAGGTATTCGAGATTGATAAAGAAAACATGAGTTTAAAATCTCATTTGTTTAAAAATTCGGGAAATAAATCAAAGGCAAGTATTATGTTTATTGAAATCGACATCTTGAATATCCCTTCACTGTATGGCAGTCTTACCGCTCATGGTTGGGATACAAATAAACCCACGGCATTAATTTTGGAAGGGATTAGCTATTATTTGCCGCCGGAGTCTATTCAAGAACTTGTGCAGGTCATTAATCCTGATTGGGTAATTTTTGAATTCCTGAAAGAAGACCATGAAATTACTGCCGATCGGGTAAAAATTCCCCAAAAGATCTTTGGTTTCATTTTAAATCAGTGCGAGTTGCCGGATATCTGGCGGTATAGTTGTTTCACAGCTGGAAAGTTGTTCGATATGCCTGTAGCTGTTAGATATAGTATGAAGCAACTGGAAAAGATGAGAACCGGATCAAATAGATTTTTTCAGACAGAAGATAGCGGCTGGATTGAGGTCTGTTTGTTGGTAAATCAATAAACTGAGGCTTCATATATAACCGTCGTTACAGCGGACGGCTTAAACATTACCGCTTGTAATCGCAGGGATGGTGATCCATATATGCATCGACACAACCACGCGTGTAGTGACCGACCTTGGCTTCCAGTGCTTTATGGTTCATGACGCGTGCGCTACGAGAGTTCTGTCGTTGGGCGGTACTACTATTTCTGCGGAGGATGTACATACGGCATTCCTTGCCGCACTCAATGGTTTGTTTGCTAAAGTACTTTCGGTGTAGGAAATATGAGCCAGCTTCTGACACTTAATTCCGGGGGACGTGCGGGCATAGGGTGCGCTTCTGAGCTTCCCTGTTGAGTTTCACGTCGTTGTTTGTTATTAAGGAGGCGGTATTGGACAGAACAGATGTAATTCAAAAAATAATTGACAAGAAAAAAGCCAAAACCTATCTGGAAATAGGAGTTGCTGATGGAACTAACTTCTTTCCAATACGAGCCAGACAAAAAATTGCAGTTGATCCTGACTTTTCCTTTTTAAAAAAACACAGAATAAAATGGACTCTTAAAAATTTATATAACGTGGCAGCAAAGTACAACAAATGCAGTAGCGATAGTTATTTTGCGCGTAAAAAGTCAACCGATCGTTTAGATGTTGTGTTTATTGATGGACTGCATACTTATGAGCAGTCATTAAAAGACGTCATTAATTCGCTGATCAACCTGAGTAAAACTGGTATTATCATCATTCATGATTGTAATCCGCCAAATCAGGCGGCAGCGCATCCGGCAGCGTCCTGGAAGCATGCTGCTGAGTTGAAGTTAGACGGATGGACTGGAGAATGGTGTGGAGATGTATGGAAAACAATCTGTTTCTTGAGAAGTCATAGAGTGGATTTGAAAGTATTCGTGTTAGATTGCGATTGTGGATTAGGGATAGTAATGAAAGGAAATCCTGATACCTTGCTGAACTTGAGTAAAGATGTGTTGGATGAGATGACTTACGCGGATCTCGTGAGTGATAAAAAAAATCTTCTTAATTTAAAGAATGAAAGTTATTTATTTGAGTTCTTGGAGAATATTTAATTGAAGCTCCCCGCAACAAGTTGCGGGAAATCTCCGACTGTTAAGGAAAATTGCTGATTTCATTAGCTCGCTAACCCCGCTGCAAGCGACGGGGAATGTGCTCGCTGTTCAGTTCAATATTCCTTTTAACCCGTTTGCGGCTTAATTCCGCGTTTGGCCCGGTATGGGAAATGTTGATTTGTGTAGTATGAAAAGAGGCAACTGTATGTTTGCTGGCATTACAGGCCGGTTTGTTTAGGCAGTTGTAGTAGTAATGTTTTGTGTTTTTGCGTCCAATTAGTTACGTGCCTGCCGTTAGACAAACAAAGAATGGAGATAATGAAAGAGAGAGCATTAAGATGAACTTTAACCAGAATAGTGAGTTTCCTCAATCCGATGTAGCAATGGTGGAATATGAGCAATACTCTTTTGCCGAAATCGTTTTGATATGGGCACTGGCGACTGCACCGATGGTTCTTTTTGCGTTTGTTGTCACACCGGCAGTGATCAGGTGGTTTAATATTCCTCCGAGCATTCCATCGTTCGTTGTGTTCTGGCCATTTATGATAATGGGTCTTATGTGGCAGTTTGTTCTCTCGCTGATCATCGTGCGCAGAGAATGCGGAAACGTGAAGTGGAAGACTATCAGAGAAAGGATGTGGTACAACAAACCCCGTGATTTCAGAACAGGCCGACCCAGCTACTGGCTGTTCCTCTGGGCTATCCCTTTTATCGCGCTGAGCTACGCATCGCAGCACGTACATTTACCCAACATCGTAAGTGCCGTTTTCCCTTTCGTCGATCACCTGCCCCATTACAGCCTGGGAGAAGTGATGACACCCGCTTACAAGGGAGCGTGGTGGCTGTTAGCCTTGACGTTGCTTACAATTCCCTTCAACTATCTCCTGGGAGAAGAATTCCTTTTTCGGGGAATACTTCTCCCGAAAATGAGAGGCGTATTCGGACGATGGGACTGGTTCTTCAACGGTGTTTTTTTTGCCATGTACCATCTTCATAAGCCCTATGGGATTCCGCACCAGATATTATTTTCCGGTTTAATACTCAGTTTGCCCGCCAGGCTGTTTCGAAGCAACTGGATCGCGGTAATTATTCACGGAACTGAAGCGATTGTTGCCGTGTGGATAATTATAAAGGTAATTCTCGGAACTATATGATTCTTGGGATGATCTTCTCGAAGATATTATCTGGTAATGCGAATGCCGCGTTCAAGATTGCTGAAGCAAAGTTCTTCTCATCTCGCATAGGTTCGGCCTTGTGGTTCTGATCCGCGATCCGGAGGCAGCACGGATTGCAGACGAACGGAGAATATGAATGGACATTTTCACCCTCTCCATTTTTTCCTATTTTCTCTCCATACTTATTTCTTGACATAGTGATGCCGTAAGTATAATCAGGTTTCGCGGCAAGAATTGCGTGAATGGAGGTCGCGGTATTTTCACGCCATGGAACTTGGCGTGGCTAACGCGGGAAATTGGCTTAATGCGGAGAAATAATGAACAAAAAGAATATCGCTAAGATTGCGGCGGAATTAAAACTGAAAGAAAATCAGGTACTGGCAACTGCCCGGCTTCTTGATGATGGCGCCACGGTGCCGTTTATAGCCCGGTATCGAAAAGAAGCAACAGGTGAGCTGGACGAAGTAAATATCATCACCATTCGCGACCGGTTGGAGCAACTTCAGGAACTTGACAAAAGGCGGGAATCCATTCTCAAATCCCTGGAGGATCAGGGTCATCTGACAGATGACCTGAAAGCTAAGGTCGAGACTGCCGAAACGCTGGCTGTTCTGGAAGATATCTATCTGCCATACAGGCCGAAGCGCCGTACCCGTGGTATGATGGCAAAAGAGAAAGGATTAGAACCTCTGGCAAATAAAATTTTCGAGCAGGGCGATATCGACCCATATGTCGAAGCGGCGGCTTTTGTTGATTCTGAAAAGGGTGTGGATAATATCGAAGATGCCCTGGCTGGATCAAGGGATATTATCGCCGAGTGGATTAACGAAGATGCCGAAGTGAGGTCGGACCTTCGCGAACTGTTTGAAAAGAAAGCGGTGATCAATTCCAAAGTAGCAAAGGGCCAGGAAGAAGAGGGCATCAAATTCAAGGATTACTATGAGTGGGAGGAACCTGCTTTCACAGCTCCATCACACCGCGTTCTTGCAATTCGTCGCGGAGCTCATGAAGGTTTTCTCATCTTTCATGTCCTTCCGCAAGAGGAAGAGGCTGTCGCGATCTTGGAAAGCCGTTTTGTGAAGGATAAAGGTCTGGCTGCGGAACAGGTTCGCATAGCCGTAAAAGACAGTTATAAGCGGCTTCTTTCGCTTTCCATGGAGACGGAAATCCGCCTGGAAATTAAGAAACGTGCCGAACAAAAGGCGATTAAGGTTTTTGCTGAAAACCTGAGTAATTTGCTGCTTTCTTCACCCCTCGGACAGAAAACCGTTATTGCAATCGATCCAGGTTACCGAACCGGCTGCAAGATCGTATGCCTCGGCCCTCAGGGGAAACTCATGCATAACGATACCATTTTCCCCTTTGAGTCTCAAAATCGAAGGGATGAGTCGGCCGAAACGCTGAAGGCGTTGGTCGAAAAGTTTAATGTTGAAGCTATTGCCGTCGGCAACGGCACGGGAGGACGTGAAACAGAAGCATTTTGTAAAAAATTAGATTTTGGCCGGCATGTGACGATAGTAATGGTCAATGAAAGCGGCGCGTCGGTATATTCGGCATCAAAAACAGCGCGAGAAGAATTTCCGGATTATGATGTGACGGTTCGTGGCGCCGTGTCAATAGGCAGGCGATTGATGGACCCTCTGGCGGAGCTTGTAAAAATTGACCCTAAATCTATAGGTGTCGGGCAGTATCAGCATGACGTAGATCAAAAAGCCCTTAAGAAATCACTTGATGACGTAGTAACCAGTTGTGTGAATGCCGTCGGTGTGGAGGTCAACACCGCGAGCAAACAGCTCCTTAGCTATGTGTCAGGGCTTTCGGAAAGATTGTCGGGAAATTTAGTCACGCACCGGAATGAAAATGGAGCGTTTCTTTCGCGGTCGGAACTTATGAATGTTCCCGGTATGGGCCCAAAAACGTTCGAGCAGGCGGCGGGTTTTCTGAGGATTAGCGGCGCGAAAAATCCCCTTGATACCTCAGCCGTTCATCCTGAGAGATATCCCGTTGTCGAAGCTATGGCCAGAGATCTTGATTGTACGATAGCCGATCTGATGAGCGAATCTGAAACACGAGGCAGAATTAAGCTGGAAAATTATACCACCGATACAATTGGAATGCCGACGCTGAAGGATATTATGGACGAACTCGCGAAACCCGGTAGAGATCCGCGCGAACAATTCGAACTTTTTACGTTTACGGAAGGTGTTAACGAAATTTCCGATCTGGAGGTGGGCATGGAACTGCCTGGTGTAGTAACAAATGTCACGGCATTTGGGGCGTTTGTTGATATCGGAGTGCATCAGGACGGTCTTGTGCACATCAGTGAGCTTGCCGACAAATTTGTCCGCGATCCACACGACGTGGTGGAGGTGAACAGAAAAGTGACTGTTACCGTCATCGGTGTGGATGTCGATAGGAAACGTATCTCTTTGTCGATGAAAAAAGACCCTTTCAAGCCGCGGAGACAGCAAGGTAAAAAAACAGAAACAGGGGAAAAACCTAACGATAAACTCCTAAAACCAAAAAAGCGCGAGAAACAAGCGTCCTCGGGAAACCCATTTGCCAATGTCTTGAAAAATTGGGAGTACTCAAAATCGTAAAGAGGTTGTGAAATTGTGGAATTCCGTCTTTGCGGGAATTACGAGTTAACGGAAATTCGTGTTTTTACAAATTCACCAATATTGTATTGCTTTGCAAAGATATTTATCCTGCCGTACCGGAAGGAGCTAACGCCGGATTCTTCATGTGGGACAGAAGGAACCACTTTTATTCATTCTTTCGGCCCCCTTGGCTAACCAGTCTAAAAATCTTTTCATAACTCCATTATTGTCGGCCTTTGTCGGGGAAGGAGGGCTTTGGGGCGCTGAAACAGGCGGATGGGTTTTTCTTTTTTCTGAGTTATCTTTTTTAATCTTCATCTTTCTCCTTGGCTGTACTTATCATGAATGTCCCCGGATTCGTCAAGAGAAAATTTACATTATTATATAATATATGAGTAAAGGATGAAATCGACCTTTTCGACCTTCGGTTTTACTTCTATTTTAGTTTCCGCGGTTACGGTTAATTTCAGATAGCATTGAAGCCGGGAAAAGGCCGTCTCGAATTTTACTATTATGATTTCAAGGCACGGACTTTGGAGATAATTTGTTGCGCGAATTCCTCGGCATCAGCAATATCCGCTTTGTCCGGGTGATTCGCCGCGCTCTGTGCTTCATCGCACCAGGCGATATTTTCCGGTTTTTTCATTAAGTTTTCGAGAACGTCGGGATCAACTTTGCCGCGGCACCCGAATGAGCCAAGTATCTTTGCGTGAGATGCAAGACTGAGGGCATGTTCGATACCCGCCTTGGCCATTTGGTTGTTACGGAGCGAACCATGTGTTGAAAAAAGAGCCAGCAACTGATCCTGGGGGAGAGTTTTGAGGAAGGTCTGAACGGTTCCCGGAACGCTATGGGCATGAACAGGAAAGCCACAGAAAATAATATCATACTCTTTGACATCTTTTACTTCATTAATAGGTTTACAGACCTTTTTGAATTGAATGGAGTTACACAGAGCCTGCGCGACTTTTTCGGTATTTCCGGTTTGTGAAAAATATGTTACCAAGACATTCATAATATTTCTCCTTTCTCCATGGTATATTTTACGTATGATACATTAATAATCCTATAATATCCAGCACATTTTGTTGACCGGGAGTATGTCCCTCAAGTTCTGCCCGGTGGCGAAGAGCTTCTCGATAGTAATGGTATTTTCCTGCCGATTATCGTTACAAAAGACATCTTGTGCGCATATGTAAGGCAAGCTCTCCCGCTTCTTTCATCGTTTTACCAAGGGAGACAAAGCCGTGATCTTTCATGACAAGAAAAAATTTATCATCCAATATTTCCAAAACGCTTTGAACCAGTTCCATACTTCCATGTGGCGCCTTTTGTTTCGTTTCGGGTACCATTAAATTCCCGGCTCGGGACAGAATATCTCCGGAGTGACCGTGAAATACCGCATTGACATCTTTTCTACGGTTATAGATCGCGAAATGTAACATGCTTTCCATAGATGGCTCTTTCGTCCCGCTCGTGAAGACAATCCCTTTTGTTAAATCGCATGAATGCACAGTCGTAAAGGCGTCATCTGACAGTTCATATGAAAGACCAACTCCTGAACCTGTAATAATGAACGCGTTTTCGCCATCTTTCAACCTGAAACTCAGGTTTCCCAGGGTGCCTTTCTTATGGGGAGGGGCAAGATTTGAACGGTGAAATTCACCGCACCAGTATTTTAACTCTTCTATTCTTTGGTCCAGAGGGACTTCTTTTTCAATAATTTTTGTTCTAAATTTGATCATAGTGTTATATTTTATTACTAATAGTTTTTACGGGTGCATAATAATCGGTTGTTTGATAATCAAATATCATTTGACCGTAAAACCGTGACATTGTCAAAAAAAAAGAAATACTTACATGGAGGGTGTTGGAATGAAAAGACCTATTCTTGCCGGTGAAGATATAAGAAGCATCGAAGCTGAGGGTCTGACTGAAGATAAAGTACTGGCGCAGCTTGAATTTTTTAAAAAGGGTGCTTCTCCCGTCAGGTTGAACAGAGCCTGTATGGTGGGTGATGGTATTACGGTTATTCCAGAGGAAAAAATGGAAGAATTAATGGCTATTCATGATGAGGCGGCTGGCAAGGGTAGGATGCTTAAATTTGTACCGGCTTCAGGCGCTGCCAGTCGCATGTTTAGAGAATGGTATAAATATTATGATAACAGAAGTTTTGATTCGGGTACTGAAATGGGGACAGATTTTACCTTAAATCTTAACAGATTTGCGTTCTATGATGATCTCAAAGATACTGTATCGCGTGAGGGTTATGGTATCGAGGATCTTATTAAAGATAGAAAATTTTCAATAATACTGGAATATATCTTAACTGCCAAGGGTTTGAATTATGCCCATCTTCCAAAGGCACTTCTTAAATTTCATTCTTACGCCGGTCACAACCGCACCTCTCTTGAAGAGCATTTGGTTGAAGCGGCTCTTTATGTCCGGGATGCTAAAGGTGTCTGCCGGGTTCACTTTACGGTTTCAAAAGAGCATGAATCTGATGTAGAAAATTATTTTGCCAGTGTCAGAAGCTATTATGAAAATAACTGCAACGTAAAGTTCGATTTTCGGCTTTCTACCCAACTTTCATCAACCAATACCATTGCCGTGGATATGGATAACCGCCCCTTTCGAGACAGCGAGGGAATGCTGGTTTTTCGGCCGGGTGGGCACGGGGCACTTCTAAAAAACCTGAATGCCGTAGATGGAGACATTATATTTATAAAGAATATAGATAATATTGTCCCTGACAGGTTAAAGGGGATAACTGTCCGGTACAAGAAGATCCTTGGAGGCTATCTTGTTAAGCTTCAGGAAAGGATGTTTGAATATTTACGCTTGCTTTCCTCCGGAAGAGTGGATGGAGAGTTGTTATCAAAGGCGGCCGATTTTTGCGAAAGGGAGCTGAATATAGTTTTTCATCCGGAATTTGATGGGTTTCCTGACGCTGAGAAGAAAAATTATATCATCGGCAGGTTGAACCGGCCGCTTCGTGTCTGCGGCGTGGTGAAGAATGTGGGAGAACCGGGGGGGGGACCTTTCTGGACGGAGGAAGAAGACGGGACACAGTCGCTTCAGATTATAGAAAGCGCTCAGGTGGATATGGGTTCCGAGCAACAGAAATCTGTCTGGATGTCTGCCACTCATTTTAATCCGGTTGATCTGGTATGCGGGTTGAAGGACTACACGTCAAAAAAGTTTGACCTGGAAAAGTTTGTTGAAAAAAAAGCCATTTTAATTACAAAAAAGTCTGAGGAAGGTCGGGATCTGAAGGCACTGGAAATTCCCGGCTTATGGAATGGTTCCATGGCGCGCTGGAATACCGTTTTCGTTGAAGTGCCTATTGAAACATTCAACCCTGTCAAGACAGTAAACGACCTCTTGAGAAAACAGCACATGGGGTAATGGCAAACAGAGTGCCTAATGTGAGCTAAAGTTTGAAGTGAATAAAGTTGTTCAAATAATCAAATCTTTCACATAATTTCTTTTGGCCGATTTTGAGGGTATTATTCTGGCAATCGTTCCTACTTTACATACGGCCATGACCTCTTTACCTTCCGGCGCATCACTATAGAGAGCGCATATCGCGGCGGCACTGTCAAGAATGTTCTCGTCACATCCGTAAGGTATGAGGACGGTTGGTCCGGGAAAATCCTTCATGGTAATAATAGTATCTTCATCCCGCGATAAATTATGAATGATTGTGTTATCTTTCTTGTTCCTTCCGACGATTATTTTGGTCTTCTCGTTCAGTCTGATATGCCTCCCGGATTTCAGAAGTTCTATATCTCTGATCTTGAAATCTTTCTGATGTTCGAACAGGTCTTTTAACCTTTTTGATAACATCGGATCAGTTAGAAGACATCCTCCGGCAGGGGTCGCGTAGTTTGTTACCCCGTACTTTTGGGCCATTTCCATCTGCCGCTTTCGGCCTCTTCCCTGGATATCAAAGAGCCTTTCGCGGCTGACTTTTCCTTCAGTTTCCGGTATCGTTTGGGGAAGGAGGATCGCGCTAAGTGGCCGCAGGACGTAACCATTATATCCTGAGTTTTTTGCTACTACATGAAGGGATTGTTTGCTCTGTGACATTGGACGCTGTCCCAGAACTTCACCCGTAAACAAGAAATCTGCTCCCATTTCTTCCATCTTCTCGCCGGCTATTTTAAGCATGAGGGCATGGCAGTCTATGCAGGGATTCATGTTTCGCCCGTATCCGTACTTCGGTGCCTTAAGCATGGCAAGATGTTTTTCTGTGATATCTGAGAGAAGCAGGGGAAGACCGATCTCTTTTGCTGCTTTTATCGATTTTTGGGCACCAAAAAAGGGGGTTACGAAGGTTATGCCCAAAACATCTATGCCCTGTTCCTGTATAACCTTTACGGCGAGTATGCTGTCTAAACCCCCTGAAAAAAGTGCTATCGCTTTTACTTTCAATATCTGATTAAATTCACCCCCCATTTTTTATGAAGCAATCCATTGATTTCATTGTCTACGTCAAAATCTACAAAGTGGTAAAAGGCGTCTTTGTCTGTTCTTACCTTTATAGCGGGAAGGTAGATAATCGCCCTTGGGTTGTTCTCCTTTTCGGGGATTAAAAACTCGAAATTATCGGCAGAGAAGGGAATATTCATGGCATAGAGAACCTTTTGAACAACCTCCCTTTTTTGCTCCCTTTCCGATATGAAAATAATTTTCATACCCTTCTTTTTGAATATATTTATGAATTGCTTGGGTATTTTTTTAAAATTAATGATGACATTCTTATCTTCGGATCTTATTAGCAGGTCAGCCTTTATTGACAGGTTGAAGCCATCACTAATTGAATCAAATACCTTGACCTCAGTATTTTTAGCTGGTGTGTACCCTAAAGTTGTTAGTAAGAAAACCGCAAGTTCCCTGTTTGTGCTGGAGTTTATTGTGGGAAGGTAGGAAACAGTATAGTTTTCGTCTGCATCATTTACAATCCCGGATTCTGCCATAATTTCTGTGATTGTCAGATCGTTTTTTCCGGCGTATTTTTTTATCGGTTGCGGCAGCAAATTTGAGTCGTTTCTAACAAGGTTTAATCCATGAAGATGTGGTTTTTCCTTGGTCGATATTTTGCTTGATACAAGCCAGTCCAGCCATATCTTAAGCTGAGGGGTTTTCCCCACTTTCATATGTTTGCCAAATTTTTTAAAGGTATATGTTTTTGATTTGCTTATTATTTCTTCAAGCAAAGGGAAAATCCCTTTTTTACTTCTCACAATGGAATAATTTTTCCATGTTGATTCAATCATTTTCTTCAGATCGTCGGGTATCTGGCTGGAAAGGTCGAGTAAAATCCTGCTTCCATCGTCCAGTTCGACAACCGGAACAGTAGAACAGTTGATGGTTACCTGTCCGGCAGGAGGAATGGGAATGTAGTAATTTCCATCTGTTATAGCCGATCCTGACAGATGATTTATCGTATTTCTTATCACAGGGAGATAATTTTCCTTGGGTATAAGAGGAATTGCCTCTATTCTGGCATCTTTGTGTGAAGTTTCCCTGCCGGTTGCGGAAGCATCATCATTCACTGTTGTTTTCAATACGTTTTTCCCTGGAAGCGTTAATTTTTGTCCGGGAAGTATCCTGTCCATATTTTTTATTTTTGGGTTGAGTCGTTTTACTATATTTAATATCCTGTAAATGTCTCCATACTTTACCCCGAGTTGTCTATAAATGATTCTTGTTACAATGTCGCCTTTTTTAACAATGTATGTTTGAAGTTCGTCTTTTGATATGGCTGTTTTCTTGAATAAAAGATATGCTGTGTCTTCCTTTGCGCATAAAGCATCGGATGGAATGGTAAGAATTAACAATAATAGAATTACAGGAAGACAGGCTGATATATTTCGAGGGTTCATAGATTTTCTTTCCTTTATGAATGTAAAAGTTATAACCACATATTTTATATAAGTTATTTTTGAAAGTCAAATCTAACATATTTTGAACTGAACAGCGAGCGCATTATTCCTCTAATTACTCAGTTCCTTATTTTTAATATGTGCCACAGGAGTGGCGCGTCAATTTAGTTTTTGTTGCAAGATAAAACTGCGATGATATAATAGAAAAGTTTTAAATATTGCTTGGAGAGTATAATTCCACGCCTTTTTATGGGGGAGCGGATTTTTTCCGCGAATGGGGGTAGAAATAAGATGGTTTTTAAAAATAGAGACGCAGAATTTTTAAAGGAATTCCAGGAGCGGTTTGAAAAAAAAATAAAAGAACACGAGATAACAACAGTAAAACACTGGAAGGAATACCTTGATAAATTGATTTCAATGAAACCTGACGGAATTGCATCGCTTAAACTTGAGATGAAAAAACTTTCAG
>CAZZBF010000008.1:29060-35279 GCA_964652795.1 uncultured Syntrophales bacterium | reverse complement strand
CAAAATACTAAAAAGGGATTAAAATGAGAGATATAGTAAATTTTTTGTTCGAAGTTGGTATGTTGAAAAGAACTCCGAGGACCGGTTTTCAATTTCTCGGATCCGGTTGTGAATCAGTTGCAGAGCATGTTCTGAGAACGATATTCATAGGTTATACCTTGTGTAAGTTGAGGGACGACGTTGACGAATTTAAAGTTTTAAAAATGTGCCTTGTCCATGATCTTCCCGAGGCAAGAACAGGGGATATGAACTATGTCTATAAAAAGTATGTAAAAGTAGATGAAAAGAAAGCGGTAAGGGAGCTTACGGAAGAGCTCTTGTTTGGTGATGAGATCAAAGCTGTTATAGATGAATTTAACGAGAAAAAGACAGAGGAATCACTCATCGCCCATGACGCTGATCAACTGTCTTTAATTTTTCAGCTTAAGGAGTGTGAAGATCTGGGGAACAAATATAGCGGGGAATGGATAGCCTTTGCCGTAAAAAGGCTTCTTACCGATACCGCCAGGGAGATGGCAGACACTGTTATTGAAACAGATTCATCTTTATGGTGGTTCAAGGATAAAAGTGACTGGTGGATAAACGGGAACAACGGTTAGAGTTAATCTTTAGTTTCATTACCGGTTTAATTTTTGCGTCAATTAGTCCCGTATAGCGTTATAGAATAATATTGTTTGTTTTCAAAATCCAAGAGGTGACCATGAGAAGAACAAATTTAGTAGTGATAATAACTTTATTATTTATTATTTGTGGCGTGACAGGATGCGCAACCAGCCGCTTAAAGGAGGAGCAAGCAAATGCTCGTCTTGATATCGGAATCGCATATATTAAAGCCGGGCGATACACCGCTGCCCTGAAGGAGCTCCTTGAAGCGAAAAAATTGAGCCCGAAGAATCCGGATATTCACTACTATCTTGGTATATCTTACCATGGAAGAGGACTGGTTAATGAATCAATAGAAGAGTTTAAAGAGGCTATAAATCTAAAACCGGATTATTCGGAAGCACACAATTATCTCGGCACAGTCTACTTTAACAAGGGTCTTTGGGATGAGGCAATAAAAGAATTTAATAATGCCCTTGCAAATGTCCTTTACGCGACTCCGGCATCAGCATTATACAACTTGGGAAGAGTCTATTATCAAAAGGGAAATTATAGGATGGCACTCGCTAAGTATAATGAGGCATTGATAAAGGGTCCTAATGTCATACCGCTTCCTCTCATAGAAAAAGATATGGGAATTGCGAGTTTTGAACTGGGGGAGATTGATAGCGCAATAGGACATTTCAAGAAGTCATTAAAGCTTGTTCCCACGTTTGTTGAATCTCATTACTGGCTGGGGAGATGCTATATTAAACGGGGAAACATACAGGGGGCAATGGAAGAGTTTAGGGATGTGATCAGAACGGCTCCGAAGTCGAAATTTGGTGAGGAGGCAAGAAAAATCCTTAAAACCATTGAGAGTTGAAAACAACGGCTTCATAAAAAACCTGTCTGATTTCTACATTACGCTGTGTCGTTTATTATTGTGGCGTAATTTTCTGTATGTCCTGTTTTATTAGCGACCGGGAATATTTCCGTCACTCCGTCTTGCAGGTAGGGTTACAGCGGCAGAGTTGTAAAATTATTTCTTGCCGGGGAATTTCCGGCATATGAGAGGTGAGCTTCCAAATGAACTTTTTGCTTGCCTTTCGCAAAATGGGTTTTCCGTAAATCCGTTAACATAATAAGAGAACGGGAGTGTGACAAGTTATGGCTACAAAGAAAAAAAAGAGAACCAGTTCAATAAAATCGAAAAAAAGGAAAAAAAATACCAAACTGGTCTTTCTTTCAATGATAACCGTAGTTATAGTTGGTTTCCTGTTTTTCTTCTTTGTGACTCTCTTTGATTATGTATATCCACCAACTACCGGTAAAGGAGTTTCCTCAAAGAAAAGGGAAAAACAAAAAGTAATGCTTTGCTTTTCGGATTCTAACGAACGGTTTTTGGTTCCTGAAAATAGATATATCCCGAAAAGGAAAAACATAAATAATCAGGCAGAGGAACTGGTGAAAGCTCTTGTGGAAGGGTCTAAAACGGGTTTGGTGAGAACGTTTCCGGAAGGCACACAACTTCAAAATGTTAAAATAGAAAAAAATGGAACCGCCTATGTCAGTTTTGAAAAGAACCTTGTCGAACTTCATCCGGGAGGAAGTAGCAGTGAAATGGCAACAATATATTCTCTTACCAATACCTTGATATCTAATATTTCGAGTATTAATAGTGTAAAGATATTGATAAAGGGGAAGATGTTTAGAACAATAGGGGGTAATTTTGACGTGAGACGTCCATTTGTTTTTAACAAGGAACTAATGGCACAGGGATCTGTGGGAGGATAAAATCAAAAATGTCCTCAGAGGCAAAACTTTCGAAAACAAGAAACATAGGCATAATTGCCCATATAGACGCGGGTAAGACTACCGTTACGGAAAGGATTCTTTTCTATACGGGTAGATCTCACAGGATGGGTGAAGTTCATAACGGTGAAGCCATCATGGACTGGATGCCGCAGGAACAGGAGAGAGGAATAACCATTACTTCGGCAGTTACCGCCTGTGAATGGAAAAATCATGAAGTACACATTATTGATACACCTGGTCATGTTGATTTTACTATTGAAGTTGAACGCTGTCTGAGGGTACTGGATGGGGCGGTGGTTGTCTTCTGTGCCGTTGGGGGTGTGGAACCACAATCGGAAACCGTCTGGCACCAGGCAGACAAATACGGTGTGCCGAAAATAGCCTTCATCAATAAAATGGACAGGATAGGAGCTGATTTTCCCAAAGCAATACGAATGATGAAGGAACGGTTTAATTCCATCCCGCTTCCGATACAGATACCCGTAGGTAAGGAGGAGCAGTTTAACGGTGTGGTGGATTTGATAACTCAAAAAGTTATTGCTTGGAGTGAGAAAGATGCGGTCGGGTTGTCTTTTGAACTTTCGGATGTTCCACCTGATTTTCTTTCCCAGGTGGAAGAGTACAGAGAAAATCTTATTGAAACTATCGCAGAGATAGATGATGGTATTGCTGAAAAGTATCTGGAGGGCATCGATGTCTCTGAAAAAGAAATGATACATGCTATCCGGAAGGCAACTATTTCCTTGAAAATTGTGCCCGTTCTGTGTGGCGCGGCCTTGCGGAACAAAGGCATTCAACCCCTTCTTAATTCGGTTGTCGATTTCCTGCCGTCTCCCTTGGATATCCCTCCTGTAGAAGGCGTTAATCCCATTACCGGAGAAAATGAGGAGCGGTACAGCAGCGACAATGAACAACTTGCTGCCTTTGCTTTTAAGGTTATGATGGACGAAGGAAGGAAAATGACCTATCTGAGAATTTATTCAGGGAGAATCAAATCGGGTGAGGACGTCTATAATGCGACTAAAGGTAAGAAAGAAAGAGTAGCACGACTACTTAAGATGCACGCGAATAAGAGAGAGAGGTTGGAGGAAGTCGGCGCGGGTGACATAATCGCCGTTATGGGTTTAAAGAATACCACCACGGGAGATACTATTTGCAATGAATCACATCCGATTGTTCTGGAATCGATGGAATTTTATGAGCCGGTAATAACGCAGGCAATCGAGGCAAGAACACCGTCAGATCAGGAAAAACTGACGGTTGCTTTGGAGAAGCTTGTCGAGGAAGATCCCACAATCAGAGTGAAGTATGTTGATGAAACTGATCAGACTGTTATTTCGGGCATGGGAGAACTGCACCTGGAAATATTTATTGACAGGTTGATAAGGGAATTTAATGCTCATGTTAATGTAGGCAGACCAAGGGTTGTTTACAGAGAGACAATTGAAAAGGCAGTCGAGGTAGAAGAAAGGTTTGAAAGGGAGGTTGGAGAAAGGAAACATTTCGGTCATGTCAAGTTGTTCATTGAACCCAAGGAGCGTGGAGGAGGGATTGAACTGCCTGCAGATATAGAAAGGGAGTCTATTCCTGAAGAGTTCCATGCCGCAATTATTGAAGGCATTCGGGAGGCTACCTTGAGCGGCGTTGTAGCAGGTTACCCTGTTTTAGATGTTAAGGTCAGAATTATCGGTGGATCTTACAGGGAAGGTGAATCTTCAGAACTCGGTTATAAGGTGGCGGCTTCTTCAGCTTTTAAAAAAGGATGCCTGCAGGCGGAACCGATACTTCTTGAGCCTATTGTAAAGGTTGATATTATTACGCCCAGTGAATTCGTGGGAGAAGTTATCGGAGATATCAATTCAAGGAGAGGGGAAGTTGAGTCCATGACTAACAGAGGTCCTGTTAGTGAAATAAGAGCAAAAGTGGCACTGGAGAAAATGTTTGGATACTCAACTGACCTTAGGTCTATCACCCAGGGAAGAGCAACTTTCTCCATGCAGTTTTCTGAATATGATAAAAGATAGTGAGACAAAACGGCAAAAGTACTAAGGCGTGAATAAAGAAGAATAAAAATTCTTCAGTCCCTCAATCTCTTGAAAGCTGAGTTCATATGCGATTTTCAGGATTAAAAAGAATTGTAAGTAAGCTGAGGAAAGAACGTTTTTTCCTTATCGCAGCCGTTATAATAAGTGTTATTTTTTTATGTTCCGTCGGTATTTACTTTTTCGAACATGCCAGAACAGATTCTTCCATTCATTCCGTGTGGGATGGGATATGGTGGGCTGTTGTAACTATATGTACGGTAGGGTATGGTGATAAAATTCCGGTGTCAGACGCTGGAAGGACCGTGGCATTTGTCCTGATGATTTCCGGTGTTATATTAGTGTCTCTGCTTACGGCGACAATTGCCTCTGTTTTTGTAGAACAAAAGATCAGGGAGGGGAAGGGATTGGAAATAATAAAAGATAAAGACCACGTAGTAATATGCGGCTGGAATGAAAATACCGAAGATGTTATCGCGGGCCTGACCACATATGGTTCTATGCCGAATATTCTTGTCGTTCTAATCAATGAACTTCCTATCGATGAAATAGATACCCTTAAGCTCAAATACAGTAACTATAACCTGAAGTTCCTCAGGGGCAATTATGTATATGAAGATGTTCTAATGAGAGCCAATATCAATAAGGCCAAATTCGCACTTATCATGGCGGATCTTTCCGGAGCCCATGCTGTGGAGAGAGCTGACGAAAGAACAATACTGACGGCTTTGACCATAAGGTCTCTTGCACCTTACATAATAACGATAGCCGAACTGCTCGACGTTGAAAACAAACAACATCTTAAGAGAGCAAATGTGGACGAAATCATTGTAAGGGGAGAACATATTGGAAGCCTCCTTTCCTCTGCGATAAGCCACCCAGGGCTTCCCAGGGTTTTTTCCAGCATTCTGTCTCTTAGTGATAAAAATAATTTACGGAGAACCGGAATCCCCCGTAATTTTGTCGGCAAGACTTTTGAAGAGCTGTCGAAATTCTATCGAGAAAAGGAAAAGGCAATCCTTATAGGTCTTTTAAAGGAGAAAAAAGCCATGAGGCTGGAGGACTTGTTATCGGATGATACATCTGTTATTGATATGTTTATCAGGGAAAAATTTAAAGAATCGAAAAAGGATATTTTTCTTGAGAGCGATGAGTCTACGGTTTTAGTAAATCCGGATGATGAATATATTATAGGAGGGGATGATTATGCAATTATCCTGATTTAGGATAAATTTCCCTTTGGAAAAAGAGGTGAGCCGGTGGAAAAAGATATTTCTATCCTGAAAGATACATGTCTTTTTAAAGACCTTACTGCAGAACATATAAAAAAGATTCTGAGTATTTCCAGGAAGATCACTTTTTCAAGTAATGATGTAATAATGAGAGAGGGAGAAGTCGGGGATACAATGTATATAATGCTTGATGGCACTGTGGAAGTAGCCAAAAAGCTTATAATCGAAGGTATGGATGACGATAATACAGGCAAAGACAAAGTTTTTACAAAGTTGAGCGCCGGACAACATGCAGTATTTGGAGAAATTGCACTCTTGGAAGAATCCAAGCGAACAGCGACCATAAGAGCGGTTACTGACTGTGTTTTATATGAGACAAAAAAAGATGACTTTTTAAAACTTGCAGGGGAGGATTACGAACTGGGGTACAGAGTTTTACTGAACATGTCCAGAATAGTAAGTTCAAGACTCAGGAAAGCTGATGAAGAGACCGTCAAGCTAACTACGGTGTTGAGTATATTATTGAAAGAATGGTAAAGTTTTTT
>CAZZBF010000008.1:24363-29050 GCA_964652795.1 uncultured Syntrophales bacterium | reverse complement strand
AAAAAATTATCGATCAAACAATTTAAAGAGGTTATTTTTAATGAAAGAAATAGCGCAGCCAATACATGCCACTTTTCAATATTTGCCTAATAAAGATAAGCTTCTTGAAAGTGTTCATAGGATTAGCTCTCTTCTCATTTCGTCGTCACATATTGATAATGTGTTGAAAAGAATTTTAGACGAAGTTGTTGATACAATGCAATTTGATCGTGGCATAATCTGTCTTTACGATGATGCGAAGGAAAATTTAATAACGAAAGTGGTGAAAAACTACAGTCCTGAAGAAGGAAGGAGGGCTTTTTCCAAACAGCTGAATCTCAAAAAGCACGATTGCCTTGAAACAAGGGTAGCAAAATTTGGTCACTGTATTATTCTTGACGATGTTGAAACTGATCCCAAGGTGACTGAAATCGACCGTAAATTAACAAAATTCTATAAGAGAGGATCGACCTTCTGCGATGCACTCAAGGTAGATTCAGATGTAATGGGTATTATTGCTCTATGGCGCGTGAAAAGATGGAAATTTTCACAGGAAGAGGTCAATATTCTTCGTACTTTTGTGAATCAGATAAGCTTGGTTCTGCATACCAAGATACTATTTGAGAATAACCGGGAAAAAATACGTGAACTCTTTGTATTGCAGCAAGCTGTTTCAGAGCTGAGTTCTAATTATATTTTAGATAGAATGCATCAGGTTCTTATCAAGAATGCGTTAAAGATAAGTGGCGCAAATAAGGCGCTGATATATTTTTTAGATCTTGAAAAGGAACGCTGTTTTATAAACGACGGGGATAAGGTTTATATAAACGAAAAGAGCGAATATGATGAAAAAATAGCTCGGAGCATTATTAAGAAAGCTATAGATACCGATACAATTGTCGTTCGACGGCCCTCACTGGATTCGACCAGTGGCAGTATCACAGATTTATTTGATGGATACCCCTCGGGGTTAGTGTTTCCAATTAAAATAAAGGATAAATTTAAAGGAGCTTTATATTTGGCGAAAAAAGCGGGTGAATATTCACGGGATCAGATAAACGTATTGGATATACTTGTTAAAAATGCCGCTATTTCCTATGATAACGCAATTATGCATTCTAAACTCTCGCTTGAGGCTAGGTCACTTAAAACAGAAGTTAAAAAACTCAAGGAGAGAGAGAATGTGCTATTAGGGTTTCAGGATATCCTTGGCAAGTCAAAAAATATGCTCCGTATTTTTCATGTAATCAACGAAGTGGCCAAACATGACACAAGTATATTAATACAGGGAGAAAGTGGCACCGGTAAGGAATTAATCGCCCGCGCAATTCACAGTCATAGTGGCAGAAGTGCAAAGCATTTTGTTGACGTAAATTGTGCTGCTATACCTGGAACCTTATTGGAGAGCGAGCTGTTCGGATACGAGGCCGGAGCTTTCACCGATGCCAGAAAGAAAAAAATTGGGCTTCTCGAATACGTAAACGGAGGGACTTTATTGTTAGATGAAATAGGGGAGATGAGTCCCCCGATTCAGGCGAAACTATTGAGGGTATTAGAGGAGGGACATATCCGGAGACTTGGTGGGACTGAAAATATCCCGATTGATGTGCGCTTTATTTTCTCGACGAATAGAGATCTCGCAGGTATGGTATCCGATGGCTCTTTTCGAGAGGATCTTTTTTACAGAATAAGCATTGTTCCGATAATTATACCCCCCCTTAGAGAAAGGAATCGTGATGTTATTATACTTGCACGGTACTACGTTGATCAGTTCAATAAGAAATTCAATAAAAGGGTGATAGGGTTTAGCAGAGAGGCTGAAAAAATCCTAAGGAATTATTATTGGCCCGGGAATGTGCGTGAACTGAAAAATATTGTTGAACGCATCATGATACTTCAGGATGTGGGTGCAGTTATTACTGAAGAGAATCTTCCTATAGAAATCAAAGCTGAAACACCGCGGAGCGGTCTGACCGTGGAAACTGGCGAATCTCTTTCTCTGTCCCCTTATGAAGGGATGGACTATAAAATGACCGTTGATAAATTAACGGGGAAGATTAAAGAAAAAATACTTTTAAAAGCTCTTGAAATAAGTGGAGGCAACAAAACGAGCGCTGCAAAAATTTTACATATTTCACGTTACTCGTTTCTTCGTGAACTAAAAAAGATTAGCAAAGCTTAGGATAAATATAGAGCCGAAAATTGACGTGCATAATTGGCACTATATGTTCAATATTCGCACAGCATTCTAAGGTAGATTCACACGCATTTTCCTGTGTTAGCAGGTTCTACAATGCGATTATCGCACAAATCCCCCTTTTTTTATTCGTTTGTTTCATCTTTTTTTATTAAATCTAATGGATATTTTAAATAGTATAATGTGAGATTGCCTTGTAATATCTTGGTATTACGGATATTTTATAAATATGCTGCAGACACAAAAATAATAGAAATAAGTTTGAAATTGGCATTATTATTGTAAAGTAAAATGGTAAAGTAAGTATGATAGAGGCCTTCGAGCGATAATAAAGCCCTTGAATCCAAATTATATATAATAAGAGGTTTTCTAAGAGGATAACTGCTCGAAGGTCTCTAAAAACTGGAAGCGATTAATGGTGATTTTGCGATTGAAGATTTGTAGAATCACTATGACTAATAAAGAAGTTAAATGAAGAAGGGTAAAAAAAAACACATTGAGCCTGATAATGGTAATGTAAAAGGCAATTCAGTATATGTGGAAGTTGAAGAGGATCCGGAATCTGATTTTTTCGTTTTAACAAGAAATAGTGAGGTTGGTAAAAAGACAATTGAAAAAACGAAGGGGGAAGTAAAAGTCGATAAAAGTATCGACTTCTTTCTTAGGCAGTTCCCTTTATCTGATGATGATAAAGATTGAGGGGAAAGATCTTTGGAATGTTATATGTGGTGGGTGGTTTTTGTTCCCTCCTTTCCATCCACCTGCCCCCTTGAATATAATCTGAGAAGTAGAGTAATTTGAAAGCTTTTCAGTTTTTATATATTGGTGAGTGGTAAAGTTTTTCCATTCGTCATTTGTGAGTTTTGTTGTAACGCTTTCGGGAAGGATTTCCCCCTTTTCAATTTACGAGTGCTGTTATTTTGATTTTTCTTGATATTGGGTTCTGTTGAGCGGTGCGATTTGTAATCTTCCCTAAAGCGTTACACGTTAAACCTGAAGTAAATGATATCTCCATCCGAGATGACATAATCCCTTCCTTCAACGTGAAGTAGTCCCTTCTCTTTTACTCCAGATAAAGTGCCGATTCTGACAAAATCATCGTAGTGGATAATCTCTGCCCTTATAAAACCTCGTTCCATATCAGAATGTATTTTTCCGGCGGCGGTTGGTGTTTTGGTACCCCTGGTAATTGTCCATGCTCGAAGTTCAGGTCCCACCGTGGTATAAAATGTGATTAATTCCAAAAGATCATAACCTTCTCTGATCAATTTCCTGAGCCCAGACTCCTCAAGACCAAGATCGTCAAGAAATTCCTTTTTCTCATCTTCCTCGAGTTCAGCTATTTCTGCTTCCATATCACCGCATATTACGATTACTTTTGTTCCTTCTTTTTCTGCAATATCTTCAATTTTTAATATATAATCTTTTTTTCCTTTAAGAACATTCTCATCCACATTGGCAACGTACAGGACTTTTTTGGCAGTTAGAAGAAAAAAATCTTTTAAAATTTTTTTCTGTTCCTCATTAAAATCAATATTTCTTACGGCGATATTTTTTTCTAAGGAATCTTTTATATGGTAACAAAGATCCAGTTCTTTATGGGAGGCCTTATCTCCCCCTTTCGCAAGCCTTTCAACCTTTGCAATACGCCTTTCAACAGTTTCAATGTCCGCCAGCATCAGCTCTGTATTTACCACCTCGATATCGCAAGCCGGATCGATGGAACCGCTCGTATGTGTAACATTTGCGTCATCAAAGCAGCGCACTATATGAACAATGGCATCTACTTCTCTTATATGTCCCAGGAATTTGTTTCCAAGGCCTTCCCCCTTGCTGGCTCCTTTTACAAGTCCCGCTATGTCGAGGAATTCCATGGTAGTGCACGTTGTCTTTGATGGTTTGATAACATCCGCGATTTTTTCTAGTCTATTGTCAGGTACGCGTACAATCCCGACATTAGGATTAATTGTACAGAAAGGATAATTTGCCACCTCGGCACCGGCGGCTGTAAGTGCATTGAAAATGGTAGATTTACCAACATTGGGGAGTCCAATAATGCCACATCTGAATCCCACAGCACACGTCCCCCTTTCCTATGGGGATTGAACTAAACAGCAAACGCAAACCCTGCTGCCTGCGGCAGAGTCGGCGGACGAACACAAAATAATTCCTTGACAGTCGGAGATTATTCTTCCAATTACTTTGTTCCCAGCAACTTATTGTAAAGAGTTTCAATATTGAAAATTGACGGATTAGCTGCAAGTAATCAGAAATTTCTGTTTTGTTAGAAGCTAAATATTTTTGATTGTCCTGTCAAGACTTTTTAATCTGATATTGTAACTACTCAGTTATAGTAGTTACGAGGTGTGAAGTATGAAAGGTGTGCAGGTACAAAGAAAGTGACAGCGCAGAGGGATCACCTTTTATTAGGTAAATGTAAAATAAATAAAAAGCCCTGTCGCCCTATCATACACCAAAAATTTAAAAATCGTAAACAATAAATGAATAAAT
>CAZZBF010000008.1:0-24353 GCA_964652795.1 uncultured Syntrophales bacterium | reverse complement strand
CGTTGTTAGGTATTAATGTTTTAATGAATCAATTTATATAGAGCAACGATGGCCGGGGCGGTGACCAGTGAAACAACCGACATCAGCTTGATCAGGATGTTCATCGAAGGACCCGATGTATCCTTGAAAGGATCACCAACAGTGTCTCCGATGACTCCTGCCTTGTGAGCATCGGAACCTTTACCGCCAAAATTACCTTTCTCTATATACTTTTTAGCGTTATCCCAGGCACCGCCGGCGTTGGCCATGAAAAGACCCAGGATTACACCGGTGAGAGTCGCTCCAGCCAGGAATCCGCCAAGGGCTTCAGGGCCGATGAAGATACCGACCAAAATAGGTGTCAGAACTGCGGAGCAACCGGGAACAATCATCTTTTTCAGAGCTGCTGTGGTCGCAATATCCACGCACTTGTCGGTATCCGGTGGGGTTGTGCCTTCCATAATGCCGGGAATTTCTCTGAACTGCCTCCTGATTTCATTGATCATTTCGAACGCGGCATCTCCAACCGCCGTCATCGTCAGGGCGGCAATTAGACAAGGAATCAGTCCTCCTAAAAACAGACCGGTGACGACGTGAGCTTCGTTGAGATTCAGGGTAAAGTTTTCAAAACCAGGCAGAGTCCTTACTGTCGCCGTGTAAGCGGCAAACATGGCCAGCGCAGTCAGCGCTGCCGATCCTATAGCGAAACCTTTACCGATGGCGGCAGTTGTGTTGCCTACGGCGTCCAGACCGTCAGTGATCTCTCTGGTTTCGTGTGGCATATGTGCCTGCTCCGCGATACCTCCGGCGTTGTCGGCAATAGGACCGTAACTGTCTACGGACATTGTCATAGCTACCGTACCGAGCATCCCCACACCGGCGATAGCGATCCCGTAAAGGCCGGCACAGATGTAGGAGATCCAGATAGCAATTGCAATGAAGAAAATGGGAGCGGCAACGCTCTCAAAACCAACGGACAGGCCGCCGATTATATTTGTTGCAGAACCTGTTTGTGATGCCTCGGCTATCTTGATGATAGGTCCGCGAGCGGTGTAATATTCTGTAATAGCTCCTATCAGCATACCGCAGACGATACCCAAAAGCACCGCCCAAAATGGGCCCAAGGGACCTATCATGTTTAATTCTTTAAGATATTCTTCCGACATTCCTCCGGTCATGTTTCTGACAATTATGTAACAGGCGATGATAAACAGAACACCAGCTATATAAAGTGAGTTGCTAAGGGCGGACTGCGGTTTCATATTTTTCAGAAAATTGAAGAAGCCAATTCCTATGATTGAACAGACAAGACCTGCCATAATAAAGAGCATCGGCAGTTGCATCCATACCAATTTTTCTGCTCCCATAGTTGCTCCGATAGCTATTGCCGCTATGACCGAGCCACAGTATGATTCGTAAAGATCCGCGCCCATTCCAGCGATATCACCTACATTGTCACCGACATTGTCGGCGATAACACCGGGGTTTCTCGGATCGTCTTCAGGAATACCCGCTTCAACCTTTCCTACAAGGTCAGATCCCACATCGGCTGCCTTTGTGTATATGCCGCCTCCAACACGGGCAAACAGCGCGATGGACGAGGCGCCCATGGCAAAACCGTTGATTACCACGGGGTTCTTTTCCGAAAAGAAATAGAAAAATACGCCGAGTCCGAGCAATCCCAGACTTGCAACCGCCAATCCCATTACGGATCCGCCGAAAAAGGCGACCGTCAGAGCCTTAGCTTGGCCGTGTTCCGCGGCGGCATGAGCTGTTCTGGCATTAGAGTAAGTTGCCGCCTGCATTCCTAAAACTCCCGCAAGCATTGAGCCAAGTGCACCCGTCAAAAAGGCCACAGCCGACATTTTCGATTCCAGAGCGAAAAAGAGTACAACAAAGACAACAACTATAAATATTGAAACAATCTTATATTCTCTTTTTAAAAATATCATGGCACCCGAGTGGATCTTATCCATAATATTCACCATTGTTTCGTTTCCAGGGGAAAACGACATAACATATCTATAGATTAGAAACGCCAAGATCAGTCCCAAAACTGCCAATAATGGTGCATGATTTACTAAATTTTCCATAACCTCTGCTTATGCCTCCTCGTTTGATTTATTGTTGCTTCTAATATTGAACCGATTCATAGCCGGATGAGTTCCAGATGAAATAACTTTTACTATAGCGTCACATGCCCGTGAGAGAACATCCGGTAGAATCTTCATTTCTTCGTTAGTAAAATGTTCAAGAACATACCCTTCAACCATTTCCTTGTGTTCTGGTTTTCCGATACCCAGTCTGATCCTGATAAAATCCGACATGCCAAGGGAGTTGATTATGGATATTAATCCTTTATGTCCTCCATGACCTCCATTTTCTTTTATTCTGATACTGCTGAATGGCAGATCCAGATCGTCATGTACTACTATCAAATTACTAAGGTCTATCTTAAAATATTCGAGGATCTCCTTGATAGCTACACCACTTAGATTCATAAACGTTTGTGGTTTAACCATCATAACAGCTATGCCCGAAAGGGTTCCTTTTCCCAGACAGGAGCCGAATTTCTTCTGGCGGATTTCAATGTCCTGTTTTTCCGCCAATGCTTCCAGCACTAGGAACCCCATGTTGTGTCTGCTAAACCGATATTTTATACCCGGATTTCCCAGTCCTGCAATTAGCTTCACCCAAGCCCCCCAGAATTATTCGGTTGGTTCTTTATTCTGTTCCTCTTCTGATTCTGAGTCTTCACCACCTTCTTCTGGTAATTCAACTTCGGGTTTTTCCTCTTCAACTTCGGCGACGATTCTCATGGCAACGACAGCCGCTATCATTACATCCACCGGATCGAGTATTTCTATATCTTCCCCGAGGACAACATCCTCAACCTTTACTGAATCACCTATATTCAGATTGCTGATATCGACTTCAATTAAATCAGGAATTGAAGAAGGTAGAGCGGATACCTTCAGGTTTCTCTTGGAGAATTGCAGCTCTCCTCCCTCTTCAATGCCGATAGATTCTCCTGTGAGATGAATCGGAATATCCATTGTTATTTTGTGGTCCATTCGGATTTCATAGAAATCAGCATGTATAGGGGTCATGCTTATGGGGTTCATCTGGAGCTCTTTTATCATTGACAGCTTTTCAACTTTATCGCCATCGTCTTCGATCGTTAATTTAATAAAATTAGTTTCTCCCTTTACTGTTCCTAATAGTTTCACCAGTTCTGAAGAGTTGACGGTCAGCGGAATTGATTTAACTGTAGCTCCATAAAAAACCGCTGGCATCAAACCTTGCTTTCTCAATCTTCTGGCAGATCCCTTTCCAAATTCATCACGGGTATAAGCCTTTAATTCTATTGTTTCCATATATTTATTTCTCCTATATAAAGAGTGAACTTACAGAATCATTATAATAAATTCTTCTGACTGCTTCGCTTAAAAGCCCGGAAACAGAAAGAACTTTAATCCGCTTAGAGGATTTTGCCTTTTCCTGTAACGGGATAGTATCGGTCACGATAACCTCTTCAATGTTGGATCGATTGATATTGTCTATTGCGGGTCCCGAAAGTACGGGATGGGTGCAACAGACAGATACCTTGGTTGCCCCTTCCTTTTCAAGGGCTTCAGCTGTCTGGACTACGGTTCCGGCCGTATCAATCATATCATCAAGAATAACTGCTTTCTTATTTTTAACATCACCGACTATATTGACGACCTGTGACTCATTCGGACCCTCTCTTCTCTTGTCAATAATAGCAATACTTGCCCCCAATCTTTTTCCAAAGGCCCTTGCCCTTTCAACACCACCGGAGTCAGGTGAAACAATAATCATGTTGTCCTGATAATTTTCTTTAATATACTCCAGGAGTACTGGCGTGGCGAAAAGATTGTCAACAGGGATATTGAAGAACCCTTGTATCTGGCCGGCATGTAAATCCATGGAAAGAACGCGGTTAGCGCCCGCAGTGGTTATTAAATCAGCAGCAAGCTTTGCCGTGATTGGTGCCCTGGGAAAAACTTTCCTGTCCTGCCGTGCATAACCATAATAGGGGATGACAGCCGTTATTCTGTCTGCGGACGCCCTCTTCATGGCATCTATTAAGATTAAAAGTTCCATACAATTGTCATTCACAGGTGGGCAGGTCGATTGTATGATGAAGACGTCCATTCCCCTTACGTTTTCATTAATTTCTACCCTTGTTTCACCATCACTGAATGTTGTTACATTGGCTCTACCGACGGATACTCCCAATGCCAAGCATATTTTTTCTGCGAGAGGAAAATTGGAGTTTCCGGAAAATATTCTGATTCTTTCAAGCATTCAATTCTCCCGTAAACATATTATGAGTAGTTGAAATTTTAAATAATTTAATTCTAAAACACTGGCTGGGGCGGGAGGATTCGAACCTCCGAATGCAAGAACCAAAATCTTGTGTCTTACCACTTGACGACGCCCCAATATTTGATTGATTCTATAATTGGCAGTCATAGACTATAACAAAAACCATCAATATTTAATTAATCGAGTGTGCCCTGAATACAGCCCACTTTACCTCTTCCCTGAGCTTCTCTTCCGCTCTTAGTGCATCTTCTTTATCTGCGAATATCCCGAATACTGTTGGTCCACTTCCGGACATCAAGGAACCGAGAGCCCCGTATGCAACCAAGAGCTCCTTTAAATCTTTTATAATTGGATGAAGATTTAAAGTAACCTTTTCAAGATCATTGTGCAGTTTATTTACAACGTCATACAGGGTGTTAAAACGTGGGATATTAAACTTTCTAACCTTGTTTGTCAATCTTAAATTAAGGTTCTCATAAACCATTTTTGTTGAGATATCAAAGCAAGGGTTTACCAGCACAAACCAAATTTGAGGAATATTTTCTACAGCCTGAAGTTGATCGCCTATACCGGAAGCCCATGCTGTTTTATTAAAAACAAAAAAAGGGACATCGGCCCCGAGTTTTGCCCCTATTTTCATCAATTCATCTTTAGAGTAATTGAATTCCATTAGATTATTTAACGTAACAAGTGTAGTAGCGGCGTTTGAACTTCCGCCACCCAATCCTGCGGCTATCGGTATCTTCTTTCTGATTGTGATTTCAATACCTGAACTGTAAGACGCTTGAGAAAAAAGAAGATTTGCGGCTTGATGAACGATGTTCCTCTCATTCTCTGGAAGGGAAGTTCCCGGACATTTTATCACGATTGCCTTTCCCCCCGGGGCAAAATCCATTTCGTCATAGATGCTTATCCTTTGCATCAGGCTTACTATATCATGATAGCTATTTTCCCTTCTTCCCAGAACACGTAAGTAAAGATTTACCTTTGCTGGTGACCTTTTTGTTACCATCAAATTTCCTTTTCTTTTACATACCTCATCCTCAACTCAAAGAGCATACTTTCTAACAATTCTTTCTCATTATCATCGAGGTTGCCCGCTGTTTTTTCTTTGAGCATGCCGAGTATATCTATGGTCTGTTTCGCCGCGGCAAGATTCTTCTCAGTCTTTTGAGATACCGGATCAGGAAAATCTCCAAAATGATACATTACTGATGTACTAAGAGAGAAGACAAAACTTGAAAAATTTACCTCAGGCAAAATCTCCTTTTTTTTACTTTCACTTTTATTTTTATCTTCTGAGGTTTGCTCCTCCTTGTCTGGTTTTTCTTCTTCCTTGTGTCGAATTTCTCCTGATTCATCAAATGTCCGCTTATCCTTAACAATAAAATCCTTTTCGTGCGTATCGTCTCCCATATTTCCCTCCTACATTTTTCTTAGTCTCGCAACTCTTTCTTCAACGGGCGGGTGAGTACTGAAGAGGTTGACAAATGATTTCCCCGTCAGAGGATTCACAATGAACATATGGGCCGTTGATGGATTCGCCCGCATGGGGATAGTTTTTGATGCTCCGGACAGCTTTTCCAGGGCGCTGGCAAGGCCGTAAGGTTTGCCAGATATTTTGGCGCCCCCCTCGTCGGCAAGATATTCACGTGAGCGGGATATAGCCATCTGTATAATCATCGCCGCAATAGGTGCCAGAATGGCCATAAGTATGAGACCAAAAAGTCCGCCCCCTTCGTCGTTGTCTCCTCCAAAGCTGCCAAAGATAGCTGTCCACTTGGCCATGTTAGCCAGCATTATAATTGCTCCGGCCAGTGTTGCCGCGATAGAGCCTATCAGCATATCCTTGTTCTTGATGTGAGTAAGTTCATGGGAAAGAACACCTTCAAGTTCCTCCCTGTTTAATATTTGTAAGATTCCTTCCGTTACCGCAACAACGGCATGCTTCTTGTTCCTTCCAGTAGCAAAGGCATTCGGAGTATCACCTGGAATAATATAGACTTTAGGCATAGGAAGACCGGCTCTTAATGCCAGGTTTTTTACAAGGGAATAGAGTTCGGGAGCTTCACTTTCTGAAACCTCTTTTGCGCGGTACATCCTCAATACGAGCTTGTCTGAGAACCAGTAACTTCCAAAGTTCATTGCCATCGCAAAAATAAACGCAATTATTATTCCCTGCTGGCCGCCAAAGTATCCACCTATAAGCATCAGAAGACCGGTTAGGGCACCCAGAAGTATGCCTGTTTTGATTGTATTCATTCAACACCTCTTTTATTTTCTTATCTCACCGGCTTTTCAATGCCCACAAAGATCTTTCCATTTTTTAACACACTGACCGTTCCCGTCGATTCAGAGACTACGATGGCAATAGCGTTTGTTACGCTTGTAATACCTGCAGCGGCTATATGTCTGCTACCGAGCCCCTGGGGGAAGTCTTTGCTTTCTAAGGCAGCATTTAGGTGACTGCCGGCCGTCACAAGTACACCATTGTCCTGTAAGACAAATGCGCCGTCAATTGCTGAGAATTCCTTAATTGTTTCTTTCAAATCGAGACTGAGGATATTGCGTTCTTCCTCTTTGTAGCCCATGAATGGATTGATCACCATTTGTCGTGAAAGCTGCAACACCTTTTCGTGATCTCCGACAATAAAAATTGTTCCCACCGGACGACCTTCCCTTCCCTGAGCGGCGAGTTCCAGGGCAATATTCAACACAGCATTGAAGACTTCGGGAGATACACTTTCAGTAATATCTGTAATTTTTTCCGATGTGAATATTTCAAATTCCTTGCCCACATCGATAACCATTATGCTGTCCACGTATCCGAATTTATGGATACCTGTCAAACAGACGAGTCTGTCTCCATCTTTGAAAAGACCTTTTACGATTCCCTTGATGATTGCGATTTTTATCTGACCCACGCGTGTCAGGTTTACATCGGGGACGTTTAGCACTTTTCCCGCACTTCTGAAATTATCAGGTACCTCGATATTGCCTCTCGTTACCAGAATCTTGTCATAACATGTTTTGTTATCTTCGTTTATCAGAAGATCAGAGGCCACATCAGAATATAGCAATATAGCCCTTGCCTTTATCTCCTCTGCTATTTGACACGCGGATGCCATAATTGCTTTGTTGAGAGAATCCATAAAATTTCCTTTATATTTTTTTAGTAACTTAACCATAAACTTCACCTATGTCAAGAAAGATGGTTGTGCCTGATAGACCTGGGATGTGCCCGTAAGTCCCATCTTGTAAATTGGGTAAGGTGCACAATATAAAACAAGCAGATTATGTAATAAATATCTCCGAATTAGTGTAAGGAACAAAACTGGGTCCGCAATCAAAGAAAGAATGGATTGAAGTGCTCTTCTTCCGGTATAAAGGTGCTTTCCAAAAAGAAATCAACGGTTTTTAACAGAAATCGTCCGCAAAAATTTTATAGATGAGAAAATGAGAAGTACCGATTTTCCAGCCATTACTCGATTATCATCACGGGGAAAAGAAGCAAAAAAAAGTTGACTATTAAAAAAAAGATTATATACTACAGGGTCGAAGAATAATTATATGGGGGTGATTTGCAGGTGAATCTTCCAAAAGTTTCAAATGCATTAGATGCCTATGTGTCACAGATAAACCAGTTTCCAATCCTGACTGCGGAAGAAGAGTTTAAACTTGCCGTCAGGTACGGTAAGCACAACAATATGGAGGCGGCCGAAAAACTGGTCGTTTCAAACCTTAGGTTTGTGGTTAAGATTGCCCATGAGTATAAGGGTTACGGGATTAAGCTTCTCGACCTGATTCAGGAGGGGAACATCGGTCTCATGCACGCGGTGAAAAAATTTGACCAGTATAAGGGTTACAGGCTCATATCGTATGCTTTCTGGTGGATAAGGGCATATATGCAGAACTTTATCATTAAGTCGTGGAGTCTTGTAAAGATTGGCACGACCCAGGCTCAGAGAAAGCTGTTTTTCAAGCTCAATCAGGTCAAAAGAAAACTCCAGGGCATTTCTTTTAAAAAGCCAGAGTTTACAGAGATTGCAGAATCACTGAACGTAAAAGAAGCTGAAATTGAAGAGATGGATTGCCGTTTGAATAATCGTGATCTTTCCCTTGACGCAGCGATAAGTGATGAGAGTGAATCGTCTCATATCGATTACTTGACGTTCGAGGGAGAGGATCAGGAAAAAGCATTAATCAAAAAAGAAGAGACGGTTTTGGCAAAAAATAAGATAGACAGAGCACTCTCTGAACTGAATGATAGAGAAAACTATATAATAAAGCATAGGATAATGGCCGATAATCCTGAAACCCTGCAAGAGATAGGGGACAAGTTCAACATAACGAGAGAACGGGCCAGGCAGATTGAAAAAGCCGCGCTAAGGAAGCTTCGGACTGCTATTCCGTATTTGGCAAATGAAGTGGCGATGCTCGAGGCTTAAAACCCTTCGTCTGACATAGCAAGGTTTACAAAAGAGGTGTATTTTTCCAAGAAGGCCAGTTTTACCATACCGACAGGGCCGTTTCTCTGCTTCCCTATAATTATTTCAGCCATCCCTTTTTCCGGATTATCTTCTGACCTGTTGTACACTTCGTCCCTGTATATAAAGGTAATAACATCTGCATCCTGTTCAATTGCCCCGGATTCTCTCAAATCAGCCAACTGCGGTCGTTTATTGGTTCTGTCTTCTACTCTCCTGTTAAGCTGTGACAGGGCAACGACGGGGATGTTTAATTCCTTGGCAAGTGCTTTAAGAGAGCGGCTGATTTCAGATATTTCCTGCTCCCTCGAATCTTTAAACTTTATGCCCCTCATCAATTGAAGATAGTCGAGAACAATTAGCCCTAGGTCAGTTTCAGACTTCAACCTTCTTGCCTTAGCCTTCATTTCCAAAACAGTAATGGCAGGAGTATCATCTATGAATATCGGTGCTTCGGAAAGCCTCCCAGCGGCCGTTGTTAACTTCGGCCAATCGGTTTCTCCAAGAAACCCTTTTCTGAGACGCTGAGAATTTACCTTGGCTTCAGAGGCAAGCATACGGAGGGAAAGCTGCTCCTTGGCCATCTCCAGGGAAAAGACGGCGACAGGAATCCCTTTTTCTATAGCGATATGTTGTGTGATATTAAGGGCAAAAGCTGTTTTCCCCATACTCGGCCGACCGGCGATAATGATCAGATCGGATTTTTGAAATCCGGAGGTGAGATCGTCTAACTTCTCGAAACCAGTTGGCACGCCTGTTACAAGTTCTTTTTTCTCATAGAGCTTTTCTATGGTCCTGAAACTGTCCTTTACTATCTCTTTGATAGGATAAAATGCTGGTTTTATCTTATTTTCGGATATCTCAAATATAGTATGTTCGGCTTCGTCCAGAATATTTTCTACGTCTTTTTCCGCATCGTAGCTTTTGGTTATTATTTCTGTGGCAGCACCGATAAGTCCGCGCAAAATTGCTTTTTCCTTAACTATTTTTGAATAGTAAGTGACATTTGCGGCAGACGGAATATTATCAACAAGTGACGCCAAATATGATACCCCTCCGGCGTTGTCAAGTTGCTTGTTGTTCTTGAGAGTATTGCTGAGAGTAATGAGATCGCTTGGTTCGTTCTTTTCATATAGTTCAAGTATAGCGGAGAAAATTTTCCGATGTGATTCACTATAGAAATCATTTACACTGAGTATTTCCAGAACGTTGTTAATAGCCTCATTTTCAAGCAGGATTGCCCCTATGACTGACCGTTCTGCCTCAATGTTCTGAGGTGGAATTTTATGCAAAGATGGATCTATGTCTTTCATCTGATTTTTCTACTCTTCACCAATGACAGAGACCTTAATCTCCGCGGTAACTTCTGGATATAATTTTACTTTTACAGGAAACTCTCCCGTACTTTTAATCGGTTCTTCCAAGATAATATTTTTCCTGTCAATTTCTATTCCCTGTTCACGCAGTGATTTTTCTATATCTTTGGTGGTTACGGAACCGAACAACTTATCCTGTTCTCCGATACGTTTGGAAATAGTACAGGTTACATTGGAAAATTCCTCAAGCATAGATTCTGCTTTCTTTTTTTCACGCTCACGCTTATGTGCAATAAGCATTTTCTCATGCTTTAAGGCTTTTATGTTTCTGTTACTTGCCTCAACAGCCAGATCCCTCGGAATAAGGAAATTCCTTGCATAACCATCCGCAACATTTAACATATCTCCTGTTTTTCCGAGAGATTCGACATTTTCTTTTAAAATAACCTTCATCTACAATCCTCCTAATGTGTAATGATTAATATGGTTCATCCGGAAAGAAGAACATTCATGCAGTATGACATTTCATCTTTTTGTCGAGTTTCCTGAAATTAAACCAGATATCGAATAAACCCAGACCAACAACAAGCAAAAGCAAAAATTGCTGACCGAAAATCAAAAAATAGCATATTATTCTAAGAAATTCCGGAACATTTTTCTTTTTAAAGAAAAAACTTATAATTGCAAGGCCCTGAAACATATATATGAACAAAAAAATAATCAGTAGATTCAGGGCGACAATTTTAATCATCCCAACAGAAATCAAAAGAAAGCCGCCGGATATAATTACAAACCAGATCATCCAGTCAGCCGCCTTCCAGTATGCAAGGTCGCCAAAGTCAGGATACCACATCCCGGCTTTTTGAAAAATCAGCTTTCCTGCCATAATATTCAGCCATACTATAAAAGAAGTGCTTATCAGTGCAAGAGCGGGGAAGAGACTGATAATGGCCGCTATTATCTGATTGGCATTTTCTTTAATCAGGTTAATCTGCTCCGAGGATATGTCGAGTTGAGAATATAACCTTATATTTGAATGAATACTTTCCGATATGTAAAATTCAATAAGACCCCAAGGTGTTTTACCCGTTTTTATATTGTAATAGATAAGGAAGGCAAAACACAACGTTAAAAGAGCTATCGTGGAGTGCAAAACAGTTTTTTCTATGGAGTAGTTCTTTCTCAGTATCTCAGAAAGGATTAACCCAAGAAATCCTAATAGGAAAAAGAAAGGTAAAGATACCTCTAAATTCAAGAATTTATAGCTTATTGTTAAGACAAGCAATGACGCTATGAAAACGATCAGACCTTGTGTTCTGCCCAGTTTTGAGTAATAATACAAAATTGGAAGTGGTATAAATACTAATCCAATGGACCCCAAAATAGGAGTTGTGGCAACGGCCAGAAAGACAAATGAAGAAATAATAATACCACGGAAAAACTCTCTTTTTAAGATTTCACTCCTTTCTTCTTTCAAGGTCTGAATCCATTCCCTAAACCAGCCATTTATACAAGACATAAAAGGCTAACATCATTTATGTCTGTAAAAAATTAGCTATACCCACATATCTACTTTCTGATTCGGCCGCTTAGTCAGGCAATGATTAACTGTAATAGATTAATTTTAAGTAAAGTCGAAGCCTGCCAAATGTAGTGTACTTTTATGTGCGTTGCGCATTTTTCGCGGTTTATACGCCTTGCACATCTCTACATCCGAAACTTCTCACGATTATATCAACCTTCGGTAGTCACAAAAGGTAAAAGGGCTATTATTCTGGCTTTTCTGATTTCTAAGGTTAGTTCTCTTTGATGTTTTGCACAATTCCCTGAGATTCTTCTTGGTACAATCTTGCCTCTCTCGGTAAGGAAGATTCTTAAGGTACCTGGATCTTTGTAATCCATTTTCATATTTGAATTACTGCAGAATCTGCAAACTTTTCTTCTATGAAAGAATCTTTTCCTTTTAGTTGTGTATGGGGGTTTTTTATTATCATTTGTCATTTTCTATTCGCTGTGCTCCTTTTCTTCCGGTGATTCTTCCGGAGGCTTCTCATCATCTATGTGATTTGCCATATTTATTGAACTGATTTCTTCTGTCTCTTCATCTTTACTGGAATCAGCAACTTCTTTTTCAATTTCTTCCAGATCAACCATTTCAGTTTTCTTTACAGACAGGTATTTTAAGACATTATCATCGAACTTCATGTTTTTTTCCAGTTCAGTGACAACGGTTTTTTCACCAACAAAATCCATAAAAATGTAATATCCTTTTTGTTGTTTTTTAATTGGATAAGCCAGTTTTCTCTTGCCCCATCTTTCAACCTTAACAACAATACCTTTTAGATCCGTTATTATTTTACTGAGTCGTTCAACTACTTCACTGATAGTTTCATCGGGTAGATCGGGATGGGCGATAAAGATTGTTTCATATCTTCTCAAATTACTACCTCCTAATTAATACTTATTGAGAGTTTCTATAGCCGGTTGTTACTATAATATACTTTTATATAAATCAAGATTTTTCCTCAAAATAGTTAGTAGGCGATGCGGGACTTGAACCCGCGGCCTCTGGTTCCGGAGACCAGTGCTCTATCCAACTGAGCTAATCGCCCATTAATTGCATGCGTTCAGCGGTTAGCAAACAGTTATGGTTAAATTTTAAGTCTTTCAAAAAACCCATTTATATGATCGAATTGGAAGCTGAAAGCTAATAGCTGCTTATATAACTTGTTTCGTTAATTTTCAATATTTTTTCAGTAAGAGTAAAAACTGCTTCTGTTTATGCGCCATATTTACAGATGTTATTGGGTTGCATAGCCGTTGTTCATTATAACCCGACTATTTACCTAGGGCATGACAGTTCCGCTAAAATTTGTTTTGCCGGATAGCTCTTATTCATGCTGTATATATGCAGACCCCGTACGTTATTTTTTATGAGATTTTCAGTTTGGATGATTGCGTATTCAATACCATATTTTTCTATTTCTTCCGGATTTTCTTTTAAACGATTTATCTTTTGAGTAAGTCCAGACGGTATTTTAGCTCCACAGAGGGAAGCGATTCTAAATGCCTGTTTGTAATTCAGGATCGGGAAAATACCTGGAATAATCGGCACATTAATTCCTATTTCTAAGGCTCTGTCCCTAAACCTGTAAAAATCTTCGTTATTGAAAAATAGCTGTGTAATAATAAAATCTGACCCAGCGTCCACCTTACGTTTCAAATTACGCAAATCAACTTCGAAATTTGGAGCTTCCATATGACCTTCGGGGTAACCGGCAACACCTATAGAGAAATCATCACTTGCTTTAATAAACTCAACGAGTTCATTAGCATAACTGAATCCTCCTTCTATTTTTGTGAATTTGGTTTCACCCTCTGGTGGATCACCCCTCAGCGCAAGGATATTTTTCATGTTTTCATTTTTGAATTCGTCAAGGATTTTTGCAATATCATCCATTGAAGATTGCACACAGGTTAGATGTGCCAGGACTTCTCGGTTAACCTCGTTTTTGACTGTAGATGCAATTTCAATTGATTTATCCCGAGTACTTCCACCGGCACCATAAGTGACTGAAATGAAATCGGGGTTTAATTCATCGAGTTCCCGAATCGTTGAAAAAAGGTTCTTCAGTTTTCCTTCTCTAGCAGGAGGAAAAACTTCAAAAGAAAGGGTAAAATTTTTCTTTGAAAGCATATCTTTTATCTTCATGTCGATGTGGATTCCTCACGTTTTTCTTTATAAAACTGTCATCAAGGATGACAATTGTCAACACATTTTCTCTGTATGCTTGAAATTCTTCGATTTATTTGGTAAGTATATATCACAAAGGAGTGCATCCGCAAGTTCTCCCTTTTAAGCGGGGTAAGTATACGCACCATGAAATGAACAGAGGTTTCCTACCGGGAAGCCCCGTTCATGTGAGTGGGGAACTTCACTTTGGAAATGCCAGAAACTTTAGAAAAAGATTTTTAACACCAAAAGATGACCAAAATAAAGAAAATTATTTTATTCACAGTACTGTTTTGCATTTTCCATCCAATTTCTAACGCCTTTGGCCTTATTAGCATTCTTAATATAAGGTATTGGGCAGCTCCTGACTATACCAGGGTCGTAATTGATACCAGTAAAGCGTCGAAATTTAAAGTAACAAAGACTGCTCAAAAAATATCTATTGATTTTCCCGACACTGTCTTTCCTAAAGCAATTCCACACCTTTATGTTTTGAATAAGCCTGGAATTCACAAGATTTTGGTGATGCCCTTACCTCGCGGTACTGTCAGAGTAGAATTGTGGCTGGCTGGCAATGTTGAAACCAAAGTGTTCAAGTTAAAAAAATTTCTGAATAAACCGGATCGTACAGTGGTAGACATCAGTCTTCCGGATGTAGAAAAAAAAGAGGTTGAAGAAAGAAAACAATTCAAAATTTCAAAGAAGGATAAGATAATAGTTATAGATCCGGGTCACGGGGGAGAAGATCCGGGAGCAGTTGGACGAAACGGAACAAAAGAAAAAGACGTTGTCCTTAAGATTTCGAAAAAATTAAAGAACATACTGAACAAAAAAAAGGGTTATACGGCTTTTCTTACAAGAAAAGGTGACTACTATGTCTCATTTAAAAAAAGATTGAAGATAGCAAGGGAATATGGTGCCGATCTTTTTGTGAGTATTCATGCGGATGCCTGTAGATACAGAAAATCAAATGGAAGCTCTGTTTATTGTTTATCGACAAGGAGGGCAAGCAGTGAAGCCGCCAGACTTTTAGCCCGAAGGGAGAACCTTTCTGATATTATTGCTGGTTCCCCCAATGGTCAGTATAACAATGAATCTGATCCGATAACTCTCAATATGGTTCAGACGGAAACAAATAACCTATCAAAAACTTTTGGTTACATCGTTCTTAAAAATATTAAAAAAGTGAACAACCTTAAGTTCTGTAAAGTTCAGGAGGCGCCACTGATCATACTCAAATTGCCAGAGATTCCCTCTGTTCTCGTGGAAACAGCCTATATTTCAAATCCAAAAGAAGAGTCTCTTTTGCGTGAATCCCACTTTCAGTCTCAAATAGCGAAGAGAATAGCTTCCTCCATAATTGATTTTATTCCGATTTCCGAGCCGGAAAGCCCAGTCCATACCGTGAAATATGACCATAAAAGATCACCTCACGTGTCAAAACTGCGGCAGAAAAGTTTTGTATACGTTGTCAAAAAGGGAGATGCTCTGGAGAGAATCGCAAGAAGACATGACACCAGCATCAAAATATTGTTAAAACTGAATAATTTGAAACATGCCAATAAAATATACGTCGAACAAAAATTGAAGATTCCTGCCGTAGAAGAGCCGAGAAGTTCGGTTTATATTGTCAAAAGGGGAGATACTCTGGAAAAAATTGCCAAGAGTCACAATACTACTATTAGCGCCTTGCTGAAACTTAATAAGTTGAGGTTTAGAAACCGAATATATGTCAAACAAAAATTGCAGATTCCTGATTAGCCTGGAAAATAGATTCTGTTGAACCGGTTTATATTGAAGTAGAATCTTAGGTTAGATTTCCTTCTATCACTTCCGCCATATGTTTTGCTATTTAAAAGGTCCTTCCTTAACAATATTGATTCCTGTCTCCTTAGTTGCGATAGCAACCCCCCAAAAATTTCATCCTAAGTTGAGCGATTTTATCAATGCCTTCTACGCCCATAAACACACTTTCTTGAAAGACGGCATTGTTGTATTACAAATAATTTGTTTTAAAGTATTTCTTGCAAAAACTGATCCTAAAAGATAGAAGGTTGCTTGATATTTTTTCTTTAGTAGCTTTATATCTCATGAGTTTTTGCGACTAAAGAAAAAGAATTTTTTGAAAGTAAAGAAAATGACGATAATAAAGAAGCCGGAGATAAGAGCTACTTACTTGAAGGACAGGCTATGGATTCCTTTTATTCGGCTGTGTTCTTATGAAATGACTCTTTATTTTGTTCTATCCATAGTGGTGGGAATTATTGCGGGGTTAGGAGCTGTTTTCTTCAGATGGCTGATAAAAGGTTTTAACTTTCTCTTTTTTAATAAAGGAGCAGTTATACTTGGTTTTCTAGGTCAATATTATGTTGTTATACTACCAGCAGTTGGAGGATTATTAGTAGGATTAATAGTCTATTTTCTCGCTCGGGAAGCAAAAGGAGAGGGCCCTTCCGAGGTTATCGAGGCTTTTGCCGTCAGAAGAGGACATATTAGACCGCGTGTGTCAGCAGCTAAATTGTTGGCTTCCTCAATATGTATTGGGAGTGGTGGCTCAGTTGGTCGTGAAGGACCAATTGTGCAGATTGGTGCTTCTTTTGGATCAACTGTGGGGCAATGGTTCAAATTGCCTGATGAATGGGTGAAGATGCTGGTGCTCTGTGGGGCAGCGGGAGGTATCTCAGCTACATTCAACGCTCCTATTGGAGGAGTCTTCTTCGCCCTTGAGGTTATTCAGAGGCGATTCATGTCTCCCAATCTTGGCTTCATAGTAGTCGGTTCTATTACAGCAGACTTTGTTGCTCATATCTTCTTAGGGTCACATCCTTCCTTTAGTATTCCCTCCTACAGCATGGCAAGTTATTGGGAAATACTGCCTTATATTTTGCTTGGTATAATTTCAGCCTTTGCTGCTCTCGGCTTTATTTACTTTTTCTATAAATGTGAAGATTTATTTAATGCCTTGAAGGCTCCCGAATATCTGAAACCAGTTATTGGTGGGGTAATTGTTGGTTTTATTGGTCTGTATTGTTTCGATGTTCTTGGAGTTGGTTACGGGGGAAGTTACGGAATAGGCGGGACTTTCGTGGAAAGAGGAGGAGTTGATAAGGTTCTGGCCGGTGAAATTGGACTTGCTACCCTTATTATAATGACGCTTCTGAAAATAGTTGCTACCTCAGCCACTCTCGGCAGTGGGGGTAGTGGAGGAGTATTTGCCCCATCACTTTTTATCGGTTCAGTGTTAGGTGGAGCTTTCGGAATAGTAATTCATAATCTATTTCCAGCTATTACAGCTTCTTCAGTGAGTGATGTTTCAGGAGCCTATGCTTTAGTAGGAATGGGAGCATTTTTTGCTGCGGCAGTGCGAGGTCCTATCACTGCAGTTGCTCTTTTGTTTGAAATGACAAGAAATTATAACCTTATTCTACCCTTAATGACTGCAGTTGTTGTTAGCACTTTTCTTGCCAGTGTTTTCAATCGGGAGTCTATTTATACTCTTCGACTTGTGCGACGTGGCATTGATATTCACAAGCAGGAAGAGGCTGATATTCTAAGTACTATTTTTGTAAAGGATGTAATGACAAGAGAGGTGGAAACTGTATTTGAAAAAATGCCCCTAAAAGAGTTGTTGGAATTTACCCTTTCAAGTAAACATTTAGGTTTTCCTGTAGTTGACAGTAATGGATTACTTTCCGGGATAATAACAATTGAAGATTTTAAAGAGATTCTCTTTGAAGAGGAACTAGGACATCTTGTAGTAGTAAAAGAGCTTCTAACAAAGAACGTTATTACTATTACCGAAAATGAAGATTTGGGTAGTGCTCTAAAAAAAATAGGGTTCAAGAATATAGAACAACTGCCGGTAGTTGAGGAAAATAATCCGAGAAAGATAATAGGAATTCTTTCAAGAAGAGACATCTTTACTGCCTACAATAAGAAGTTGATAGACAGGTCGTTGGCTGAAGGTTCAAGAACCAAAGACTAATAGTCATAGTATGAAACTTTTGCAAAACGTTCCTTTTTGCCCAATTTAGGCGTCAAGCTCAAATTTTAATCCTCAAAATGCCCAATGTATTCCTACGGTTATAATTTTTACCTTCCTTGAACTTGAACGAAATTGAACATTTTTCAAAGGTGTCAGTATATAACTTTTGAAATTCGTGTTCTTAGTCAAGAAGCAAGTTGTGTAACAGAATTTCCTGTCATGTACGGAAATTCTTTTCGGTAAGGAGTTATTAAGCTGTAGAATGGAGTTTAACTGTCTCACGAGTACGCAAATGGAAATAGATAATTTATTGTTAAAGAATAACGTGTTGTTAGCGCCGATGGCAGGAATTACTGATCTTATCTTCAGATTACTTGCCAGGGAATTCGGGTGTTCTCTTTGCTTTACTGAAATGATTAGCGCTAATGGCCTGGTTATGGAAACAGGAAAAAGCTATCAGTACCTTGAATCCGTGCCCGATGATAGTCCTCTTGGGGTGCAGATTTTTGGTTCTGACCCAAATGTACTTTCCGAAGCTGCAAGAATAGTGACAGACAAAGGCGCGGATCTCGTTGATATTAATATGGGTTGCCCCGTAAAAAAGATTTTGAGAACCGGAGCTGGGGGTGCATTGATGAGAGATCATTCGAAGATCGCATCTATATTGAAGAGTGTTAGAAAGGCTACGTCCCTGCCGTTAACAGTTAAGATGCGTTCAGGGTGGAGTCATGACGAGATAAATGTACTGAATATAGCCCGCGTCGTTCAGGATTGTGGCGCGGATGCCGTGGTTCTGCACCCCCGTACTGTTAATCAGGGATTTGGAGGAAGAGCAGACTGGAGCCATATAGCGAGTGTAAAAAGAAGCTTGGATATTCCTGTTGTTGGAAGTGGGGATATAAGAGGGCCCGAAGATGCCCGGAATATGCTCGATGTGACGGGGTGTGACGGTGTGATGATTGGGAGAGGGGTTTTGGGTAACCCATGGATTATAAGAGATGTAGTGGGATATCTTGAAAATAAAAATATCTTTTCATTACCTGATTTGAAAGAAAGAGAATATATAATCAATCGCCACCTGGACATAAGTGTAAGTTTTTTTGGTAAAAAGGCTGGATTGAAAAAATTTCGTAAGCACCTGTTATGGTATACAAAAGGTTTAAAAGAAAGTTCCCGGTTTAGGGAGATAATTGTTAGAATAGACGAGAAAGAATTGCTAATAGACATGATTCACAGTTATTTTGAATCCATTGATGAAAAGCAGATAAACGTTCAGTGTGATTCAAAACAAAAGTGAAAAATTTCAACGTTAAAGCTTAATACTGGATGAATGAATCAGTGTTAAACTGAACAGCGAGTGAATAAAAAATAAACTTTTTCCTTAACAGCCGGAAATTTCCTGCTAGTTATTGCCGGAGAACTTCAATTACTTTGTTCCCCGCAGCTTAGATATACTAATTGATAGTTTAAACGCTTGCGAAAAAAATAAGGTCTTGACTTTCACGGGTTGAATTGGCATAATTTTAACTGTCTGATTGAGATTTTTGTTATGAAAAATATAAAAAGGTTGGTTTAATAGGGAGAGGTCAAGCGTTGGAATTGGCGAAGTTTGATCAACTTGAAGAAAAAATCAGAGGTATAGTAGAGGAATGTTCGTTCCTGAAAAAGAGAAATCAGGAATTGGAGGGATTATTTAAAGATAAGGATGGAGAGATAGAAGAGGCAAACAGAAAGATAAAAGATTTAAATGAGGAATGGGATGCTGTTCGCGCAAAGGTGGATTCACTTCTTGATATGCTTAAGGATATAAGTGTAACATAACAAAGATTAATATAATGAAGTTGAAAAAACGCTTTAACATCCAGATTCTTAAACAAGAAATTTCGGTTTTGAGTGACTCAGGGGATGAGCACGTAACAAAAACGGTACAATATGTTAATGACAAGGCTGAGGAAATAGAAAGTGCTTTGGGAAACATTTCAACATTAAATATTGCTATATTGGTTGCTTTAAACATTGCCGATGAGTTTTTTAAGTTTAAAAAAGAAAAAGAAGACGCTTATAATCAGTTGGAAAGCAGAACTGAAAGATTAATTAACTGGATAGAGGAAACAAAACACTCGATCCCCTGCGATGTGCGTGATTAGCATTAAGACTTTTTGAACCAACACCTAAGAACCGGGAGACTTTCCTTGTTAGTGGTGCGCATGTCTGCCAGTATCCCGTGATAAAGGGAGGCAGAAAGCCTAAAGCAACAATAAGATTCCCACTTTTTGAAACGGTTCAAAATGGTGATTGTTGACACGGCAAGGCGGGGGATTTTTCTTGCTGTGCTTGAAATTTTCTTTCAAGTGTTTTACGAACATATGTTAGATTAAAACTGACCTGGATATTTGCTGAAAGCCGGGTTGCCTCTCCAAATAACTTCTATCATCCTTTTTTTACAGTTTATACTTTCAATCAAGTTGACTGAACAGCGAGCGTACTCCCCGCTCGCTTGCGGCGGGGTTAGCGAGTGAATAAAGACAACAATCTTCCTTAACAGTCGGAAATTCCCCGCAACAAGTTGCGGGGGGAGCTTCAATTAAGAGAAGGGAAGATGTTGATTTTGACTGTATCTTAACCCTTGTTTTGTGAGTTATATACCCTTTATTGGCAATGATATTAGGTCTTTATGGTTATTTGAGGAGGTGAAGAGGGTTTGCTGCATTATAGTATGATTGTATTGATGATATTTGGGTCCATTGCTTTAGGAGCGGTGTTGGGATATATATTGAGAGAAGGGGTTTCCAGGAAAAGATTGGAATCCTCAAAAAAACTATCGGAAAGAATAATTAGTGAATCAAAGAAAGAAGCAGAAACCATAAAAAAGGAAGCCGTTCTGCAGGCTAAGGAGAATCTTCTTAAGGCAAAGGCTGAATTTGATAAAGATACCAGGAATAGAAATATAGAACTTGATAATCTTGAGAAAAAAGTTCGTTTTAAAGAAGAAAATCTGGACAAAAGAACAGATCTTCTATCTCAAAAGGAAGCGAATTTGGAAAACAGGGAAAAGACGATTATTGGTAGAGAGGCTCTTATAAATAAAAAGCATAGTGAGTTAGATGGTATCATTGATGAACAGAGGAGGAATTTGGAGAAAATTGCGGGAATTTCATCTGAAGAGGCAAAAAAATATCTTATTCAATCCATGGAAGATGAAGCGAAGCATGAAGCAGCTGTGACGATAAGAAAAATAGAAGAGGAAACCAAACGTATTTCTGATAAAAAGTCGCGAGAAATTATCGCTTATGCTATTCAAAGATATGCTGGTGATTTTGTGGCTGAGAATACCGTATCAGTAGTGAACTTACCTACAGATGAAATGAAAGGAAGAATTATCGGTAGAGAGGGGAGAAATATCAGGGCGATTGAGGCTGCAACGGGTATAGATTTGATTGTTGATGACACTCCAGAAGCCGTAGTCCTTTCAAGTTTTGATCCAGTGCGACGGGAAGTGGCAAAGATATCTCTGGAAAGACTGATAAGTGACGGCAGAATTCATCCGGGGAGAATTGAAGATGTTGTCAGTAAGGTCAACTCCGAGGTAGAGACGATTATTAGAGAAACGGGTGAAAGAGTATCATTTGATGTTGGTGTTCATGATATTCATCTGGAATTAATCAATCTTCTTGGAAGGCTTAAGTACCGGACAAGTTTTTCCCAGAATGTTCTTAAACATTCCGTGGAAGTTGCCCATCTTATGGGTATGATGGCTGCTGAATTGGGTATGGATGTAAAAGAGGCCAAGAGAGCGGGATTACTGCATGATATAGGAAAAGCCGTTGACCGTGAGATTGAAGGGACACACGCCTCTATAGGCGCAGATTATGCTAAAAGATTTGGTGAGTCGGAAAGGATTGTTCAGGCTATTGCCTGTCACCATGATGACGGTAGGACCAACACACTGCTTGGGGTTCTTATTCAGGCGGCAGATACTCTCTCTGCTTCGAGACCGGGAGCCCGCCGTGAAATGTTGGAAACTTATGTAAAACGCCTGGAGGAACTTGAAAGAATAGCCAATTCTTTTAGTGGCATTGATAAATGTTACGCGATTCAGGCAGGAAGAGAAATACGGATACTTGTTGAAAATGAAAAAATATCCGACGATGATGCGGTAATGTTATGTAGAGATATTGTTAAGAAAATCGAATCTGAATTAACTTATCCGGGTCAGATAAAGGTTACCGTAATAAGGGAAACCAGGGTTTTGGATTTCGCGAAGTAGAAAGGGAATGGATATTTGAAGATATTACTTATAGGGGATATAATTGGTAAGCCGGGTAGAAAAGTTGTTAAGCGGTTTGTTCCTGATGCGGTTTATCAACGTGAAATAGATTTAGTCATTGCTAATTGTGAAAATGCTGCGGGGGGGTTTGGTGTAACAAGAGAAGTGGTTGAGGAACTTTATAGAAACAATATTGACGTATTAACATCAGGAAATCATATATGGAATAAAAAGGAAACCGCTGAATTCATTGAAGATTACAAGACACTTCTTAGACCTGCAAACTATCCTGAGGGTTTGCCGGGGAAGGGGAGCGTGTTGGTACGTACCTCTTCGGGAAGTTTTGTTGGTGTTATCAATTTGATGGGCAGGGTATTTATGCGGCCATTAGATTGTCCCTTTAGAGCGGCGGAAAGAGAAATCGAAAAACTGAAAGGCAAAACCAGCGTGATAATAGTAGACATACATGCGGAAGCTACGTCGGAAAAACAAGCTATCGGTTGGTTTTTAGATGGTCGGGTAAGCGCAGTTTTGGGGACCCATACACATGTTCAAACAGCGGATGAAAGAATTTTGCCTGGCGGCACAGCTTATATCACTGATGTGGGAATGACCGGGCCATTTGATTCTGTCATAGGTATAAAAAAAGATATTGTTTTGGAAAGATTCTTGACAAGTGTTTCAAATAAGTTTGATGTGGCTAACCAGAATGTGTGGCTTCAGGGTACAATAGTGGATGTTGATGAAGATAGTGGAAAAAGTGTGAGCATTGAAAGATTGAGCGTGAAACTGGAAAATTAGAGACAAAAATTTTTCATTTTTGTCCTAAGCCTATTTGAGTGGGGACTTGTAATTTGAAGAACGTGTATGACGTGCTTTCTGAAAGAGGATTTATAGAACAGGCAACTGACGAAGAGTTGATAAGCAAACTTCTGGGAGAAAACAACACTACCTGCTATATTGGCTTTGATCCTACTGCAACGAGTTTGCATGTGGGGAGCCTTGTCCCCATAATGGCTCTGGCCCATATGCAAAGACATGGTCATAGGCCGATAGCCCTTATAGGCGGGGGAACTGCCCTGATTGGTGATCCAAGCGGAAAGACAGAAATGCGTCAGCTTCTTACTCGACAGAAAATTGACGAAAATGCAAAATATTTAAAAAAGCAACTTTCGAAGTATGTTGATTTTAATGATGGGGACGCCCTTTTGTTAAATAATGCAGACTGGTTGACCCAACTCAACTATATTGAATTCCTGAGAGACATTGGACGTTATTTCAGTGTCAACAGGATGCTGGCCGCAGAAAGCTACAAAATGCGTCTCGAAACAGGCCTCAACTTCATTGAATTCAACTATATGCTTTTGCAAGCCTATGATTTTTGGCATCTATTTAAACACTATAATTGTGTCCTCCAGATGGGGGGGAATGACCAGTGGGGTAACATTTTAGCCGGAACCGATCTTATAAGAAGGATTGAAGGTGAAACAACATTCGGCATGACATTTCCCCTTATAATAACGTCCTTGGGGCACAAGATGGGAAAGACAGAAAAAGGAACTATATGGCTGGATTCGGAACTAACGAGGCCATATGATTATTTTCAATACTGGATCAATACTGACGATGAAGACGTGGAAAGATTTTTGGCTCTGTTTACCTTTTTGCCGATGGAGGACGTTGCGCAGGCGGGTGAGCTGAGCGGATCTCAGTTAAATATGGCCAAGGCTGTGCTGGCCTTTGAGACAACAAAAATAACGCACGGTGAACGAGCAGCTGTGTCTGCGTGGAGAGCGTCAGCCAGTACTTTCAATTTAAAACCGGTTGATCCGGCTCTTTTTAAATCAAGCTCAATTCCGAGGGCTGAAATTTCTCAAGATGTGTCTGCGATAGCTACTTTTGAGAAATCAAGGGAAGAAATCGTGACGATTTCCATACCCGAACTGTTTGAAGAAACTAATTTGTGTTCTTCAAGAGGTGAAACAAGAAGGCTAATCGCCCAGGGAGGTATTTATATTGATGAGAAACGGGTCCAATCGATTGATGAAAAAATAACCAATGGTGACATTAAACAGAACAATGAGATCCGTCTTCGAAAAGGCAAGAAAAAATACGCGATAATCAGGGTAGTGTAAAATAAAAGTAGGGATAAATTCAATTCCTAAATCATTGTTTTGTCCTATAAATGAAGTGAAGAATTTTTCGCCAATTTCAGAATGCTCCCTAGCATAGT
>CAZZBF010000007.1:61783-76208 GCA_964652795.1 uncultured Syntrophales bacterium | reverse complement strand
GGGTAAGGGTGAAAAGGTGAGGTAAGAGCTCACCAGTTTTCCGGGTGACCGGGAAAGCTTGGTAAACCCCATCTGGAGCAAGACCAAATAGGAGAACGTTTGAGAGTGGCCCGCTCGAAGTTCTCGGGTAGTGTCGCTTGAAGCAACAGGCAACTGTTGTTCCAGATTAATGATCATCACCCTCTTTCGGGTGACCGGAAGGGGGAACAAAACTCGGCTTACGATTTACTTCGGCACACTTCACAAAAATAAACATTCAGATATCAACAGTCAAACTTGAACTAATAATTATTCTTTGTGATTCCAATCTACTGAAGAACCCGGAACAGGGATGCTTTGCCAATGATATAAATGAGTGAAGCATGTGCTTATATTTTTCATCAAATAACAGAATGCTGATAACTGAACTGAACAGCAAGCGGATTATCCTTCGATTTTACTTCGTTTTCCTTAGCTGCTGCAGAGAACTTCAATATTTCCTATGAGAAAGAAAATCATGAATAAAAAATTTTTAGTAATCTGCATTTCTCTTATTGGTTTGTCCCTAATATTTACGGGGAAAGTACACACTTACGATGATATGCAGGCGATGAAAGTGGCTGATAGTTATCTTAAAAGGGGTCTTGATCTTGAAGCGATTGGTGCCTATCAGGATATTGTAGATAATTCTAACGATTATGACATGCAGGCGAAATCGATATTAAGGATAGGAGACATTTACAGTTATTTTCTGAATAATGATGACCTTGCGCTGGAAAAATATTCTATCGTAAAAGAAAAATATAACAGGAGCAAATATGTTGGAAATGCCTATTTCAATTCCGGGATGATCCTCTACGAAAAAGGGGAGAATAAAAAGGCGTTGGAGCAATTCAGAAAATATCTTGAAAGATATCCCCGGGGTGAGAGGAGGGGAACTGCCAAATTTATGATCGAAATATGTTCAAAACCTTCTACCGCGATCAAAGAGGAAGACAAAAGAAAAACTTTTAAAATATCTAAAGATGAAAAGATAAGAGTTTTGATCATTGAAGATAAAAAAGAAATTACTATAAGTTGTGCTACCCCGTTTATAGTAAAGAATTTAAAAGGGATGAATACACTTTTCAGATTACCCGCCGACCAGATTGCTGTTGTAAGAGCAAGCGGTAAAACCATAATGGTAAATGATGCTACCTTGCCTTACTCCAGCAGGTTGATGATATTTCCCTCCGAAGAGGGAGGAGTATTAAAGGTAAATGGTAAATCCTACAGGGGAAGAATAAGGATACAGAAAAGCACAAATGGAGGAATCGATGTCATTAATGTTTTAGGGTTGGAGGAATACCTTTATGGTGTTGTACCCAAAGAAATGTCTCCGCGCTGGTCTTCAGAGGCGCTGATGGCACAGGCAATAGTAGCAAGAAGTTATGCGGTTTATCAGAAGATGAAAAATGAAAACAAAGACTATGATGTTTATTCCACAACGTATTCTCAAGTATATGGAGGACTGGACGTAGAATCCGAATATTCTAACGGGGCCGTGGATAAAACCAGGGGGAAAATACTTATTTATGATAATCAGCCGGTTTTGGCTTATTTTCATTCAAACAGCGGTGGACGAACCGAGAATGCGAAGAATGTATGGACGGCAGATGTTCCTTATCTCAAGGGGATTCCGGATAGCTACAGCACAAAAGCTCCAAATTATTTGTGGACGTTATTTTTAAGCCTTGATGAGATAAAAGTTGCCCTGAATAAGAGAGGTTTTAGTATTGGTGATATATATGAAATTACCGCCTTCGAGGTCAGTCCCAGTGGCAGGGTTAAAAGAGTAAAAATATTTCATAGCGGTGGGGAAAGTATCCTTACCGGCAATAACTTTCGTATCAAAGTAGATCCCACAATGATTAAAAGCACTCTTTTTACTATGACAAAAGAAAGAAACGGGATTAGTTTTAACGGCAAAGGGTACGGTCATGGTGTTGGACTCAGTCAGTGGGGAGCTTATGTGATGGCCAAAGAAGGGCATTCTTACAGGGACATTTTAAGGCATTACTATTCAGAAGTAGATATCCAGTAGATAAAAAGCGGCAGCCAAAAATCAGAATTTAAAATACACACAGGAGCTTAAGAGTCATTCTTCTAATTTCTGACGCTCTTAACCGATTTTCATCTTTTTCATGGTAAGTCTGGCAGGTAATTGTGATATAAGGTGTGAGAAGACGGACTTGAGTTGACAGTTTCATAAAAGGCCGGGAGCATAAACTCTCCCGGCCTTTTATTACTTTTTATTCTTCTTCGTCCTCATCCTCGTAGTAATCATTTACGCTTTCCGCGCTTTCAGGTACTTCTGCTTCAATAGAACGTGAAATCCCCCTTACAAGAATTGCAGTAATGAGGAAAAGTAAAATAACTGAGATAACAATTATCATGGCGATTGTTGTTGTCCACGATTTTACTTCTTTTTCTACATTCTCGGAATAAGCCCTGGCAAGAGTATTGAATTTATCTACATCTACTCCCATTCCTATCCAGCCGAATCCACCGGGCTTTGGATAGTTTTCCGCATAAAAACTGATTGGTGCATAAGCAACAAATTTTGTGTGATTTTTGAATTTGTAGGTCTTAATCCCGGAATTTCCCGCAGCCGCATCCTTTGCAATTTCCGGCATGCCTTTATCCATAAAACTAAGAAGATTGAGATTTAATACCTCTTCTCCCTTTTCAGTTAGAGCCTTTGCGGTTTTTTCAGTAAGCGGCATGACAGGAGCACCATCGCTATTAAGACCAATTATATGGTAATCATTCGGATGAGAAATAATGAATCCTCTATTGTCAACCATATAGGCATAATTACCGGTTGATGCATCTGCTTCGACAACATATTCAGACTGAGTCGGAACAATATGATCGGTAAACTCTGCAAGGTGCCTCGTATCAAGAGCAAGGGTAATTATCCCCGAAAATCCTTTATTATCAAATAAGGGAGTGGCCAAACGAACTATGCCCGTGAATCTTTTTCCCTTCTCGAAATCAGACCTGTCTACATACCAGCCTGTTATGTGAGAAATGTAAGCTTTCCCTTTCTTGAGTTTACTGGCTTTGTCAAAATAATCCTCAGATTTGTAAGTTGTATTTACAGGATTACTCACGTTTGTCAGCTTTGATTTTGGCACTATCTTTCCATTAGTGATTTTTATCAATTCTTTACCAGTTCTATCAATCAGAGACATCTCGGTGTAGAGAGGGATCAGAACCTTTAGGACTTTGTTATCTTCCTTTACCCATATGTGACTCTTCTTCTTGCTCATGAACTCCATGTATGCAGAATCGGTTGTAGGAATAATCGTTGCAATCATAAGATCATTCCTTCTTTCCCCGAGGAACTTGGCGACGTCTTCAGCCGTATTGATGGCACGTATCCTTATTTCATTTTGGGATTTTTCGTCAAGAGCTGCAGTTGCCCGCTGCCTTGTTGTTTCTCCCACTTTGAATATGCCATTGGCTATAAGAAGAGCCATGAGTGATAAGGGGATTACGATAAGCAGGAAGAAGATCCTCCCTACAGTGAATAACTGCTTTACTTTTTTAGTTTCTGACATTATCATTCCCCCCTAGCTGTGTTTTTGAAGTGGATTGTCTGGTACTCTATCCAATAAAATAGCTCATATAGGGGTTTGCGTAAAGGAGAACAAGCGAGACAACAAGGGCATATATGGCGATGGATTCTGCCATGGCCATACCCACAAGCATTGTCATCAATATCTTTCCCTGGACTCCGGGGTTTCTTCCAACTGCTGTACATGCTCCATTAGCAGCCTGACCTATTCCCAATCCTGCGCCAATCGCGCCCATGCCAATAGCAAAACCAGCCGCAAGCATTGCGCCTACAGCGAAGGCAACTTTTACATACGATTCACCGGTGGGGAGTACTTCCGAAGCGAAGGCCACTGGTGAAGAGATTAGCAGGACAGCCGTTGTTGTTAAGAGGGTTAATAACATCTTTCTGAGTTTCTGAAACATTTTTATTCTCCTTTCCTTATCATTACTGATTAGTTTTTATCTCCCCCTTTTGTTTTTCCTTATAGCATAAATAGCGTTTCTAAAAAAGAGGAAATATTTGAGACTTGGAAGGGAATGTTGCAACAGTTATGCCACTTCATTATGAATTTAGGTTTATGCTTTAACATGGCATAAACGTTAATATAATTTAAGTTTTAGGCTTCTGCAATCAATATTCTTCTGAAAAGTTTTGTTTAACGTCTTGTTAAATTGCGACCGGTGAATTTAACGAATTTTAAAATTGGTTCATATATCAGTATATTTTTATTGAAATATTTTGGTTGGAAAGATAATATGCATTATTTGGATAAGTTTATTAGAGAATGAATGTTCTGGAAATTTGATTTCAGGTTGTGAAAGGGAAAAATGATACAGGAAGTATTGACCGCTGTAACATATCTGGTTGTCTGGCTTATCTGTGACAAGGTTATTGGTATCGAGAGTGGATTAACTAAGCTTATTATTTCGTTAGGTGCCGCTGTTGGTGTTTATATATTGATGGCCGTTAAAGAACATAAGGAGAAAGGTCAAAGAAAGGAGTAAATGACTATGCAGAAAACCCAGTCCAGCGGTAAAAATAAGCGTTTTGAAATCAATTCAATTCTTTCCATCTGGGTGGCCACTTTAACTGTTGTTTCCATGATTGTCCTGTTTGCTCTGGTCATCAATAGTGCAAGAGAAAGAGATATGGTTGAGCAATACAGTAAGCAACAACTGGTTATTGCCAGTGGAACAGCTACCGGAATAGAAGATCTAATTGTTGGCATTGAAAAAAGCATGATAAATCTGTCCAAGCTACCATGTGTCAAAGGAACTATGCCCGAAGCCACACGCCAGAGTATGAAGGTAATTTATAATGATTTGGAAGGTAAGGTTAATTTTATAGCCATAGAAGATAAGAATGGAGTGGCCATAGGTACTTACCCGACTTCTTTTATGAAAGGAATAAAGGGTAAGAGTTTTGAATTTTATAATTATTTTCAGAAGGTAAAGGAAACAGGGATTCCATATATAAGCGATTTGGTACCGATGAGTGAAAAAAAAAGCAAGGATATGGAAGACATATCTAAATCTATTATTATTGCTGTTCCCCGGTATGATTCCGACAATGAGTTTTCCGGTGTGGTTTTTGCTACCCTTTCTCTTTCCACAATAATTGATCGGTATATCAGACCGGTTAAGTGTGAGGTATCTTGCTATTCTTGGATGGTGGATGATAAAGGCACAATACTTGTTCACCCTGATGCTGAATTTATAGGAAAGGATGTGGGAATACTTGAGGGCGCTAAGTCTGAGGGAACACTGTCTCTGAAAGATATTTTACTGAAGGGTGAAGGGGGATACGGTGAATATCTGCTGACGGGAGATGAAGGCAGTGTTGAAAAGAGTGTTGTGGCCCATGCCCGGGTTAATCTTGGATCGCGGAAGTGGGCTATCGCTATCAGTTCTCCTCATGATGTGGTAGTTTCACTTCTACGTAAGACTTTTCTCAATGTCATGGCTGTGTCCGCCGGGTTGATTGTTGCCGTTATTGTCGGAAGCATATTTGTGGTTAATTCAGGGAGGAAGCGACTGCGTCTCGAGGAGGAACTGAAGCACCTCAAGGAAAAGAGTGTATGGCAGGAAAGACTTGCCAGGGAGAAGAAAACCATTGAGGGAATCATAGAAGGGTCTCCCATACCGACATTTGTCCTTAACAGGGAACACAAGATTATCCTTTGGAACAAAGCCTGCACCGAATTAACCGGCTTTGATGCCGAGGAGATGATAGAGACTGAAAGGCAGTATGTTCCATTCTATCCTGAAAAGAGACCGGTTATAGCCGATCTCATTGTTGATAATGACGTTGAAGGATTAAAAGAATATTATGGTAATAATATGGTACAGCAGTCGGAGATAGTGAAAGGTGCTTATGGAGCGATGGATTACTTTGAGAATTTAGGTGGTAAAGGCAGGCACCTTTATTTTCTCGCAGCCCCGATATATGATGAAAAAGGGGAGATCATCGCGGCCATTGAGACCCTTCAGGATGTTTCTCTGGAAAAGGAGATGAAAATTAGATTGAAGGAGTATGCCGAGACTCTTGAAAATGAACTGGACAAAAATGTAAGACTGAGAAATGAGATGGAAGAACTTTATAATTATCTCCAGTCTATACTGGACAGTTCTCCCGATCGGGTATTTGCCTTCAACAGTGAAGGGGTTATCGATTATGTCAGCCGGGCAAAGGGAGGAAAATACGAATCTGCCCTTCAGCATGTAAAGGGTAAACACTTTACGGAATTTGTTGCCACGGAACACAGAGAATCTATGCTTGAAAAATGGAAAGAGATAAAAAGAGGGATATATAAACCTTTCGAGATTGAGATAAAAAAAGAAGACGGTTCTGTGCGAAATTTATTGTTGACCTCCGGGCCTATTAAAGGCACTGACCGTTATGTTATTGTTCAACGGGACATTACCGAGTTCAAGAACCTTGAAAAAAGATTCTACGAAAGCCAGAAGCTTGCTGCTGTGGGACAGCTGTCCGCCGGTATTGCGCACGAAGTCAGGAACCCGCTTTCTTCTATCAAGATGAGCCTTCAAATCCTGGAAAAAAGGCTGAAACCTTCGGGAAATGATTTGAAAAGATTTGAAATTGCCGAGAAAGAGGTTGAACACCTGGAGAAGCTGGTAAGAGATATCCTTATTTTTGCCAGGCCCGGAGAGGCTAAAATGGAACCTGCCGATATTAATAAAGCTCTTAAAGAATCTCTGGCAATGGCTGAAAAGGAGATAACGGACAAAAAGATAAGTGTCCAGAGTACTTATGATAAGGAAATTCCGCTTCTGAAGTTTGATTCGGCTATGTTGGAAGAGGCATTTTTAAATATCTACCTCAATGCTATTGACGCAATGGAGGAGCGAGGAAAACTCTTAATATCCACGGAACTTGTTAAAAATAAAAACAATTTTCTTGTTATTGAGATTGAGGATAATGGATGTGGCATTGATAAAGAAGACCTTCACCATATATTCAACCCATTTTTTACGAATAAGAAATACGGTACCGGTCTTGGATTAACCCAGGTCAAGAAGATTGTTGATCTGCACCAGGGAACGTTAGAGGTCATAAGCGAAAGAGGAAAAAGAACTACTGTTCGTATTACATTTCCGATTTTCAGTGAAGAAACAGAAGAAGGGTTGGAGATTCATGCGTAAGCCCTTAAAAGGACGATGAGACCATTAGCCCCAGCGTTACCGTTTGATTCTTTTAAGCCTTTTTGTCTGTACGGTTTTGGTCGATAGAAAATTACAATTACAATATTTAGGGAGTGGCGGTATATGTCGAAAGTTCTTGTAATTGATGATGACAGTTCTATATGTGAAACCCTGAAACTATATTTGACTGAAGAAGGGTATGAAGTACATACCGCACTGACCGGCACTGATGGTTTGAACAGGGTAGTTGAGGTTTCACCCGATGTTGTGATCCTGGACATAAGACTTCCTGATATTAGTGGTTTTACAGTATTGGAAGATCTAAAAAGGGATGATGAAAATACCAAAGTGATTATGATTACCGCTCATCATGATATGGATACTGCTATTAAGGCAATGAAGGAGGGGGCTTTTGATTACATTCACAAACCTATTGATGTTGATGAACTGGACATAGCTATCAGGAAGGCATTAACGACCCTTGAAATGGAAAGAAAAATAAATGGTCTCCTCATGGAGCCTTCAAGAGATTTCAAAGTAGGGGATATTATTGGTACGGGCAGTGCGATGAGAGAGATTTTTAAAACCATAGGAATTGTTTCTCAGAGCAAAACGACAGTGCTTATTCAAGGAGAGAGTGGAACCGGCAAGGAATTAATCGCGAAGGTTATACATAATAGCACTTCAAGCAGTGAGCCTTATATCGCGATAAACTGCTCCGCCATTGTGGATACTCTCCTTGAGTCTGAACTTTTCGGTCATGAGAAAGGTTCATTTACTGGGGCGATAAGTAAGAAATTGGGCAAATTTGAGCTTGCCCGTTACGGCACAGTTTTTTTGGATGAGATCAGCGAGATGTCGATAAATCTTCAGGCCAAGCTTTTAAGGGTATTGCAGGAAATGGAGTTTGAGAGAGTTGGCGGGAAAGATAGAGTAAAGGTTAACGCGAGGATAATTGCTGCCACCAATAAAGATCTGAGAAAACTTGTGAAAGAAGGTAAATTCAGAGACGATCTTTATTATCGCCTGAATATTGTGTCGATGAATATTCCTCCCCTGAGAGAAAGAGGGGAAGATATCAAGCCTCTTATCGACTATCTACTTAGAAAAATCAATCGTGATCTACATAAAAATGTTGTCGGTGTATCCTCTGAAATGATGGATATCTTCATGCAATACAGCTGGCCTGGAAATATCAGGGAATTGGAGAATCTTCTGGTTAGAGCTGTTGTTATAACCAAGGGGCAGATTCTCGGAAAAAGTGACTTTCCTGATCTCTTGGAGGACTTTCCCGAAGGAGAAAGTCATAGTGGGACGATAAGCGAAGGAAATGAAAAAGATGAGGATTTTGAAATCTGTACCATAGATGAAATAGAAAAGAAGCATATAAGACAGGTTATCAGGAAAACCGGCAAGAATAAGGGTGAAATTTGCGAAATACTTGGTATCTCGCGGCCGACTCTCGAAAGGAAGTTAGATAAGTATGGTATAGAATTTGAGTAATTATAACTGTTTGGCAGTAAGTAATCAGCAATTTATTCCATATAAGGGAGGGGTATTTTAGCCCTTTTGCAATTTTATCAATATTGAATGATGCACTTGTAAAAAGTCCATTTTCTTCGCTCAGAACCATTTTAGGGATGCTGTTATTGCCCGGCTGAAAATCTAAAACTCGTGCTTACGCACTCAAACAGTTAGATTTTCTTAACGCCGGTTACTACCATCATCTTTTTCCCAAAATGCTTCGATTCACTCCGAAAAGACTTTTTACGAACTTGTCAATAATTACCATGAAAATAACATCGGCAGACTTTATAAAGAGTGCCAGGGAGCCCTCCCAGTATCCGAATAGTTTGCTTCCTGAAGTGGCCTTTGCGGGCAGATCAAACGTGGGAAAATCTTCGCTTATTAACGTGCTTGTTAATCGGAAAAGGCTTGCCAAAACAAGTACAACCCCCGGAAGGACAAGACTTCTAAATTTTTTTGTGATAAATAACCTGCTCTATTTTACCGACCTTCCCGGTTATGGATATGCCAGGGTGCCTCTTTCCGTGAAGATGGAGTGGGGGCCCATGGTAGAAAGATATTTTAAAGAACGGGAAAATTTACGCCTTGTTATTTTAATCCTTGATATAAGAAGAGATCCCTCTGAAAACGATCTTTCTCTTCTTGAATGGTTCCGTTTTTACGATATTTGTTCTCTTGTTATCCTGACAAAAGTTGATAAACTTTCCAGGAACCAGATAAAGATTAGACAGCAACGCATACAAGAGATATTAGGATTACCTCTTGATAGTAACATAATTCTATTTTCCGCGAAGACCGGTGAAGGAAAAGGGGCTGTCTGGAAAGAGATAGAAAACAAAACAAGAATCCAGTAAGCAATTTCTTTTTTAAGGGAAATCTCTGCCAACCTTCCCAAAAGCCGTATAAAATTTTGGCTGAGCCTTAATAGTTGTATAAATATAACCATATAATATCGGGTGTATAGTTGTGGCAGAAAAGTTCTTAGCACAGTCCCGATTGCTTTTTACGTAGTTTACGTTTTCCTAAGAATGTGAGGGTAGCAACACAAAACATGAAAGATCTTGACAGATATAATTAACAGGTATAGCTAAATAGGATAATTATTCAATAAACGGGAAGTGATAGAATGACTCTTCGTGACAATATTATATACACAGCAATGAAGCTTTTTTCAGTGAAGGGGTATACAAGCACTTCTCTGACGGACCTGCTGGAAGCAGTGGGGACGTCCAAAGGAGGTTTTTATAATCATTTTAAAAGTAAGGATGAACTTTTTTTCGAAGTGTTGAATGAAGCGAATAAAATCTGGAAAAAATGTTGTTTCCAAGGGTTGAGCGACATTGAAGATCCCATTGAAAAATTGAAAACTTTTCTTGTGAATTATAAAGACCGATATCTGAAAAATTCGGAGTCATTCCCCGGAGGCTGTATATTCATAACGTTTTCCGTCTGTCTAAATGGTCAACGTCTTGATCTTACTTCTGCTATTACCGAACAATTCTGGAGATTAAGACAAATGATAAAGAATTTCCTTGATGAAGGGAAGGGGACAGGAAGGATTGGGACTAACGTTGACACAACGAGCATGGCTGAAATAATCTTTTCCACAATGCTCGGTTCTTCGGTTTTATATCGTGCTGATAAATCAGAAAAAGGTCTGGATCATTCTATCAATGCGCTGATAGATTATATAGATTCCTTTGTACAGAAAACTGAAAATTCCACATAGCGTATTAATATAATAAAACCGATGTTCAACCAGGTGTTCTGATCGAGTGACAGCGACAGTACCTTTCATATCAAAGATATTACCGGTAAATATCTCAATTTATAACGTTAAACATATTTTACACTATACCTTTCGCTCATATACCATATGCCTCTTCAAATCGTGCAGTCAGGATTTTCTGTAACAGCTCCGTCCGTTTGTCCACCTCTTGGTAACCTATTTTAACCGGATAGATTATGTGCTACAACTCCGGACAAATTACGTGCTTTTAACAGAGAGGCTTAATTTCTTGACATGTATAGAGCAGTATAGTACAGAAGGGAACAGACCGGTCGGTTTCTCTTCCTTGACGGGTGTCCAGTCTACCGTTATAAAGTAGATATACGCTGAAACATTAATGGGTTGTACTTTTTATGGAAGGTAAGGTGATTAAAAAGTTTGAAAGAGAAAATGTAAGCAACGATAACAATAACGGTTTCTCATTACATATCGACCCTTATACCTATAACTCCTGATCAGATCTTTTTGATAATCAGAGAATATCCGTAATTAGTGTTAATTTCCAAAACCGAGTGTTATTTGAGTAATGTAGCCTTGAGAAAGGACATCAATGAGATTTCTTATATATCTAGGCTGTCTGTATAACAAGAAACTATAAAGAAAGGAGATGAAATATGGACTTTGCATTTACTGAACGCGAAGAGATGTTGAGAAAGGCTGTCCGTGAATTTGCGGAAAGCGAGATACCGCAGAGGATGGAGGCTATGGAGGAGACAGGTGAGTTCCCTGTGGACCTCATGAAACCAATGGCTCAGATCGGCATTACAGGCATTATAACGCCCCCGGAATTTGGTGGGGTGGGAATGGGTTATGTGGCAAGAACAATAGTCCTCGAGGAACTGGGCCGTGTTTGTGGAGCCATTCCGATGTCAATGCAAGTTCATCATATGGCCTGCGCAGCGATAAACGATTTTGGTACCGATGAGCAGAAAAAGAAGTATCTGCCAATACTTGCAGCTGGTGAGACCTTTGGCACCGTGGGTGTCACTGACCCCGCAGGCGGGTCTGACGTTATTGGGATGAAGTGCACGGCAGAACTGAAAGGTGATAAGTATATCTTAAACGGTCGTAAATGTTTTATTACCAATTCGCACCTCTCCGATTTTTGGATTGTTATTGCCAAGACTGGTGAAGGCACCAAAGGATTAAGCGCTTTTATTGTTGACAAGGGTACACCCGGTGCGAAGCTTGGGAGAAAAGAAAATAAATTCGGTCTTCGCGGGGCGAACACGGGCGAGTGGGCCTTTGACAACTGTGAAGTTCCGAAAAGTAACCTGATAGGCCAGGAAGGACAGGGAATAACTGTTGCGCTTAAAACCATCAGCGAGACAGGTCGTACCGGTATGGCTGCGACCGCTCTTGGTATCCTGCAGGCGGTATATGAGGAAGCGGGTAAATTTGCCAACGAGAGGGTTCTCTACGGCAAACCTATCAGCACCCTTCAGGCGATTCAGTTCCTGGTAGCCGAGATTTACACTCAACTGGATATATGCCGGTTGCTGAATTATCGTGTAAACTGGATGAAAGATCAGAACATGCGCTGTGATACGGAAACCGGTATAGCGAAATACTATACCTGTAATGCGGCGGTTGAAGCGGCGAAGAAAACGATCGAGGTACACGGATCTTACGGGATAATGAGAGAATATGCTGTCCAGCGTCTTTTCAGAGACGCAATGGTTACCGTTCCGGCGGGTGGCACGGCGGAAGTTGCCAAAATAGGTATAGGAAGGGCGGCATTAGCTCCGTTTAAAAAGTAACAGGGAACATTAAATCGGCAGGAAGGTACTAATATGAAAAGAATCATTGTCTGTGTGAAGCCTGTGCCCGATCCGAAACACTGGGATAAGGTAAGCATGGATCCCGAAACCAAGACATTAAAGCGGGAGGAGATCCCGAACGTTATGAATCCTCTCGATAAGCACGCCCTTGAGGCCGCCCTCGAATTGCGGAATGTCCATGGCGGAGAGGTTGTCCTCCTATCCATGGCGCCGACCTTTGCAAAGACCACCCTTCGAGAAGGACTGGCAATGGGTGCTGACCGAGCTGTTTTATTGTCTGATCGCGCCTTTGCCGGTTCGGACAGCTTGGCGACGGCGGAAATTCTGGCCGTTGGATGTCGGTGGATAAAAGATTTTGACCTCGTACTGTGCGGCAATATGTCCATAGATGGTTCAACGGCGCAGATCTGTTCGCAGCTGGCTGAGATGCTTGGATTGCCAAATGTAATGCATGTGACGGGGCTGGATTGGTCTTCCGAGAATGGTTTTATAATTACGCAGAAGATTGAGCATGGCTATGTGAAGCTTTCAGCGGAGACTCCTCTTGTGCTCTCTGTACGGAAAGAACTGAATAAGCCGAGATACATACCGTTCACGGGTATATTGGCGGCTGAGTCTAAGGAAATTTCCGTACTTTCAAATGAAGATTTGTGCGTGGGATCTGAGTGCATCGGACTCGGTGGTTCTCCCACAAAGATGGCGGGTCTGGAGCTTCGCAAGTTTCAAAGGGCAAAAGAGAAACTGGAAGGCACTGTCGATGAGGTCGTCAAGAAACTGGTTGAAAAAATATATCAATGCGGCGTTATTTAGTGTTGAGGAGTATATCAATGGGCATTAAGAGTAACCGTGATGTATGGGTTTTTGCGGAGCAGAGAAATGGTGAGCTACATGATGTAAGTCTCGAGCTTTTGGGAAAAGCGAGGGAACTGGCAGACTGTTCCGCAAGCAAAGTAGCGGCAGTCCTGATGGGTTATAAAGTCGGGGACCTTACTCAGAGACTTATCAACTTTGGAGCGGACTTGGTGATTCTGGCTGATGACCAGCGTTTGGAATATTATCGCCTTCTTCCCTATACGTATATATTCGAAAGACTAATCAAAGAACATGCGCCGGATATTGTTCTGATGGGAGCCACTGCTATGGGCGTGGAACTTGCGCCCCGTATAGCGGCAAGAATCAGAACGGGACTTTCGGCGCACTGTATTGACCTCAAGTTGGATAACGAGGGAAATCTGCTGCAGGTAGTGCCCGGATGGGGTGGTGGCATCGTTGCAACCATTGCCTGTCCTGATCATTGTCCTCAAATGTCTACCGTGATGCCCGGAGTCATGAAGGCTTTGCCGGAAACGGCGCGGAAAGGAAAGATTGAAGATGTATCTGTTGAGCTGCCGGATTCCGATATGGGTCCTGAAATTATCGGGGTTGAACGTGTGGCGGCCATGGAACAGCCCTTGGAGAAAGCCGATGTGGTAGTTGCTGGCGGGTGGGGTATCGGAAGCGAGGAAGACTGGTTGCTTCTGAAAGAACTTGCCCGTCTCCTGGGTGGAGCCGTGGGAACCACCCGACCGCCTGTTGATGAAGGATGGGCCGGGGAAGAGCAGATGATAGGCCAGAGCGGGAAAACCGTCCGGCCCACGCTGTACATAGGTATAGGAATCTCGGGAGTGATGCATCACGTGGTGGGCATGGATCAATCAAAGTACATAATAAGCATCAATAACGATCCCAATGCTGGCATCTTCGAATTATCCGATGTGATTATCGCGGAGGACTTCAAAAAAATCCTGCCGCCGCTTATTGAGGAGATAAAATCAAAAATTGGAAAATAGTGTGATGGTGTTTTCCACTAGGATGTCTGAAGTTTTTCAAAGAACTATTTAAATCAAAACGGAGAAATTCCAAAACAACATTTCCATTTTTACTCAAAAAATCCCAATTTAATAAGAGAATAAAAAAGGAAAAAGATAAGTATAAATCTTGAATATTCGAAACAACCATGTTAATTATCGCAACTGTGACAATACGTTGCAAAAGAAGTTCAAATTGCAGGGACCTGCCTGATAAATGCTCGTGTGAAAAAATT
>CAZZBF010000007.1:0-61773 GCA_964652795.1 uncultured Syntrophales bacterium | reverse complement strand
CAGACTTTTTTCACCGTGCGATTTCTGGGCTGAAGTAACCGTTGGGTAAATTTTTAGTCATGTTTCCTTCGGCGGCTTTTTTGATGTGCAGACACAATATCAGGTGTTCAAACAAGGAAAAACGAGTTTTTGTGTGCTGCCCGTAGTAAGTATTAATGTGAAAATCCCGAATAATTAAGTCAGAGCCTATATCCTCCGGTAGAGAGGAATTTCGGCTTTTTACGAAGCCGTCACTTCATTTTTTTTCAAAATTAATTCCGAGGTGTGAAAGTTTGTTAAGAGATAGTAAAAAAATTAGCGCCGTTATGGTCGTGGGTTCGGGGATAGCGGGGATTCAGGCTTCGCTTGATCTTGCCAACTCCGGCATAAAGGTATACCTCGTTGAAAATGACATCAGTATCGGCGGTGTCATGGCACAACTCGATAAGACATTTCCTACCAATGACTGTTCTACCTGTATTCTGTCCCCAAAGCTGGTTGAAGTTGGCAGACATCCGAATGTGGAAATCATGACGAGAAGAACGGTGGAATCCGTTGAAGGGGAACCGGGATTTTTTAAAGTAAAACTCGCGAAGGCACCGAGGTTTGTTGACATTAATAAATGTACCGGGTGTGGTGATTGCGCCGATGTTTGCCCCGTATCGATTTCGTCGGATTTTAACGAAGACCTGGATAACAAAAAAGCCATTTACAGGCATTTTCCCCAGGCCATTCCGAGTGCCTTTGCCATAGACAAATTGGGGACATCTCCATGTAAAGCGGCATGTCCCACCCATATCAGTGTGCAGGGCTATGTGGCACTGATCGCTAAGGGGGAGTACAGAGACGCGCTTAAGCTCATCAAGAGAGATAATCCTTTTCCGGCCGTTTGCGGGAGGGTTTGTCATCACCCCTGTGAATCGGCCTGCAAGAGGGGAGAGGTTGAAGATCCTATTGCCATTATGCATTTAAAGAGATTTGTGGCCGATCTTGATCTGAATGATGAGACAAGATATGTTCCGGAAATAAAAGATAAGAAGGGAAAAAAGGTTGCTATAATCGGTTCCGGTCCTGCCGGCCTGAGCGCTGCCTATTATCTCGCCATTGAAGGTTATCAGATTGTCGTATTGGAATCCCTTCCCGTTGCCGGTGGAATGCTCCAAGTGGGTATTCCGGAATACCGTCTTCCGAAAGATATCCTCAACGCGGAAATAAAAATTATTGAAGATCTTGGCGTAAAAATCAAACTCAATACGAAAGTGGGTAAAGACGTTTCCATGGGTGCGCTAATGAGTGAGTATGACGCCGTATTTATTGCTGTAGGTTCTCATATCAGCAGTAAACTCGATGTCCCCGGGGAAGACCTCGAAGGAGTTGTTCATGGGATCGATTTTCTGAGAAGAGTGAACCTGGGTGACGAGGTTTTTCTGGGAGAGAGGGTTGCGGTTATCGGTGGAGGAAATGTTGCGATGGATGCCGTTCGTACTGCGCTCAGAACCGGTTCCAAGAATGCCTTTGTGCTCTACAGGAGATCTCGCACCGAGATGCCCGCCTTATCTGAAGAGATTGAAGGGGCAATAGAGGAAGGGGTTAAGATAGAGTATCTGGTCGCACCGGTGAAAATACTCGGTGAAAAAGGGAAAATATCAGGCATTGAATGTATTCGTATGGAACTTGGTGAGCCCGATGCAAGCGGGCGCAGGCGTCCGGTTCCGATAAAAGGGTCGGAGTTTACGCTTGAAGTGGATGCCGTTCTACCCGCTATCGGTCAGACAAGTGACCTGTTATTTATCACGGAGGATAGCGGAATTTCTATTAACAGGTGGAATACCTTTGATGTAGACCCGATAACCCTTGCAACGAATGTTGAAGGCGTTTTTGCCGGTGGTGACGATGTAACGGGACCTGCTACGGTGGTCGAAGCGATCAACGCCGGAAAAGAGGCGGCTAGGTCTATAGATCGTTATCTGAAAGGTGAGGACATCAAATTAGGCCGTCAGAAAAATTGGACGGAAGGTATTGCCGATAAGGTTGATACCAAAGGGATAAAGAAGAAGAAACGATACAGGCCATCTAAACTCGAGCCGGTAAAGAGAATAACCGGTTTTGATGAAGTTGTGAATATTTTGAGTGAGGAAGATGTGGTTAAAGAGGCCAAAAGGTGTCTTAACTGCGGTATTTGTTCTGAGTGTTATCGTTGCGTTGACGCCTGTATAGCTGAAGCTATAGATCATGAGATGAAAACCGAAGAAGAGACCATTGAGGTTGGCGCTGTTATCGCTGCTCCCGGATTTGAAGTTTTTGATGCGAGGATTAAGGGAGAATACGGCTTTGGTGTTTACGACAATGTGGTGACAAGCATACAGTTTGAAAGGATGTTATCCGCGTCAGGTCCTTATTTCGGTCACGTCAAGAGAATTTCCGATGGTAAAGAACCCAGGAAGATAGCCTTTATTCAGTGTGTGGGTTCAAGAGATACGTCATGCGGAAATAGCTGGTGTTCTTCCGTATGCTGTATGTACGCGACGAAAGAAGCTATTGTCGGTAAGGAACACGTTAAGAATCTCGATCCTGCGATATTCTATATTGATATTCGCGCCTATGGAAAGGATTTTGATCGCTTCGTCGAGAGGGCAAAAAAGGAGTATGGTGTAAGATATATAAGATCTATTCCTTCAACGCTAAAGGAAATGCAGCAGACGAAAAATCTCCTTGTTACCTACGTTCTGGAAGACGGGACCCTTGCGGAGGAAGAGTTTGACATGGTGGTTCTGTCTGTTGGTCTAACCCCGCCAAAGAATGCTTCTAAACTGGCGGAGAGTATGGGCATAGATTTAGAGAAACATGGTTTCTGTAAAACTTCTCTGACTAATCCCGTACAGACTTCACGTAATGGTGTATTTGTTTGCGGTTGTTTCGGAGGTCCCAAGGACATCCCCGAAACAGTTATGGAGGCGAGCGGTGCCGCAGCATGTGCTGAGGGTTTGCTGGCTTCCAGCAGAGGAACGTTGATTAGTGAAGAAGAAATTCCCCTGGAGAAAGATTTGAGAGGAATAGGTCCGAGAATAGGTGTTTTTATTTGCCATTGCGGAATTAATATCGGTGGAGTGGTGGATGTGCCCTCAGTGGTTAAATATGCGAAGACTCTTCCGAATGTGGTCCACGTTGAGGAAAATCTCTTTACCTGCTCCCAGGACACGGCGGTAAATATGGCCGAAGTGATCAAGGAACACAACCTTTCCAGGGTTGTGGTGGCCTCCTGTTCCCCCCGAACACATGAGTGTCTTTTCCAGGAAAATTGTGAAAAAGCGGGTCTTAATAGATACCTTTTTGAAATGGCAAATATAAGAGATCAGGACTCGTGGGTACATATGAATGAGCCCGAGGCGGCAACGGAAAAGGCAAAGGACCTGGTTCGGATGGCTGTTGCCAAAGCCGAATATTTGAAACCGTTAAAACGGGGGCAGCTCGGAGTTAATAAGGTTTCATTGATAATAGGTGGCGGGCTTGCCGGGATAACTGTTGCCCTTGCTCTTGCTGAGCAGGGTTTTGAATCGCACATCGTTGAAAAAGAAGATGAATTGGGTGGAAATTATCGCAAGCTTTATTACACCCTGGAAGGCCTTGATACAAAGAAGCATCTTGCGGATTTACTGGAGCGGGTTGAGAAGAGTAATTTGATACATACATACACGGGGGCGACGATTAAGAAAATTGAAGGCTATATAGGGAATTATAGAACTACCATTGAATCCGGCGGGAAAGAAAGCCGGTTTGAGCACGGTGTGGCCATAGTGGCAACCGGGGCTTACGAATTTAAGACGGATGAATACCTCTACGGTCGGCATGATAATGTCGTGACTCAACGCGAGCTTGAGGAGTTCATCTTTAAAAAGGATGCGAGGGTTGCCGGTGCCGAAAGCGTGGTAATGATACAGTGTGTCGGATCGAGGGATGCTGAGAGACCGTACTGCAGCCGATATTGCTGTAGTGAAGCCATTAAGAATGCCTTGAAGTTAAAAGAAGACAAACCGGACAGGGACATTACCGTTCTTTACAGGGATATCAGAACGTACGGATTTAAAGAGGATTATTATCAAAGAGCCCGGGAGGCCAATGTAAAGTTCATATGCTATGATGAGAATAGAAAACCGGAAGTGAAGCAATCCGGGTCAAAAATTTCCGTAACTGTTTTTGATCCTGTTTTGAACGAATCGGTGGAAATAGAAACGGATATTCTGGCGCTGAGTGTTGGAGTTATTGCCAATCCTGATAACCACGCGATAAGCAATATGCTGAAGCTATCCGTTAACCAGGATGGTTTCTTTGCTGAGGCGCATGTAAAATTGAGACCTGTAGATTTTGCTACGGATGGTGTTTTTCTGTGTGGTATGGCCCATTCATCAAAACTGAGTGATGAGACAATTACCCAGGCCAATGCCGCTGTCGCAAGGGCATGCACCATTCTAACCAAAGATTTTATAGAGTCCGAAGGGACAACTGCCTATGTGAACAAAGATAGATGCATGGCCTGCGGACTTTGTGAAGCGAATTGCCCCTTCAGTGCTGTAGAGGTAGATGAGAAAGAGGGTTGCGCTGTAGTTAATGTGATTCTATGTAAAGGATGTGGTGTGTGTGCGGCGTCGTGCAGGATGAATGCCATTGATTTAAACGGTTTTAATAACGAAGAAATACTGGCGCAGATAGCAGCCCTGACAGGCTAAGGTCTTTATATACAACAACATTTTTTTGTGCGGGTGAAAGAAAATATGGCTGAAGATAAACCAGATAAAAACTGGGAGCCAAAGATCGTTGCTTTTTGTTGCAACTGGTGTACCTATACCGGGGCTGATCTGGCAGGTATAAGCAGAATACAGTACCCGCCGAATGTACGGATAATAAGAGTTCCATGCTCGGGAAGGGTGAAACCCTTCTGGATTGTTAAGGCTCTTCAGGAGGGAGCGGATGGGGTTCTTGTATCCGGTTGCCACCCCGGAGAATGTCATTATATTAGCGGGAATTTATACGCGAGAAGAAAATTTGCCATGTTGAGAAACTTTCTTTCATACATCGGTATAGAAGCGGACAGGACGGTTTACACATGGGTTTCAGCATCTGAAGGGGATAGATTTGCCCGGATAATCAAGGATGTGACGCAAAGAATTAAAGCGCTTGGCCCAGCGAATAAGCTGGTAAAGAAAATATAACGACAGATTGACGGGGTCAGGGATAAGAGGGCGACAGGGAAAATCTTGAAAATATAATTCTGAAGGAAATTGTGGGGATAGTGGAAAGTATAGAAAAGCGATTGAGGGAAGAGGCAAAAAGGCTGTTAGCTGAAAAAAAAGTGGATATAGTTGTGGGGTATGAAAAAGGCACACTTCCTCTTCTCACTGCGCCGTGCTTTATAACTGAGCCCGATGACGCGGAAAGGCTTGTCTGGAATCCTTACTGTTCGCAGAATCTGGCCAAGTATGTACACGATCTGCTTTTTCGCCATAAAGAATCGCAAAAAATGGCTAAATCGGAAGAGAGGACAAAAAAAGTTGTAGGCGTTGTTGCGAAAGGATGTACTTCCCGATCCCTGGTAATTCACCTTCAGGAAAAGCAATATGACAGGGATGAAGTGGTTATTCTGGGCGTTCCCTGTACCGGTTACGTGGCAAAGAGAAAGGTTGCAAAGCTCGTAAATGGTGAGGAAGTGTTGCAAGCCACAATTGATGGGGGAAAATTGTCAATTCAAACTAACGGCGGTAATAAAGTTGTTTCATTGGGAGAGGTTCTTTCCGATAGCTGCCTTACCTGTCGATTTAACAATCCGGTCATTTCAGATGTGATGGTAAGTGAAGAGGCTGAGCCGATGGATGCCGATCATGAATACACCGGAGTCGACGAGTTTGAAGAGCTGTCGTTGGCCGAACGCTGGAAGTATTTCGTTGGTGAGATGAAAAAATGTATACGCTGTTATGCCTGTCGAAATACCTGTCCTTCCTGTTATTGCAAAATCTGTTTTGTGGAACAGAGTCAACCCGGTTGGGTGGGAATCGGTATAGATGATGCGGACACACAGGTGTTTCAAATCATGAGAATGTTTCACATGGCAGGACGTTGTGTTGATTGTGGCGCCTGTGCTGAGGTATGTCCCATGGGTGTGGATCTGAGGAAGTTCTTGAAAAAGCTGGATAAGGATGGGTTTGAACTGTTTAATCACAGGGTGGGGGTTGTGCTTGACCAACCCGCGCCGCTTGCCACTTTCAGAGAGGACGATGGCCAGGATTTTGTGTTTGAGCCTGAATAAAGCTCAGATCAAAGATGTGTAAATAGATTAAATATGGAAACTTTTCTGGGAGAAGTAAACAGTAGAATAGACGGTGTGCCCGTACAGAGATGTTATCACTGTGGAAAGTGTACGGCTGGGTGTCCCGTAGCATTTGCTATGGATTACAATCCTGATACAATCATAAAAATGATTCAGATGGATAAAAGGGATGAGGTACTGAATAGTTCTGCCATCTGGTTGTGTGCCTCGTGTGAGACCTGTATAACACGTTGTCCCAATGAAGTTGATATAGCCCGTATGATGGATGTCTTAAGAGAGGTGGCACGAGAGGCGGGTGTTGATGTCAAGGAGAAACGCATGCTGAGATTCCATGAGGCTTTCCTATCAAATGTAAGAATATTAGGGCGTATCAATGAGCCTCTTATGATTCTCAATTATAAGTTCAAATCGGGTGATTACTTTTCCGACATAGCGATGGGTATAAGTATGTTTATAAAAGGCAAACTTTCCCTGTTTTCTCCCAGGACAAAAAATATGAGATCGGTAAAAAAGATATTTGAGAAAACAAAAAGATAGCTTAGAGTGTATCAGTAAAGAAATTGCAGAACTATCCTGATGCAATCGAGGAGTATATATTGAAAGTTTCATATTACCCGGGATGTTCACTTCACGCTACAGCGAAGGAATATGATCAATCGGTTCGGGCTGTCAGTAAAGCTTTGGGGATTGATTTGCAAGAGATTGATGATTGGTCATGCTGTGGTGCCTCTTCCGCGCACATGACTAATTTTAAACTATCCATCGCCCTTCCTATCAGAAATATCATTATTGCGGAGACAAAAGGCTTTGATATAATGGTTCCTTGTGCCGCCTGTTTTAACCGATTTAAGACGGCACAATATCGCCTCAAAGAAGATGAGAAATTAAGGACGGAAGTGGAAGAGATTATCGGTAAAAAATATAATGGTACTGTTGCCGTGAGAAACCCTATAGATATTGTCCATAATGATATTGGCCCTGAAAAGTTGAGTGAATTGGTGTTCAGAGAGCTAAAAGGTCTGAAACCGGTTTCGTATTATGGATGCCTGTTGCTGAGACCACCGGATATCTGCGATTTTGATGATTATGAAAATCCATATATGATGGATAAAATTATGGGAAGCCTCGGCGCTGAATACCGCCCCTGGTCCTATAAGACGGATTGCTGTGGTGGAAGTCTTACCCTGGGCAAAACTGAAGTTGTTGTTCATCTGGTGGATAAGTTGATGAAGATGGCAAGAGAAGCCGGTGCCAATTGTCTGGTTACTGCCTGTCCGATCTGTATGGCAAATCTGGATATGAGGGCAAGTGAGGGTGTGAGGCTTCCGGCGTTTTATTTTACCGAATTAATAGCTCTGGCAATGGGTTTGGAAGGAACCGATAAATGGTTTAAAATGCACAATTTTGACCCGAGACCTCTTCTTAACTCTTTGGGACTTGCGTGAAAAAAACTCAAAACGATTCACCCCAGCCAAATATTTCTCCCTTAAGGGGTAAACTTTGCAAAACTTACCATAGGCTGAGCAACGAAGAATTATATTTTTCAAAGTTCTCGGGGAGAGGGAAGGGGAGATGGATTCTTCATCGCAATAGTATTTTTGAAGTAAACTATTAAGGAACGTTATGGAAAAGAGACTGATAAATAAGAAAGTTCTTACCGATATTATAAAGAAAATTTCTGAAGAAATGCCGGTTTATGCGCCGGTCAGGAGTGGCGATGATATTCTTTTTAAGCTTTTGGAAAATGGAGTGGAACCACTTGTGGGTTACCTCAATGCCAAGAATTCACCAAAGAATTTTTTATTTCCTCAGACGGAAACAATGATGAGATATATGAAAACTGAAAGAGGAACGGAACTTTCAAAAGATAATGGCGAAGCCGGAAAGGCAGTGCTCTTCGGTGTCCGACCGTGCGACGCCCGCAGCTTTGTTCTTCTGGATATGGTTTTCGATCAAGAAACTTACAGAGATCCTTATTATATTGACAAGAGAGAAAAGACCACCGTTGTGTCATTTGCCTGTGTTCATCCCCCCTATACTACCTGTTTCTGTACATCGGTAGGAGGACATCCCATGTCTTCCGACGGCGCGGATGTAATGTTGACCGATATTGGGGATAGTTATTTAGCCGAATTTATAACATCAAAAGGTGAGAAGCTTCTAAAAAAGATGGAAGGTCTTCCAAAGGCCGAGGATTCAGCGGTGGAAAAGAAGAAAGAACTTTCTGACAATGCAGAGAAAGAAATTAAATCTCATGTTCCTGCGATGCAAATAAAGACTTGGCTGGATGAAAATTTCGAACATCCCTTCTGGGATACAATTCATAGAAGCTGTATTGCCTGTGGTACCTGTACTTATCTCTGTCCCACCTGTCACTGCTTCGATATCAGTGATGAGGAGAAAGGGGATAATGGAAAAAGAATAAGATCCTGGGATTCCTGCATGTACTGGTTGTTTACGTATGAAACCTCAGGTCATAATCCCAGGCCGTCGCAAAAGGAGAGATGGAGACAGAGGGTTATGCACAAGTTTAAATATTATGTGGATAATTTTAAGGCCATTTCCTGCGTGGGTTGCGGTAGATGTGTGATGTACTGTCCCGTCAATATAGATATAAGAAAGATAATTGAAGACATATCTGAGTTGAAAGCTCTGGAAATATGATTTTTCGATGCTCAAAACATTTTCCTTACCGGGGAGCTTCCGCCCAAAGGGCGGAGCTTCACAATTCTATGTCTTGACAAATTTGTAAAAAGTCTTTTCGGAGCGCATTCGAAGAATCACGCAAGTCATTCAAGTATTTTGGGAAAAAGATGCTAGTAGTAACCGGCGTTAAGAAAATCTAAATGTTTGAGTGCTATAGCATCAGAACTTTCTGGGGTTATGAAAATTTTTCTTGGGAGATAGTAATGCAGAATCCATATGTGCCGATTCCTGTTGATGTGGAAAAAATCATAACTGAGGTGGACACGAAAGATATCAAGACGTTTCGTGTGGTTTTCGCTAATAAAAACGAAAAAGAACTCTTCGAGTATCTACCGGGACAGTTTGCCGAGCTTTCTGTCTTCGGCAAGGGGGAATCTCCGATCGGTATTGCGTCGTCGCCGACTCAGCCGGACTATCTTGAGTTTACAGTTCAGAAGGCGGGTGTTGTCACCACTGCGCTCCATAATCTTGATGAGGGCACTCGGATTGGGCTTAGAGGTCCCTTGGGTAATTCGTGGCCTATTGAGTATCTTGAGGGGAAAAACGTTGTTGTGGTTGGCGGCGGTTTTGCCTTTACCACTCTCAGGTCTCTGACTAACTATATGATTCACGACACTAACAGGTCGCGGTTCGGGGATATTACTGTTGTATATGGGGCAAGGACTCCCGGTCTTTTGATGTATAAAGACGAACTTTCCTTCTGGGAAAAGAGAGAAGATATTAACATGTATGTTACGGTGGATAAAGGAGATGAAACCTGGAAGGGTAGGGAAGGGTTTGTTCCGACAGTGTGCAAGGAAGTCGGGCCGAGCTCTGAAAATGCCGTGACCCTGATATCTGGCCCTCCGATTATGATTCGTTTCACACTGCCGGTTTTTTTTGAGTTAGGTTTTTCGAGAGAAAATATAATTACTTCTCTTGAGATGCGAATGAAGTGCGGGATCGGTAAATGTGGACGATGCAATGTTGGCAGTAAGTATGTCTGTAAGGATGGTCCCATTTTTTCGCTGGCTGAACTTGATGAACTTACGAGGGAATATTGATATTGATTATGCGGTTCCAACTAGCTGAGTTAGGATTTCGATAATGGATGCAAAAAGGGGAGTTGCGAAAAGCAACTCCCCTTTTTTTGTCGGCTAAAAAGCTGAAAGCTTTTTAGTGAGCTTCTTCCATTGCCCCCGCTATATACATCATCGACAGCAGCACGAAAACCAGTGTCTGGATTGCCGCTATAAGAAGTTTGAGTACGAGAATTGGAAGCGGCACAAGAAGGGGAACCAGTACAAACAACACGGCAAGGACAATATGTCCACCTTCCATATTTCCAAACAATCGCACTGAAAGGGAGAGTGGTCGTGACAGATGACTGATTACCTCAATCGGAAACATAAGCGGTGTCAGCCACCATACAGGTCCCATAAATTGTTTAATATACTTAAATCCGTGAACCTTGACGCCGACGATATGTGTTGTGACGAAAACTACCAGTGCCATGGAGACAGTCGTATTGAGGTTATTTGTGGGCCCATCGAATCCCGGGATGAGACCAAATAGATTAGATGTAAAAATAAAGAGGGTCAGTGTTGCCATAAGCGGGAAAAATTTTTTCCCTTCAGGTCCCATAACATCTATTAGCAGAGAATCTATGCCGCTAATAACAACTTCCATAAAATTCTGAAATCTGCCCGGATAAATATCCAATCGGCGTGTTGCCAGAAAAGAAAACAGAATCAGGAGCACCATAATAAACCAGGTATAAGTGACATGTGGTGGGAAATAGTCATTCTGAAGAAATAATAAAGGGTGCATCGCTTATTTGACCTCCTCAGCGCAGTTTTTTTTTGAAAGTTCAAGAACCGTTGTAAATATAATGCTTATTACAACTGTGGAAAGCCCGATTATTAAACCAATCACGTTGATAGGTGTTCGCGTAATGACCAAAAAAAGCACAATCGCCGTGACGGCGAGCCTGATGTAGTACTTGAATACCACAACCGACTTTGTTCTATCTGTAACCCTCTGAAATGCCTTTCGAAGACCCTGATAAAGCCAGTAATAATTTATAATGCTTATAAGTCCGCCAAACAGTATCCCGAGGGTAAATCTATATGACATAAAGATTAAGCTGATTGTAAGAAATATTCCGAGGACGATCCAGTTTCTGAACTCAAGCTTTTTTGGGATGTGGTCTTTTTCTGTGTGGTTCATATTTTAAAAGCTTTATTATTGGCTTTTCATCCCTGAAGTTCTTTTTGATTACGACATATACATTTCTGAATCCCGCAATAGTTCCTGTAAGAAAAAATAACAGCGCAAGCTTATGTCCTGTTCCTAATTTTCCATCCAGATATGCTCCCAAAAGGAGACCTCCGGCACTCATGATAACCATCGCAAAGCCGAGGCTGCTAACATAAGCCATCTGGATCATGGATTTTCTTGTTCCTTTATCCATTGCAGGTAGGCTTTCTATCACAAAGTGTTGCGGAAGTCAAGAGACCATTGCATGACATATCCTCTTTCCCCAGTTTCTTAAAGAGATTCGAAGTTCGATCCTTCTATCCTCCAAGGGTCTTGTCAATCGACCTTCTGTACCATTCAATCGTTTTTTTCAATCCCTCTCTGAGAGAGGTTTTTGCTTTGAAGCCGAATTCTTTAAATGCCTTTCTGGTATCCAGTGTCCTGCGTGGCTGGCCGTCCGGTTTCGTAGCATCCCATACTATCTTTCCTTTAAAATCTGTTAGTTCCACAATCAATTCAACAAGTTCTTTGATTGAGATTTCGAAACCGGCGCCTATATTGACAGGTTCACTTTTATCATATTTTTGGGTGGCAAGTACGATCGCCTCGGCGGCATCCTCCGCATATAGAAATTCACGGGTGATTTTTCCTGTTCCCCAGACGACGATGTTGGTCTCATTGTTTAAAGTTGCGTCAACGCACTTTTTTATAAGCGCGGGTATAACATGAGATGATGCGGGGTCAAAATTATCTCCGGGACCGTAAAGATTGACTGGAAGAAGAAAAATTGAATTAAATCCATACTGCTGACGGTAGGCCTGTGATTGTACCAGCATCATCTTTTTGGCTAGACCGTATGGTGCGTTTGTTTCCTCGGGATAACCGTTCCACAGATCATCTTCCTTGAAAGGTACAGGTGTAAATTTGGGATAGGCGCAGATGGTTCCTATAGCAACAAATTTTTCTATATTACGCAGATAACCTTCATGGAGAAGTTGTGTGCCCATCATCAAATTTTCATAGAAGAGAGCTGCGGGATTTTCCTGATTAAACCCAATACCACCAACTCTTGCGGATAAATGAATGACAATATCCGGTTTTGTATCATCATACATCCGCTTTATGTCTTCAAGATTTAAAAGATTATATTCTGACGAAGCTAACGAAACGATATGCCGGTAGCCTTTACCGGTCAGTTTATTGATGAGATAACTGCCTAAGAATCCCTTACCGCCGGTAACAGCAATTCGTTTGGATAAAAAATCGTAATCTGGAAATTGTGTCCTGTCTTTTCTCTTCATCTTCCAATTCTGTAACCTGCATCAAGAAGGGTTTTTTCTTTGTTTGCCAGTTCCATGTCCGCTTTAATCATTATATCGATCAACTCATCAAAGCCGACCCTGGGTTCCCATCCCAATTTGTTTTTTGCCTTGGAGGGATCACCGAGCAGGACATCAACCTCCGTCGGCCTAAAATATTTGGGATCTATTTCAACATGTTTTTTATAATTGAGTCCTAATCTTTTAAATACCTCTTCGGCAAATTCGCGGACGGAGTGTGTCTCTCCCGTGGCAATCACGTAATCATCCGGTTCGTCCTGCTGGAGCATAAGCCACATGGCTTCAACATAATCTCCTGCAAAACCCCAATCCCTTTTGGCATCAAGATTTCCCAGGTATAGCTTGTCCTGAAGACCGCACTTTATCCTTGTGGCCGCGCGAGTAATTTTTCTGGTAACAAAGGTTTCTCCTCTTCTGGGAGATTCATGATTGAAGAGGATCCCGTTGCAGGCAAAAATGTTATATGCTTTCCGATAATTCCTTACCATGTGAAAGGAGAAGACCTTGGAAGCGGCATAAGAGCTTTGAGGTTCAAAAGAAGTAAGCTCGTTCTGAGGTGGTGGGGCGGCTCCGAACATTTCACTGGATGAAGCCTGATAAAATCTGGTCTTAATACTTGTTTTACGAATTGCTTCTAAAAGCCGTATGGTTCCCAGACCTGTAACGTCGCCTGTGTATTCAGGCATATCAAAACTTACCCTAACATGACTTTGAGCGCCCAAATGGTAAATTTCATTGGGCTTAAGGGTGTTGAGCAGATCGGTCAATTGTCCCGAAACAGAAAGATCTCCATAATGGAGGTACATTCGCGCCTCAGGGTCATGAAAGTCTTTATATAGATGGTCTATGCGGTTTGTGTTAAATGTGCTTGCCCTGCGAACAAGACCATGAACTTCATAACCTTTTTTAAGTAAGAGTTCCGCAAGGTATGATCCGTCCTGTCCGGTAATCCCGGTAATAAAAGCCGTTCTCATTTAAGAATACCTCTTTGTTTAAGCTCGGAAACAATTTTTAAATTAATCGGGTTTTACAGCCGACCGTAGCGATGATATATGAAATATCTCGCCACACAATACCGCGTATAGTATCTTTACTGAATTTTGAAATCAAGAAAATAAAAAAGCATTGCGGAGAAGAACCACGGTTATTTCTGTTCGGTAGATATGAAAAAAACGTTTTAGAAAAAAAGGGGCGCCTTTTCAGTCGCCCCTTTTTAAAAGCTTCAGCCAGTATTATTCCGGCATAACTTCATGCTTCTTGTACGGCAGCTTTAGGTCCTTATTTTTGAACAGTTTAAGAGCCCTGCAAACTAACGGTCTTGTTTGTACAGGATCTATAACTTTATCCAGATTCAGATTTGCTGCCGGAGCCGTAGGTACGAGGAAGCGGTTTACGTACTCTATAGTTAATTCATCTTTCTTTACGGCAGGATCTTCCGCTTCTTTTATCGCTTTACGCTCAATGATACCCACTGCGCCCGATGGTCCCATAACCGCCATTTCACATGGAGGCCATACCATAACTACATCTGCACCGACGTCTTTGGAACACATGCCCAGGTAAGAACCTCCGTATGCCTTTCGTGTAACGACAGTTATTTCAGGCACGGTCGCTTCGGAATAGGCGAAGAGCATTTTTGCGCCATGTCTAATTATGCCGTTCCACTCCTGATCCGTTCCCGGAAGATATCCCGGGACATCAACAAGATTGAGTATAGGTATATTATAGGCATCACAGAACCTGATAAACCTGGAGCCCTTATCGGAACAGTCAACATCGAGACAGCCCGCCATAACCATAGGATTCTGTGCCAGTATGCCTACCGTATTTCCATCCATTCTGGCTAAAGCACATATAAGATTTCTGGCATATCTGTCCTGCCACTCCATAAAGTCTCCGTTATCCACGACTTCACCGATCACTTTCTTCATATTGAAGGGACGTGTTGCTTTGTCGGGTACAATCGTCGCCAGTGCTTCTGATATCCTATCCGCAGGATCACCCGTTTCAACATAGGGCGGTTTTTCCTTGGCGCTGCCCGGTAGAAAGCTGAGAAACCTTTTTATTTGTTCGAGACACTCATCTTCGCTCTTGGTCAAGAATGTGCCGACACCGCTTTTTCCGCAGTGAACAGCCGCTCCACCGATATCTTCATCTCCGACTTCTTCGCCGGTAGCGGCAGCTATCGTTGTCGGGGCGTTGGCGTACATCTTGGTTATCTTATCCACGGTGAATACACAGTCTGCGAGTCCCGGGACAATTGTCATTCCGCCCGAGCATGTTCCCATAACGGCACAAATCTGAGGAATGGCTCCTGAATAGAGGGTCATATTATACACCAAATCTCCGAGACCGGCCAGGGAATCGGGCCCTTCCTTTATCCTCAATCCTTCTGAGTCGACGAGATAGAGCATCGGACATCCGACATTGTTGGCTTCCTGAAGGACTCTCACTATCTTGTCGGCATGTATAATCCCAAGTGTTCCACCCATGACCGTAGCATCCTGGAAGGCACCATAAACAACCCTTCCGTTAATAGTCCCGTATCCTGTTACTACGCCATCGGCAGGTGGTGCCTCCTTGAATATGTCATAATGCGGTGTTACCGATCTGCAGAATTCCCCTATTTCGAAAAAGGACCCGGGGTCAAACAATTTTTCTATCCGTTCCCTTGCTGTATATTTCCCCATGTCATGCTGGAGCTTTACTGCCTCTGCTCCGCCCATTTCATAGATTCTTGCCTGCTCACTTTTCAAAAAATCAGACTTTTCTAATGTTGACATTTCTGCGAATGTTTTTTCACTAGCCATCTGGAACAACCTCCTTTCTCTTTTTTCAGGTTCTAATGCGGCTTGATGTTATGTTTCTTGTAAGGCAGATCGACAGATTTCTGCTCGAACATATTAAGCGCCTTACATATAAGAGGCCTGGTGTCAGCAGCATCTATGATTTCGTCAATGTGCAGCTTTGTTGCCGGTACAGCCGGATCTGAGAAGTGATTTCTGTAATCCATCTCATCTCCACCGATAACACTCACGGCCTGCTCAGGACTCGCAGCAGCCATCTCACATGTTGGCCATACCAAGACTAAATCAGCACCAAGATTTTTAGAACCGAGTAAAGCTGGTCCTCCAAATGCCTTTCTTGTAATAATAGTAATTTTGGGGACTGTAGCTTCGGCGTAAGCCTGGATCAGCTTCGCGTTATGTCTGATTATCCCTCCTACCTCCTGCTCCTTTCCGACAGCGTACCCTGACGCATCGATAAAACTTATAAGAGGTAAGTTGTAAGCATCACACAGTCTCATAAATTTTGATCCCTTGTCGCCGGAGTCCATTGTAACATCACCATTAAGATGCATCGGATTCTGCGCTATTATTCCTACCGAATTTCCATTCATTCTGGCAAAGGCGCATATAAGGCTCGGCGCAAAGAGTTCCTGCCATTCAAGAAAGTCACCATTGTCGACGACTGTTTCAATGATCTTCTTCATATCAAATGGCTCATTCAGACTGTCAGGTATTATTTTCCTTAACTCCGGTGTAGTCCTGTCCGGTGAATCGCCGGTTTCTACGTAGGGAGGCTTCTGCTTGGCACTACCCGGCAGGAAGCTGAGCAGTTTCTTCAGCTGTGCTATAAATTCATCTTCGTCCTTTGCAAAAAATGCAGCGTTTCCACTTCGCTCACAGTTTACTCTTGCACCGCCAAGTTCTTCCTTTCCGACTTCCTGCCCCAAAACAGCCTTTATAACTATGGGCCCGGTGATAAACATTTCAGTTTCACCTTCTACCGTGAAGATACAATCCATCAGCGCAGGAGAATAAACGGCTCCTCCGGCACATGGTCCTATTATGCCGCAAAGTTGCGGAACACAGCCGGAATATATGCTGTTTACGTAGAACAGGTCACCGTATCCTGCCAGGGAGTCAGTTCCCTCCTGTATCCTGGCGCCACCGGAGTCGGCAATATAGACGATAGGACAATTGTTCTGTACAGCCTCACCGGAAACTCTTTTAATCTTTTCCGCATGTGTTTTTCCCAGTGTTCCTCCCCATGTTGTAAAATCCTGGAAGAAGGCATATACCGGCCTTCCGTCGACGAGTCCGTAACCTGCCAGAATACCGTCCGCGGGCATATCCTCGGAGGCAACCTTATACAAATCGTACGAAAGACATGAGGATTTACAATGCAATCCAATTTCGACAAATGATCCCGGGTCAAACAGTTTATCTGCTCTTTCCCTTACCGTATACTTGCCTCTGTCATGTTGCCGATTTATTCCCCTTACACCACCCATCCGTTCCAGGACGGCCTTGCGAGCTTCAAAAATTTCATATTTCTCCTCTGTGGTCAGCTCAGGCCATTTTTTATCTTTATACTTTTCCTTAACTTCGTTATACTTCTTTTCTCTTTCAAGAGCCCACTCTTCAGTGGTGGTCCATTTTGCTCCCATCTCCTCAGCCATAAGACACCTCCTTATTTGTATTTGGTTCAACTTTTGTAAATTCGAGAAAATGTGCCTGATTAGAACAAACCGAGCGGAGTAAATTTTCACTCGGTAATAATTTGAAAAAGGACTCTTCGATGCTCAAAATATTTTTCGCTCTCAGAGTCCTCTTTCCATACTTAAACAAATATTTTGGTTATCTTCAAAAGGGCAAATAAAACTGTTCGGATTTTCCATCCGTTTTTACTGTTCTACCGTAAATGCGGGGGCCTCAATCTTCGGTTTGGTTTCACCACTCGGAGGACCTACTAACTTTGCCGGTTTTTTTGCGCCCTGAAGTTTCAGATAACCTAAAACCAGGTCTTTTTTCATCAGTTGGATAGCCCGTGCCGGGTCAACTCCCTTGGGGCATACTTTGGAACACTCTCCTGCATAATGGCAGCTGAAAACACCGTGAGGTTCACTCACTTTAGCGTTTCTCTTTTTCTGACCATCATCACGGGTATCCACACTATAGCGGTACGCCTGTGTAAGAGGCATCGGTCCAAGATAATTCCGGTCTGTAGCCGACCCAGGGCAGGCTGCAATACAACAGCCACACTTCATGCAATAGGTGAACTGAAGGTACCTTTCAAGCTCCTCGACGGATTGTATGTATTCTGCCGTGGGATTTTCCATCTCCTGGACGTCCGTTCGCTCGATTTGAGGAAAGATGGAAGCGTGTGTTTCTAACATTGGTATTAAGTCCGGTACCAGGTCTTTAATTACATTAAAGTTTGGAAGAGGTGCAATGGTTAACACACGATCAGTTACGTGCAGAATCTGGGTATTACAGGCCATACATGGTGTTCCATTTATCAACATGGCGCAGGAACCGCATACCCCCATCCGACAGGAATAACGCCAGGCAAGGGACGCATCCTGATTTTCTCTAATCCAGTGCAAACCGTCCAGCACAGTCATCCCAGGTTCCACCGGCACGGTAAACTGTTGCCACCGTGGACCCTCATCCTTCTCAGGATCAAAACGTTTAATATTATAGGTAATATTGGTTGCCATTTTCTTATCCTTTCTAAAGTGCTGTTTGTACTGTTCGTACCGCGATAGCAGCAACGGTGCCAACGATGAAAAGAACGATGCCTACTATCCATAAGAAGGTGGTCCAAGCTCCCTCGGCCTCTTTTCTGGGGCCAAATTCAAATATGATGGTACGTAGCCCGTAAAATCCGTGGTAGAGCGCTGCTGCCAATAAAATAATGTAAGTAACAGTGAAAAAGTTAGATTGGCTTCGCTGAATTACATTCTCCCAGGCAAGAGCCGAACCCCCTGCGGGACTGCCGATTCCTCCAAGGAGGGTATCCAGATGAACAATCATCATGTGCAACCCGAGAAAGACAAAAATTACAACTGCCGCAACAATGAACAATATCCAAGGTCCACTTTTATTCATGAGATAAATCCTCCTTTCCTATTTATGTAGAAAGATAATGTCGACGCCTCCAGCTAATATGAGAACGACAACTATTACCATTATTACCATCATCATTGGGCGCTGTACATTCAGTGATGATTGGTACGGATAGACCGGTTGTTCTGGTTTTCCTACCATAAATCCCAGTTCAATCAGAATAAGCCGGATTCCATTCAAGGCATGAAAGGCGAATGCTGTAAAGACCAAAACTTCACCGATCTTAAAAACAGGGAATTCCATACCTTTCATAATAATGTCCCACGTCTTCATGCCAAAGATTCTGGTAGAACTCTCAAATATGTGGATCATGAAGAAAAGCAGGATACCTACTCCTGTGATCCGGTGAAGGGTATATAGATAGCGCTCTATTCCCCATTTACCGCCTCCTAGCCAACCCCAAAGTTCGAGGTGATTATCGTATCTCTTTTTTTCCATTTTCTTCTCCTCAGTATTTACGTTCTACCGGTAACCATTTGGTGATCGTTACTGGTTTGTAGCTAAGTTTTGGCCCATCTTTAGTATAGCTTATCAGTGTATGTTTGAGCCAGTTTTCATCGTCACGAACCGGAAAATCAGTACGGGCATGTCCCCCTCGGGATTCCTCACGGGCCAGTGCCGCCGAAACCAATCCTTCGGCCAGATCAAGGAGGTTTTCAGTCTCAAGGGCATTGATCATATTGTTATTGTACACATGACCACTGTCCTGAATATAGATGTCTTTAAATCGTTTCTGCAGTTCCCTGATTTTTTTCAACCCATCACTTAGGCCTTGTCCGGTACGATAGACCCCTACATGTTCACCCATTGTTCTCCTGAGTTCCGTTTTGATATCGTAAAGATTTTCTTTACCTTTCTTTTGTAGGAGATCAATATAGAGACGCTTGTATTCCGCATCAACTTTGTCTGACGGCATATCTGCCAGTGGCGGGTTTGTATCAAGATATTTCACTATCTCTTCGCCGGTAAACCTTCCCCATAAAATACACTCCATTGTGGAATTACAACCGAGGCGGTTGGCGCCGTGGAGAGAATAACAGGCGCATTCTCCCGCTGCCCAGACACCTTTCATCTTAGTTGCTCCGTTGATATCTGCCTCGATTCCTCCCATGGAGTAATGGGCAACAGGACGTACCGGGATCGGTTTCTCGATAGGATCAAGTCCGATATAATCAAGACAAACCTCCCGGATTAATGGCAGGACACTGTTGATATGGTCTGCTCCCAGGTGAGTAAGATCCAGATGGAGATAATCCAACCCTTCGGGTCCTTTAAAACCTCGGCCTTCTAAAATCTCGGTTATCATAGAGCGAGAGACGAGATCACGGGGTGCCAGCTCCATCCTATCCGGGGCATATTTGTCCATAAATCTGTCACCATTAGAGTTTCTGAGATACCCTCCTTCACCACGACACGCTTCGGTCATAAGAATACCGCTAGGGATTAGACCGGTGGGGTGAAACTGGAGAAACTCTGAATCCTCAAGGTTCAACCCGGCACGGTATGCTGCCAAATGGCCATCCCCTGTAACGGTCTGGGAATAGGTGGTGAAACTGTAAAGGTTTCCAATACCACCAGTAGCAATGAGCATAGCCTTGGCACGCATAACGTAGAATTTTCCGGTACACATGTCTATTGCCGTAACACCGGCAAAATCACCCTTCTTATCCGTTAAGATAGAGGTGACAAAGAATTCATCATACCGGCAGAAATTCTTATACTTCAAAAGGGTATCATAGAGAACCTGTATTTCAAAGAAACCAGTCTTGTCCGCAGCCATGGTGGCTCGAGGATAACTGTGTCCTCCGAAGGGGCGCTGTTTGAGCCTGCCGTCTTCGGTTCTTGACCAGGGCATTCCCCAGTGGTCCATCTGCAAGATCTCTTTGGGGGAATTTTCCACAAAGTGATATACCACATCCTGGTCTGCCAGGAAGTCTGCGCCCTTGACGGTGTCCCATGCATGAATATCAAAGTTGTCACCCTGATCCTCTCGCATAACCGCTGCCGAACCACCTTCGGCACATACCGAGTGGGGACGCTGGATCTGAACCTTGGAGAGAAGGCCCATATTTACCGAGTCCTTAGTTTTCTGGGCAATCTCCAGTGCTGCCCGAAACCCGGACAGTCCTGTACCAAAGATCAAGACGTCATGCGTAACCACTTCTGTCTTATTAGTGTATCCCAAATTTACCATATCTTCCATCCCCTCATTAAAATTATAAAGAATTTTCAATAAATCTTTCTTTATTCGTTAAGCATTGAGCAAAAAATAGGAAAAACAATCTATCTAATGGAACGTTCCATAGGTAAGCCTTTATGAGCTTGCAATGGACATACTGTGTAGAAAAGAAGAAAACTTAAAACCACATAAGACAGAATAAAGCAATAAAACTACTTCATAACCCTCCGTAATTGCAAATGCCGTTGTGGATCCATTGATGAAACGTTCTATTAGTCGGTTGATTTACTCTTTCCGATATTTTTTAGCTCCTTCAACGTAAAGATCTCCTCCCCTGACATCGTTAACTACCACTACCGGAAAATTTTCTACCTCTAATTTCCGGAGGGCCTCGGGTCCGAGGTCTTCATAGGCAACAATTTCTGCCTTTTTTATGCTTTTAGCAATAAGGGCACCTGCTCCTCCGGTAGCACCGAAGTATACCGTTTTATGTTTTTTCATGGCCTCGATAACTTCCGGGGCACGGTTTCCCTTACCAATCATTCCTTTCAGCCCCAACTCCATAAGCCTATAGGCATAGGCATCCATGCGGTAACTGGTTGTGGGACCGGCAGAACCGATTGCCTGTCCGGGTTTGGCAGGCGCTGGCCCAACATAGTAAATTACCTGACCTTTGACATCGATAGGCAGTTCCTTGCCCTCATCGAGCAAATCTACTAATCTTTTATGGGCGGCATCCCTTCCGGTGTAGATGGTACCAGTCAAGAATACCTTATCTCCAATATTCAACTTTTCCACGTCTTCATCAGAAAGCGGGGTAGTCAATTTTATCTGTTCTGACATTTTTCCCTCCAGCGTTAGTACTTCCCTAAACCACAACTTATGAAGTATTTTTAGCGTACAACCGCTCAATCATTTGCACTCACAACGTGACAAAATATCATGCTAAAGAACACTATTATAGAGTAATATGTGGTTTGATTAAGTAATCGTTAAATAACAGCCTCTTTATGTCTTGCCGCATGGCACTGAATGTTAACCGCCAACGGTAAGCTGGCAATATGGCATGGTTCCATTTCAAATAATACATCGAGGGAGGTTGTGTTTCCTCCATATCCCATCGGACCGATCCCGAGCTTGTTGATTCTCTCGAGAACTTCTTCTTCTACCTTTGCCAGTTCCGGATCGGGATTCCTTTCCCCTATCTTTCGGAGCAGTGCCTTTTTGGCCAGAAATGCCGAGCGTTCAAATGTTCCACCCACACCTATACCGACCACTGTGGGAGGACAGGGATTGGAACCGGCTTCTGCCAATCTTTGCACAACAAAATCCTTTACTCCTTCTATACCCATAGCGGGAGTGAGCATGGTTACCCTGCTCATGTTTTCACTGCCACCACCTTTAGGAGCGATGGTTATCTTCATTTTATCTCCCGGTACGATCTCGGTGTGAATAATGGCCGGGGTATTGTCTCCGGTATTCTTTCGGGTAAAGGGATGACAGGCCGATTTTCTTAAGTAGCCATCGGCGTATCCCTGTCTGACCCCTTCGTTAACGGCCTCTTTGAAGTCACCGCCGACGATATGAACTTCCTGCCCCAGTTCAATAAACAAAACGGCAAGACCGCAGTCCTGACAGATTGGGACCAGTTCTTCCCGGGCAATCTTTGAGTTCTCCTTCAGTTCTTTTATAACCTCCACGGCTACAGGAGATTCATCTTTTTCGATTGCCCTGTCAAAAGCGGCCTCGACATCATCTCCAAGATTGCAGTCGGCGTCAATACAAAGGCCTCTTATTACTTTAATAATCTCATCGCAAGAAATTTCTCTCATCTTACCTTGCTCCTTATTAGTTTGACATTCATCTTAGGGGATGGACTTGAGTCCATCCCCTAAAGAAACTTAGACCGACTATTAACCGTTTCGTATTCCGTCGATAGCTGACTTCAATGCTTTATCCAGCATATCCATTGGTACTTTTTCAATAAGTCCAGAATCCTGCAAGCTGTCATAGATGGCCATTGAACTTTTCTGGTCTTCTTCTGTTTTCTTGTAGACCTCTTCCGCTGTAGGTTTTACCCTGGCAACGCCGTCTTTTATTGCCTGCATGGCCACGTCGGCTGCTTCCTGCGGGAAGACATCGAGTTCGTTCATCAGAGGAGAAATCTTCGTCGGAGTTATGCCTTTACGTTCGGCAGTCGCGGCGATTGAACGAGCGGCTGTGACGGCCATTTTGTCCGTTACGCCCTTTGCTCTGGTGAGGAGAGCGCCTTTCAGGAGTCCCGGGAAACAGAGGGAGTTATTTACCTGGTTGGGGAAATCTCCTCTTCCTGTGGCGACTATGTAGGCGCCTGCTTCGATGGCTTCATAGGGATAAATTTCCGGTACCGGGTTGGAACAGGCGAAGACGATGGATTTATCGGCCATGTCTTTTACCCACTCGCCTTTAATTACGCCGGGTCCCGGTGTTGAAAGGGCAATAAGCACATCTGCGCCCTTCATCGCGTCTACAATGTTGTCGACCTTCTTCGGGTTGGTGGCTTCGCAGATTTCCCATTTACGATAGAATCTCGGATCGGCTTTGATATTGTCGCGACCGGTATGGAGACCGCCCTTTGAATCACACATGACGATTCTTTGAGGATCCGCACCCGCCAGCATAATCAGTCGGGCGATGGTGGTGTTTGAGGCGCCGGCGCCGAAAAAGGCCATGTTAATATCGCCGATAGGTTTATCAACAAGTTTCAGGGCATTGAGGAGACCAGCAAGGGTTACACAAGCTGTTCCCTGCGCGTCATCATGCCACACCGGAATATCACAATCCTGAAGGTCATCAAGTACCTTAAAACAGTTCGGCTGAGAAATATCTTCGAGGTTGACTGCGCCGAAGCTGGGTGTAAGCATCTTCACGAATTCAATTATTTTGTCAGGATCATTTTCACCCTTGGCGTTCTTGCTGTCGACACACAGCGCGGTAGCATCGATACCTGCCAAGGTCTTCATCAGGAAGGCTTTTCCTTCCATGACCCCGAGACCGCCCGGAGGCGTACAGTCCCCATCACCCAGGACTCTGGTAGAATCACTGACAACAGCGACATAGTTTCCACGGTTAGTAATATCAAAGGATGTATTGTTGTCATCTCTGATGGTGGTTGAAACTATTGATACACCTGGTGTATAGTAAACGTTGTACCAGTTGAAACCGTAAAACCCGCACTTGGGAACGGTTACCATTTTGCCGCCGTAAAATTGGTGTACATCGGCGGCGAGTGCTTTGAGGAACAGGGTCTGTCCCGCAGCAATCTGAGCTTCCGTGAAGTCATCAGGAAAGGCACTCCTGATATCGGTTAATTCCAAGTTTAGCTTACTCATATTCTACTCCTTTCTTAAGTTAAAAACGTTAATTTACTATCTAACTAAAAATATCTTATCTTTCGCACAGCTCTATCATAACCCCAAAAGTCTCTTTCGGGTGAACAAAAGCGATTTTCGCGCCTCCGGCTCCCATCCTCGGTGTTTCATCAATGAGGCGAACACCTTTCTCTTTGAGCTCTTTCAAAGCCTCTTCTATATTTTCAACCCGAAAAGCGATATGCTGCATTCCTTCACCTTTCTTCTCAATATACTTGGCTATTGGTCCGTCGGGCGAGGTAGATTCGAGAAGCTCTACTTCAGTATCCCCGACAGGAAGAAAAGCCACTTTGACTTTCTGCTCTTCAACTGTTTCAACTTCATCTAATTTTAGTCCCAAGATACCCTCATACAATTTAAGGGCCTCTTCAATACTCTTCACCGCCACTCCGATATGATCAACTTTTGATACCTTCATTAAAGACCTCCTTTCCTTTTGCCTCTGCTCTATTTGAAAACAGGGCTTATTAAGCTTTTTCCGCTTGTCTACCTTTCCAATTAACTAACATTCACAGTGGTTCGGTCGGAATATATCTGATATCCCCTGTCTTTTCAATTGAGTGAGGATTTATATTTATTTAAGCAGCCCCCGTTCTTCGAGTATCTTTTTCGCGGTTATCCCGATTTCGGCGGGGTTCTTTACTACCGCTATGCCTGCTTTCGTCAGCGCTGCCATCTTTTCAGCGGCGGTTCCTTTTCCTCCGGCGATGATCGCACCGGCATGTCCCATTCTTCTGCCTGGGGGGGCGGTCTGACCGGCTATGAAGGAAACGACCGGCTTGGTCAAGTAGTCTTTTACGTACTGAGCGGCTTCTTCCTCTGCGGTTCCACCGATCTCACCGATCATAACAATAAGATCCGTCTGGGGATCTTTTTCATACAACTCCAGAAGATCTATAAAACCGGAACCTACGATTGGGTCACCACCGATACCGATGGAAGTTGATTGTCCGATTCCCAGAGCGGTCAGCTGATCAATCGCCTCATAAGTCAGAGTTCCGCTTCGGGAGATGACTCCCACATTACCTTTTTTGTGGATAAAATTAGGCATGAAGCCGATTTTTCCCACACCTGGCGTCGTAATGCCGGGACAATTTGGTCCAATAAGATAAGCGTCATAGTCCTTCATGACCTTTTTTACCTTAACCATTTCCAGAACGGGAACACCCTCGGTGAGGGCTACAACAAATTTAATCCCCGCTTCGACGGCTTCTAAAACGGCATCGGGAGTAAAGGCTGCCGGAACATATATTCCCGCGACATTAGCCCCTTGTTCTGATACTGCTTCACTCACCCGGTTATAGACAGGGATTCCATCCATGTCTGCTCCTCCTTTACCGGGGGTCACACCTGCCACTACGTTGGTTCCAAACTCCACCGATACACGGGTATGGAAGCTCCCTTCACCTCCAGTAATTCCCTGGATTACTATCCGACTATCTTCATTTAATAGAATGCTCACTGTCTTACCTCTCTCTCTAAAATTATTACCTTGCTATATTTACCGCTTTTTCTGCGGCTTCATAGAGACCATCAGCAACTTCAAATTTTACAGATGATTCCTCTAGGATTTTTTTACCTTCCGCTTCATTGGTGCCATGAAGTCTTATAACCATCGGAATTTTTAAGTCCAGATTACTTGCCGCTTGAACGATTCCGTTTGCCAAGCGATCACACCTGAGGATTCCCCCGAAGATGTTAACGAGTATGGCTTTAACATTTTTGTCTGAGGTGAGTATTTTGAATGCGTTTTCAATCTGTTCTGCCGAAGCTCCCCCTCCAACATCGAGGAAGTTGGCCGGCTCACCACCTGCCAGTTTTATGAGATCCATGGTGGTCATGGCGAGCCCCGCGCCGTTGACCATGCAGCCCACGTTTCCGTCGAGTTTTATGTAGTTTACCCCTAAATTTTTTGCCTCTACTTCAAGGGGTTCTTCTTCGTCAGTGTCGCGCAACTCTGAGATTTCCGGATGACGGAAAAGGCCATCATCATCAAAATTTATCTTGGCGTCCAGAGCTACAAGTTGATCATCCGCAGTGATGATCAGAGGATTAATTTCTACTAACGAAGCATCCTTTTCAAGCATTAGTTGGTAAAGATTCTGCACGATTTTAGATGCCTGTCCCACGAGAGGTTTATCCAGCCCGAGACCGTAGGCAATTTTTCTTCCCTGGTATCCGCTGAAACTTCCTGCGGGATGAGCGGCAACCTTTATGATCATCTCGGGGTTTTCTGCCGCCACTTCTTCAATCGACATTCCACCTGCCTGAGAAGCCATAACTACTGGTTCTTCCGTGCTTCGAGACCGGTCGACTACTATTCCCAAGTAGAGTTCTTTTTTGATGTCTCCAGCCTTTTCTACCAGTACGGATTTTACTTTTTTACCCTCAGGGCCAGTCTGTGGTGTTACCAGTTGCATACCGATAATTTCTCTTGCTGCCTCTTCCGCTTCCTGAGGCGAGGAAACCAGTTTTATCCCTCCTCCTTTTCCTCTTCCACCAGCATGGATCTGGGCCTTGACAACCACCTTGCCGCCCCCGATTTCGGAGGCTATTTTTTTGGCCTCTTCAGGGGTACTCGCTACCCTTCCTTCAGGGACGGGAATTCCGTATTCCTTCAGGATCTCCTTCGCTTGATACTCATGAATCTTCATATTCGATTTCCTTCCTTAAAACTTTTTTAGTATGAACAAGAACCACAGAGAACGGCGTAACATAACAACATACTTTGTGTCAATATTTTTTTTAATTTTGACCCACGATAAACGAGGTATTTTATGAAAAAATGATGCTTTGAAAATTATCGATTGCACAGCTTTATAACAGAGGTATTTTACGCGTCTATTTTGTCTCTTAAGGCAGGGGTGTTACAAGGCGGATTGGAAGTACTAAATGCTTGACACATTATCAACTCTTTGCTATACGTCAGTGGATTTTTAATAATCAATGGTGCAGGGGATTGTTACAAGGAAACAACTTTTAAAAGGAGGTAGACTATGATTGATAAGAAGGAATTAGAACGAGTTAAAAAAGGAAAAGAGAACTGGGAAGCTGGGACGCTCGGGAAGACTTTAAGTAAGGGAGGCGAGCGAAAAGAAGTTTTCACCAGTATCTCTGGAATCCCCATCGAGCGTCTTTATACCCCCGAAGACGTAAAAGATCTGGACTACGCAGAAAGGCTTTCCTTCCCCGGAGAGTATCCTTTCACGCGAGGGGTCCAACCAACCATGTACCGGGGCAGATTCTGGACCATGCGGCAGTATGCCGGTTTCGGTAGTGCCAAAGAGACCAATGCCCGTTACCGCTACCTTCTGGAACAGGGACAGACGGGCTTGAGCGTAGCTTTTCATCTTCCCACCCAGGCGGGCTATGACAGCGATCATCCTCTTTCAATGGGAGAGGTTGGTAAAGTCGGAGCGGCGATCGATTCAATTGAGGATATGAGAATTCTTTTTGATGGGATACCCCTGGATAAGGTTACCACCTCCATGACCATCAATGCCGCGGCCACAGTGCTCCTTGCCATGTACTTGAGTCTCGCGGAAGAACAGGGTATTCCCTTTGAAAAGATAGGCGGAACAATTCAGAATGACGTCCTGAAGGAGATCATCTGTCGTGGACAGTACATCTATCCTCCCGGACCGACCATGCGTCTTACTACTGACCTGATAACATACTGCCAGAAAAATGTTCCCAGGTGGAATAGTATCAGTATCAGCGGGTATCACATTCGTGAATCAGGAGCCACAGCCGCCCAGGAAATGGCATTTACTATCGCCGACGGAATCGCCTATGCACAGGCATGTGTCGACAGGGGCATTGACATAGATGACTTTGCTCCGAGACTGAGCTTCTTCTACAACGTCTTTACCAATGTTTGTGAAGAAGTAGCCAAATTCAGGGCAGGCAGACGCTACTGGGCAAAAGTAATGAAGGAACGCTTTGGAGCCAAGAATCCCCGATCCATGATGATGCGTTACCATGTCCAGACCGGTGGTGTCACACTCACTTCACAGCAGCCGCTGAACAATATTGTGCGTGTGGGTCTTCAGACTTACGCCGCAGTTGTAGGAGGATGTCAGTCTCTCCATACTGATTCTTATGACGAAGCCCTGTGTCTCCCGACGCAACAAGCTGTGACAGTTGCCTTAAGGACCCAGCAGATTGTGGCCGAAGAAAGCGGTGCTTGTCTGACAATTGATCCGTTTGCCGGTTCCTATTATGTGGAAGCCCTTACAGATCAGATCGAAGCTGAAATTGATCAGTACATTAAGAAGATTGATGAATTGGGTGGTACCCTGGTCGCCATAGATGAGGGATACATTCAAAAAGAAATCCAGAACAGCTCTTATCAGTTCCAGAAGGAGATTGAATCCGGAGAGAGGGCCTACGTGGGAGTCAACAAATACACTATGGAAGAGCCTCCACCAACCGGTCTTCTCAAAGTTGATATGGCACTGGGAGAAGTTGAGGCCGCAAAACTGAAGAAACTCCGAGCCGAGCGTGACAATGCTGCGTGGCAGAAGGCTCTGGACAATCTGCGTGAAGTCTCTAAGACTGACGAGAATGTCATGCCAGCGGTTATAGAAGCAGTGAAGGCCAAGGCCACAGTCGGCGAAGTATGCGATGTGTGGCGTGAACTTTTTGGAGAGTATCGACCAAAGGAATTCGTTTAATTCGTGGAGGTAATATATTATGGCAGATAAAAAGATAAAGATTATTGTGGCGAAACCAGGGCTGGACGGACACGACCGTGGTGCGAAGCTCCTTTCCCGGATTTTTGCAGAAGCCGGCATGGAAGTGGTCTACACTGGTTTGAGGCAAACACCGGAGATGATAGTGGAAGCGGCCCTTCAGGAAGATGCTGACGTTGTAGGTCTCAGCAGCCTTTCCGGAGTGCACAACCACTTCTTTCCGAGGGTTGTGGAACTTCTCAAGGAAAAGAAACTTAATGACGTCCTGGTGGTAGGCGGAGGGATTATTCCCGAAGAGGACATACCTGAACTGAAGAAGGTAGGAATAGCAGAGATTTTCGGACCCGGGACACCTACTCCCAAGATTGTTGATTTTATCACAACACATGTCCGTTCTTGAGGATAACAGGAAAGATAAACAATGACCATTGATTATGCTGGTGAAATACTCCAGGGATCCCCGCGAGCTATTGCGCGAGTGATCAGCTGGCTAGAAAATGAAAATGAGCTTGCCCGTCCCTGTATGGAGAGGCTGTATCTACATACAGGAAAGGCATACATTATTGGTATTACAGGATCTCCTGGTACCGGCAAAAGCACACTTACTGATAAACTCACCCGGCATATACGTGAAAAGGGGCTTACCGTGGGGATCATAGCCGTTGATCCCTCAAGCCCCTTTACTGGCGGTGCTGTACTTGGAGACCGGATCCGGATGAGCGAGATTGCGCAGGATCCGGGAGTCTTCATCCGGAGTATGGCTACTCGCGGTTTCCTGGGAGGTTTGACTCAATCCACAGGTAAGGTGGTTAATGTTCTAGATGCCGCAGGCAAGGATGTAATCATTATTGAGACAGTAGGAGTAGGGCAGGATGAAGTGGAAGTCATGCGTATCGCCGATACTACCTGCCTGGTTTTGGCTCCCGGTTTGGGAGACGCGATCCAAACTATGAAGGCGGGGGTGATGGAGATTGCAGATGTTTATGTCATCAACAAATCCGACCGTCAGGGGGCCGATCAGCTTTTTGTAGAGGTATCCCATCGAGTGAGTCAGGATGACCAGATCAAGGGTAGGACCCGGAACCAGTCGTGGACACCTTTGGTTGTCCAAGCCACGGCCGTTAATGATGTTGGAGTTACAAATGTTCTGGATGCTGTATTATCACATCAGGAACATCTAAAGCAGGACGGTACCTTTATGCAAAAGCGGCGCGAGCGGACCCAGCAACAGACTCTTCAGATGATTCACTACGAAATTTTCAGTCTTCTCCGGAAGCACTTGTCTGAAACCGGCAAGATGGAACAATTGGTAGATGCGATCATGAATCACGAGCAGGACCCTTACAGCGTTGTGCAGCAGGTGCTCAACGAGTGGATCAAAGTGCCGGAAGGGTAGGGTGGTACTACAAAAGATAAGATGATCTGAAAGGTAGATCGAAACAGAGGCGCACCCATAGTATGGGTGCGCCTCTGTTTGTGTGGTTGTCTTCTTTTCCTTATTTTAGGTTTGCCATTGAGGTGTGTACTCCGGTACGATTTCCTGGAGTTTCTTCTTTATAGCCGTCGCATCATAGGTTTCTGCAACAGCTAAGAGTTCATCAATTCTCGCGTTGAGGGCATTCCTGTTACATCGGTTTCCTCTAAGAACAAGAACCTTCTCATGGTTTGTGGCCACGATTCCTTCACCTTCCGTAATCAGTTCTTCATAGAGCTTTTCACCCGGTCTGAGACCGGTAAACTTGATGGGAATATCACGATCCGGCTCAAATCCGCTGAGACGAATCAGATCCCGCGCCAGGTCAACTATACGCATGGGTTTTCCCATGTCCAGGATGAATATTTCGTTTCCCTCTCCCATGGCGCCTGCCTGAAGAATTAATTGAGCGGCTTCCGAAATACTCATGAAGTAACGTGTTATTTCGGGGTGGGTAACGGTAACGGGGGAACCCATGGATATCTGTTTCTGGAAGGTGGGAATAACCGATCCGGAACTCCAGAGGACATTTCCGAAGCGTACAGCCATAAAACGGGTCGTGGCGTTGTTATTCACACATTCCACTAACATCTCAGCCACTCGTTTTGTAGCCCCCATCACACTGCTTGGCCGCACCGCCTTGTCGGATGAAACAAGGACAAAACGTTCCACCTTATTTTCCAGAGCGGCTTCAACCAGATTTCGTGTTCCGAGAACATTGTTGAAAGTTGTTTCCCACGGGTTCAGCTCCTGCAACGGCACATGCTTGTACGCGGCGGCGTGAAAAACCACATCGGGAGCAAATTCCCGAAATGCTCTGTCCACAGAGGTGCGGTTCTTTATATCGAGCAAAAATTCCGATGTCGGGAGAAATTCAAAAAGACGTTTACACTCTATTTCTATCTTAAAAAGTTTTTCCTCGCTAAATTCCATGAAGGCTATCGCCCCGGGATAGAAACGGCATATCTGCCTCACCAGTTCACTTCCTATGGAACCTCCGGCTCCCGTGACCAGAATGCGTTTATCTTTAATATACTGACGAATCTCTTCTTCATCGAGATGTATTTCTTCGCGATCCAGCAAATCCTCCATGTGTACCTTGCGGATTGCCATAACTGAAATTTTCCCTTCGAGAAGCTCCCCGATTCCAGGCAGGGTGCGGAACTGTTTGCCTGTTTTTTCGCATAATGAAACAATCCGCCGCATTTTTTCACCTCTTACCGAAGGGGTGGCAATCAGGATTTCATCAAAATCTTTATTGATTTTAGTAATATCATCCACAGTTCCGAGAACCGGAACTCCATGAATGGTCATTCCCTGCTTTCTATGGTCATCGTCGAGAAGCCCCACAGGTTCAAGTTTGATTGAAGAGGTCTCCCGAATTTCCCTCAAGATCTTCTCACCCGAGTTGCCAGCTCCTATAATAAGCAGTTTCTTTTTGGGGATTGATGAGCTTTCAGGTGGCTTGAATATCCGCAAAGATAAGAAATGATCGCCTAGAAAAATTCTAATGGCTACCCTGATTCCCCCGATAAAGAGCAGGGTAAAAACCCAGTCTATGATAAAAACGGAGCGGGAGTATCCATGAAAGCGGTAGAGAAAAAGAATGGACAATACGATAACCGCTGAGGATATGCTGGCGGCAATGACAATGTTTCTCAGATCCACCAGGCTTGTATATCTCCACATTCCTCTGTAGAGTCCGAAAATAAAAAAGCAAATCAGCTTCAAGGGGATTAAAAATGGCAGTGAGCTTTTAAATTGTGCCCAGTGACTTAATGGAATGTTACCTTCAAAACGGAGCAGGTATGCAAATAGATAGGCCGTTGTTACGAGGACCGCATCCAGAAGGAGCATCGCATAGAAGTTTTTATTGCATATAATGTTTTTCATGTTTTTACACTGATCTTGAGAGACTCATATTGTCTTATTGCGGTGAGCCGAAGCCCCGAACGTAGCGAAGGTGGCACGCAAGACAAACTCATTTCTTCATTTTTCGAAGTATAGTAAATGTGTGAACAATTCGCAATCTCTTTTCCCCGCTCAACAATTTATATCCACTTTTCTATTCTTAGTGCACAACCCCCTCTCTCCTCACAACCTTCATCAATGTCATCCACAATATCTTAAAGTCGAGGGCGAAAGACCTGTTTTTAAGATAATACTCATCAAATTCAACCTTCACAGGAATCGGCAATTCATCCCTTCCATTTACCTGTGCCCAGCCGGTGATTCCGGGGGTGAGTTTGTGAATTCCTTTCCCGGTTCTAAGCTCAACCAGATCATCCTGATTATATAAAGCCGGACGCGGGCCGACAAAGCTTATGTCTCCTTTTAAAATACTGTACAGCTGCGGCAATTCATCCAGACTGAACTTGCGCAGAAAAGACCCAACCAGAGTAAGATAAATATCGGGATTTTTCATGAGATGGGTTGCAACGGCAGGGGTATCTATGATCATAGTCCGGAACTTGGGCATCCTGAAAATCGTATTATTAATTCCCACCCTGTCCGACCAGTACAGAACCGGTCCTTCAGAAGTCAGCTTTACTATCACTCCGACAACAAGAATCGGTACACTTAGAAAACAGAATAAGAAACCGGCCATAGTCAGATCAAAAATACGCTTCATATAAATATAATGCTTCCTATGATAAAAAAATTGTTTCAGGTGTGTGAATTGGCCTGAATTCCGTCCCCATCATTTTCCCATTATCGATAACCAGATCATACGCCAATTTATCGTAGCAGGAATGAATCCATCTTCTTTTCTTCGGAAAGAAAGCATCTATAGTACGTGTCGCGAACCAGACGAAAGACAACGGAACCGAAATCACAGGCCGGTTCGGACAGATGGCCGATTTTTTAAATATTCTAACAATAGTATTGAATTCATAAGGCGCTGCGTCAGAAACATTGAATATTTTAATCTGTGTTAATGTATGTAATCTGTGAATTATGAATTCAACAAAATCAACCAGATTTGGCCTTGCCAATGCCGACATTTTTTGTAACCCATTGCCAAAGCGAATGTAAGCCATCCGAAAAGGTGCCAGCACACGACGGTCAAGGTTAAAACTCCAATCACGATCGTATACTGGAGCCAGGCGTAAGATGACTAAATTACGAATCATGCCATTATAAGATAGAGAAATAAGCCGTTCCTCAGCATCCAGTTTACTTGTTGCATAATCACTTGAAGGATAACAAACGCTTTCTTCAGAAACCGGCGCGCTCAGGTTTTCTTCCCCATACACGGATACAGAAGAAAGAAAAATGAAACTTACATCAGGATTACTTTCGGTAGCGGCCTTTGCAAGATTTTCAGTAGCTTCACTGTTCACCCGCATATAGGTGTCGTAACTAACTGCCCCGATCTTTTGATGCGCAATGCCAGCACAATGAATAACCACATCCGGGGAATACTTTTCGCAAATTGCAGTTACTGAATTAAAATCCGTCAGGTCTGCCTGTTCCCAGGTAATCTTGGCATGGTCATCAGGACTTTTTGCGATATCTACCCCGATTACTTTATTATCGAGTGATAATTTATAACACAAGGCGCTCCCTATGAAGCCTGTGGAGCCGGTTATTAAAATCTTTTTCATCTGTTTATCATAAAAAAGTTGGGAACCTATACTAATCACAAGAAAGCTCTCTTTTTTAAAAATATATTTTCATATAGTTCCATTGTCTGTTTAACTACAATCTCCTCCGAGAATTCAGCCATAACAATTTCACGACTACTTGCCCCCATTCTTGCCCTAAGTTTTGGATTTTTTATCAGAGTCTTAAGTGCGACGGCAAGAGATTTTGAGTCATATGGAGGAACTAAAAAACCGTTTTCATTATTGCGAACGATTTCCCTGCATCCTGGTACATCAGTAGCAACAATAGAACGGCCACAGGAAGCCGCTTCAAGCAACACTTTTGGAAGTCCTTCTCTATAAGAAGTCAATACCACAATGTTAGATTTTGCAAATATCTCCGCGATATCACTTCTGTGCCCCCACCATTCAATAACACCCTCAGCATGCCAGTTACGAAGCACATATTCCGGAATAGAAGCAGGATTATCAGAATCTGGAGCACCCACAAGGATAGTCCGACACTTCACACCGCTATTGTGGAGTTGTCTTGTCGCATCCACTAATTCCCCAATCCCCTTATCCCAGATCATGCGTGACGCTAATGTTATAACCGGGATTCCTGCCGGCTCGGGAAGATTAAGAAAATGAGCAATGTCAACGCCAGACCCGCGTATCAAAACGGCCTTATCATTCTTGACAATATGCAAATCAACAAATAGTTTTAAATCATCGGGGTTTTGAAATATTGCGAAGATATTTTTAGATGAAAATGCAAGTCGATAAATAAAAATAATCAATTTCCTGATGGCTGATGCTAAACGTCCCTTCTTTATAAATATAAAACCCAGACCTGTAAAAGCATTTACCACATGAGGAACGCCGGCAATCCATGCCGCAAATGATCCATACGAAATAGGCTTTATGGCTATATGGTGAACTATATCAGGTTTTTCCTTGCGATAAATTCGAATTATTTCTAGAATACTATAAATTTCCCTTATTATATTTTTACTCTTTCTTTTCAAACTTATCGGGATTACCCTGAATCCCTCGTTTGCGATGTGGTCATTATATTGATTGATTCTTGTGGCGACCAAAACTTCAATGCCTTCATTCCTTATACCCCGTGCAATAGGAAGACGATGGGACCAGAAATACCAATCCTCCGTAACAAGAAACAGTATTTTCGGCCTGTTTCTCATCATGCCCTCTCCGTCTCCAGCCAAGATTGAAACATCAAGACCGTCCAGAGGTCATACTGCCAGTTTCTACGATTGGAGAGGTGTTCCTGCCATTTTCCCCTGACCACCTCGTGACGGAAAACCCCTTCATTTTTTAATCGTTTCTCATCAAGTAGTTCCTCGGCCCAGGGCCGCAGTGAACCTCTTAGAAAAGTTCCCATGGGGATTCCAAAGCCCATTTTTGGCCTTTCAATTAATTCTTTAGGAACGTATTTGCAAAGAATTTCTCGCAGAAGCAATTTTCCCGTTATGTTGCGAACCTTCATGACATGGGGAAGCTGCCAAGCAAACTCCACGACATGATGATTGAGGAAAGGGGTGCGCGATTCAAGGCTCACGTTCATACTTGCCCGATCCACTTTTACAAGAATGTCATCCGGCAGATAGGTGACGGCATCCAGGAACATCATACGATTCACAAAGGAAGACAATAATGGCCACTGAATATTATCGAAAGGGAGGGGATATTCTCCCTGACCGTTGATTACAACCGATGCTGGATCCTGCCATGTGGATACAAGGTGCTTGTAGAGCTTTTCTGGACTCCTGACAGACAGGATTTCGGCGAGCTTGTATATATCTTGGATCCGGGCATCCTCTGTGTAAGAGGTCTTGGAATCAGAAAATCCAGTGATTGAAAGATATCGTCCTAGATATCTGGAGAAAGGGACGTCAGAGTCTTTGCCGTTATTTTCCTCATTGCTTCCGGTATCCATCCAATCCGCCGCCAGATATCAGGACCCCAGAAATACCTGGTGTAGCTACCGAAAAGTTCATCGCCACCGTTACCGGAAAGGCTGACGGTAACATGCCTGCGCGTCATTTCGGATACAAGGAAAGTTGGTATCTGGGAAGAATCGGAAAAAGGTTCGTCATAGATTTGTGGAAGTTTAGGAATTATGGACAGGGCTGCTTCTTCCGTGACATAGAGTTCCGCGTGATCTGTCCCCAGATGTTGTGCCACAGCTTTAGCGTTTACGGCTTCATTATAACCTTTTTCGTAAAAACCTATAGTGAAGGTTTTAATTGGTCGGGTGCTCTGCGCCTGCATGAGGGCAACGATAGTTGAAGAGTCGACGCCACCGGAGAGAAACGCCTCAAGAGGAACGTCGGACACCATCTGCTCTCTAACGGTTTTACGTAGTAAGGTGTCGAGTCCATTGATCGCCTCCGTATCCGTTCCACCGAAGGGGTTTGCTATGCCTTTCTCGGCAATCTCCAGAATATCCCAGTATTTTTTAACTTTATAATTTTTCTCCCCTATCTCTTTTGATCCGAGTTTGACATAGCTCCCCTGGGGAAGCTTCCAGATACCTTTGTAAATGGAATAGGGGGCAGGAACATAATTATATCTCAGATATAGGCACAGAGCATTCCGGTCTATCTCCCATGGCGGTTGGCCAGAGAGTATTGACGCCGGAAAGGCTCTCAACGCTTTGAGTTCAGAACCGAAAATGAATGTATTTCCCAACCATCCATAGTAAAGAGGCTTCTCTCTCATCCGGTCACGCGCCAGAACCAATTTCCTTTCTTTACTGTCCCCAGAGAGTTAAGGCAAACATACCGATGAATTTCTTCAGTGCGATTTCTACACCCCAGGCACTGATCGCTTCCAGAATCGTTTCAGTATCCGAATTACCTCGCCAGGCGATCTCCAGTTCTTTTCTTATATCTTGGTAATTATATATTTCACCATTAAATATTATGATATATCTTCCGTTGTGCGAGATCATGGGCTGATGGCCAGCCGATGACAGATCAATTATAGAAAGCCTCCTGAATCCCAAGACAACCCCGCTGGATGCGTCAACCCACGTCCCTCCATCATCCGGCCCCCGGTGGCGCATGGTTTCTGCCATTCGTTCGACCGTTTGTTTCAATACTTCGTTTGAAGATGATTTGGCTATGTCAATAAATCCGGCAAAACCACACATTAATTAAAAGTCCTTCCTTTCATACACTTTATCAAGAAAGCGAGGTACGTTTCATCAATGATTTGATAAATGGAATATAAGATGACAGAACACTTATTGAAACATGTTGTGCAATCACAGCAATGGTAACTATTGCGCAAAGATCCCATGCAAGCATTGCGTATCGAAATTGTGTTTCAAAAAAAAAGCATGGGAACATGTGCAGCCAGAGCGACCTACGCCAAAACAAGAAGGTTAAATGGGTTTCTTTTTGGCCCTGAAAACGACAGATATTGCTACTATCAAGGTCGGCAACCTCAGGATCGTGAATAAGACCTTGATTGTTCTTGATAAATGCCGCAGTACGGGCAATCTACCTCTGGTTTAATTCTCGTCTGAGGTTTTTTCCAATTTTGTGCTTCTTACACCAACGGCCACCCAATGTGGTGGTTTTTCGCTAAATTGAATATTTTCTAATCCGGCATCTTCCATCATGTTTTGAATTTGCTGCTTTGTGAATCGTTTTTCCAATCGTGTGCCAAAGCGATCAAGAGCATCCGTTCGCATGACGTAAAAGCTGCGGTTGCGGTAATAGCTTAAAGGAAACGATCCTATATCCAAATTCATCTTTCCCAATATCCATGAAATACGGGCTAAAGGCCAATAAATAAAAAAAGCAATTATATCACAGCAAAAGCTTTTCACTCGATGCGGAGTGCGACTCAATAAGATTCTTCCACAATTACTGATTTTCCAGAGAAACCGGAACCACACAGGACGATTATCAAAAGCGTAGTATAGATAAAGTAAGAGTGGAGCACCACGTTTCAATTTGCGTACACATGATTTAATTCCCCCGGCGGTATCGGGTATGTGATGTAAAACCCCTAATGAATAACCGAAATCGGCCGAATTTTCAGGCAAGGGGATATTATCCACACCGGCGTGATGAAAAAAACAATTGTTATAGTCTGATAAATTGGCTTTAGCGATTTCCAGCGCGGAAGAAGGATCTATGCAATGAAGTATGCCCACTTTAGGGGATACGGCTCTTGCCCATCTGCCACTCCCGCATCCGAGGTCAAGCCCTACGGCATTTTGAGGTAACGTATCCCATGGAAAAATCGCAAAATAATTTGCGAAAATCTCAGTAAAATCTTTATCGCATAATTGGCTTTGGTCAAAGCGACTCCATTCATCGCCAAATGACTCAACAACTTTCACATCTATGTTGACTTTATTAAAATCTGGCATCTTTTACTTATTTTTTTTAAGAAATCTATTATAATACTGGAGGGTTCTTTGAAGCATTTTTGTTGTTGAAAACTCGGCTTCCACCCGCTTTGCCCCCTCAGCCCCAATTCTGTACATATAGCTCGGGTTTTTGAACAAGGAAATAATCGCGTTCGCGAAATCTTCAGGGTTCTGACTTTCTGCTACCAAACCGCTTACGCCGGGACAAATAATTTCTTTGAGAGGCGAGATATTTGATACTACTACTGGTTTAGCTTCCGCCATAGCTTCCAATACTACTATACCGAAACCTTCTTTAAGCGAAGCAAAAGCAAAGATATCCAGTTCAGAAAAAAACTTGTTCTTGTCCGTAATATAACCAACTAAATGAACATGTTTTTCCAATCCTAATTCAGAAACCAACTTTTTCAGGGTTTTCCCGTATCCCCAAGGGTCATGTCCTGCAATTTTTAATTGAACATTAGGAAACACTTCCATAATATGCGGCATGGCACGGATCAATATTTGATGCCCCTTGCGTTCTTCATAACGGCCAATTGAACCAATACACAACTTTTGTCTTCCGATATCCCGCCCTGTCTTTTGTCTGGAATTCCTGATATTGGGGAGATCAACACCGTGTACAATCGTATGTGCTATATCCGGGTGAACTCCAAGACGTTTGATAGACCAATTTCTTACAGGTTCTGATACAGCAATGATACCATCTGCATTTCTCCATATTGGCGCTAAAAGGGGAATCAATGGTGCTGCCGAGTATGCATTGTCGTAAGGATGATGAAGTGTGGAAATCCATGGTATTTTCAGACCGAACAACTTGCACCATGCCGCAGCCGCATCTGCCCTCGGAAGATGAGAGTGTAACAAATGCCACTTATTTTGGCCAAGCAGTCTATGTAAACGTATGCCTATTCTTGGATCACAGGAATGTTCGCTACCTAAGCAATGTGTTTGTACACCGGCCTTTTCAAAGTCATTTCTGAGATCAATACTACCACCGGAAACCTTAGAACGTAAAAAAGCAACCTCACTTTTCACTCCGTATGCTTGCAACCCCTTTGTCAAAATAAACAAATGCTCTTCTGTTCCACCTTTATGGAGGGTATTAGTAATATATAAAATATTCACGGATAAACCTCTATATGAAAAGTCTCAAACGTCACGTTAAAGAATGCTTGTTATCATTAGGCAAGGAAAATTATTGTATAGCGGGTATAATATCGCGGCAACTTCAAAGCAACTTTGAAAAATTTATTTCTTTATCGCTTTTACACAAAGTAAATAGCCGTGAGTCGGGAAAAGAGCACTAAATTTCTCTTCAACTTTTTCTACACAATAAATAAGTGCTCTTTTCAAACAACGGGGCAGTACGAAATAGGGAATAATAAAACCAGGTATATAGCACACACCATAATATGAGGTAATTTTAAATCCACATTCAATTAAGGCTTTTTCAAGCTCATTGTATGTTTTCCATTGATCATATGGATGTTCCCATTGTTGTAGCAGAATGTTCTCATAAATAAATCTGTCAAATCCATACCAGCTTTTTCTGTTCGGTGTAGACACCACCAAATATCCCCCTGGTTTCAAAACCCTCATCATTTCACTTATAGCTTTTCCCCAGTCGGGTATATGCTCAATAATTTCACTGGCCAATACTTTATCAAAGTATGAATTGGAAAATCTGAGGTTAGTTGCATCTCCAACTTCCAGTTTGAAACCGTCGTAGTTTTTCAATTCACGCCGTGCTTCCTCAATCATACTCGGAGATATGTCTACGCCTGTTACCTTGCTTCCTTTCATTAAAATGGGGATAAGATCTCTGGCGTTGCCACACCCGATATCAAGTATCAATTCTCCTGGCTGAGGATCTATGAGAGAGATAACCATTTGAGATCGTTTTTTCTGCTCATATTCCACAACAAGATTTTCAGCAATAGATCTATTTCTGTCTCTTGCCATGTTATCGAAAAAACCAGTTATTCTATTTCTCATTATTTTCCCCAGGTTAAATCTGCTTAATTCTTAATTCGAGAAATATCTCTCAAAAAGCTTGTCATATTCATTTCTTTCGTATTGATTAAGTTTTGCGGGATCCATCATCTCAAGTACGGTGTTTCGAGCATTTGTGCCCATACGTTTTGCATACTTCGAATCTTTCAAAAATTTGGCCACGGAATCTGCCATTGCTTTCCAATCACGATATTTAACCAACTCGCCTGTCTCACCTGTCTTTATCACTTCCGATTGCCATTCAATATCATAGGCTGCAACCGGGACTCCACTAAGAGAGGCTTCTGTTAATGCCCGACCCATGAATGGTGAAATAACAACACTTGCATAGGGCAAAACAGAGGCTATCCATTCCTGACTTCGGTTACCTGCAAAAATAACATTATCGGCAATTTCCAGCGATTCAGCCATTTTAACAAGATCATTTTTCATCCTTCCATCACCGACTACCAAAGCTGAAAGATTTATTCCCCGCTGTCTAACCTCGGCCAAAACGCGTAATACATCATCGATTTGCTTAAGTTTTTCAAGCCGGGAAATTGTTATTGAAAAATTCTTGTTAGAAAGCCCCAATTTCTGTAACACATCTTCGGCCTGCGGTCTTTCGTCAGGTGGCTGAAAATGAGCATTATGGATCAAGTTTCCATATCTAAATACGGTAGAATATTCCTTTCTGGCGCCGTTATTAAGCGCAAAATTAAGGCAATCCTGATTTGCTCCAGCAACGAGATCAGCCCTTTTTAGCGTATAATGATCTATTAATTTCTCAATCCATCGCTTTCGAAATAACCTGGGCCATGCCACGTCACCTGATACCTGATGAAATAAGTCATAATTTATGGGTATTCTGAACGCACAAGGGATTCCATTTCCTCTTGCCAAAGCCAGTCCAATTAAACCCTGATAATATGGTTCGCCAGCACGGATGACGGAAATACCTTGACTTTTTATCAACCTATAGAGATATAAGCAGATATTCCACTGAGCTAAAAGAAAATTCGTTAATGGGATTTTTTTTAGCACACGGAATCGGCCTATTTTTCCTTCGATAATCGTATGTTTTGGGGAAAAAGATGTTATCGTTATTTTACCGAAGGTTTCTTCTATATTTTCCTGTGGTATAACAGTTGCGCAAAGATGCACGGACCAAACATGTTCAAAATACCCATTTAAATCTCTGGTTATGACGGCCTGGTGAAGTTGTCTTTTCTTAACCATTTCAAGCGTGTAAGCCATGTCAAGAACCAACATGTTCTTTCGTAGTAAACGAGATTTTTTCCCAACTACTGAATTGACAAGCATGTACATAATTAGTGGCAATCCGGTAACAACTCCCAATATTATATCAACAAATCTTAAAAATAGATATACAGGCATAAACTGATAGTTTTGTTTCATGTTTTCGAAGTATGATAAGCAACCTTTCCCTATATTTTTGGTTTTGGTATAGCTATTCCATATAAATTTCTAAATGTGATAGGTTGTTTATCAAATCGTTTCTGAACTGATGATCGGAGATTATAAAAATTAGATAGCTCCTTATAAAGATTAGATGACTCCATAATAACTACTTCATAACCAGCTCTGTTCAGGATATCTGTGAGCCTTTCACTGGTTGTGGGATTACAATGTCCTGAATATTTAATTTTCTCTTTATAAGTTTTTCCTGTTATGATTAAGAAAAAAACATCAAAAAGGCAAGAATACGCTTTTACTATTTTATTGAATCTGGATTGAGAAATATTTTTAAAGGGGATAAGGGGATAAGTGATATCGTATCTTCCATAAAAGATGTGATCATATTGTGTGGGGAATGTATGAAAAATAAGGGTTCCTTTGTCAGAAAAACTTTTCCGGATAGATGAAAGAAACGAGCCTAATTCATCATCGTGCAAATGTTCAAATATGTCGAAACAAATCGCAGTGTCAATAGGAGGAAAGCATTTGCTCCAGTCTGAAACATCGCCACACACAAATTCGGGTGTTACATTTTCTTCAGTGGCTAATTGTTTTGCAATATCTATAGCTGAGCTATCGAAATCAATACCGTAACTATTATATCCAAGTTTTGCGAACTCAATTGCAAATGTGCCAATTGAGCAACCAACATCTACAACAACAATATCCTTGTTAGATTCTCTTTGATATTTTGGAAGCACATATTTCTCAACAAGATGTCGAGCTAATTCTATTCTGATTTTCCAATGATTGTCATTTCTGTTTCTATATTTATTTGCCTGAGTTATTTGATAATCAACTCCGTACTCAAAAGATGTATCCTTCGGCCTTAGTGTTTTACTAACTTCATTCATTCTACCCTCTGCAAGTGTATTGTGTTACTATTCCTTCTCCTGAGAAACTCCAGTATATAATTTGTAATGTATAAACAACCCTTTAAAACTCGTTGTCGGGCACAATCAATCTCTGCCCGTCGTGCCGAGTACTGTGCCCTCGGATTTGCAAAAGGAATCATTCTAAAACCTTGACCTCGGGAACATAGACGATCCACTTGCCTCCAGCTTTCCTGAAGAGTCTCTCTTTGGCCATGATTTCGCTTGCGTGGTTCCATGCGAAAAGGAGTGCATAGTCAGGATAACGTGCCTTAAAATCCCCATAAGGCCGTACCGGAATATGGGCTCCCGGGCTGTATTTACTCTGCTTTATTGGCGTCGTATCGCTGATAAACTCCACTAAATCCGGCGTAATACCACAGTACACGTTGACGGTGGTGCTTTTTGATGTGGCACCGTAACCCACAACTCGCTTTCCCTCTTTACGAACCTTATGCAAGAGGGCAAGGAGCTTTTCTCGCGACAGCTCAACCTTCCTACGGAAACACTCGAAGCTTTCCCTTTTGTTCAGGCCCCGCGATTGTTCTTTTTTTATCAAAATCGCCACCCGGGGGGAAACCTCCCGATTCCCTTTATGGGAAATAACGTAGCGCATGGAGCCTCCGTGAACATCTTGTGGAATGACATCGATGATCTCCATACCGTGCATGTTAAAAAGGTATTGGATGGACGAAACAGAAAAGAAAAAGACATGTTCATCGTAGATCTGATCGTAAGAGGTCTTATCAATAATGTCCCCAAGATAAGGATCTTCAAATATCATGACTCCACCAGGACTGAGTAGCCGCCGGACGCCTTCTACTATGGAGTGGAGATAGGGGACATGACACATGAGATTAGCTGCTATGATAGCGTTCGCCGACCCTCTCTCCTTGAGGATTTTTTCGGCAAGTTCTTGGTCGAAAAAGCAGCAGGTAGTCTCGATACCCTTTTCCCTAGCCGATTGTGCCACATTTGCAGAAGGTTCGACGCCGAGATGTCGGATACCAGCGGCAGAGAAATTCTGTAACATAATTCCATCGTTGCTCCCAAGCTCTACTACGAAGGGGTCTTCCATACCAAGCATACCCATGACACTTTCTGCAAAAGACCGAAAGTGGGTCATCATTCGTGCTGAAGTCGAAGAGAAATAAGCGTAATTATCATGAAACATCATGTCTCTATCTGGTTGCTCAATGAGCTGAACCATTGTACATTTGTCGCAGAAACCAACCTTGAGGGGGTAAAAAAACTCTTTGTTGAACATCTCCGGCACCAAGAAGCCATTAGCAATAGGCATCATACCGAAGTCAATGAATTCAGAGTAAACGTTACCGCAAATCCTACACTGTGCCATCATATACTCCTTGGTATCATTTTTCACAGGTAACATTAAGCCTTACTTTTATCATCTTCCCCTCCTAAGCAACTTAAATAATATCTCTTTCTGGAGCCGCTCTGCTTTTTCAAGGTTTCTATGATTCAGGAGAAGCCAAGCGGGCTGGAGCTGGGGAGGCAACTCTTCGATGGATTTCACTGGTCGGATGTTAGGATTGTCTATAATTCGCGCAGCATATCGAATGATTCCTATTGGACAACGTGATCCCATTAATGTCAACACTGATCGGAACATGGACTTTACAAATACTATTCTTAATGTATGATAAAGAAGTGCATTCCAAAGGAAGACCTTTGAAGAAAGTGGCAAAGGTGACCTCTGGATGGAACGAGCATGCATCCGCAATTCCACTATAAAAGGGAAGTGAGTCCGCGGCATGGTCTTTTCCCTTGTAAGATTCGCGTAATCTTCTTGAGGCGATGGACGCATATACCGCCCGGACCTCCAAGAAAGCACCTCTGGAACCTGTAGGAATTCTCCGTAAAGTGTAAGTTCATGTGTCAAGATGATGTCAGAATTTATGTAATTCTCAAAGAGGTTCGTCTTTGTCCGGAGTATATCGGTTCTTATAACCCCTTCGAGCGCTGTAGCGGGAAGCGTTTTTAAAGCCTCGACAAACCGCTCCTCTGGATTATGAAGTCCCTCCATTGTGTCATTAACAATAAGTACCGTGATGTTATCTGGTTCGCCAAGAAAGGTGGCTGTGTGAGTGTGACAGAGGACAGCATTTTCATTATCCTCCAAGCATTCCACGCATTTTGAAATAAACTGGGGTGCACGTAGATCATCCTGGTCAATCCACATAAAATACTTGCCCTTAGCAAGTTCACAAACGCGATTATAATTCCATACAGCACCCCGGTTGCAGTCTGCCTTATAGAATACGACACGTTTGTCCCTCTGAGCATATTCTCTGCAAATTTCAGGAGTCTCATCACTTGAAGCATCATCAGAGATGATAAGTTCAAAATTAGGATAATCTTGAGCTAAAAGGGAATCCACAGCCCTTTTAATAACCTTACCGCCGTTATAAACGGGAAGACCAATGCTTACAAGAGGTAATTTTTCAGTGCTTGCCATATGACCTCATTCGACAACCTTTGATTTTTCCTGTATAGCATACCCGACAGGAAACTTATCATGAATGGTCAATATCGCTAATACATAATAAATATCCACAGGGATTGCATGTAGGCAAAAATTTATTCTCAATAATCTTATCTACTTCGAACCTATCATTTTCCTTGAGAAATTGATCAAGTGCTGTTTTCGGATTGTTTTCAGGCCCTCGGGGTCGATCACGATGTTCTTGTTCCGGCATATCCGCTACAACAGTATCACCACAAATAAGATAATGCCCTTTACCGATTAGCTTGGAATATAATCGTAATTCTTTTAGTACATGATCATGAGTATGATGAGAATCCAGAAAAATCATGACTTCACGACAATCCCCTATAATGTGATCTGACTTAGAGTATCTTGTTCAATGGATGAACCATTGATGAACGTCAGCTTTTCAGAGAGTTTCCCATGTGAAGCGAGGTGCTTCCTCAGATCATCGGGAATGTAAGTATCCACTCCAATAATTCGTTCTCCGCCGAGAACTTCCATAAGGGTTGAATAAAAAAGCAACGATCCTCCCCAAGCAACGTCCACTTCGATGATATATTTTGGCCTGGTCTTATAAATGATTTCCTGAAGTGCGAAAAGGTCTTGAGGAAGATTGAGGATTGGTTTGCCAAACCAGTTGGTTTGATGTATTCATCTATAATGGTCGACCTGCACTAAAACCTAGAGAGCATCCTGGCGAAGTTGTTGATCCACCGCCATCTCCTTGGCAGATTCCTGAAGCAATTTTTCAAATTCTAAGCGGGTGAACATTTTTTTGTTTGTCAAGGTGTCCTCCAGCTTGCCTGAGCAGTGCGATTGTTTCAGCGATGTTTCCCCGAATATTTCCTTTAAACTCAAATCCCCGTTCTTTAATACGTCGACTAGAAACTTCGTAGGAGAGTTGATTCATAATCTCAGAGTCAACATACTTTACAAGCAGTTTTGGTATGTGCTCCTCGATATTTTTGATAATGGATTCAACGGTCAGATTTTCGGTGAGCACATTATATATCTTCCGGTCAAACAGGTCATTTTTAATGATAAATTCAAGAGCGGCCACCGCATCACTTAACGCCAGATACGGCCGTTTCTGATGTAAGGCGGTCCGCCAGACGGTCAGGGTTTGTCCCATGACTGCTTGCCAGCAAAACTTGTTAACTGCAGTATGAAATCGCATTCCGGGGGAAACACCCGTTATCGTTCCAAAACGACAAATTGTAAATCTTAATTTTCCTGAAGCACCTGAATCTTGAAGGAATTTTTCCTCTTTTAATTTCGTTTCAGCATAGGGACTTTGGGGTTGCAGTTCTTCGATGGAACAATCTTCATCGACGATTTCTTTTTGAGTCCCATAGACACTTGTCGACGAAATATGTATCATTGGGCATCCTTCATCCATGCAGGCCTTGGCAACCTTGACAGTTCCATTATAATTGACATGCTCGAGATGCTCTTTATTTTTAAAACTACCTGCCGCATCCGTTATTGCTGCCAGATGAATTACGACATCTGAACCTTCAATCAAAGGATGTAAATCTGTTTCTGTGACATCCGCCTCGATAAAGTGATAGTTTGTTTCTTGGGGCAATTTAAAAAGGGAACAATAACGCTGGCTCATGAGATTGTCTATCATAACAATCTCAGCATCGGGAACAGAGATCGGAATTTCGTGGATTATTTTTGAACCAATGTGCCCAAGGGCACCCGTAATAACGATTTTCATTTTAACACCTTTTATCACTTTAAATATTTATCCAGACAAGCTGCGTAATAGTCCTTAGTCTTAACAAGACCTGACTCCAAATCACACTGAGGAAGCCAATTAATAAATCCCTTTATTTTCTTATTGGTTATTACTGCATCACCTATATCTATAGCTTTTTTTTCTGCCGGCCAGTCAACATGGTTGACATTGCCTGTCCCGATATATTCTACAGTTTTTTCAGCTATCTGGATAACACTGTAATGGTTATCACTAACCGCGAAAAAGGTTTCCCCTTTCATTTTATTACTTTGTGAGGCTAAGATGAGAGCGTTTACAGCATCATCAACAAATAAAACATTTCTTAATTGTTTTCCGTCACCAAAAACTGTGATCGTTTTATTTTGCAACGCAAGGCCAATAAAATAATTATTGAAAGTGAATTCTGGGCTGTGAATACTTGCACGAGGCCCAAACACATTAGCAAGCCTGATTACACAAAGATTCAAGTTGTATGCGGTTGCGTATATCAAAGCATATTTTTCCGAAACGCTTTTGTTAGCTGAATATATGTCAGTTGGAAACTCCGGATGGAATTCATCCGCTGGCTGATAGTGCAATTTTCCTAATTGAGTTGATGTGCCGATATGCACGAACTTAATATCTGGATTGAAACGACGAATAGCTTCCAATAAATTGATCATTCCTTTACTGTTTACATCCTGGTCAAGCCACGGTTCCCGCATTGAGAAGGAATGCGAAGTGGATGCCGCGCAGTTAAAGATGATATCTTTGTCAACAATATGTTCACTGATTTGATCAAAGTTTAAAATATCATGAAAACATATTTCAATATAATCCCGTATGTCATTAATATTATATAGATTGCCCCCTGATCTCGGATCCAGACAATCGAAAACAGTTACTTTGGCCCCCAGTTCAAGACATTTATGGGCAAGATTGCTTCCTATAAATCCCAGCCCGCCGGTGATCAGTATCTTTTGACCGGTAAAGTCCGGTAGCTTGTAATTTACATCCATAAATTTCACTCCATTTCAACATATATAGAAGTAACAGGAAGACATCCTTAGTAAAAAATTATCAATGGAAAGTGTACTTGTCTTTATATCTTTGATCAATTTGACACTAATTTATTTGATAGGTTTCATTGCCCGCACATCAATCATGGGATCACGGTTTCCCTTCCACTGATAGTATGATATTTCTAACTCCTGAAATCCCAAATGCTTCAATATGCCTCTAATTTTAGAAACAGTATAGCAATTTTTATGGAACTGACCTTCCCCATTTTGACTACCAAAAATCATAGCGCACAGGTATCCCCATCGGTTAGCAGTGGAGTATGAATATTGACCAAACCAATGCTGCTGCGCAATAGCCTCGTCATCGTTGCGATAAAAATCCTGCCAATCATCTTCAGCGGCCAGCCATAATTTTACTATTTCTTCAAAATCCGTCGTTGAAAACTGGAAAATTCCTCCTGGACGTAATACCCGTTTCACTTCATAAAAAAACTTGGGCTCTTCGATAAAAGGTAGATGCTCAATTAAGGAAGCCGCTTTAACTTCGGAAACACTACCATCAGGGAAAGGAAGATTGAAAATATCATAGTTATAAATCTCAATATCCTCGGGAAAATGTTGTTGTGGATAACGGCGCTTCAATGTTTGCAGATCATCAGAATCTATATTGATATACTCCGGTAAAGGACGTCCGCCGCAACCTATATTCAATTTAATAATATCTGTGTTGATATTCTCCTCATTCATCATTCACCTTCTCAACCAGCTATAAACATTGAAATATCAGGCATAGACCTGTTTGGATAGAATTTCTAAGGTTTGATCTATTCCGTTTGTTAATGAATAGTGGGCTCTCCAACCTGTTGCCAGGAAAAACTGCTGTGTATCAGCAACAAAATTACGCGCTTCAATCGAAGATTGAGCTGAAGGAGGATCAACGTGTTTCACAGGAACACGTTTTCCCGTCTTTAAGGCAACCCGGTCTGCAACAAGATTAATTGCCTGAGCAATTGTATGGCCTTTTCCGCTTCCAAGGATGAAATGTTTTCCATTTAACTGCCTTATGTATATAGCTGCACTCAAAAATGCGGAGATCACATCCTCAACATAAATATAATCCCGCAGATAATCACCTTTTCCATAAACCGTCAATGGTTCACCCGCCAGAGCTTTGCGCATCATCATATTTAATATTCCCCGGTCAGCACTGCTGCTCTTTGCCCCCGGTCCATAAACGTTAGCCAGCCGTAAAACTACACCACGCACAAACTCTTGATTCGTATAATATCGCAGATACTTCTCCGCCATGAGTTTGTGTAGATCATATACGGTTACAGGTTGATCTGGACATGACTCATCCACAGGAATTGCGGTAGGAATGCCTGCTTCTGTCACTGTCCCCGCAAACAATACACTTGGCTGCCATTGATTTTTTTTGCACACCTCAAGCAAATGAAGCATTGGCAAGACATTTGATCGGAAATCCTCAAAAGCATCCTGCTCTGCTTTGTAGACACTTGTTTGTGCGGCAAAATGGAAAACATAATCAATGTGTTCAAGATTATCAACCCAAGTCTTTTTGTCGCGTATGTCACCTTTTATATCAGTCAAATCCACTTTAAATCCTTTTGTGCTTTGGTCAACTTCTGATCGCCCTAATCGGATGATTTTACAGCCGACATGACTCAACATATTGGTCAAAATAGAGCCAAGATATCCCCGACCGCCAGTAATCAGAATTCTTTTATTATTATAAAATGTTAAAATATCTTTATTCATTTCTTCCAGTTAAATCCTATTTCAGGATCATCAAGAGCTATTCTAACCTCATCAGATAAATCATATACGCCTGATGTGACATAAATTATATGCATAGGGTCTTTCAGGCACTTATAGCCGTGCAGAACGCCCGGAGGGAAAAAGTATGCGCGAGGCTCATGGTCGTCTCCAACAAAACACTCCATCTTTTTTTTGTTGGTCGGAGATTTGGCTCGATCATCATATAGAGCAACTTTTATCAGACCCGTTACCACATAGTTCCATTGTGATTGTACTTTGTGCCCATGCCATCCCTTGATAACGCCTTCTTTCACAAGGGAATGACTCAACTGGCCAACAAAAGCATCATTGAATTCTTCTGAGAAGCGAAATATTTCTCGAAAAAAGCCACGGTCATCTTCGTGGGTTTTCAAGGCTTTTATAACAATACCATCAATCATTTGCTGCTCCTGCAAAATCTCTTATAGTTTTAATTGTTGTCTGAATATCCGATTCATTTAACTCAGGATAAATGGGCAATGAAATTATTTCCTTAGTAATCTTTTCCGTTTCCGGCAATTTATCACAACCATGTAAACTTCTGTATGCCGGTTGAAGGTGTACAGGCACGTTATAATGTATCAGAGCGCCAATGCCCTTTCCTTTCAAAAAAGTCAGCAACATATCGCGTTTTTCTGAACGGATTACATATAAATGATATACATGTGCAGAATCTTTCCTTTGCTTCGGTAGAATTATATCGCACGCCTCCAATTCTTTACTGTACAATTCTGTAATACGCCTCCTCTTCGAATTATCTTCATCCAAATGCTTTAGCTTGACGCGTAATATGGCTGCCTGTATTTCATCCAAGCGAGTATTCCATCCGGCAAAATGACTCACATAACGCTCAGCCCAACCATATTCCCGCAGCAGCTTGGCTTTTTCTGCAAGTTTTTCATTGTTGGTTACAACCATTCCCCCATCACCCAAGGCCCCGAGGTTTTTGGTCGGATAAAAACTAAAACACCCGATATCGCCTATTGAACCCACACGCTTCCCCTGATACGTCGCTCCATGCGCCTGAGCACAATCCTCTATTACCTTTAAGTTATATTTTCCTGCGATTTCTACTATGGGATCCATATCTGCAGGGTGTCCGTAAATATGGACAGGAATGATTGCCTTTGTGTGCGAGGTAATAGCTGATTCTATTTTCTTCGGATCTATTGTGTAAAAGTTGGGATCAATATCCACCAGTACAGGGATTGCGCCAGCCAGTTCAATTGCTGCCACAGTTGCCACCGCAGTATGAGAAACCGTTATTACTTCATCACCCGGCCCTATCCCGCAGGAAGCAAGAGCTAAATGGATAGCCTCTGTCCCACTACCTACCCCGATTCCATGTGCCACACCGATATAGTTCGCAAACTCCTCTTCAAACAACTGAACCTCATTTCCCAAGATATACCGTCCGCTATCGAGTACTCTGGAAATTACGGAATCTATTTCACTTTTATATGAACGATACTGGGCTATCGGGTTACTGCATAAAATCAATTTATTAACCTTTATTACAACTCCTTACAAAAGAAATCTTTTATAAATAAATATTTCATATAGAAATAATCTCACTCTCATAGATTCAGCCACATGGGAAGAAAAGTATGCACAATCTGCGAAAGCAAGACCCAGAAACTTCTTGAAGGAGATTCTGTCATTAATCTGAGTTTCCAATTCGGGGTCGGAATCGATCTTAAACCATTATTGAAGCAGGAGACATTTCATAAGTATCAGTGGCGGATAGGCTTCATTGTCCTCGGCACTCCTGCCGACGGGATAGTTTTTCATGAGCAAATTATCGATTCTGGACCAATTCACGATAGTGTTGATTTGTTCCATTCTTTTTATGGCCCGGTTTTTTTCGATGGAAGCAAAAAGAGAGAGATCGGTAAAGGTTAGATTGGTTTTCATTTTCTTGAAGCCCATATGTCTTCCAGAGTGATGAATTTAACGGAAATATGGCACAATATTTATTAAATGTCAAGTATAATCAGGGACTTAGCTCTCAATAACCACTTTTTCGGCGACAAATTGGTGATCAAAGGATGACACTTGACGAGTTGTGCAAAGGTCTCACGTTAACTGGGCAAAAGCCAGACACAGAAACTGATCGTAACAGGGAAATTTTCTGATTTTGTAATTGCCATTGTATTTTGTAACAAATTTATTGAACTCGTAGCATAATAAGTGCTGAAGTATCTGAGCAAATACGGTTTTTCCTGAATTCATGAGTGTGCCTCCTCTAAAATTAGGGGGAAGCTTATAACTCAGGATCAATCGTGTAAATTTTCAAATCGAAAAAAATAAAAATGGTTAATTATCTATTTAATATCAAAATGTTATGTCATGTTGCTAAACTTTTAACCGGACAGTAGTGGGGAAAAATATGTAATGCGGTTCAACAGCCAATTCCGGACGATGGGCGCTGCCAAAGCCGTCACACTTAAAGTAACAAAAGCAACTGCCGCGAGTTCCAGAACGAGTGGTACAATTAGAATAGTCCCATGAATGAATACTCGTCCAATTCCGACTGCAATCAACGCCACTATCAACGGTAATCCGACATCACTGATATACCAATGCCGATTTTCTTCAGGAAAGAGATGTCTGTGAATGAGTTGCGTGATTATTACCATGTATAATAGGTTGATTACCATCATGATTACGGTTGCACCTACCGCTCCGAAATAGTGTGTCATCAGAAATATTCCAGGAATCAGAATAATCATCATTCCCATACTTATATAAAAAATCATACGTATTCTACCAGAAGCGTATTGCAAACTCAATGGGATATGTGCCAGTCCGTTGAACATAGTGCTTATTGCCAAAAACGTAACTAAAAGATGTATGTTTTCGGCAGTTGTCGGGTTCTGAGTCCAGAGAAGAATGATCTCTTTAGCAAAAAAAGCCATGAAAAAGGCAACAGGTATGATAAGTACAGACATCAATTGACAACCACCATGATAAGTATGTTTCAGCGTTTCTGTATCTTTCGTAGCTACAAGCTGGGTAAGTCGCGGGTATAGAGCGGTGACCAGGGGACCCATCAGACGACTAAAACTTGTTGCTACCACCACCGCAAGGGAGTAATATCCGAATGCTTCTAAGGTCAGCAGTTTACTCAAAATAAACTTGTCTGCCTGAGACATAACCAAGCTTATTATTGTAATCCCGCTCATTCCCGCAGCGAAACGCCAAACACCACTTAAAAGAGACAGCTGGAAGACGGTTTCCATTCCGGTTTTAGGAAGATTAGACCAGAGGAAAAAGGCCATAGTCATTGTCTGAAAGGCATAAATAATAGATTGCCACATAAGAAAGGCCTTGATAGTGGGAGAAACCATCCAGAGAATCAGGATAGCACCGACACATCGTAACGTTGTCATACTGGCTAAAATTACATTAAGCAAAACCTGCTTCTGTAAACCTATCAAGGCACCGGAATAAAAACTGGAAGGCCATCGAAACATCATAGATAAGCCCATTAAGAGTACGGCATAATAAATGGTTCGGTGATCAAGTTTGTCCGGTTGTATCCAGTAAAGTGCAATAGGTTTAGCAAGGCAGAACATTAATATACCGATAAATATGGCGATTATCCAGTTAAGTATCTCTAGAGTACGGACAAGATTTCGCATTTCTTGTGCTTTTTCCGGAACTGCGGTTAATCTTGCCATTTCACGACTGATCGTTTCCGTAATGCCCAAGTCTAGAATTGCAAAAATTGCCATAAGTGTAATGGAAAACCCGATAAGACCATAGGATTCAATACCCATAAAATAGATATAGATCGGAATGGTTGCAATCGACAAAACAGCTGTCCAAACGTTACCAGTGAGGTTGGCAATAATGTTGCGTTGGAGTAGGGTCATTCTATAAGATTATTTATTGGAAGATGATTCCTTGTATTCAAGGATTTTTTGAATGGTGAAGGCAAAACCAGCTCCCACAATAACCATGTAGAAGCCGTATCGCAAACGCATAAGTGTTCCCACATTAGCGTATGCATAAGTAAATATAAGTAAACCGAAGGTGCTGTATAGAAAAATAATCCATAATTCTATACTCTTCCTATTTACCCAGAGACCCCAGATGAAAAAAATTAGAAGTACATAAAAAAATAGGGTTACAAAACCCATTACTAACCTTCCGATTGTACTGGCCGGTGTGCTACCGGTTCCAATCCAGAGCGACGGGAAGGGACTGAGAAAACCGATTTGTAGTGCGCGAGGCAGATATGAAATATAGGCACTTACAGAATTCAGCTTAAAACTTTGGTCTATTGAGGTTTTTCCGCCTGAGGATGCTGTACCTTTCCGACAAATCGACAAACCATACATTTTACTCTGGATAAAATCGGGAATATAACGATTATAAATCCATTTGTCTTCCTGTTTAAATGACTTTTCTGATCGACCTGAATCACGCAATTGTTGATCGTGCCAAACTGAACCAGGCCGCCATTCATCTATGGATAAGTGATAAGGTGACAGCTCCTCGGATAACAACGATTTATTGAAGGAGTGTTCTTGCTGCAGTTGTTCTGATTTAATTTTTTGTCCAAAAGAATGATATTTATCAATAAAAGGAATTTGAATGGCAATAATGATGCAACCAAGTATTATCACCCTAATATATTGAACACCCGATGAAATATTCCTAAACAGAGCACGCACCCAAACAAACAACATCAAAGTAAATATACAACAACAAGCAACCAATGCAACCTGATTCCAGTATGGTCGTGAAACCAAAATTAGAAAAACACCCAGCAAAGTTAAAACGGGGGCATAAATAAAACTCTGCCATTCACGAGACTTGGATGCTTTTATCAAAGCAAGCCAGGCGGAAAGAACCAGAAGATTTCCGAGTATAAAAGTACCATCTCTATGAATTTGCGCTGTCCACTCGAATGATGCAGGATTTATAATAAAAAGAGTAGCCCCCGCCACAGCCACAAAACGATTTTTGATAAAAAAAGTCAGCAAGAAAAAAACCAGGCACCCGGCAGTGGCATGTACAGCAGCATTAAAGGGAATGACCGAGTATGGTTCCGGTGTCCATAAATAATAAAAAAGAGAAGCTATTCCGGCAGGGTATAAACCTTCAGGTTTTAATTCCCATGCTTCCCAACCATTATTTGCCATCTTTCCGGCAACGTTTTGAGCAATTTGATGAAATCCTGTTGAATCGGGCACGAACAGACCATGTCCATAATGGACATGGGGAAGAAAATAAGGCAAAATGATCAACTGGATGAATAATGCCATGGCGGCTGTGAAAACAAAAAAGACAATCCATAGAACCCACCACTTCTGAATCCATATTTTCAAAAGATCAACCTTGTTCAAAGCCATTCATCAAATCCTGGTAATTTTCTTTTCATACTATTTCCGACCCACACCAAAGAAATTCAATAACCTGTTAAAAGGATCCTGAATGCTTGACCTGCTGCCCCGGTAAAGAGCATTGAAGTCAATTGTTCCCAGAGATTGGAAGTAATCCTGGTAGTTAAATGAATCCTTTCTTTTCGGGGCCTTTTCCTGAGTATTTGCTCTCCAATCACCAGATATAATTTCTTTAATTGTAGCCCATCTACCCTCCCCATTTTCGAACTGGACATGGTTATAGGGATCACTGAGATGCCATGCGCCATCAAAATATACAGCCGATAGGGGAATATGATTAGGAATAGAAATAGATCCACTGGAACCTTTTAGCGATAGAATAAAGGCCTTCAGACCCGCATAATTAGACAAAGTGGCATAAACATCTGCTGCCTGATCAGCAACACCGTAACCACGGACGATAATATGCCATACGTGATCATCTACAATATCGAGCTCAGGCGGCTGACTTTTTATGTGGGATACTGTCCAATGAAATATTGCCTTTGCTTTTTCGCTTTCCTCCTTCTGATCATGCAGAATCTTGTCAACTAACCATTTATAATTATAATGCCGGTCTAAAAAATTTGATATCTTAAGATAAAGTGGAATCTTGAAAACTCGATTTTGATAATTTATGCTTTGTCGTGTAGATGTTTCTACATTGAGTAATAGAAATAAGGCGATGAAACCACAGATCACAATTCCTAATTTCCAGGCTTTCTTTCTCCCTATCATTTTTCTTCTCCGGTATTTATGTATATCAACCCCGGTTATTTGAGAGGTTTGCATAATACCCACTATGTCATTGCGGTGAACCGAACCCCTGAGTGCAACGAAGGGGAACGTGAAGAAATTGCTAACTCCTTGTAATTAGAATAGATTGCTGCGTCACCTCGCTTCCCGCAATTACCAGAAAACCAGCTATGCAACCCTCTCGCTCAAAAGGTATGGCATTAATTGATTTGATGTTTATTTTGCTAAGTGCTCTACCCCGTAATTACGGTGACGTATTTTATGTTCCAGGAAATCATGCAGCTATTTCTGTCAGTTCAGGATGATTAGAAAGTTTTCTCAAGAGATTTGCTAAATCTCCTCGCGTGAATTTCCATTCAAATGGCTTGGCAACTTTCTCATGATGATCTTGGAATCTTAGCAAGCGATCTTCAATATCCGTCAGTGATTCGAAATCGTTGGGTGTTAGAACTTTACGTTGAACCACTGAAAAATATATTTCTGTTTGATTTAAACAACTTGCATGAATTGGGAGGTGAATCATTATGGCGGCCATGCCTTTTGAAGTCTTGTAATGGCAGACTCTCCACGGTGGGACGAATCGTTGTCAACAACCCAGAAGACTCGTGAGGCTGACCGATAAGGTTCTTGACTCATCACATGATCTACAAGACGTCCAAATGGCTTTATGCCGGTTTGAGGTTCTACATTGCCGAATATTTTTCCCCGGTGGACATCCCAGGTTGCCATATAGTTTAGAGAACCACCGCGCTGATACTCATGCTCTACTTTCATCGGGCTGTCTGGTAATGGTCTCAATGTTTTGTGTTTACGGATTCTGGCCTGGATACTGGTTTTCTCATCAGCAGATAAAACATAATCCGCTTGCCCCGAAGGTTTCCCGTTCCAGAATCCGGTAGTGTAAGATATCTTGTGTAAATTTTTAAAGGTGTAGAAAAAAGGCGCTTTTCCTTTAAAAAAGGGTTTATCCCAAAACCTAAATAAAAAGGAGAAAGCGCCATGAAACTGGAAGTGAGTGTACCTGAACTTGTAGAAGTATTCAAGGAGATTCAAAAGCAACAGGAACAGATCTTTGAAATGATTCGAAAGGATGTTAGAGAAATTATCGGAGGCTATATGACAGCGATGATGGGTGCAGAACTCACCTGTTTTCTCGGGAGAGAACCCTATGTACGCGGGGAAGGAGATATCAATCATCGTAATGGTTCCTATGGTCGTAACTTTACTTTGAAAGGGGTTGGAGACAGTATTCAAAGAAGAGTTCTCACAGACCAAGTTACAGCGCTGCACGGCACATATTGACAGGAACGTCCTGACCAAGGTTCCGAAGAAACTGAAAAAAGATGTAGCTGATGATTTACGTTCTATCTTCTATGCTCCTTCAAGGGAAAAGGCTCTTGGACATTTTGATTTATTCAAAGAGAAAAAAAGTGATTAACGTCAACTATTATTTCCCTCTAACGACAATTATTATTCCCGTCAGTTCTTGTTAAAATAGATTATAAATGTCATGCAAGATATAGTGTTTCCTGTATTCCAAACGCGTCATTGTTTACGTTGTATGGCCTGTTCCATTCTATAACTTGGTACGTTCAGCTCAAGAATGACACTGTGATGAACCAATCGATCAATCGCTGCCGCAGTTGTCATCGGATCCTTGAAAATACTTTCCTATTTCGAGAAAGGAAGATTGCTGGTAAGCATCACGCTTCCCCGTTCATAACGTTGAGCCAAAAGTGTAAAAAGCACCTCCATTTCTTCCCGGTCCTGCTTAACATACCCAATGTCATCGAGGATCAGTGCGTCATATTTTGCAAGTTTCTTAAGCTTCCTGTCAAGCTTCAGTTCCCTTTTATCACGAAGCAATTCCTCTACCAGAAAACTACACCGAGAAAAATATACCCGGTAATCCTACCAAATCAGTTCCTGTCCGAGAGTACATAATAAATGTGTCTTCCCGCTGCCGGGATTGCCAAATGCCAATATGTTTTCCTTACGATTCAGGAATGAACCGTCCTGTAATACCTTGACCTGTCGTAATAACTTTTCGATGGATCTCATCAATGCTAAATCGGGATAAAGGTATTCCGTGCTAGTAAGGAAGTTCACATGCCAGTGCTTTTACTGCTACTACTACCTGAGGAGGAAAAAGTGGATGAGCGCCCTTTACGCGGTTGTTCAAGTAACCCGTCAAAGCGCATCTGGAAGAATCGTTTTCGCCACTTGCTGACAATCTGTCGTGGTGTATCCAATCGTGAAGCGATAATGTCATTTGATAGACCTTGTGCTGCCAATAAAACTATTTTTGCACGGATAACGTCTCTATATGGTGACGTATATTTCTTTGAGAGTTTTTCTAAATATTTTCGTTCACTTTCGTTGAGGGTAATGCTATATGGGCTCTTCCTCGGCATAATATTGCCTCCTTCGGAATGGTATAATACCATTATAAACCCATTATGTCAACATTAATACGTCATCGTATTTATTAAACAATGTACTTAGTCATGAAAGTTTTAAGGTTATAGGATTTTGTTGCCACAAAAGGGATGAAATAACATTTTCATTACGGGGACCGGGACAGGAGCCCATTAAGCTTTGACAAGCGTCATATTAGTTTTATCAGATTATCAATACAGCTACTTTTTGTGAAATATTTCAAAACATACCTGTGACCATTTTCGCCATACTGCTTCAATTTGTCTTTTTCATTATATATTTGCAAAATTAAATTTGAAATTTCTTCGGTAGAGGCATCGGAAGCAATTGAATAACCGCATTCAGCTTCTTCTATTATCATATGTCCGTCACTTTCTTTGTTTAGCAATGCAACAACAGGAACAGACGATGCCATGTATCCCAATACTTTTCCTGGCACAACAGGTGTTTTATTTAGACTACTTAAACATACGATTCCCGCATCAACGTCTTTTACCAACTTGGGATATTCTTCCAGAGAAACAAAAGGTTCAAATACTATATTACTAAGAGAGTATTCCGCTTTCAACTTCATTAGCCTGTCTTTCTCTGCCCCTTCCCCCACGATAAGAATGCATATATCATCAGGAATATTTTTGGCTTCGGCGACTGCTTTAATAAGCACATCAAGTCCTTGAGAAGGGCCGATAACACCCGCGAATAGAAAAATAAATTTATCTTCAAGCCCGTATTGCTTCCTGTATAAACCGGTTTTTCTTGCATTTATATACGAAGTTCCATCTATCCAATTGGGAACATAGCATATCTTATCTGGCGGAACATTTTTTTTCTCGATTAAGAATTTTCTGCTGCTTTGCGTATGGGATGTCATTATATCGGAAGACAGATAAGCACTTTTCGCTACATGCTCAAAGAATTTGATTACCAGTTTGTTTTTCATAACCCCGAGATCTATGGCATTTTGAGGGAAAATATCCTGAACACATAAAATGTATTTACTCCCATACCTTTTTTTAATCTTACTTCCCAATGTTGCCAGTGATAAAGGGGGGGATGAAACAATTACAGCATCGATTTTTTCGTCTACAAATTTCTTTATCTGTTTCAAGAAAAAGTAAGGCAGCATTAACTGGATCAGACCTCTTAAAAAATACTTTTTATTTTTCAGAGGAGGTGTACTGACCCTGATCACACGAACATCTTTTTCTATTGAAAACGTGTCGAAGGTTTTTTGTCTTGCTTCAAGACTCAAATTCAAGTCGTCCTGAGGCTTAGCCGTTGCAACTGTAACCTGATGCCCCATTAGAGTTAATTCTTCTGCCAATTCCTGCATCATGGTAGACAGCGAACTGATTACCGGAGGGTAATAAATTGTAATTAAAAGGATGTTCATTGATAATCTATTAGCATATTTAATCTTTTCAGATCTAAAAATAATTGGTTATCTGACTTCTCAGGACATTGATCACAACTGAAGACGGGCTGAAATCCTCATACAGATCATATCTTGCACTCCATTCCATGCTGACAGCGGTTTCAACCGCTTCCACGATGTTAACAGGTTCAATCCCTGCAACGATATGCGCTCCAGCCTCAACGGTTTCAGGTCGTTCAGTACTCTTTCGCAGGCTGACGCACGGTACCTTATAGAACAAGCTTTCTTCGGGCGTAGTGCCGGAATCCCCAAGCAGACAGAATGCATTCATGCTGAGATGATTAAAATCATAAAATCCCAATGGATCAATAATTCTTATCCCTTTGGGAATCGAGATGCCTTTTATTTTGCTTTTTGTCCTAGGATGCATAGGATAAATAACTTCTTTTTTGAACTTTTCATAAACCAAGCCGAGACCTTTCAGAATTGCTTGAAGAGACTCCATATCATCGACATTTTCTTTTCTATGCGCGGTCACCGAAACATACTCTTTTGGGCTTAAATCCAAAGTGTTCAGTATATTGCTATTCTTAATTTTATCCTGAAATGCCCGCATGACTTCAAAAGTTGGATTACCGGAGACAAATATTTTTGACGGGTGAATATCTTCCCTGATAAGGTTTTCCCTGTGATACTGGTTAAACGGAAGCAATATATCCGATATATGATCAATTAAAATACGATTCTTCTGCTCCGGCATCCGCTTATCCCATGCCCTTAACCCGGCCTCCATGTGAAATATTTTTATCCCACGATTAGCAGCTGGCAATACTGATAGTCCGCTATAAGTGTCTCCTAAAACGATTAATGCATCAGGTTTAGTTTTTTCAAACAATTCATCACTTTTTCGTACAACATCGGCAACTTCTCTGCCATATGAACTAGTATCAATTTGAAGATCATAATCCGGCGCTCTCAGCTCCAAATCCTCAAAGAAGAAATCCTTCAATTCTTTTGTAAAATTCTGGCTCGTATGAACCATAATATGATCAAAGTTCAAATCATCCAACTTTTTTAATACCGACCACATTTTGATCATTTCTGGTCGGGTGCCCATTATTGTCATTACTTTCATTTTATTTTTCCGCTATTAAAAAAATTTATTTCGACACGATTCTGACTTCCGGAAGCGGGATGATAAAATTCCCACCCTTTTTAAGATAATCCTGTCTCTTTTTGATGACTTCATCGGTAAAAGCCCAAGCAAACAGCACAATGTAATCAGGAAATTCGGATTCGGCCGTAAATTCCCATGGCTTAATGGGTACATGGGTTCCAGGTGTGAAAAAGCCATGTTTTGCAGGTGCATCATCAACAACATAATCCAGATATCTTCCATCAATACCGCAGTAATTCATGACAATTGTTCCTCTACCGGATGCACCATATCCGATAATTGTCTTGCCTTCATTTTTCAGGCGATCAAGGAGATTTAAAAGCTGATCCCTTGTTGCATTTACCTTTGCAGTGTACGCAGAGTATGTTTCTATCTTCTCAAACCCTTTATCTTTTTCATGCTGTATCATATCTGTAACAGCAGATGAAATTGTTTCAGTTCGTTGACCGATATTTTTCGCGTAGAAACGTACAGATCCGGATCTGACACCCGGGATATACTTAACATCAAATATCTCCATATTAAACTGTTTTAAGAAATATATTAATGCAGTCAGGGAATAATAGCTCATATGTTCATGATAAATCATGTCGTACTGCATCTCATCAATTAAGGTGCCCAGATAATAAATTTCAAATATGAACACCCCGTCATCTTTGAGTAAGCATTTTACTCCTTTCATAATATCAACCATGTCGTTGATATGGGCAAAAGAATAACTTGAGAGGACAGCATCAAATAGATCGTATTTTTCCCTTATCTGATATGCTAATTGTTCGCTGAAAAAATCGTTGATAACAATAAAATCTTCTGCGTGAATTAATGATTTTACCACATTTGTCGCAGGATCTACGCCGACACAGCGAACACCCATTTCCGCTAATGGCTTGAGTAAGACACCATCATTACACCCGATCTCTAATATTGAAGGTTGAGGTAGCTTTCTAAAAAAACGTTTTT